>CAYWVR010000009.1:53986-116566 GCA_964461715.1 uncultured Anaerolineales bacterium
ATGGAGACGAAGGAAGGGCCGCTCGAGGTCGAGGGGGGCGAGGTCCCCTTCGTCGCCCGCCCATACGAGATTCTGACCGTCCGCGTGGCGTTCTAGACCGGATTCCCACTGAAGCGAGGTAGACGCCGTGGCCCTTCACATGGAATAGGCGAGACGAGGACCAGATCCGTCACCTTCAGCGACACGGCCCCGTAGTGGTCCTCGACGGTCCCGGTGACGCGGTACGGCCCGCGCGTCGTCAGGCGGCCCCCGAGCCGCTGGTAGGCGTTGGGCAGGAGGACGGCCTCGACGACGCCGCTCGTATCTTCGAGGCTGATAAACTTCATGAACTCGCCATGTTTTGTGCGGGCCCGGCGTTCGGCGAAGAGCACGCCGCAAACGGTCACCGCCTCTCCGCCGCGCCCCGCGAGGTCCGCAAGTGGCGTCACGTTCCCATTGAGGCCGAGGAGCGGCCCGTAGACCTCCATCGGCCCGGCCGAGGGTGTGAGGCCCCCCAGGGCGTAGAGCTCCGCCTGGAGCTTCTGGAGGGGCGTATAGTCCGGGAGGTCGAGGGGGGCGGGGGCCGGCGCGGGCGCCGCGAAGAGCCGTCCCGCCTCGGCCGCCTCCGCCGGGCGCGAGGCCAGGGCGTGGACCTGCCAGAGGGCGGCGGCGCGGCCGTCGACGAGACCGTCGAACGCCCCGGCCAGGGCGAGGTTCTCCAACTCCTCGCGCGAAAGCTTCACGCGCGCCACGACGTCCGCCACGGAGGCGAACGGCCCGTGCGCCTCGCGGGCTTCGAGAATCCCCCGCATCGACCGTTGCCCCAGGCCCCGCACGTCCATGAGGCTGATGCGAAGACCGACCCGCCCCTCGGCGAGCCGCTCGCTCGTTGGCTCGACGCCGGAGACGTTGACGTCCGGCCCGAGCACCGCGACGCCCCGCCGCCGCGCGTCCTCCACGTACGTCCGCCGCTCGTAGTAGCCGGACTGGTTCGCGAGCACGGCGGCGACGAACTCGGCCGGATAGTGGGCCCTGAGGTATGTCGCGCGGTAGGCGATCTCGCCGTAGGTCGAGGCGTGGGCCTTGCAGTAGGAGTACGCGGCAAACTGGGCGAGGCGCTCCCAGAGGGTCTCGGCGTCGGGGCGGCGGGCCCCGTCGGCAATGGCCCTGCGGATGAATCGTGTCCGCCAGTCCTCCCGCGCCGATGGTGCGACGCCCTTCGCCAGGTCTTTCCGGAGCCGGTCGCCCTCGGCGAGCGTGAATCCGGCCACGGCGTGGGCCACGCGGATCACGTCCTCCTGATAGAGCATCACGCCGTAGGTCGATCCCAGCACCTCCTTGAGCGCGGGATGCAGATACTCGGGGGCCTCCAGGCCGCGCCGCCGCCGCACGAAACGGTCCTTCATCCCGCTCGAAGCCGGCCCGGGGCGGATGAGCGAGAGGCCGAGGATCACGTCCGTCCGCTCCCGGGCCTCCATCATCTTCAGGAGGTTCCGCATCCCGGGCGACTCGATCTGGAAGCACCCGAAGGTGTCGCCCTTCGCCAGGAGCGCCGCCGTCTTGGGGTCGCCGTCCTCGATGGCCATCGGATCGATTCTCACGCCCCGCGTCTTCTCGATCTCCCGGACGGCCGTGGCGAGGATCGAGAGCGATCGCTGGGCCAGGAGGTCCATCTTCACCAGGCCCAGTGCCTTGACGGCGTCCGCTTCCGGCTGCGTGATGACGACGCCTTTCGTCGCGACCTGGAGGGGGAGGTGGTCGGTCAGCGGCCGGTCCGCGATCACCAGCCCGCCGACATGGACGCTCAGGTGGCGGGGCAGGCTGTCGAGGGCGGCGGCGATCTCGATTACCCGCGCCACGTCCGTCCGGCCGACGGGGAAGTCGCGGCACTCGGGGAACGAGAGGACGGCGTCGCGGATGCCCGCGGCCGAGAAGTATGGCAGCCGACGCGACAGGCGGTCCACCTCCGCGGGCGGCAGGCCGTGGGCTTTGGCCACCTCCCGGAACGCGCTTTTGGCCTTGAACGTCTGGTGCGTCGAGATCATCGCCACGCGGTCGTGGCCGTAGGTGTCGTAGACGTGCTTGATGACCTCGTCGCGAGCCCGCCAGCAGATATCCAGGTCGATGTCCGGACAGTCGGCCCGCTCCAGATTCAGGAACCGTTCGAAGAGGAGGCCGTACTTCAGGGGATCGACGCCCGAGAGGCCCAGGGCATAGGCCACCAGGCTCCCGGCCGCCGATCCCCGCCCCACGCACGGGATGTCCCGCGTCTGCATCCACGCGACGATCTCGTGCATGATGAGAAAGTAGTCCGCGAAGCCGAGACGATCGATGACCGCCAACTCCTTTTCCAGCCGCGCGACGGCCTCCGGCCGCAGGGGTCGAATCCGGCGCCTGAGGCCCGCGAAGGCCAGCTTTGCGAGGTGCGAGTACGACGTCTCGTCCTCCGGCAGGTCCGCCCGCGGAAAAATCGGCCGCCCCAGCGGAAGCTCCAGCCGGCAATCCGCCGCGATGCGGACCGTGTTCAGGGCCGCCTCCGGATACCGGGTCGAGAGCGCGGCCATCTCCTCGGGCCCCTTGAGATACGCCTTCGGGTGGGCCAGCGCGTGCGGGGCGACGTCGGCCACGGTTGAGAGGGTGTCGATGGCCCGGAGGGTGCGGTGAGCCCGGTAGCGGCCGGGGGCATGGAAGGCGACGGCGCCGCTCGCGGCCAGGGGGACGCGCCGCTTCGAGGCGGCCCGCGCGAGGCCCGCGTTCCGCAGACGCGTCGAACGGTCGCCGAACTCCTCCACCAGCGCAAAGAGCCGCCCCTCCGGCATGCGCCCGTCCAGCCGCGCCAGAAGCGCGGCATCCGGGACGAGGACGTAGACGTCCTCGTGATCGGCC
Source organism: uncultured Anaerolineales bacterium (assembly GCA_964461715.1). Classification (GTDB taxonomy): domain Bacteria; phylum Planctomycetota; class Phycisphaerae; order FEN-1346; family FEN-1346; genus CAYWVR01. The sequence continues at coordinate 56,852 of CAYWVR010000009.1, forward strand.
GCCAGCGCTTCGGCCAGGTCGAACGCCGGGACGAGATGCCGCGCGGTCGTCAACCGGCACAGGGTCCGGTAGCCCCCCCGGTTCCGTGCCAGACACACCGCCCGCGCGGGCGTCGCGGTGCCTCGCTTCGGGTCGACCGCGTCCTCCGCCTCGACCAGCTCGACGCCGAGGATGGGTTCGAGGCCCGCTTCCTTCGCCTGCTGATAATAGAGGACGGACCCGTAGAGTCCGTTCCGGTCCGTGAGGGCCATCGTGCGGTAGCCGAGGCCGAGGGCGGTGCGGATCAGCTCCTCGAGGCGGCTCGCACCGAACAGGTGCGAGTGGGCGCTGCGCACGTGAAGGGGAACGTAGCCGCTCCCCGTCGAACGTTTCGACGACATCTCATCCGTCCATCCCCGTGCCGCTGAGCGTGCGGATTAGAAAGCGTCCCTCCACGCGTCGACCTTCGCGGGGTCGGCGTCGAGACGGTCCAGTTTGTCAGCAAACGAGGCGAGGATCGAGCGTCCGCCGACCCGAAAGGTCCTCGACGTGGCTCTTGGCCACGCCTCCCGGCCTTTCGGGCCTGCGTCCTTGCCCTCGACCTTCTCGCGCGACCTCGCGACGAACGGGTCATGCAACCGCTTCTAAGCCGCCCATTCTACCGGGACAGGCACGCCGTGCGAAGCTTGAAGCCGTGCGTGTCGCGCCGGTGCGTCGGCAGCAACTCGACGGCGCGGCCGGTCACCAGGGCGCCGAAACCGAAGCGGTCGCGGATCCGGTCGACGGAGCGGTAGTAGCCCGCGCGGCGGCGATACCGGCCCTCGTCGAAGAGGCCCATCTGCCTGCCGTTGGGGGCGAAGTTCGAGAGGACCACGCCCACCAGCCGGATTCCCACCCGCCGTGTGTGCACCTTGTCAAACAGCTCCGCCGCCACCGGCCAGAACGCGTCGTCGTGGTCCGAGAGGGTCGCCAGGCTCCGGCTCCGGAGGACCGTCCGGAAGTCGGCGTAGCGGACCTTGACCGTGACTGTGCGGGCGAGGCGACGGTTGTCGCGAAGCTGGCGGCAGGCCCGCTCCAGGAGGTACGAGAGCATGGCCTTCAGGGCCGCCCGATCGATGAGGTCGGACTCGAAGGTGGTCTCGCGGCTGATGCTCTTGGCGTCGCCGGCGCCGGCGGAGACGGGCGTGGGGTCCTCGCCGCGCGCCCGGGCGACCAGCGCCTCGCCCGCCGGACCGAACTGGTCGACGAGGGCCTCGACGGGGACGCGGGCCAGGTCGCCGATCGTGTGGAGGTTGTACTGGGCCAGGCGCGCCGCGGTCTTGGGACCGACGCCGGGCAAGTCCTTCAGCGGCAGGGGGCCGAGGAAGGCCCGTTCGCCGCCCGGCTTGACCCATGCCACGCCGCCCGGCTTCGCGTAGTCGCTCGCGATCTTGGCGACGAGGCGGCTCGTGCCGGCCCCGACGGAGACCCCCAGGCCCGTGGCCTCGAGAATCGCGTCGCGGAGGTGCTCGGCCACCTCCACCGGCCAGCCTGCGCATCCGGGACGGATGAGCCCCGTTGTCTCGTAGAGCCGTCGGCATCCTGTCACGTCGAGGTACGCCTCGTCCAGCGAGACGGGCTCGGTGAGGGGGGTGTAGCGGCGGCAAACGTCCATCATGGCGTTGGAGAAGCGGCGGTAGGCGTGGAAGTCGCCCCGGAGGAAGACGGCCTCCGGACAGAGGTCCGCAGCCTGGCGGATGGGCATGGCCGTCTTGACGCCGCGCGCCCGGGCCTCGTAGCTCGCCGAGGCCACGACACTGCGGTCCGTGACGGCCCCGCCGACGATGACAGGCCGGCCCTTCAGCTCCGGCCGCATCACCTGCTCGGCCTGGGCGAAGAAGGCGTCGATGTCCACCAGAAGAATGGCCCGCATGACTGTGACGCTCCTGTCCTTCGGGGCGTCCGACCGCTCGAACGCCCTTCATCAGGGTACCCTAACAAGTACCGAACGTCCAGGGAAAAATCGGTCGATGGGCCGAAAAAACATGAGCCGAAAAGACCCGGAAGATCAAGAGAGCTTCGAGGCCGTCTCGGTGTCCCCGTAACGGCCGACCCAAAGGTCCTTGAGGTGGATCTCGACCTCGCGGGGTCCGCGGAAGTCGCTGATGCGGGCTGTGAAGGCGATGCCGCACGAGCCCGCCCGCGAGAGGGTCTCGGCCACCTCGCCCATCCGCCAGCCGACGCATCGGATGGCCCGGCCCGCCTCGGTCACCCGCATCTGCATGTGGTCGCCTCGCCGTCCCATCCGCCGCGCGTCTCCGACGAGCCGCACCTCGCGCATGGCCAGCACGGGGCGCGGGTTGCCCGCGCCGAAGGGGCCCATGCGCTCGAGCGTGCCCACCGTCTCGACCGCCAGGTCCGCCAGGCTCACCTCGGCGTCGACGGTGAGGCGCGGCAGGAGGGCGTCGGGCGTCAGGGCCGAGGCGGCATGGGCGAGGAAGGCCTCGCGGAAGGCGGGGACGGCCTGTTCCTCCAGCCGCAAACCCGCCGCCATGGCGTGGCCGCCGAAGTTCGTTAGGTGCGACCCGCAGGCCACGAGGGCCTCGAAGAGGTGGAAGCCGGGGATGGAGCGACCGGAGCCCTGGGCCTGCCCGTCGGCGGTGGCGATGAGGACCGTGGGGCGATGGTACTTGTCGACGAGCCGCGACGCGACGATGCCGATGACGCCCGTGTGCCAGCCGTTGCCCGCGACAACCAAGGCCCGGTCGTGGTCGGGATCCGCCGTGGTCCCCAGGACCTCTTCCGCCTGCTCCAGAATCTCCTTCTCGACCTTCCGGCGGCGGCGGTTCTCCCGGTCCAGGCCCTCGGCGATGGCCATGGCGGCATCGGGGCCCGCCGTGGTCAGGAGCTCGACGGCCTCGAGGGCGGAGCCCATGCGGCCGGCGGCGTTCAAACGCGGTCCGAGCATGAAGCCGACGTGTCCCGCCTCCAGAGCCTTGCCCGCGAGGCCGGAGACTTCCAGCAGGGCGCGGATCCCCGGGTTCCGGCTCCCTGCCAGGGCCCGAAGGCCGAAATGGGCCAGCACGTGGTTCTCGCCCACCAGCGGCACGACGTCGGCGATGGTCCCCAGGGCCGCCAGACCCGTCGCGGCGAGGAGGAACTCGCGGAACTCGTCGCTGACGCGCGCCGCGGGGCTCATCTGCCGGCCCAGGGCCCAAGCGAGCTTCAGGGCCAGGCCCGCCCCCGACAGTTCCCGGAACGGGTAAGCCGAGTCCGGCAGCTTCGGGTCGACGAGGACCGTCGCGTCGGGGAGGCGCCCCGGGTCAGGCTCGTGGTGATCGGTCACGAGCACGTCCATGCCGCGCTCGCGGGCCCGGGCAACCTCGGCGGCGCTCGTCACGCCACAATCGACCGTCACGAGCAGGCGGATCCCCTCGTCGGCGAGCTGGTCGACGGCGTCGGCGTTCAGGCCGTAGCCCTCCTCGACGCGGTGGGGGATGTAGACGCGAGCGTTTGCGTCCGCCAGGCGAAGGGCTTGCCACAGGATGGCCGCCCCCGTGATCCCGTCGACGTCGTAGTCGCCGTAGATCACGATCGGCTCGCCGTCGCGAGCCGCGCGCATGAGACGCTCGGCGGCGGCGACAAGGGCGGGATCGACGCCGGGGTCGTGGAGCATATCGAGGGTCGGGGCAAGGAAGGCCCGGGCTTCGTCGACGTCGGCCAGACCGCGGGCGGCCAGCACCCGGGCCGCCAGCGGCGCCAAGCCCAGCTCCCGCGCAAGGGCCACCGTCTCGGGTGCGGGGGGACGGACGGTCCAAGTCTTCGCCATCACCCGCCTCGCGTCTCGTCGAAGCCGAGGCGGCGCAGGAAGGCGTCGCTCTCGCGCCGCCACCAGGGACCATCGAGCCGCTCGCGGACGTCCTTCATGAAGGCGGCGTTGCCGGGATGGTCGGCGTCGCCGGGGTGGACGTGGTGGAAGTCGGCGGTGTTGTAGACGGCGTCGCGGAATCCGAGGCGCGCGAGCCGCTGGGGGAACTCGAAGAACCCTTCGGCCGTGGGGTCGGACCGGGTGTTCCATGCCCAGATGCCGACCTTCTCGAAAAGATCCCGCGCCGATCCTCGCACGCGCGCCAGGCCCGACCCCCTCGGTCCCGGTCCAATGACCATGACCACCAGGTCGGCCTCGCGGGCCCAAAGCCATGCGTTGCCCTCGACGAGGAGGGTGGCGTCGGAGTCGCGGGCGGCGTCGAGGGCCACCAGGCCTTTCGAGAGGCCGCGCGGCTCGGCCAGAAGCATCGTGACGCTCTCGGCCCCGGCCTCGCGATACCGGGCCGCTTCGGCGTTGTCTGCCAGCTCCTTGTCCGCGAGGACGAGGTGGCCGCACTCGGCCACGTTCGCGGCCTCGGCTTCCGGCACCTCGTCTCCGAGGCGGATGCGGGCGACCGAGGTCCGATCAAGGGCCTGGATGAGCATCTCGGCGACGGCCGTCTTGCCGATGCCCTCGGTCACGCCCGCGACACAGATGACAGCCATACGACCTCCCGGAAGAAACCGGTGAAGTGTATCAGGCGAGGGGGCGGGCGGGAAGGGGCAAGAGCCGGGAAGCGCGCCCCTGTCACCGAGCACGACCGTAGAGGGTGATGCGGAGGCCAGCCAGCATCGGGCATCGGTTGGCCAGCCTTTCCCACAGGACTCCCGCCCGGGCCAGCGGTCCGAGGCCCGCGAGATAGGACGGCGGCTCTTCGCGTGTGCGGAGGTCCACGTCCGAGAACCCGGCCTTCCGCAGCGTTTGTCGAATCCGGGCCGGTGTGTTGGCGCGCCAGAAGGCCGGATACGGATCGTGCGCCGCGGCGGCATCCGGGTCCAGCCGCTGAATCAGCGCGCTCCAGACCTCAAGGGGAAGCCAGCGGGCGGCCACGGTGCCCGGATGCAGAGCGTTGACGGTCCGGTAGAAGAACGGTCCCCCCGGCCGCAGGACGCGGCGGACTTCCCCAAGGTAGGCCACCGGGTCCGAGAGGTGCTCCAAGACGTAGTCGGAGAGGACGAGGTCGAAAGCGGCGTCCGCATAGGGCCATCGGTTGTCTCGGACGACCTTGGCCTCGTCGAGGGCCGTGTTCGCGAGCACCGCTTCATCGACGTCAATGCCGCACACCTTCGCCGCCTCGCCGCGCAGGCGGCGGACGGGGTCGCGCGGCGTCGGACCGGCGCCGGCGTCGAGCACGACGTCGGTGGGCCGAAGGAGGGAGCGGATCCAGCGATAGAACAGGACGTTGGTCGGCACGTAGGGCGGGGGGTAGTGTCCTGGACCGGCCCGGGGCAGATCGGCCACCCCTGGAGGCTCGGATGCACGGTCCTGAGAGGGGTTGCCCATGCCTCGCTCACGCGAAATACGCCACGCCCCGCCGGAACACCCGCATGCCGTCGCCTTCCTCGGTCGGGCCCCGCCGGGTCCACGCGGGATGGTGCCAGGGCAGGACGTGTCGCTCCGGGTGCGGCATGAGACCGAGGACGCGGCCGGTCGGGTCGCAGACCCCTGCGATGTCGTCGATCGAGCCGTTCGGGTTCGCGGGGAAGCCGGCGCCCGCGTGGCCGTGGGCGCTCACGTAGCGGAAGGCCACTTGGCCGGCGGCATCGAGGGCGTCGGCGGAGGCGTCCGCGCCGGGGACGAACTTCCCCTCCCCGTGGGCCACCGGCAGGTACAGCGTCTCGCCCTTCTCCAGCAGCGGGCACCGGTCCGTCTCGACGCGCAGATGGACCCAGCGGTCCTCGAACTGGCCGGAATCGTTGGCGGTGAGCGTCGCCGATTGATCGAGCGTCGGTCGCCCGTTGTCCGAGCCGGGCAGAAGGCCGCACTTGACGAGCACCTGGAACCCGTTGCAGATGCCGAGCACCAGCCCGCCGCGCTCCAGCAGCCCGTGGACGGCGTCGGCGAGGTGGTGGACGAGTTGATTGGCGAAAATCTTGCCGGCGGCGATGTCGTCGCCGTAGGAGAACCCGCCGGGGACCGTGAGAATCTGGTACGCGTCCAGCCGCGACGGGTCGTCGATGAGCCGGTTGATGTGGACGCGGTCCGCCGCGGCGCCCGCCTCCGTCCAGGCGAACTCCGTCTCGGCGTCGCAGTTGATCCCCGCGGTGCGAAGCACCAGCGCCCGTACGCCCATGGTCACTCCTTGCCCCAATCGAGCGGCCGTTTCCACGCCTCGCGAAGGTCATCGCACGCCAGGTCGATGACCGTTTCTCCGCCGATGCCGCGCACCACGAGCCGCGCGTCTTCGGTCGCCTCCCCCACGAGTGCGCAGGGAAGGCCCGTCAGATGCGCCGTGAAATCCCCCGCCCGGGCCGCCTCGACCTCGACGAGGAACCGCGTGGTCGATTCGCTGAAGGCGACGCGCCCGTCGTCGTCGAACCCGTGCGGGCGCGGCACATGGGCCAGATGCAGGTCGAGGCCCGGGCCCCCCGCGAAGGCCATCTCGGCCGCCGCCACGGCCAGGCCTCCCTCCGAAAGGTCGTGGCACGCACGGACGCATCCGTCGCGGATGGCCGTGTGAACGGCCCGGAAGAAGCGCGGCGCCGTCTCCAGATCGACCTGGGGCGCGCCCGTGCCGATGGCGCCGCGGAGGGCGTACCAGTGCGACCCGCCCAGCTCGTCCTTCGTCAGGCCCACGAGATAGACAGGGTTTCCGGGGGTCTTCAGGTCCATCGTCACGCACCGCCGCACGTCGTCGACGAGGGCCATCGAGCTGACCAGCAGCGTCGGCGGGATGACGATCGTCTCGTCGCCCCAGGCGAACTCGTTGTTGAGGCTGTCCTTGCCGCTGATGAACGGCGTCCCGTATGCGACGGCCGTGTCGTAGAGGGCCTTGGAGGCGAGGACAAGCGACCCGAGCCGGTCGGGCTTGTCGCAGTTGCCCCAGCAGTAGTTGTCGAGCAGGGCGATGCGGTCCGGCCGCGCGCCCACCGCGACGACGTTCCGTACGGCCTCGTCGACCCCCGCCGCGGCCATCCAATACGGGTCCACGTCGCCGTACTTCGGGTTCATGCCGCACCCGACGGCGAGGCCCTTGATCGAGCCCAGGACGGGGGTGATGACGCAGGCGTCGCCGGGCCCGTCTTCGCCGGCGCCGACGAGCGGCTTGACGACCGTCTGGCCCTGGACCTCGTGATCGTACTGGCGGATGACCCATTCCTTCGAGCAGACGTTCCAGCTCTGGAGGACGGCCAGAAGGTCCGCGGCCAGGTCCGGTTGCGCCGGCGGGGCCGGGTCGGGGTGTGCGGGACGGGGCCAGACGGCCTCCAGCTCCCGGCGCGGCAGCCCGCCGTAGAGGAAGTCGATGGCCATGTCGCCGACCAGGTTCCCCTCGTACCGAAGGCGGAGGCGGCCGGTGTCGGTGAACTCGCCGATGACCGTCGCCTCGACGTCCTCCGAGGCGAAGAGGGCGAGCAGTGCGTCCACCTTCTCCGGTTCGACGGCCAGGACCATGCGCTCCTGGGCCTCGGAGATCCAAATCTCGGTGTAGGAGAGGCCCTCGTACTTGAGGGGCACCCGGTCCAGATGGACCTCTGCCCCGAGGTCCTCGGCCATCTCGCCGACGGCGCTCGACAGGCCGCCCGCCCCGCAGTCCTGGATGGCCGTGTAGAGGTCCCGGTTTCGGGCGGCGACCAGCGTGTCGACCATCTTCTTCTCGACGATGGGGTTGCCGATCTGGACGGCGTGGCTGAACTCCTCGCCCGTCGTGTGCGTCAGCTCCCCGGAGGAGAACGTCGCCCCGTGGATGCCGTCGCGTCCGGTGCGCCCGCCCACCAGGACAATGGCGTGGCCGGCGGCTTGGTGCTTGAAGCACTTGTCCCGCGGGATGAGCCCGACGTTGCCGCAGTAGACGAGCGGGTTGCCCAGGTAGCGCTCGTCGAAGTACAGGGCGCCGTTGGCGGTGGGGATGCCCATGCGGTTGCCGTAGTCGCGGACGCCGGAGACGACCCCGGTCATGACGCGCCGCGGGTGCAGGACGCCGGGGGGCAGGGCGTCGGCGGGCGTGTCCGGCGGGGCGAAGCAGAAGACGTCGGTGTTCAGGATCGGCCGGGCCCCAAGTCCCGTGCCGAGCGGGTCGCGGATCACGCCGCCGATCCCCGTCGCGGCGCCGCCGTACGGCTCCAGGGCGCTGGGGTGGTTGTGGGTCTCGACCTTGAAGCAGACGGCCCACTCGTCGTCGAACTCGATGACCCCGCTCCCGTCGACGAAGACGGAGATGCACCACGGGCGGTCCAATTCCTTCGTCGCCCGGAAGACGGTTTGCTTCAGCAGATTGTCGATGGTTTCGCCCTCGAACGTGATGAGACCGCGCAGCGTCTTGTGGACGCAATGCTCGGACCACGTCTGGGCGAGCGTCTCCAGCTCGACGTCCGTCGGGTCGCGGTCGAGGCCGCGGAAGTGCTCCTGGATCGCCGTCATCTCCCGCAGGTTCAGGAACAAGCCGCCTTGGCGGCTGATCGTCTCGAGGGCCGCATCGTCGGCCTCGCGGAGGGCAACGGTGATCTTCTCGAACGCGTAGGGGGCGGCCTCGCGGAAGACGTCCTCGGCCTCCCCGGCGAACGCCACGTCCTCGATGCAGTCGTTCGCCAGGACCGCCCACGCGAGTCGCTCGAGCTCCGCCTGCGACGGCGATCCGGTGAAGTAGTACTTGCGGGCAGTGCGGCAGCGGCGGGCCTCCAAGCCCATGTCCGCGATGGCCTGGAGCGTCGAGATCGCCACCGGGTCCATGACGCCGGGCTGCCGCCGGACCACGGCCACGGCCCGGGCGTCGCCCGCGCGATCCCCTTCGCGGCGCATCTCGAACGTCTCGACGACCGGGTCGGCGAGGAGCCGGGCGGCGATGCGGCGGACGTCGTCCTCGGCGGCGTCGGTGTCGAGGTAGAAGAGGCGCGACGACTCAACCGCCTCGACGGTCCGGATGCCCAGCGCGTCGCGGACCTGGCGGAGGACCTCCTCGCCGTGGACGTCGCGTGCGGGGGGTTTGTGGCGGATCTCGATTTCCCAGACCATCGTTTGTGTGTCCTTTGACGGCACGCGAGGCGGAAGCGCCGCGGCTAACGTCGGCTGCGCTCGTCCTTCCGTACCTGCTGTTGGGTCACCACCCGGTCGCGGCGGGCCTTGGCTTCGGCCAGCATCCGCTCGATCGTCTCGGCGTCGCCGTCGCGAAGGGCCCGGCCCATGCCGGCCAGGACTTGGCTGAAGCGCTCCAAGGCGTCGACGACCTCGGTGGCGTTGCTCAAGAGGATATCGCGCCAGAGGGCGGCGTCGCCGCTCGCCACGCGCGTCGTGTCCGTCCAGCCCGGTCCGGCGAGCGCTTCGGCTTGTGGCTCGATGGCCGAGACCAGCGCCGAGGCGGCGGCGTGCGGCAAGTGGCTGACCTGTGCCAGAAGCCGGTCATGAGCCTCGGGCGAGAGACGCTCGATGCGCATCCCCAGGGCCTGCCACGTCCTCGCGACGCGCTCCAGCGCCCCGGGCGGCGTGCGCTCGGTGGGCGTCACGCAGCAGAGGCGGCCCTCAAAAAGGTCCTCCCGTGCCGCCTCCACGCCTCGCTGCTCGCTCCCCGCGATGGGATGACACCCGACGAACGCGCATCCGTCGGGCACCGCCGCCTCCATCGCGGTGACGACGCCGGCCTTCGTGCTTCCCACGTCGATGATGACGGCGCCGGGTTCGAGGGCCGGGGCGGCGGCGTGCATCATCGTCTCGAAAAGGCCCACGGGCGTCGCGAGGACCGCCAAGTCGCTGCCCCGGGCGCCCTTGGCCGGGTCGAGCGTCGTCGCATCGACGGCGTCGGCGGCGAGGGCGGCCGCCAGGCTCGTGTCGCGGTGGCCCACCCCCACGACCCGTCGCGCCAAACCCCGCCGCTTCAGCGCCAGACCCAGGCTGCCGCCGATAAGGCCGACGCCGAAGATGGTGACCTGGGTCCAGGGCTTCATGGGCTCGGGCGGGCGAAGGTCCGCGCTTGCGTGGCCGGGCGGCAACTCCGGCGGCTACTGTAGGCGGCGTCTCGAAGGGGGTCAACAGATTTTTGCGTTGCCCAGACACCCGGGGCCGGGTAAAAACCCTCCGACCGCCGCAGGCCCGGGGCCATGGGGACCGGGGCGCAAACGGACCGACCGGCGGGCCAGGGCCGACCTACCGACGCAACGCGACGACCATGCCGCAGACCATCAACGGCTTCCAGGTACTCCGCAAGATCGCCGAGACGAACACGGCGGAGATCTTCCACGTACTGCGCCTCGTGGGGCGTGGGCGCGGCGACGAGTACGCTTTGAAGGTCCTCCGGCCCCAGTATGCCGACGATCGCGGCGAGCGGACCTTCCTGGAGAACGAGCACCGCGTCCGCCAAGGCATCGAGCATCCGAACCTGATCCGCGTCCACGAGGTGATGCTGGACGCCCCCCGCCCGTTCCTGGTGATGGAGCTTGTGCACGGGCGGAGCCTGCGGGATATTCTGGCCCGCGAGCGCCCCCCGCTGGCCACGGGGCTCGGGTGGCTGGCCCAGGTGGCCGACGGCCTGGCCGCCTTCCACGAGCACGGTTGCATCCACCGCGATGTCAAGCCCCAGAACATCGTGGTGGGCGAGGACCACGTGGTGCGGGTGATCGATTTCGCCCTGGCCCGGGCGATCGAGTCGCGGGGCGCCCGGGCATTCCTCAGGCGCCTGTTCGATCGGCGGCGGCCCGGCACGTGGTCGTACATGGCCCCGGAGCAGATTCGGAACGAACCGCTGACGGCCCAGACGGACGTCTACAGCCTCGGCGTGACGGTATACGAGACCGTCACCGGCAAGCTGCCGTTCGGGGCCGAGACGTCGCAGGCCCTCCTGGAGCAGCACCTTCACGCCTCCCCGCCGCCCATGGTCCGGGTCGTGCCGGACGTGCCGGGGGAGCTGGAGGAGCTGGTACTGGGGATGATGGCGAAGGACCCCCTTGACCGCCCGCACGGGATGGGGTATGTCGGAATGAAGCTGAGGGGCATCATGCAGGTCTGCGGCTGAGGCCGTGCCCCCGGCGGCGTACGCGGTGAGAGGGTTCCATGGCACGTGTTTGCCTCGAATTCGAGAAGCCGTTCGCGAGGCTCGAGGAGCGCATCCGCGAGCTCGAGGACGAGCAGCAGGCCACCGGCGTCGACCTGTCCGCCGAGATTCGCGACATCCGCCGCAACCTCGTCGTCATGATCCGCAAGAAATACGCGGCCCTGACGCCGTGGGAGGTGGTCCAGGTGGCTCGCCATCCCGACCGGCCCCAGACGATGGATTACGTCGAGGCCTTTGTCCAGGACTTCAAGGAGCTGCACGGCGACCGTCGGTTCCGCGACGACAAGGCCATCGTATGCGGCCTCGGGCGGATCGCCGGCGAGCGGGTCATGGTGATCGGCCACCGCAAGGGCCGCGATACCCGCGAGAAGGTCGAGTGCTACTTCGGCTGCGCCCACCCGGAGGGCTACTGGAAGGCCCTGCGGTGCATGCGCCTGGCCGAGAAGTTCCGCCTGCCCGTCCTTCAGCTTATCGACACCCAGGGGGCCTACCCCGGCATCGGGGCGGAGGAGCGTGGCGTCGCCGAGTCGATCGCCGTCAACATGCGCGAGATGTCGCGCCTCAAGGTGCCCATCGTCGGGGCGATTATCGGCGAGGGGGCCTCCGGCGGATACCTCGGCATCGGCATTGCCGACCGCCTGATCATGCTCGAGTTCTCCTATTGCAGCGTCATCACGCCGGAAGGGTGCGCGGCGATCCTGTGGCGGACGGCCGAGAAGGCCCCGGAGGCCGCCCAGGCCCTCCGCCTGACGGCCGCCGACGGCAAGTTCTACGGCGTCATCGACGACATCGTGCCCGAGCCGCTCGGGGCGGCCCACCGCAACCCGCGGGAGATGGCCATTGCCCTGGAGCGGCGGATCGGCCGGCACCTGCGGGAGCTGAAGCAGCTCGCCCCCGACGAGCTCCGCGCCGCCCGATACGAGAAGCTCCGCCGCGTCGGCGTCGTTGTCGAGGCTGCCGCCGGATCCGCCGGTCCGGCCTGACGCCTGTCACGGAGGTGGCCGTGAGGTCCCGTCTGCTTCATCTCGTCCTGTTTGCGGCGTTCGCGGCCCCGCATGCGCGCGCCGCCGAGTCGCCCGAGTCGCAGACGCCGCCCGAGCCCCCCGCCCGGACGAACTGGCGCCCGAGCGTCGAGGACGCCGTCGCCGAGGCCGTCAAGACCCGCAAGCCCGTCCTTTTCTACTTCCGCGCCGGCTGGTGCCAGCCGTGCCGGTGGATGGAGAAGGGCAGCTTCGGGAACCGCAAGATCGCCGCCTGGCTCGAGCAGCATTTCGTCCCGGTCCGCATCGACGACACGGCGTGCCCGGGTCCGTGGACGAAACGGTTCGAGGTCCGCGTGTACCCAAGCGTCCTTTTTATCCACCCGGCGATGAACCCGAAGGACCCGCTGGAGACGCCCCTGCACATCATCGTCGGACCGCGGCGGCCGCAGGAATTCGTCGAGCTGTGCGAGGCCGTGCGGGGGCTGGCCCCCCTGTTCGAGGCCCGCGAGGCGAAGCCGAACGACCTGGAGGCGGCGTTCGCGCTGGGCGAGGCGCTGGCGCGGCTGGGGCAGATGCGCCGAGCGGCGCCGCACCTGGAGCGGGCCGCCGAGCTGGACCCGCGCAACGAGGCCGGACGCCGGGCCCAGGCCGAGCTGATCCTGGCCATGGTCCCCCTGGAGGAAAACCTGCCGAACGAGGCCCTGAAGCGGCTCGACGCCTGGATGAAGGCGTACCCGGACGCCCCTGAAATGCCCGTTGCCCTGTACTACAAGGGCACGGTCTACTACGGGGACGGCCGCCTTCGCGAGGCCCGCGCCGTCTTCGAGGCGCTGCGCAAGCGGTTCCCCGCCCACCGCAAGGCCTACGAGGCCGACAAGGCCATCCAGGCCATCGATGCCCGCCTCGCCGCCGAGCCGCCGTCTGAGGAGGCCGCGCCTCCCGAGACAGCCAAGCCCGGGAAGCCGGAGCCCAAAGGGTAGCCGCGATGAGGTGCGTTGCGGCGAAACGTCCCCCAGGCAGGCGTGTTTCACGGGTGAGATCGAACCGAATCTGACTCGATTGGAGCGATGTCATGAAGCGAAGTCGAACGCACGCGTGGCTCTATGCGGTCCTGGCGTCGGCCCTGGTCGTTGCGCTGAGCCCCGCCGTCCGGGCGGGCGAGGCCGAAGCGAAGCCGCCCCCCGTCTACTATCGTCTCGTCATGGAGGGGGCCATGTTCTCCGCGGACGACCCGGCCTTGGTCCGCGAGCTGGTCCTCGACCTCGAGCAGATCGGCGACCAGTGGGGGGCCGTCTACGGCCTCTCCCGAGATTACAACATGGCCACCCACAAGGGGGCCGTCAAGGAGGCCAAGGTCTCCGACAAGGCCATCGCCTTCAAGCTTAGCACCGACATCACCCCCGACAAATGGGTGCCCGGCGGCCAGGGCGAGTACACCGTCACGCTCACGCGTCCCACGCCCACGACCCTCGAGGGCACGTTCAAGGGCAAATTCCGCGGCACGCGCGTCGAGGGCCCCGTCACGGGCCACGTCTACGCCCCGAAACGGGCCGAGGACCACGTCCCGCTTGGGCCACAGGAGCACCCGCGGCTCCTCTTCCGGGCCAGGGACCTCCCGGCGCTCCGCGAGAAGATGAAGACGCCTTTCGGTCGGGCGGCCATCGAGAAGCTGAAGGCCCACGGTACGCCCGCCGCCCTCGGCCTGCTCTACCAGTTGACGGGCGACGAGGCTTGGTCCAGGAAGGCCCGGGAGGAGGCCGAGCTCTACCTGGCCGGCAAGAAGCCGGGCGGCGACCCGTTCGTGCCGAAGCGGCCGCTCTGGGGGCGGCTCGAGGAGTTGGCCCTTTGCTACGACCTCTGCTACGACGCCCTCCCGGAGGACTACAAGGCCCGGTACCGGGCATGGATCGCGAACTTCGCGTTCCAGGTCTACTTCGCCCCCGAGGCCCTCGGCAGCACGAACTGGCACGTGGTCAGCAACCACGTGGCCAACGTCTACTCCGGCGTGACGCTGAGCGCCTTGGCCCTCTTCGACGAGCCCTCCGACCCTCCGGAGCCCCCTACGCCGCCCTTCCTCGAAGAGACGCTCCCGCCCGCCGACGAGTTTGTCGCGGCGACGGGCGTGCCGGTCGTGCCGCTGACCCCGGGCAAGAGCCCGACTGACTGGTTGCACACCGAAGCCCTTCGCCAAGCCACGCCGGACGACCCGCGGGAGGTCTTCTACGGTCTGGAGAAGGTCCACGCCGAGCCTGGCACGACCGTGCGGGTCGGGGACTTCGAGCTGACGTTCCGCAAGATGAAGCAGGAGAACTACTCGGACGCGGACTTCGGCGGCCTCTACGTCGAGCCCATGATCGAGGCCGACGCCAAGGCCAAGGCCAAGAAGCCCTTCACCATGGTCCTGTACACCGTGATCAAGGTCGAGGAGCCCGGCCGGTACGTCGTCTTCAACCCGGTCTCGCGGGCGAACCTTGCCCAGATGTCCCTGGCCGGGAAACTGCTCGCGCACGGGCAGGTTGTGCGGCTGGAGAAGGGTTTTTACCCCCTGATGTGCATGGTCCAGTGGCGCATGAAGTGGGGCCACATCGCCCCGGGCCTCCATCCCGTCACGGAGGAGGCCGTCGAGGCGTGGGAGAAGAAGGTCGAGCAGCTCCGCCTCCAGCACCAGACGCGCCTCCAGACCTACGCCTCGGTCCTCGACCGCTGGAAACGGTCCGCGGGCGGCAACCCGGCCTTTGCCCGCATGTACCGCCTGGCCCGGATGACGAGCGCCCTGCACTGTGAGAGCGCGATCGGGCGCGGCGGGTTCCAGGCTGAGGTGGGCCACTATTCGATGGACGCCTCCTCCGGCCACGCCAAGCTCTGGCCCTGCTACCGCCGGGTCATGGGCTACGACCTGAGCCCCGGCGGCGAGTACCCCGCCTACATCCCCCGCAAGCTCGTCGGCGGCCCGCAGGACATCAACGGCACCACCCAGATCGGCGGCAGGTTCTTCGCGGCCCTCTTCCCGGTCATCCAGGACGCTTGGCAGCCGGAGGTCCTCGCCGCCTGGCAGCGCGAGATGAAGGTCACGGGCGAGAAGGACGCCGCCAAGGTCCTCGACGCCGATCCCGTGCGGGCCTTCCTCAGCTACCCGTTCGAAATGGAGCCCGCGAAGCTCGGCACGAAGCTGCCGCTCGTCTGGGAGGCCCCCGATTTCGGCTATTACGCCTTCCGGAGCGGTTGGGGCCCGGACGCCTTCATCGCCCAGGTCTTTCTCAAGAGTCAGGTCATCAACGGTTGGAACGGCAAGAACGCCGGGACGTGGCGCCTGCGCGGCCTGGGCCGCAACTGGGCCACCGGCCCGACCGACCGCGTCCGCCGTCGCGAGCAGGAGAATGTCGTCTGGATGCCCGAGGCCGAGCTGAACGAGGGCGGCCGGGCCCACCTGACGCACTTCGCGGCCGACGGCAAGACGCTCACTCTGACGGCCGACATGGACGAGGTCTACGAGCGCCAGGGACGCCTCCTGTACTCGAAGTACGGGCACCTCGTGCGCGTCAAGCCCGCCGGCGGCGAGGACGAGGTGCCCGAGCCGTCGGGCATCTCCGGCCTGCGGGCCTTCGGGTTCGATTACAGCGGCCTCTCGGGGGCGCCATGCCTGGTGGCCCTCGTCGACAAGATCGAGGGCGGCAAGGACGGGAAGCGGTTCTGGCTCTTCCAGCCCCAGACCTCCGGCGAGGACCGCAAGCGCAAGAAGGGCGAGCCCTCCGCCATCAGCGAGGTCGTCCGGCCCTCCGAGCACGGTTTCACCGTCGCTCCGCCCGGCGCCGAGGCCACCTTACAGGCCACCTTCGCCCATCCCGCGACCGTCCAGGTCGATACCGAGCCCATCGAGTACTCCTACGTCAAGACATGGGGCAAGCAGCGCGGCTCGAAGCACACAGTCACCGTCGCGGCGCTCACTGTCCCCGGCACGGACCACTTCTTCTTCGTGGGCACCGTGACGGAAGGGGAGCACCCGAAGGCCGAGGTGAAGGGCCGTGGGCTGGAGGCCGTTGTCACGGTCGGCAAGCGGACCGTGCGGTTCGACGGCGAGAAGATCGTCTTCGCCGCGCGGTAGGCGAGCGGCTCCGGACGGGGACGGTTTCGAGGTGCATGATCCGGCGCGCCCTTCCTTGCGGCGGCGCCGTCGGCCGCGGGTTCCGTGGGCCCCGCGTCTTTCGGAAACCCGACACATGCGCAATAGTGGATGCTTCCCGGCGGCCCGCCGCGTTTTCCCGGCCGGTCGGTCCCGATTGCCTCTGGCGGGGCCGCCAAGGCGGTTTTGGCGTTAAGCTGGGCAATTTGGGCGCGGCGCACGGCGCCCCCCCCGCGCCAAACCCTGTACGAATGCTCATCTTGAGGGGTACAAGTCACACGAAACCGCCCCCTTTTTGCCCCCTTTTGCCCCGCTTTTTGGCGTTTTTTGCCGTTTCGCCCATTCGGGGGGGGGCGTCTTGCGCCGCCCTCTGGGCAAGCTGGCGAACTTGGGAAATACCAACCGCGCTCCATTACACAAGACGCCCATCTTCTCCCGCTTGACCATCTTCCGGTCGCTCCGCGCCGAGGTTCGTCAGACAGGACCTAGAAGAACCACTTCAGGAGCCGCAGAATCCCTTGGCTCCAGGGCACTCGGTGCGAGATGCCCGAGCGGCCCTCGAACTCCTCCCGGTGGGCCACGTACCACGCGTAGTTGCGGAGCAGGGCGTCGCGGTTCGAGTGCCCCGGCACGAACCCCAGCACTCGCTCGGCCTTCTCCACCGAAACGAACGACTCCTTCCCCGCCGTCTCGTAGACCCACTTGTAGAGCGGCGACAGACGCAGCGCCTCCAGCACCTTCAGCGCTGCGATCGCCGGCCAGGCCGGGAACGTGATGATCCGCTTGCCGTGCCCCGCCTCGTCGAGCACCGCCTGGAGGTCCTCCTGGAACGTTCCGAACTCCTTCGCCCCGATGTTGAAGGTGTCGTTTGCCCGCGGCGGCTCGATGGTGGCCGCCAGGACGATCGCGCGGCACAGGTCCTCGACGTCGAGGAGCTGGTACCGGTTGTCGCCGCGCCCGATGATGGGGAAGTGGTGGCCCGTCAGGGCCCAGTCGTAGAGCAGGGCGAAGACGCCCAGCCGCTCCGGGCCGATGAACGACTTCGGCCGCAGGATCGGCACGCACATCCCCGTCTCCCGGAACTCCAGGCCCACCGCCTCGGCCTGGACTTTCGCCTCGCCGTACGGCCCGACGCCCTCGAGCGGGTCGTCCTCGTCGATGGGATGATGGTCGGGGATGCCATAGACGGCCGTCGAGGAGACATGCACCACGCGTTCGACCCCCGCGTCGCGGGCCGCTTCCAGGACGTTCCGCGTCCCGTCGATGTCGGTCGTGTAGATGTCGCGGGGCTTGTAGAGGGGCAGGGCGGCCGCGGCGTGGACCACCAGGTCCGCGCCCTCGGTGGCCCGGGCGACGGCGTCCGGGTCGCGGATGTCGCCGGTGATGATGCGGATTCTCTCCCGGCAATCCGCGTAGTCGAAGGGCGCGATGTCCAGCGACGTGACCTCGTCGCCCCGTGCCAGGAGATGCCGCACCAGGTTGATGCCGAGAAACCCGGCCCCGCCCGTCACCAGATACCGTGCCATCCGCGTTCCCTTCGCTGCCGACCGAGACGGGCGGCGATGATACGCCATGCGCGGCCCGTAATCAACCTTGACACCGGGCCCGCCGCCGGTACCTTGCGGCCATGGGTTCCGTGCGCCTGGTGGCCTTCGACCTCGACGACACGCTTTACCCCGAGCGCGCCTTCGTCCGGACGGGCTTTCGGGCCGTCAGCGACTTCCTTCTCGCCGAGGGCCGGGCGGAGCGGCCGCTCTTCGAGGCCTTCGAGACGGCGTACGAGGCGGGGGTGCGCGGCGACACGTTTGACCGCGTGCTGGCGGAGGCGGGCCTCGATCCGACCGACCGGCTTATCCGCCGATGCATCGAGATCTACCGCGAGCGGACCGGGCCGGGCGGCGTCACGCTGCCCGCCCTCGAGCTCCATCCGGATGCGGCCCGGGTGCTCGATGTCCTTGCCAAGGCAGGGCTTCGACGGGCGCTGATCAGCGACGGGCCCCTCGCGGCCCAGAAGGTGAAGGTGGCGGCCCTGTGTTTGGAGGAGGTTCTGGACTTGATCGTTCTCACGGACCGTTGGGGCCGCGCCTTCTGGAAGCCGCACCCCCGGGCGTTCGTCGAGGTCGCGCGCACGGCCGGCGTCGCCCCCGTCGCCTGCGTCTACGTTGCCGACAACCCCGCCAAGGACTTCGACGGTCCTGCCGCCGCCGGGTGGCGTCCCTCGATCCACATTCGCCGCCCCGGCGGCGTCTACGCCCACCTCGAACCGGCTGCCGACGGCCGCGTTGCCGCGACGGTCGAGACGCTGGACGATGTGCCGGACCTTTTGGGCTGCGGTTGACATCCGGACGGCGTCGCGTATTCTGTGTTCTTCGCCGGAGGGGGGAGACACCACGGAGCGAGCGATGGCCGACGAGCGCGTGCCCCTGGCCCGACCCGACATCAACGACGCCGACATCGACGCGGTCGTCGCGGTCCTCCGCACGCCGCACCTCAGCCTCGGACCGAAGCTGCCGGAGTTCGAGGCGGCGATGGCGGCCTACGTCGGCACGAAGCACGCCGTCGCCGTCAATTCCGGCACCAGCGCGCTGCACCTCGTGGTGCGGGCCCTCGGCCTCGGGCCCGGCGACGAGATGATCACCAGCCCCTTCTCCTTCGTCGCCTCGGCCAACTGCGCCCTGTTTGAGGGGGCCCGGCCCGTCTTCGTCGACATCGATCCCGTGACCTGGAACCTCGACCCGACGAAGCTCGATGGCGCGATGACGGAGCGGACGCGGCTTCTCCTGGCGGCTCACATTTTCGGCCGACCCGTCGACATGGACCGCGTCCTCGCCGCCGCCGCCAACGCCGACGTGCCGGTCGTCGAGGATGCATGCGAGGCCCTCGGGGCCACCTACAAGGGTCACGCGGCGGGCACCCTGGGCCGCGCCGCCACTTTCGCCTTCTACCCGAACAAGCAGATGACGACGGGGGAGGGGGGGATGATCGTCACCGACGACGCCGATCTCGCCGCCCTTGGCCGTTCGATGCGGAACCAGGGCCGCGACGAGGGCGGCGGATGGCTGGCCCACGCCCGGCTCGGCTACAACTTCCGCATCTCGGACATCAACTGTGCTCTGGGCCTTGCGCAGCTCGCGCGGCTCGGGGAGTTCCTCGAAGCCCGGGCCCGCGTCGCATCGCGATATCTCGAGCAGCTGGCCGAGGTGGAGGAGCTGGTCCTCCCGGCCCCGTACGCCGACGGCGAGCTGAGCTGGTTCGTCTTCGTGGTGCGGCTGGCCGACCGGTTCAGCCAGGACCAGCGCGACGCCGTGCTCGACGATCTGCGGGGCCGGGGCATCGGGTGCAGCAACTACTTTTCGCCGATCCACCTCCAGCCGTTCTACCGCGAACGGTTCGGGTACAAGCCGGGGGACTTCCCCGTCTGCGAGGCCGTCAGCGCCCGCACCCTGGCGCTGCCCTTTTACAACCGCCTCTCGGAGGCCGACCAAGACCGGGTCGTCGAGGAGCTCAAAACGGCGCTGGCCCGGCTGTGATCCTCGCTTCGATCTTCTCACGCGGGCCCGCCGGACTGCCGCGCCTGCTAGAATGGACCGCATGGACCTCCGGCCTCGACGCCTCGTTCCCCTCCTCCTGCTCGCCCTTGCCGCCGGGTGCGCGATGCCAAGGTATACCGCCCGAGCTCGTTACGAGCACGGCCTCGTCGTGTGCCTGAGCGGCGCGGGACGCATGATGAACGAGGTGGGCAGCCTCCGGCGAGGGCTCGACGAAGGCGGCGTGGCGGGGGCCATCGAGCGCTTCGAGTGGTCGGACTACGGCCTGGACCTCTCGAGCGTCGATGCGAAGAAGGGCATGGCCCGCCGACTCGCCAAGCGCATCCGGACGTATCAGCAGCTTTTCCCCGGGCGGCCGGTCCACCTGGTGGGCGTCTCGGCCGGGACGGGCCTCATCGTCTGGGCCCTGGAGGACCTGTCGGTGGAGGAGGGCGTGACCGGGGCGATCCTGCTCGCCTCGAGTCTCTCCCGGCACTACGACCTGACGCGCGCCCTTCAAAGCACGAAGGGACGCCTCTATCACTTCCACAGCCTGTTGGACGTCGTCTCGGCCGCCGCCGCCGCCGTCCGGACGGTCGACGGGCGGCATACGACGGCGGCGGGGTTCGGCGGATTTCAGATGCCCGAGGGGGCCGACGACCTGACCCGAGCTCTCTACGCCGCACGCCTCCTCCAGATCGCTTGGGAACCGGGCGACGTCCTCCAGGGGAACGTCGGCGATCATCTCGGGCCGACGCGGACCAGGTACGTCAAGCGGCACGTGGCCCCGCTGATCTCGGGCGGTCGCCCGCCCGTGCCGAAGCCGCTCCGGGAGTGAGAAGAGAAGGTGGCTGGGGAGCAGGG
This sequence comes from uncultured Anaerolineales bacterium, assembly GCA_964461715.1. GTDB lineage: Bacteria > Planctomycetota > Phycisphaerae > FEN-1346 > FEN-1346 > CAYWVR01. The sequence goes on from CAYWVR010000009.1 coordinate 77,370, forward strand.
ATTCGAACCCCGACAAAGCGGTCCAGAGCCGCTTGTGCTACCATTACACCACTCCCCAGCGCCTCTGGAGTCGGAGTATCATAGCCGAATCGGGGCCCGAATCAAGGCGAAATCGGCCCCTGGGCGGCGCGCCCCGCCCCTGACCGACGGCCCCGTGTTGCCGGCCCGCCGACGGCCCGCGTTCTCCGCCCCGTTCGAAGCGACCTTCCCGCAGGGTCGGCGGGCTTCTATAATGCACCATCAGGAACACGCCGGAGATGCGAGTGGACGCATGGACTGAAATCGCGAACACTGCCGCCTCCCTCGGCGCCGGCACGTGGCAGATGCTCCTGAAGGCGGGCATCTACGTCATCGTCGGCCTCCTGGCCGCGGGCCTCGTGCACGTGTTCGTTTCGCAGCGGCTGCTGGTGCGGCACCTGGGGGGACGCGGGTTCTGGCCGGTCTTGAAAGCCGCCCTCGTCGGCGCGCCGCTGCCGCTTTGCTCGTGCAGCGTCCTGCCCACGGCCCTGGCCGTCCGCCGCAAGGGCGCCGGACGCGGGGCCACCGTGTCGTTTCTCATCTCGACGCCCGAGACGAGCTTCGATTCCATCGCCGTCACGTGGGCCCTTATGGGACCGGCGATGGCCGTCGTGCGTCCCGTCGCGGCCGTGGCCACGGCGATCCTCGCGGGCCTCGCCGAATCGTTCCGCAGCCGCCGCATCCCCGAGCCGGTTCTCGAGGACGAGGCGGCGGCCTGTCCCCAGGGCGCGGCGGGCGAGGACGAGAAGGCCTTTCGCGTCCGCCGATGGGGTCGCTTCTGGCGATTCGTCGCCGTGGAGCTGGGCGACGAGATCGGCCCGACGCTCGCCTTGGGGCTCCTGCTGGCGGCCCTGGTGGCGGTGTTCGTGCCGGCCGACTTCTTCGAGCGGAGCGTCGGCAGCCCGATCGTCTCGATGCTGCTGGCCCTGGTCGTGGGCCTCCCGCTCTACGTCTGTGCGACGGCCTCGACGCCCCTGGCCGCCGCCCTGCTCCTCAAGGGCATGAACCCCGGGGCGGTGCTCGTCTTCCTGCTCGTCGGACCCGCCACGAATCTGGCCACGGTCCTCACGGTCGGCCGCCTCTTCGGCAAGGCCTCGGCCGGCCTGTACGTGGGGATGATCGCGGCGATCAGCCTCGCGTGCGGCTTCATTCTGGACGCGGCGGTGGGGACGTGGGATGTGGCGGTCGGCGTCGAGCACATGCACCGCGTGCTGCCGGGATGGGTCGAGATGGCGGGGGCCGTCGTCCTGGCCGCATGGCTCGCCGTGGCCCTCGTCCGGTACCTCCGGAAGAAGCTCGCTCACCCGAAGGCCGCGGCGGCCTCGTGCTGCGAGGGCGGGACGGCCGAGGCGCAAACGACGTCATGCTGCGAGGAGGAAGCCCCCGAGGCGGCCGCCCCCTCGTGCTGTGGCTCGTCGGAAGGCGAGGGCGCGACCCGGGCTCCCGGCGATCACAGGTAGGGCTTGTCCGGCTCGGACGTGGGCACGATCTCCTCCGCCCGCAGGCCCGCCTCCCCGCCGCCCGCCACGCCGTAGAGCTCCACCCATTGGTTCTCTTTAAGGCCGCGAATCTGCTCGCGGACCTTCGGATCGGTCGCGTGGACGGGGATGGCGACGGGCGCCGCGTCGGCCGCGCAGCAGGTGATGTTGAAGCGGACAAGCAGGAACGTGCCGGGCCTCATCTCTTTGGGCCGGGCGACGAACCCGAGGGCCCCGACTTTGACGGGCACGCTCGAGCGGGCCCGCTGGAGGACCCCCAGGACGGTGGTGAACTGGTACTCGCCGCGCCGCTCGGCGGCGACGGTCTCCTGCTGGGCGGCCAGCTCCGCCAGCATCGCCGGGTCGGCGGCCCCGCGTTGAAGCGCGGCCAGGGCGTTGAGTCCTCGCTCCGGAAGCGCGAGGCCCACCACGAGCGGCACGAGAAAGGCCAGGCTTCGGACGATCCGCCAGGGGCCGGTCCCCGCGCCGCACGCGCCACCGTCGTGGTCATGCGTGTGCCTGTGGTCCTCGTCATGCGCGTCGCGCCGGGCACGCATCGACCGACGCCGGTGCCACCACCCGCAGACGAACGCCGCCAGAAGCACGAATCCCGCCCCGCCCGCGAGGTGGGCGTAGATCGGCCGCAGGAAAAACTTCATGGACCCCGAGAGGTACAGGTGGACCGTGAACAGGCCCCACCCCAGCATCGGCCACAGCTCCCACCACGACAGCCGCGCCTCCGGGCCGCAGGTCTCATTGTGAACGCCCATCGTCCGTCTCCGTCATCGGATCAGAAGGCCGACCCCCTCCGCCAGCGCCAGCACCAGCACCGGCACCATCACCACCACCGCCACGAGCACCCGCCGGGGCAGGCTCCCGAGGTACATGGCCACGAGCTTGATGTCGAGCATCGGCCCGAGCACCAGGAACCCCAGCTTCGAGGCGAAGGTGAACTGGACGAAGCTCGCTGCGACGAAGGCGTCCGCCTCCGAGCACAGGTTCAGGGCGAACGCCAGGGCCATCATCCCCGCCGTCGAGGCCACCGGCGTCCCGCCCACCGCCGAGAGGACCGTCCGCGGGACGAAGGCTTGGGCCGTGGCCGCGAGGACGCTTCCCAACAGCAGCCATCCGCCGAGCAGAAGAAAGTCCCCCGCCGCGTGTCGGAGCACCCGCTCGAAGGCCCCGCCCGCGTGCGCCCCTGACGGGGCCGGTTCCGCCTCGAGCGGCGGGAGCCGTCGGCCCGCGACCGTCACGGCCAAGCCCACCGCCGCCGCCACCACGATCCCCAGCCCGGCCCGCGCCGCGGGCATCGCCCACCACGGGTCCGTCTGCGCAAAGGCCATTACCGTCGAGGCGATCACGATCGGGTTCAGAATCGGACCGGCCAACAGGTACACCACCGCCATCTCGAGCGGCAGGCCCTTGCGGATCAGCCGCCGCACCACCGGCACGACCCCGCACTCGCACACCGGCAGCACGAAGCTCAGGAGCGGGGCCACCGCCAGGCGCGCCCCAAGCCGGCGCGGCACGAAGCGTGCGAGGGTCTCGGGCGGCACGAGGACCTCGATCACCCCCGAGAGGATCGCCCCGAGAAAGACGAACGGGAACGCCTCCAGCAGGATCGCCACCAGCACCTGCCCGAAGACCTGGGCCCGGGCCAACGAGAAGAAGGCCTCGAGCCGGTCCAGCACGAACCCGCCCCCGAGGTACGCCGGAACGGATGCGACGATCGCCGCCAGGACGGCGATCTTGATCTTGTCGGGGCGGCTGATCCCGGTGTACCGTCGTCTGGCCATAGGCGTTCGTCGGCTAAAGCTCCCAGGCGCGCTGGAGACCGACTTCCAGCGATTCCGTTTCGGCCGCGCACGACGCGGCGAGCGCGCGGACGGCAGCGCGGCCGGTGCAGTGCCCCGCGACGAGATGACGCACGCCCGCGGAGTCCAGGGCCGCCGCGGCGCGGGCCCACTCGTCCGCCCCGGCGCGTTTAAGGTGCAGGCCGCCGAGGACCGTTCGCACGGGCTCGTCTTCGGTTAACGTCCGGGCATGGGCGAGCGTGTTGGCGAGGCCGCGGTGGCAGCAGCCCGTTACGAGCATCCATCCCTCGGCCGTGCGCGCCAGCAGGAAGAGCTCGTCGCCGAACGCGTCGGGCTCGCGCCGCCCCTCCACCTCGGCCCGGAACCCCTTCTCGGCCGGGCTCGGAGGGCCGGCCATGGGACCGCTGAGCAGAAGGCCCGCGAGCGGCTCCGTGGGACGCTCGACCGTGACCCGTGTGGCCTGGGCGAGCGCCTCGGCGGCGTGCTTCGGAAGGCCGATCGACTTCGTGAATCCCCACCGCGACGCCCATCGCCGCGCGTCCCCGCCGGGGCCATGATAGACCGTCGCGTCGGGCGCGGCTTGAAGGGCCGCGGCCAGGCCGCCCGTGTGGTCGTAGTGACCGTGGCTGAGGACGACGGCGGCGACGGTCGAGAGGTCGACACCGAGGGCCGCGGCGTTGGCGCGGAGCGTCCCCGGGCGCGCCCCGGTATCGAAGAGGAGCGTCCCGTCGGGGGTCTCCAGGAGGGCTGCGAAACCGTGCTCGGCGGCGAGGTCCGGCCGGCGGCTCGTGTTCTCGACGAGCACGGTCAGCCGAAGCTCGGGGCTCGCGGCGGTCATCGCGGGCACGACCCGTGCATGCAGGCGGGCGTCGCGCAGGGCGCGGCCTCGCCGCAGCAGGTGGGGGCGGCGGGACGCCGGGCGTGGCTCTTCGGGGCGCTCAGGCGGCGCACGAGGGCCTCCTCGCCGCACGATGGGCAGGCCGTCGGCGGCTTGGACGTCGGCTTCACCAGGAGCACCTCGGTCACCTCGCCGCACTTCTCACAGGCATAGTCGAAGGTCGGCATGCGTCTCCTCTCCAGCGGGGCGCCGGTATTATGGCGCCGCCGGCCGGCCGAGGCAAGCCCACAAGCCCGATCCCGCTAATGGTCGCAGATGTTCGCGCCCGTCTCCAGCGTGCCCGCGAGGTGCTTGCGGACCAGGGCCTCGGGGGCCTCGGCCGGGGCGCCCACCAGGACCTCGATGCCGTGCGAGACGAAGAGGTTCTGGGCCCGCATGCCCATGCCGCCCGCGATCACGACGTCCACGTTCTGCTCCTTGAGCCACGCGGGCAGGACGCCGGGGGCGTGGGGAGGCGGTGTGGAGGGCGCGGCGGTCCGGACCTGGCCGTCCTCGACGTCGACCAGTGTGAACGTGTCGGCGTGGCCGAAGTGCAGGGCCAGGGCCCCGTCGGCGGTGGGAATGGCATAGCGCATCGTGCTTCATCTCCTTCGTCGGGTTGGTTCTGTGCGTTTCAAGCGGCGCCCGCACCCGTGCGGACGCGCGTCGCCAGCGCTTCAAAATCTCGGGCCGTTGGAGTGTCGTCGGCCAGGAATTCGCCCAGGCGGCCCTCGTCGCAGGCCGCCCGGAGCCGCGGGTCGAACGGCACCTCCGCCAGCAGCGGCAGGCCCGTCGGGCGCGACGTCGCGGGCCCGAACATCGGCACCTCCTCGCCGCAATGCGGACATCGCATCGTGCCCATCGTCTCGACGAGCCCGAGCAGCCGCAGACCGAGCTTGCGGCAGAAGGCGACGGCCTTGCGGACGTCGGCCATGGCCACCTCCTGGGGCGTCGCGACCATCAGGACCTCGGCCGCGGGCGCCGTCTGGGCGATGGAGAGGGCCTCGTCGCCCGTGCCGGGCGGACAGTCGAGCACCAGCAAGTCCAACTCGCCCCATGCGACGTCGCCGAGGAGCTGATCGAGGACGGTGATCTTCATCGGCCCGCGCCAGATGACCGCCTCGTCGGCGTGTGGCAGCATCAGCCCGAGGCTCAGGACCCGCAGGCCCGCGTCGGTCTCGACGGGCGTGATGAGCCGCCCGTCGCTGCCGACCCGCGCCTCCGCCAGACCGAGGACCGTCGGCACGCTGGGCCCGTGGAAGTCGACGTCCAGGAGGCCCGTCCGGGCGCCCGCCCGGGCCAACTGGACCGCCAGGGCCGCGGCGACGGTGCTCTTGCCCACGCCGCCCTTGCCGCTCATGACGGCGAGGACGCGGCGGATGCGGGCGAGGTTCTCGTCGCGTCGTCGTCGCGTCGCCTCCCGCATCTCGTGCGGAGACGGGGCCGAGGGGGCCGGGTCGCTCATGGCTTACCAGTGCCCTTCCACGTTCGCCGCCTCGGCCCGGGCCAGGGTCCCGGCGGCCAAGGCCGCGACGGCCTCGCGCACGGTGCCGCCGGCGCCCGTGTAGACGTCGATGCCCGCGGCCCGGAGGACGCGGAACGCCTTCGGTCCGGCGTGAGCGCAGGCGACGGCGTCCGGCTCGAGGTCGGCGATGGTCTGGGCGGCCTGGACCCCGGCCCCCGAGGCCGCCTGCTTGTTCTGCGCGTTCGGGACGTGCTTGACCAACGCGCCCGATTCGGTGTCGACAAGGACGAAGCAGGCGGCGCGTCCCAGGCGAGCGTCGATGGCGGCGTCCAGGTTCGGTTCGACGGCGGGCAGACAGAGCTTCATGACAGCTTCCTCCTCTCGGGTTTCTTGATCTCGGCGATGCGCCGAGTGAGCGCCGCGCACACCCGCGCCAGCGCCGCGGCCCCCGGCCCGTCGCCCCGCGACGGGATGGTACCGTGCGAGAGCGCCGCGGGCAGGGCGGGGTCGAAGGGCACCTCCCCGGCTACCTCGACGCGGCGGTTGCCGCACAGGACACGGATATCACGGGCGACTTCGTCCGACAAGTCGGCCTTGTTGATGACCGCCGCCACGGGGACGCGGAACCATGCCGCCAGGTCGAGGGCCCGGGCCAGATCCGACAGGCCGCTCCGGGTCGGCTCGGTCACGGCGACGGCGAAGTCGCAGCCGGTCAGGGCGGCGCTGACGGGACAGCCGGTGCCGGGGCTCGAATCGATAAGGACGCCCACGCCGCCGCGCTCCCCCGCCCCGGCTTCGGCCAGTGTGCGGACCCGGGTGACGAGCTTGCCGGACGCCTCGCCCCCCGCCTCCAGCTCACCCCGGGCGAGGGGACCGACGGATGCGTCGCCGAAACACGCGTGGCCCGACCGCCGCGGCTTCAGGGCGAGGGGCATCTCGTCGGTCCCGGACAGCGGGCAGACCTGTTCGCACAGGCCGCACCCCTCGCACCGGAGCGAATCAATCGTGGCGCGCGGCGTCAGGGTGATGGCCCCGAAGTGGCACGCGGCCGCGCACACGCCGCATCCGCGGCAAAGGTCCGAATCGACCACCGCCAGCATCGCGCCGGAGAACGGCTCGCACGTTTCCGCCTCGGGCCTGAGGAGCAGATGGAGGTTTGCGGCGTCGACGTCGGCGTCGGCGGCGACGTACGCCTCCAGGGCGTCGGCCAGCGAGGCCGCCAGGCTTGTCTTGCCCGTTCCGCCTTTGCCGGACAGGACCGCCACCTGCACGAGGTCCTCCGGCACGGGGCGCTCGACGCAGCGGACGGTCGCGCCGGCGGCCGCGGCGTCGTCCAAGAGCTCGACGGGGACCGGGCCGGCAGGCGCCTTGAGCGCCGGCGTGCCTTCGCGTACGGCCGCCGCGAGGGCGTCGAAGCACTCGCGCATCGCGGGCATCTCGTCGTAGGCCAGGCCGCCCCGGGCGTAGAGCCTCGCGACCGCCGGGTCGAACGGAATCTCCATCACGATCGGGAGGCCGTGTTCGCGGCAAAAGGCCTCGACGTTGGCCCCGCCGAGGCCGGCGCGGTTGACGATGACGCCCTGGGGGACGCCGAGGTGGTCGGCCAGGGCTGCCGCCTTCTCGAGGTCCGCGAGGCCGAACGGAGTGGGTTCGGTGACAAGGAGAACAAGGTCCGCCCCGTCGAGGGCCTCGGCCACCGCGCAACCCGAGCCGGGCGGCCCGTCAAGGACGGCGATCGGGGCCTCCGCCACCGCCTCCTTGACCTGGGCGATGACGGCGGAGGAGCGGATCTGACCCGTGTCGAGCCGCCCGTCGACAAACGGGGCCGCAGGGCCGCCGCCGGCGCGGTACGAGCCGACCCGAATCTCCCCGAGCCGGTGCGGGACCCGGGTGATGGCGTTCTCCGGGCAGGCCGCCTCGCACGTGCCGCACGAGTGGCAGAGCTCCGCGAAGACCAGGGGGCCGGTCTTCAGGGTCGCCAAGGCCCCGAAGCGGCAGGCCCGGGCGCATGCGCCGCAGCCGGTGCAGGCGTCGGTGAAGTCCGGGACGGGCGTCTCGGCGGGCCGGACGTCGACGTCCCGAGGGTGGAGGAAGAGGGCGGCGTTGGCGGCCTCAACGTCGGCGTCGGCGAAGGCACAGGGAGCGAGGGCCGCCGCCAGGTTCGTCGCGACGAACGTCTTGCCCGTGCCGCCCTTGCCGCTTGCGATGGCGATTCGCATGGGAAAAACCGTCCCTGTGTCTCATCGGTCTTGGCGCGGCGGGTCTCCTGACCCGCGGCGGTTGCGTTCGCCCGGCATCGTCGTGCGGTAGCCGGGTGGCACGGGCCGCTTGCCTGCCCGTGCCACCCCCGAAGGGGAAGCGGTCAGCTTTGCCGGACCATTGCCGTGCCGCAAGAGGGGCACGGGACCTGCGTGCAGGGCGTGCCGCGCTGGTGTCGGCAGGTTGCACCGCAGCTCGGGCAGATGCAGGTTCCGTCGGGTCCGCCGAAGCCGCCGCCTCGGCCGCGTCCGGCGCCGCCCCCGCCTGGGCGTCCCATTCCCCGGCCTGCGCCTCCGCCGGCCGGTCCGGTTCCGTCTCCGCGAGGCATGACGGGCCTCCTTTCGTACGGGAAGAGGTGCTCAGTCGTCGTTTTCGGCGGCCTCGATCTCGGCGATTCGTTTCTGGATGTCGTCGAGAGCCTGGCCCATCTGCTCGGCGTGGGCCCGGAGGCCATCAAGCTCGTTCGCCGCGGACGGCGGGGCATAGCCGGCCCACGCGGGCGGCGCGTAGGGTGCCGCGTAAGGGCCGTAGCCCGCGCGGGCCCAGCCGGGCAGGCCGGTCGCAAAGAAGCGGTGACGGAATCCGCGTCCTCCGCCTCCGCGACCTCCGAAGCCCCGTCCGCCCCGGGGATTCATGTGCCCCGGCATGCCGTATCCCGCGCAGTAGCCCGCGGCGCGTCCCGTCATCGGTCCCATGCCCATCGGTCCGGTTCCGTCTCCAGCCGGCATCGCGTGTCTCCTTTCGTCGGTTCGATGAAACCCGTTACATGCATCCGTATCCACGCCCGTGCCCGCGTCCGCCGCGTCCGCGACCCCGGCCGCCGCGCCCTTGGCCGCGCCCGCCGGGCCCGAAGGGGATCGGGCCGGGGGGTGGGGGCGGATGGGGCACAGGATCGCCGGGGGGCAGGGCCACCGGGCCGCCCTCGATCCGCAGGGCCTTGCCCTCGGTGAGGGCCTCGGCCGTCTTGCGGCGGGCCTCGGCGACGATGCGTCCGGCGGTGGCGCGGGAGACGTCCATGCGGCGGCCGACCTCGGCCAGGTCCAGCCCCTCGCGGTCCGCCAGACGCAGGGCCTCGAACTCGTCGAGCCCGAGGACCACCTCGTCCAGCTCCCGCAGGGGGACCCCGCGCGGCTTGTAGTAGACCGCGCCGGGCCAGTAGCGGATGGTGCGGGTTGCAGGGGGTCGGGGCATGGCTCTCTCGTCTTGTCGGCCTTCGAGCCGTCGTTCATTATGAGAATATGCGCAAAACGAGCGGGGGTCAAGGGTTTTTTCGGCCGGCGCGTCGGAAAAGAAGCCCACGGCCCGAAGGGCGTGGGCTGAAGGGTATTCCTGGAAAGAAGTTTCCGCCGGCAGGCTAGTGATGGAAAAGGCGCAGGCCGGAGAAGGCCATCGCGATCCCATGCTCATCACAGGCGGCAATCACGTCTTGGTCGCGGCCGCTTCCGCCGGGCTGGACGACGTAGCGGACGCCGGAGCGGGCGGCCCGGTCGATGGAGTCGCGGAAGGGGAAGAAGGCGTCGGAGGCGAGGGCGACGTCGGCGAGCCCATCGAGCCACGCCCCGCGTTGGTCGGGCGAGAGCGGGTCGGGGGCCGGGTCGAAGGCCTCGCGCCAGGCCCGTTCCTCGGTGGGCGTCGGCTGTTCGAGGAGGTACTGGTCGATGGCGTTGTTTTTCTCGGCCCTTGAGAGGCCCTCTCGGAATGTGGCCTCCAGGACCCGCGGGTGCTGCCGGAGCCACCACGTGTCGGCCTTGCCGCCCGCGAGGCGCGTGCAGTGGACCCGCGACTGCTGCCCCGCGCCGATGCCGATCGCCTGGCCGCGCGCGGCAAAGGCGACGGAGTTCGACTGGGTGTACTTGAGGGCGATCTGGCCGACCACCAGGTCGCGGACGGCCGATGCGGGGATGGCCTTCGCCTTCGTGACGACGTTCTCGCAGGTGGCCGGCCCGGAGACGGCGTCGTTTCGGGGCTGCTGGAGGACGACCCCGAAGACGGTCCTCGTCTCGGCCGAGGGGGGGGTGTAGTCGGGGTCGATGCGAAGGACGAGGTACCGCCCGCCGCGCTTCTTCTTCAGGACTTCGAGCGCCGCGTCCTCGTAGGCCGGGGCGATGCAGCCGTCCGAGACCTCGCGCGCCAGAAGGCGCGCGGCCGATTCGTCGAGCGGGTCGCTGAAGGCCGCGAAGTCGCCGAAGCTGGAGACGCGATCGGCCCCGCGGGCCCGGGCGTAGGCGAGGGCCAGGGGCGAGAGGTTTGCCATGTCGTCGACGAAATACGCGCGGGCCTCGATCTGCGACAGCGGCTCGGCGACGGCGGCCCCGGCGGGGGAGACGTGCTTGAAGCTCGCCGCGGCCGGCCGGTCGAGGGCCGCCCGCAGGTCCCTGACGAGGGCCCACGAGCCGAGGGCGTCGAGGACGTTGATGAACCCGGGGGCCCCCGAGAGGACCTCCAGCGGCAGCTCGCCCTCCGGCATGAAACACCGGGCGGGCGTCTGGTGCGGGTTCATGCCGTAGCGGAGGGGCAGCTCTTGGGGCATGGCGGGCCCTTCATGCCGGGATGCTTAAGCCTTTCGCTTCTCCTGGGGGGTATAGTCTTTGCATTTCTTCTCTGCAAAGACCTTCTCGAAGCGCGTGAAGCGCTGGCGGCCGTCGACCATGGGGACGCTGATCCAGTCCTCGCCGACCAGCGGCCGCGCGTAGTCGACGAAGCCGTCGGCGACGTCCGTGCCGCCCTCGGCGATCCACGCCTTCGGGAACGTGCGTTCGGAGTTGGCCATGTCCTCGAGGGGCACTTTGTCGTAGCGGACGCGGTAGACCGAGCCGGGCTCGCGGAGGATCGTGGCCATCCAGCCGGAACCCTCCTCGGCGGCGATGAAGGCCGCCTGCTGGCCGACCTTGTACGCCTCGTCGAGGTCCACGGTCGAGGCGTAGATGATGTTGTGCCGCTGGTCTGTGCCGGGCACGTTCATGCGGGCCGAGCCGGGCGCCGCCAGGCCCTTCTCGTTCAGGAAGTTGACGATCGTCTGGGCGACCGTGGTGCCGGAGGAGGAGAACTGGACGTGGCCGAAGGAATCGCGGCGGGCGCCGAGGTCGCCGACGTCGAACCCCTCGCTCACGACGACCAGGCACCGGCCGTTCTGGCGGAGGCACGCGTTGACGTTCTCGTGGAGCTCATCGAGCGAGACGCCGCTTTCGGCGAGATAGATTTGAAGCGGCAGCTCGCGCTTGGGGTCGGCGAGGCGCGCGGCGGCGGGGATGAAGCCGATCTTGCGTCCCATGGCCTGCAGGACGAGGACCGGGTCGGCGGGACAGGAGCCCGCGTTCTCCTCGTTCGCGGTCTGGACGATGTGGCTCCAGTAGCGGGCCACGCTGCCGTAGCCGGGCGTGTGGTCGATGAGCTTGAACTCCGAGTCGCCCACGTCGTTGTCGATGGTCTTCGGGACGCCGGTTGCGACGAGGTCGAGTCCCTTCTCGGCGGCGAGCTTGGCGATCTTGTTCGCCGTGTCCATCGAATCGTTGCCGCCCGTGTAGAAGAAGTACCCGACGTCGTGGGCCTTGAAGACCTCGATGACGCGGGCGAAGTCCTCCTCCTGGTGGTCCTTGAGCTTGTAGCGGCAGGTTCCGACGGCGCCGGCGGCGGGGGTGGTGCGGAGCAGCGCGATCTCCTCGGGCGGCTGGGCGGAGAGGTCGAGCAGGTCCTCCTTCAGGACGCCCTCGATGCCGTGCCAGGCCCCGTAGACGGCGCCGAACGTCTTGGGGCTGTCCAGGCACGTCTCCACGACGCCGCGCACGGAGTTGTTGATGACCGGGCTCGGGCCGCCCGACTGGGCGACGACGACGTTCTTCGGCTGGGACATGGGGAGGTGGCTCCTTTTATCGTTCGGGTTCGTCCTTGCGTCGATGGAGGACCTCGCCGGCGTGATGGACGACGAGGATGCCTTCGTCTTCGCGGCCCTCCCAGTCCTCGACGCGGATCGTGTCCGGGCCGCAGTAGCCGAGGCCGAGGCGGCGACAGCGATCCTCGGGGATGTTCGTGGCGAGGGTGACGGCGATGCGGCCGGTCTCGGTCTCGCCGTCGAACGTGCCCAGGCCGCGCACGTGCGTCGAGTGGGCCATCACGCCGCCCGGGATGTCGGCGAACTTGTCCATCTGGCGGCGGAAGTAGTCGAGGCAGTGGTAGCCGATCTTGTCGAGGATGTGGCCGTGGGTGTAGCTGACCTCGTCGATGTGGGGGGCGTAGATGATGAGTTCCCCACCGTCCGCGACGATGGGCTCGAGTTTGTACATGACCTTGCCGGCGGTCCAGATGTCGTCGTACATCTCCGGGGCGATGCCCAGGACCTTGCGGTACGTGCGATCGACGTACCGGATGTGGACCTGGGCGGAGAGGTCGGCTGCGGCCTCCCACGCCTCGACCGGATCGCCGACGTAGAGGCCCTTCGTGCCCTCGGTCGTCACGACGAGGTCAAAGTTCGTGACGGGCACGGTGATGAACTCGGCGGCCCGGTTGATGACGCGGCGGACGACGGTGTCCTTGACGCCGTTGATCTTCCAGTTCGTGACCAGGGCCCCGAGCCAGTGGAAGAAGTTGATGATGTCGGGCCCGGCGATGCCGGGGAAGAAGTACTTCCACCCGCCGGAGAAGCCGACGACCTCGTGCGGGAACGTGGGGCCGACGATGAAGACGTGATCGTAGTCGAGGACCATGCGGTTGATCTGGATGGGCACTTCGAGGGCATAGCGGCCCTCGCTCAATCGCTCCATCTCTTCGGCCGAGAGGGCGCCGACGACGGTCAGGGAGTCGGGGTCGTCCCACGCGTGGTTGAAGACGCCGACGTCGGCGTAGGAGGCCTCGCGCTCCTCGGCGGTCATGTCGAGGAGTTTCAGGATTTTCGCCTCCGGCATGGCCATGTGGGTGCCGAGGGCGATGAGGAAATCGAGCTTCGCGACCGTCCCCCGGAGGGCGTCGGCGATCGTGCGGAACATCAGGCCCACGGGGGCGGTGCGCGTCGAGTCGGGGATGAGCGCGAGGACGCGGCGGCCGTCGAGGTCGAGCCCTTCGAGGGCCTCGCCGACAAAGGCTTCGATCTTCTCCTCCGGCAGGATGCCCGCCGGGTGGCCTCTTCCGAGGGTCACGTCGCTCCCCTTCCGGTTACCATCGGGGTGATTATGGCGGCCGCCGGGGCGGGGTTCAAGGCGGAATCGAGCCGGCGTCGACCACCGGAAACCCCAGGGCCGCCAGGGCCGAGGTCACGGCCGGGTCGGCCTCGGCCAAGCGGACGCGCGTGTGGCGAAACTCGCGACGCACCGGGTAGTGCTTGCGGAGGGACTGGAAGTACGGGCCGCGCTCGGCGAGCGGCTCGTGCTGGACGGTCCGGAGCCGCTCGTCGTCGGCGGTGATGTCGTAGCTGGAGGCGACGGCCTGGCGCACGGCCTCGACGGGCGGCGCGGGCGCCGCGATCTCGATCTCGCCGATGCGTGCCGGGGGCATGAGCGGGGCCGGGTCCCAGGCCCGCTCGATGCCGAAATGCGCGCACAGGGCTTCCATCACCTGCCGCGTCCCGTTCACCTTCCCGTCGTAGCTGTAGCCGGCGATGTGGGGGGTGGCGAGGGTGGTGGCGGCGAGGAGGTCGAGGTCGATCTCCGGCTCCCCCTCCCACACGTCCAACACCAACGCCCCGAGGTGCCGCGCCCGGGCGGCGGCCCTCAGGGCCTCGGTCTCGCCGACGGCCCCGCGGGAGGAGTTGATGAGCGTCACCCCGCACTTCAGGCCCCGCAGCAGCGTCTCGTCGATCATGTGGTACGTGGCATGGGGCCCGTCGCGCGTCAGGGGCACGTGGAACGTAACGGCGTCGGCCTCGGCGAGGGCCTCGATCGGGACGTAGATCGGATCGCCCGTCTCACGCTCAAGCGGCGGGTCGTTCCTGAGGATGCGCATGCCCAGGGCCTCTCCGATCCGCGCGACGCGCGATCCGATGTGGCCCATGCCGACGATGCCGAGGGTCTTGCCGGCCAAGGCCTCGTCGCGCCATGCCGCCAGCGTCACCAGGGCCGCGAAGACGTATTCCGCGACGCTCCGCGCGTTCGACCCCGCCGCGCTCGCGAACCCGATGCCGCGCGCCTGGAGATATGCCTGGTCGACGTGGTCGACGCCGATGGTGGCGGTGGCGACGAAGCGGACGGCCGAAGCGTCCAGGAGGTCCGCGCCCACCTTCGTGACGCTGCGGACGATGAGGGCGTCGGCGTCGGCGACGGCCTCCGGGGTGATGCGGTCGGCGGGCCGGGCGAGGACCTCGCCCAGGGGCCCGAAGGCCTCGGCCAGGAGCGGGATGTTCTCGTCGGCGACGATCTTCATGGGCTGTCAGCGTGGTGGCACGGGCGGCTTGTTCGCCCGTGTTCAGGGCATGGGCCGATCCCGGGCGCACGGGTGACCGCCTCGCCTCCCCCCCCCTCCGCCCGACCCATCTCCCGCCGGGGCGGAGGGGAGGGGCAGGGCCGCGCCTAGATGTTCACCCAATCGGTATGGAAGGAGCCGTCCTTGTCGACCCGCTCGTAGGTGTGGGCGCCGAAGTAGTCCCGCTGGGCCTGGGTGAAGTTCTGCGGCAGGCGGGCCGTGCGGTACGAATCGATGTACCCGAGGGCCGACGCGAGACCCAGCACCGGGATGCCCATGCACGCCGCCTGGCAGACCACCCACCGCAGCTGCACGGCCTTGGTGTGGACGATGTCGGCGAAGAAGTCGTCGACCAGCAGGTTCGCCAGGTCCGGGTTCTTGCGGTAGGCCTCGGTGATCGGGTCGAGAAGCTTCGAGCGGATGATGCAGCCGCCCTTCCAGATACGGGCGATTTCGGGGAACGTGAGGTCATAGTCATACTCCTTCGACGCCTCGCGCATCAGGGCGAAGCCCTGGGCGTAGCACGCGACCGTCGCCACGTAGAGGGCGTCGCGGAGCATCGGGAGGAACGTTTCCTTGGTCACGTCGCACTCGCCGCACGCGCAGGTGTCGGGGCTCGGGCCCTGGAGGGCCTTCTCGGCGGCGACGCGCTCGTCCTTGAAGGCCGAGAGGATGCGGCCCTGGACGGCCATGTCGATGGTCGGCACGGCCACGCCCAAATCCATGGCGTTCTGGCTGGTCCACTTGCCCGTGCCCTTCTGGCCGGCCTTGTCGAGGATGAGGTCGACGATGGGCTTGCCGGTCTCCTGGTCGGTCTTGGTCAGGAGGTCGGCGGCGATGTCCATCAGGTACCCGCCCAGCTCGGCGTCGGTCCAGGCCTGGAACGTTTCGCCGATCTCGGGGGCGCTCATGCCGAGGATGCGGCCCATGAGGTCGTAGACCTCGGCCTCGCACTGCATCATCCCATACTCGATGCCGTTGTGGACCATCTTGACGTAGTGGCCGGCGCCGCGGGGGCCGATGTAGGTGCAGCAGGGGCCGTCGACCTGGGCGGCGGCGGACTCGAAGACGTCCTTGACGAGGGCGTAAGCCTCCTCGCTGCCGCCCGGCATGATGGAGGGGCCCTTCCGCGCCCCCTCCTCGCCGCCCGAGACACCCGTTCCGATGTAGAGAATCCCGTCCTCGGCCAGGCTCGCCAGCCGCCGCTCGGTGTCCTGGAAGAAAGAGTTTCCGGCATCGATGAGGAGGTCGCCCTTATCCAGGAGCGGACGCAGGCCGTCGATAACGGCGTCGACGGGCTTCCCGGCCTTGACCATGATGATGATTTTGCGGGGCTGTTCGAGGGCGGCGACGAAGTCCTCGTGGGTCTCGCAGCCGACGATGTCCTTGCCCCGGGTCCGGTTCTCGATGAAGGTGGTCATCTTGCTGGTAGTGCGATTGTGGACGGCCATCGAGAAGCCGCGGCTCTCGATGTTGAGGGCGAGGTTCTCGCCCATGACTGCCAGTCCCGTCAGTCCGACCTTCTGCTGCTTGGCCATCGCGCTCTGCCTCCTCGTGTCGTTTGGGTGTCCCGTGACCTGTCACGTCCGTCTTGCGTAGACCGATGATTCTAGCAAGACCGGGGGCGGAGTCAAAGCAAAACAGCGGGAGAGGCGGGTCCGACGCTCAGGGCGTCGCCGGGAGCTTGCGGCGGCGTCGGGGAAGGGCGAGCCCCAGGCCCCCCGCCGCGCAGGTCCCCGCCAAGACCACGTACCGGGCCACCGACGGACATCCGCACACCACCTCCGGGGCCCGGTGGAACGCGTGGAGCACGAGACACCAGGCGGCGATGCCCGCGGCCGCGGCGGCTCCGGCAAAGAGGACCCCTGCGGCGATCCATCCGGCGCGGTTCGGCATGGCTCGACCCCCTTTCGACGTGTCGGCACAGCGACGCCCGTCATCATGCGCGCCGGCCCGCGCTAATGCAAGCCCCTGGGATGCGGCGGCGAAGGCCCCTCGCAGGTCGGACGTCTGAATAGTCGGCGGCGCCCCGCGTACGGAGAATCGGACGGGGACCGCGTTTGCTTTGACGGCGCCGGCGGCCCCCTCTATAATCGCCGCGACTTCGAGCCGCGATCGTGAGCTCGTTGTCATTCCCGCCTGCCCGGTGCGGGCGTTGCGGAAGAAGTGCAGGGAGTGGAGATGGAAGCCTTGCCGTGCCTCATCTTCCCGGTTTTCGTTGCCCTTGCGGTTGCGGCGATCGTTTTCGGCATCATGCAGTCCCGCCGCCGCCGCGAGCAGGCCGCCAAGCTTGCCGCGCGCCTTGGCTTTGACTACTACGTCGAGGACCCGTGGGGCATGCCGTCCCGGTACGAGCAGTTCGGCCTTTTCCAGCACGGGCACTCGAAGCGGGCGGGCAACGTCCTGGTGGGCGAGGCCGAGGGTCGTGCCGTCGTCGCCTTCGAGTACCGCTACACGACGGGCAGCGGCAAGAACTCGACGACGCATCATTACCAGGCCGCCGTGATCGAGATGCCCATCGTGGCCCCGCGTCTTCGGATGCGGCCGGAGGGCTTCTTCGACCGGGTGGCCTCCTGGGTCGGCTACGACGACCTCGACTTCGAGAGCGACGAGTTCAGCCGTCGCTACCACGTCCGGAGCGACGACCGCCGCTTCGCCTACGACATCTTGCACGCGCGCCTCATCGAGCAGATGCTCTCGTGGGGGCAGGCCCCGTCGATGGAACTGAGCGGCCCGATCATGCTCGTCTATGACAAGCGGGGGGACGTCCTGAACCTGAAGCGGCTGATCGACGTCGCGGCGATCGTGATCCGCAGTTTCCCCGACTACGTCCTCGCGGCCCGCGGGGCGTCCCCGAGCGGAGGTCCTCGATGAGCGTGACGGCGTCGCTGGTGCCCTCGCAGGCGGAGATGTTCTTCGGTCTCCCGTGCTGTGTCGTCGTGGCCGTCGTCGGGGTCGTGGCGATCGTCATCCCCGTCGGGATGTACAACAGCCTGGTGCGCGGCCGGAACCACGTGCAGGAGTCGTGGGCGGGTATCGAGACGGAGCTGAAGCGCCGCTACGACCTCATCCCCAACCTCATCGAGGCGGTCAAGGGCTATGCCGCCCACGAGCGTGAGGTCTTCGAGCGGGTCGTCGAGGCCCGAAGCCGCGCCATCGCCTCGACCGGCTCGCCCGACGAGCAGGCCGAGACGGAGAACATGCTCGTGGGGGCTCTGCGCCGGCTCTTCGCCCTGAGCGAGGGGTACCCCGACCTGAAGGCCAGCCGGAACTTTCTGGTCCTCCAGAACCAACTCGTCGAGACTGAGGACCGCATCCAGGCCGCCCGCCGCTTCTATAACGCCAATGTCCGCGACTACAACGACCGCTGTCAGATGTTTCCGACGAACGTTATGGCGAGGCTGTTCGGCTTCGAGAAGACGGACTTCTTCGAGATCGACACGGCCGTTCAGCGGGACGTGCCGAAGATCGATCTGCCGTAGGCTCCTTCGGAAAGGACTCCATGTTCCCCTTCGCCACCTTCCTTTCGAAGCTCGGCTCTCGCTTCTCCCTCTTTCTGGACGCCCCGAACCGGCGGGTCCGCCACTCGGCCCTCGGCCGGTTCCTCGACGCCGACGTCGACACCGACCTCGCGCTGGGCCTCAAGGTCGGCGACGAGACCCGGGCCGTGCCCCTGACGAGGAAGCACGAGCCGTTCCGGTTTTCGGAGCAGCACCTGACGATGACCAGCGTCGAGTACGTCGGCACCGTGCCGGAATGGGGCCTCCGGCTGCGGGTCCTGCTGCGCAGTCCCTTCTACCCGAAGGATGAGAAGGCGAGCCTCGCGCCGCTTTTCTACCTGACCCTCACGGTCGAGCCCGTCACGTGGTTCCACTGGCGATACCCGGACGAGGACCTGCCGGACGAGGCCGAGGTGTTCCTGGAGATCGACCGGCCCGGCGCGACGACGCGTCGGGGCCGGGGGCGCGGCATTCGTTTCGGCTATAAGGTCCCGGAGCTCAGGCCCCGCGCCTTCGGCGAAGGGCCCAGCGAACGAGCCATCCCCAAGCGCACCCGGCCCTTCCAGGTCGAGGAGGCCATCGTCCCCCTGGACCGCGCGACGAAGGCCAAGGGTATGCGCCTCGCGCGCACCGTCAAGCTCCCCCTGCGAAAGACCGTCGCCATCGAGGCCCTCTGGGCCGCGTATTGCGGCGACCCGGCGATCCTGACGGTCGAGGAGGAGCCGGCGGCCTTCAAGTACACCGCCCATTTCAGGAATCTCGAGGACGTGATCCGCTTCGGCCGCCGCGAGCGGGACGCGCTCCGGCAGCGCTGCGTCTTCTTCGACGGTCTCTTCACCGAGAGCAGCCTCCCGAAGTCCACCCTCGATCTCATCGCCTTCACGTTCCAGAGCTACCTCTCGAACACGTGGTGGGTCCGGCGCGCGGGCGGGAAGGACTGGTTCAGCGTCTGGGAGGGCGTCTGCCGCTACCACTCGACCGTCGACGTCGAATACAATCTCGGCCTCCTCTACTTCGCCCTCTGGCCCGAGCTGCTGGAGATGACCTTCCGGGAGTGGTCCCGCTACGAGAAGGACGCGGGCGACGGGGCCGGATGGATGAGCCACGACGTGGGCGGCGACCTCTGGATCGGACGCCAGGTCTACGACCACGAGATGGAGATCGAGGAGAACACGAACTACATCCTCATGCTCCATGCCCTCTGGCGATGGACCGGCAAGGACGCCCTCCTCAAACGCCACTATCGCCAGGCCACCCGCCTGGCCGCCTACATCCTCCGGGCCGACACCTCCGGCGACGGCCTCCCCGACACGGGCACGGCCAACACCATCGACGACGCCTCGCCCGCCGTCCAGTACGCCCGCGAGCAGACGTACCTGGCCGTCAAGAGCCTGGCCGCCCTCCAGATGGCCGCCGAGATGGCTCACGACATGGGCGACGACCACCGAGCCCTCGAGTACATGAAACGCGTCCGCAAGATCCGCCGCACACTCGACCGGAAGGCCTGGCTCGGCGACCACTATGCCACGTGCCTCGAGCGCCGGACCGACGGCCTCACGGACGCCCGGACCGGCAAGCCCCTCCCGAAGGGCGAAATGGCCGGCTGGGACGCCTATTCCATCTACACGGCCAACGGGATGGTGTACCCGTCGCTCGTCGGGCGCAACATCGACATGAATCCCGAGCGGCTCCGGTGCGACGTCGTCGCCGCCGCCGGCGAGGCCCTCATCCCTTTCGGCTGCACGCACTCGAGCGTCGACCGCTCGAACCTCTGGGTCAGCCAGAACCTGTGGCGGGACTTCGCGGCGGCGTACCTGGGCGTCGACCTCCTGGACGGGGCGGACCGCTACTGGGACTTCCAGCTCTGGGACAACCTCGGGCCCTGGGCCCCCGGCTTCATCGACACGTACGGTGGCAACAACCTGTGCTACTACCCGCGGGGCATCACCTCGATCGGGGTCCTGTTCGCGGCCCCGGGATTCTGCCTGGACAAGAAGGAAAAGCGGCTGGGTCTCTCGCCGGTCCGCGCCCCGCAGCGGCTCCCCCTGGTGGCCCTGGCCGACTGGAAACGCATGCGCGTCCCCTGGTGCGAGGTCCGCATCGAGGACGGCGCCATCGCCGTCGAGATCGAAGGCAACCTGCCGAAGGGGTACGAGGTGGTGATGGTGGAGTAGTCCTTGATCTATGATTTTCGATTGCACGGCAAGACGACCGTGACCGGGGCGCGGGCGGCCCAATCGAAAATCAGAACTCGACAATGGTAGCTTTCACCTGCGACGACCACGACCACGCCAAGGCGGCGTGGCCATGCCCCCCTACTCCAGCACCTCGTCCATCGCCCCGCTCCGATATCCTTCCAGGTCGCACGTCACGTACGCGTAGCCGAGGGCCTGGAGCGCCTCCACCAGTGCGGCGCGGTGCCGGACGAGTTGCGGGATGGCCGAGGGCGCTACTTCGATCCGCGCGACCGTCCCGTGGTCGCGGACGCGGCAGCCGGGGAAGCCCAGCTCCTGGACCACGGTCTCGGCGGCGGCGACGCGGCGGATGCTCGCCTCCGTGACGGGCGTCCCATACGGGAACCGGCTCGCCAGGCACGCCATCGACGGGCGGTCCGCCGTCACGAGGCCCAACTCCCGCGACCGGGCCCGGACGTTGGCCTTGGTCAGGCCCGCCTCCTTCAGCGGGCTCCGGACCCCGAGCTCCGCCGTCGCCCGCATGCCGGGCCGGTGTTCGCCGGGGTCGTCGGCGTTCGCCCCGTCGCACGCGGCGGCCAGGCCGCGCTGGCGGGCGATTCGCTGGACCTCTGCGAAGATCGCCTTCTTGCAGTGGTAGCACCGGTCCGGCGGGTTGGCCGCCACCTCGGGGATGGCGAGCGGCTCGGTCTCGATGACGACGTGCGGCACGTCGAGGCGCGCGGCCAGGTCGCGGGCATTGTCGGCCTCGCCGGGGACGAAGAGGTTGCCCGTGGCGGTCACCGCCAGGACGCCCTCGCGGCCCAGCACCCGCCGCGCCTCGGCCACCAGCAGCGTCGAGTCCACGCCGCCCGAGAGGGCCACCGCCGTCGATCCGAGGTCCCGCAGGATCGCCTCGAGACGCCCGATCTTCTCCTGAAGCGCCTTCGTCATGCCGGCGTCTCCAACGTGATGAGCCGCGCGCGGCAGGCCGGGTCGTCGGCGCAGGTCGCCTCGCGGATCTTCACCTCATCGCCGCGCTCGATGTGGACGCGGTGCGGCTCGCCGGGCTTGGCCTTGCCGTACCGAAGCGTCATGGAGGCGGCCAGATCGAGGGCCTCCTCCTCCGCCTCGCCGCGCAGCAAGGCCAGGGGCCCCGGCATGTCGGCGGCCCCGAGGCGCGTGTCCGTCGGCTCGGCGAGCGCTTCCAGTCGCAGGTTCTCCTCGTGATTCCGCCCAACGACCAGCCGCGCCCCGCCCGGCATCCGGAAGTGCCGCCCGACCTTCAGGAGTTCGACCCGGGCGGGCGTCGCGCCTTCGTGCTCCATCAGGTCCGCCAGGCGATGCGCGAAGCCCGGATCCGTCAGCAGGCACCCGCCCGCGGGCGTCGCGTACTCGGCGATGCCGAACCGCTTGGCCAGGGCCATCTGGGGCTTCCTGGACCGGCCGCTCAGGTCCAGGAGCCGCTCGCGGTTGACAAGGCCCTTTCGCTCGGGCTTCGTGGGCGGCAGGTTCTTCGCACAGAGAGGCCGAAGGAGCAGGTCCTGGAGGCCCGACCGCTTCTCGATCAGGTCCATGACCTGCCGCCGCTGCGACATGGGCCGCTGGCCGACCACCTCGCCGGTGAAGACGAAGTCCGCTGCCTCGGCCTCCATGAGAGCCTTGGCCTGGCGCAGGGTCCAGATGCGGCAATCGATGCACGGGTTCAGGTGCTTGCCGAAGCCGTGGGTCGGGTCGCGAAGCATCGCCAGGTCCGCCTCCGCCGCGTCCACGATCCGCACCGGCACGCCGCGCGACTCCACCTCGCGGACGGCGGGCGGCCGGGCGGCGGGGTCGTGCGGCGCGGCGTGCCAGAGGTGGGCGGCATGGAGACCGATCACGTCGACGCCCAGGTCCCGCATCAGGCAGACCGCCAGCGTCGAGTCGAGCCCGCCCGAGATGCACCCGACCGCCCTCGCCACGCGTGCCTCGCTTGCCTTTTCCCCCGCGCGGCCTATAGTATGCCCGCGGGGGGCCGGAATCAACCGAGGGCGTCATGGCCGAGGTCGACACCGCCGCACCCGCCCTGAGCGCCCCCGAGGCGGCGCTCCGCGCGGCGGTGCGCGGCGACGTTCTGACGGACCGGTTCAGCCTCACGGCCTACGCCACCGCCGCCTGCATCTACCGCATCCGCCCGCTCGCCGTCGTCGTCCCCGCCGACGCCGACGATGTCGCCGCCACGGTTCGCATCGCCGCCGAGGCGGGCGTCCCGGTCATCCCTCGCGGGGCGGGGTCGGGCCTGTGTGGCCAGGCGCTCGGGCGGGGCCTCGTGCTGGACTTCACGAAGCACATGGATCGCCTCGTCGAGATCGACCCCGACGCGAAGCGCGTCCGCGTCCAGCCCGGTGCCGTCACGGGCGAGGTGAACGAGGCCCTCGTGGCCCACGGGCTCATGCTCGGGCCCGACCCGTCGAGCGAGCAGTTCTGCACCATCGGCGGGAACCTCGGCAACAACGCCTCCGGGGCGCGCGGTATCCGGTACGGGTCCATCAAGGATCACGTTGCGTATCTTGACGTCGTGCTGGCCGACGGGTCGCGCGCCCGGCTCGAACCCATGGACGCCGACGGCCAGGCGTGGCAGGCCCTCGCCGCGCGCGATGACGCGCTCGGCCGCATCGCCGCCGGCACCCGGGCCCTCGTCGAGACGCACGCCGCCCTCATCGACCGCTACCGCCCGCACACGAGCAAGAACAGCGCGGGGTACAACCTCTTCGAGGTCCTGGGGGACGGCCGTGTGGACCTCGGGCGGCTCGTCGTCGGCAGCGAGGGGACGCTCGCCGTCATCGTCGAGGCGGGCCTGAAGGTGGTCCATCGCCCGACAGAGCGGGCCAGTCTGCTCCTCTGGTTCGATTCGCTCGAGAAGGCGGGCGAGGCCGTGGCCCCGATCCTCGACCTCGGCCCCAGCGCGTGCGAGATCATGGAGCGGCGGTTCCTCGACATCGTTCGGGCCGACGGCTCCGTGCCGGCCGAGTACCTTCCGCCGGAGGCTGACACGGTCCTTCTCGTCGAGCAACTTTCCGACCGTCGCGACGAGAACGAGGCGTTCATCGGTCGCGTCCGGGCGCGGATCATCGACGAACTGGGCTTGGCGTTCGACGGGCGGGACGCTTACAACCCGACCGAACAGGAGCGACTCTGGCGGGTCCGCAAGCGGGCCGTCCAGATTCTCCAGAAGCTGCCCGGGCCGCGGCGGATTACGCCCTTCGTCGAGGACGTCACCGTCCCGCCGGACCGCCTTGTCGCCTATATCCAGGGCCTGCGCGACATCTTCGACCGCCACGGCGCCGACGCTGCCATCTACGGACACGCGGGCGACTCGAACCTCCACGCGCGGCCGCTGCTGGACACGCGCGTGCCGGAGGACATCGCGAAGATGAAGGCCATCGCCGAGGAGGTCGCACGGCTGACGATCGACCTCGGCGGCACGATCTCCTGCGAGCATGGCGACGGTCTCACGCGAAGCGGGTATCTGCCGCTCCAATTCGGCGAACTGTACGACGTTATGCGCGAC
Organism: uncultured Anaerolineales bacterium; assembly: GCA_964461715.1. Lineage (GTDB taxonomy): Bacteria > Planctomycetota > Phycisphaerae > FEN-1346 > FEN-1346 > CAYWVR01. Next base: position 100,889 of record CAYWVR010000009.1, read on the forward strand.
CTTAAGCGGCTCTGGGATCCCGCGGGCATCATGAATCCCGGCAAGATCGTCACCGACGAGCGCCAGGTGCACCTCGAGGACCTCCGCCTCGGCCCCGGCTTCGAGCCGCGCCCCACCGGCGACGGATTCGACCGCGAGCCTTGGCGCGAGGAACTGGCCCGCTGTCACGGGTGCGGCACGTGCCGCGCGTACTGTCCCGTGTACAAGGTGACCGGCGACGAGCTGGCCTCGCCGCGCGGCAAGGCGAACCTGCTGCGGGAGGCGATCGCGGGGGACCTGACGCCGGCGGATCTCGACGACGCCCGCATGGCCGCCGTCGCGGACCTCTGCTATAACTGCAAGACCTGCACCACGGAGTGCCCGAGCCGCGTCGACGTGGCGGGGCTGGTGGTGCGGGAGAAGGAACGGCTGGCGCGCGGCGGGCGGCTGGGCCTTGTGGAGCGGATGGTTCTCAAGGTCCGTCCGATGGGACGGATGGGGAGCCTCTTCGCGCCCGTCTCGAACTGGTTCCTCCGGCAAGGGCCCGTACGCTTCGTGATGGAGAAGCTCGGCGGGATCGGACGGGGGGCGGCGATGCCCGCCTTCGCGCACGACCGGCTCGCCGAGGGGACGGAGATCAACCCGGACTCGGGCGGCCCGAAGGTCGCGTACTTCGCGGGGTGCTTCGAGCTCTTCAACGAGCCGGGCATCGGGCATCGGACCCTCGAAGTTCTCGAGGCCCTCGGCTGCCGCATCCTCATCCCCGAGCAGAAGTGCTGCGGCGTTGCGAAGATCTCCGCGGGCGACGCGGCGTCGGCCGTGCGAGATATGCGAGCGAACCTCGACGTCCTCGCCCCGCTGGCCGAGGACGGCTGGACGATCGTCAGCGGGTGCCCATCCTGCGTCCTCACGCTCTCGCAGGACTACCCCGACATGGCCGTCGACGACGCCGCGCGCGCACGCCGCGTGGCCGACGCGACGCGCGACGTGCACGCGCTGGTGGCGGAGCGGGTCGCCGAGCGCGGGCCGGTCGAGACGCCGTGGCGCGCGAAGCGCCTGGCGTACCACGCCCCCTGCCACCTCCGGGCCGCCGGGCGGGGCATGCAGCCGAAGGCGCTGCTCGAAACGGTGCTCGGCCTCGAGTTCGTCTGCACGAACGACACGTGCTGCGGCATGGGCGGCACGTTCGGCCTGAAGGTGAAGAACGCGACCCTCGCCGAGGCCATCGCCGAGCCGGTCTTCGAGAAGATCAAGGCCTCCGGCGCCGAGGCCGTCGTCACGAGCTGCGGCATGTGTCGTACCCAGCTTGCCCACGGCACCGGCCTGCCGGTCTATCACCCCATGGAGCTTCTGGCCGCGGGGTTGGGTGCGGGCGTAGCCTGAAATGCGGGCGCCTTGGGGCCTCGCTTACCCTTGGGCCCGTTCCCCCGCCGTGCCTGCGCGGCGGGGAAACCGGCCTACCGCGGGGTCGTGACGTGTGCTGCGGCGCGTGTGCTGAGGCTTACCCGAACATCTGCGTCCAGTGCATGCCGTGGCGGCCGAGGCCGGTACGGGAATGCGAGCCCATCATGTTCTTGAAGTGTCCCGGGCTGTGCCACCATTGGCGGATGGCCGCGGGGCCGGTGCGGGCCCCCTGAGCGATGTTCTCGGAGTGGGCCGTCGTGCCGAACCGGGCCGCCCGGTCCGTGAACGTCCGCTTGCCGGGCACGGGCGAGTCGTGCGAGAAGAACCCCTTCTCGGCCATGTCCTTCGAGTGATCCCGGGCCGCGTCGCAGAGCCGTGTGTCGATAGCCAGCGGCTTCATCCCCAAGAGGACCCGGATCAGGTTCAGGTGCCGGATGCCCGCGGCCTCCTCCGGGTCGAGCTTCGCTTCGAGGGGCACGTTGGCCATAAGGAGCCGCCGTCGGCGATCGTCGCCGGCCAGAGCGAGCATCGTGGCAAGCTGCTCCTCCGTTTCGAGCATCGCCCCGAACCGGGGGACGTGCTCGCCGGGGGCGGGCTCGGCGGCGTCGGTGAGGCGCTGCCACCACGTCCCGAGCCGTGCGAGCGTCCGACGCCGAAGGGCGAGGGCCTCGTCGAAGGCGAGGACGTCGTCGCGGCCGACCACGAGGAGCGTCATCAGCTTTTCGAGGGCCGGGTCGGCCTTCGTGACGATCGCGTCCTTCGTCGGCTCGGCCGAGCGGGCCACCTGGAGCACCTTCTGCCGGAGCGACTCGACCTCCCCCGAGCCCGCCTCCCTGACGCGCTCGCGCAGGAGGGCGAGGGTGGCCTCCAGGAAGCCCGACCGGTACCGGGCTTGGAGGGGGCGGATCTCGCCGTTGACGACCGCCAACAGCCGCGCGGGGCCCGTGCCGCCCAGCTCGAGGGCGCGCCCCACGATCCGCTCCCGTTCTTGCGGGTCGGTCTTCGCGCGGCGAAAGGCCGTCAGCAGCGTCGCGACCTCGCGCCGCATCTCGGCGGTCTCGTTGGCGGCGGCGCCGAGGCGGCAGGCGGGCGCCAGGAGCAGCCCCGCAGCCAGGGCGAAGCTCAGGCATCGACCGTTCGTCATACGCTCACTTCCCATACATCATGACCCAGAGCTGGCCGTGGTTGCCGACCCCCGCCCGGTAGTACGCGGGGTTCAGCAGGTTCACGTGGTGGCCGGGGCTGACGAACCACCGCTGGATGATCCACGCCGGCGACGTGCCGCCGTAGGAAACGTTTTCGCTCTTGCAGGTGGTGCCGAAGCGCCGGGCGCGGTCCCAGGGCATGGCCTTGCCGGCCACGGGCGACTGGTGGCTGACGAAGTTGAGGCGGGCCATGTCCTGGGCGTGGTCGCGGGCGGCCTCGCAGAGTTTGACGTCGAGGTAGAACGAGGGCAGGCCCAGGAGGAGCCGCACGCGGTTCGCCTCCCGCATGCCCGCCCGCTCGCGGGCCGTCAGCAGCCCCTCGACGGCGGCGTTTTCGCGTAGGACCATCTCGTCGCGATCGTTGGCCGCCAGGCCCATCAGGGCCGCTTGCCGCTCGACGTCGGCCACCAGGTCCAGCAGGCCCCGCTCCCGCCGCCCCCGCGCGGCCCATCCGGCCGGGAACCCCTTGGGGTGCTTTCGCTTCGTTTTCGGCTCAAGCGCCGCGCGAAGCCGTCGCCGGCATTGGTCGATCGCCTCCAGCCGCTCGCGCAGGCGCCCGACCGTCCGCGACGCGGCGACCACGTCCTCGGGACGGCCCGCGAGCAACCGGTCGAGCTTCGTAACAATGGGCCAGGCTTCCCTGGCGAGGCGGTCCTTCGAGAGGTACTGCCGCATGGCCCGGAGCTCGGCCCGCAGGGGCTGGGCCTCGGCGAGATGGGCCTGAAGCTTGCGGCGGCCGACGTCGGGGCCTTCGGCGGCGTAGGCGGTGACGTAGCGGTCGAGGAGGGGGCGGGACTCGGCCAGGGCTGCCTCCAGGAGCCGCCTGGGCGCCCCGCCGCCTATCTCGATGACGCGGTCGGTGATGCGCTCGGTCGCCGCGGCCGACGGCTCGGCGCGGAACTCGGCCATCAGCCGGTCGAGCTCGCGGGCCTGCGCGTCGGCCGGCGCTCCCTCTGCGGCCGAACCGGCGGTCAGCGCGAGGGCCGGCGCGAGCACAAGCGCAAGGGCCAAAGGTCTCATCCGCGCGGGCACCTCGAGAAGGGAACGCCGGTCACGATGCTATACGAACGAGGGGGCGTGTGGCGCAGGTTGCGCGCCGGCGGCGGCGCAGGAGGCCGGCGAGCCCGACCCCCACGAACGCCAACGTGGCGGGCTCGGGCATCAGCCGGAGCTCCGTGCCGTGGAGCTCGAGGAAGTGGTCGCGCTTGTTCGTGTCCGTCTGGGCATGGACCTTAGATCGGGCGAAAGTCAAAGGAGGGGATGAACTGAGGGGTTCACGGCCGCGGCGGGTCCGAGACCCGTCGCGCACAGGGCCTGCTCTGGACCGGTCAGTGCTCCGACGGTTCGCCGAGGATCGAGATCATCTCCTCGTACTTTTCGTCTCGAAGTTCGGGTGTCCTGGCCTCGAGACACAGGCGCAGCAGCGGCTCGGTGTTCGAGGGCCGCAGGTTGAACCACCAGTCGTCAAACTCGACCGTCACGCCGTCGAGGAAATCGACCTTTCCGTCTGCATGGCGGCGGGCCATGTCACGGATGGCGGCGTCTTTGTCCTCGACCTCGAAGTTGACCTCGCCGGTCTGGGCGTAGCGGGCGAGGGGGGCGATGCGCTGGGAGAGGGGCGTCTCCGGCTGCTCCGAGAGGGCCGTCAGCACCTTCATCAACGCGATGACCGCCGAGTCGCAGAAGAAGTTGTCGCGGAAGTAGGAGTGGCCCGACAGCTCGCCGCCGAACGGGGCGTTCGTCTCCCGAAGGGCCGCCTTCATGTGGCTGTGCCCGACGCGCTCACGGCGCGGCACGCCGCCATGCTTCTCGATCTCCTCTTTCAAGGCCCAGCTCGAGCGGAGGTCGTAGACGATGGTCGCGCCCGGCTCGGCCTCCAGGAACCCCGGCACGAGCATCGCGGAGACGAGGTCATTCAGGACCGTCTGGCCTCGCTCGTCGACGATGCCCACGCGGTCGGCGTCGCCGTCGAAGCAGAGCCCCAGGGCCGCCCCGGAGGCCCGGACGCGTTCCTTCAGCTCCGCCAGGTTCTCCTCCTTCAGCGGGTTCGGTTCGTGCTTGAAGCGGCCGGCCCGTTCGAGGTTCAGGGACTCCAGGCCCATGTTGAACTCGCGCAGGAGACTGGGCACCCACTTCGAGGCCATGCCGTTGGAGGCGTCCAGGACGACCTTCATCGGCTTGATGGCCCCGGCGAACGTTTTGACGTGCAGCAGATAGCCGCTGGAGATGTCGAGTTGGCGCAGGGGCCCCGCGGGGGCGAGGCTCGTGTCCTCGGTCGCCTCGAAGACCTCGCGGATCCGCTCCAGGCCCGAGCCCATGCCGACGGGTACGCACCCGGGGCCCGTGATCTTGAACCCGTTGTAGGAGATGGGATTGTGGCTGGCGGTGACCTGGATGCCGCCCAGGGCCCCCCGGGACCCGACGGCGTAGTAGACGGCGGGGGTCTCGACCTCGCCGATGGCCAGGGCCCCGGGGCCGGCGGCCCGAATCCCCTCGCAGGCGGCCTTGGCGAAGCCCTCGCTGGTGGGCCGCATGTCGTGGCCCACGACGACCCAGTGCTCGTCGGCCCGGGCCCGGGCCTCCGGCGGCAGCGTCTCGAGCAGGTACGTGGCCGTGGCGTACCCCACCTTCCACGCGAAGGTCTTCGTGATGGGGTCGTCGACGAGGCCGCGGATATCGTAGCTCTTGAAGACGGTGTCGAGATCGACGGTCACGGCATCCTCCTGTCGCTGGCCGGCTGCGGGAGCGTCGGCCCACTTGCATTCGCGGCACTTGGGGTAATGGCGGTCGCGCCGGGCGCGGCAGACGGCCTCGCTGATCGCGTACCTCTCATCGGGGCACCGGCGTTCTTCGGACGGGGCAGGGGCCACGGGGCGCCCTCCATCAAGGGACCATCCTAGCGGGTTAGACCTGGAACTTGGGATTCTGGCCGAGAAACTTCCGCGGATTGTGCCACACGACCCGTTCGATCTCGCTGTCGGCCATGGCCATCTCGCGCATGACGCCGACCGTCGTGACGACGCCCAACGGGTCGCTGTCCTCCCAGTCGGCCGAGCTGTTCAGGAGCATCCGCTCCGTGCCGTGGTCGCGGAGGATGACCGCCGCCTCCTCCGGCGAGAGCTTGCCGGGATAGACCGTCAGGCCCGTCCAGCACCCCGAGCTTCGGGCCAGCTCGATGGTTTCGGCGGTGCAGTGGTCCACGACGACGAGGTCGCGGGGCGGGTCCTCTTCGAGGATCACGTCGACGACGATCTCCGTGCCGCGCTTCTTCTGGGCCGCGTGCGGCGTGTGGACGACGCACAGGAGGTTCCGCTCGACGGCCATGCGGAGCTGGCGGCGGAACATGCGGATCTCGTTGTCGGTGTTGTTGTTGAGGCCGATCTCGCCGATGCCGAGGACGGTGGGCCGGTCCAGGTAGGGGTCCATCTGCGCGAGGACCTTCTCCGTCAGCTCGACGTTCTCGCTCTCCTTCGGATTGACGGCCAGGAACACGTAATGCTTGATGCCGCGCTTGGCGGCCCGGGCGGGCTCGAAGGTGGTGAGCTGGTTGAAGTAGTCGAGGTGGGTTTCGGGGTACTGGCGATCGACGCCGGGCCAGAAGGCGGGCTCGCAGACGGCGACGATCCCCGCCTCGGCCATGAGGGCGTAGTCGTCGGTGGTGCGGCTCTGCATGTGGATGTGCGGGTCGATGATCCGCATGATGGGCTCCCGTCGCCAGTCCCGGCCCGCCCGGCCGGGGCGCGTATGATACGGGAGAGGGGATGGGGAAATCAAGCGCAGGCACACCGCCGCTTGCGGCTTAGAGCCTATCCGGATAACCCTCTGGCTTCGGCCGGCTACGGCGTCCGCAGGCGGCGTCGGGCCGACGAGGGGTTATCCGGATAGGCTCTTAGCCATGCCCTAGGAAGGGCCAGGAAGTCGGGCGCCCGCCGGCGCTTCCGTACAACCGGGCCGGCGCTTGGCTGCCCAGGGCCGAGCCGAGCTTGTCGATGATGTGGCGGAGGTGGGCGGCCCGTTCCTCGGCGTGGCGGCGGACCTTCGGGCTGCACTCGCGATCCGGGTCCGACCGGATGGCGGCCAGCTCACGCAGGACCAGGGCTTCGATCTCGACCATCTCGTCCTCCGTCAGGTTGATCTCGCGCTCCATGGGGCGACCTTCCGGCTGTCGGCGTTTGCTCAGAGCAACGGCCTTCGCGAGGGGCGGGCTGTACTAAGTTATCTTTAAGAACGGCAAAAAAGCAGGCACGGGGCATGAGGCATCGGGCCTTGGGCAACAACGGTCCCGTCCTGAAATAGGGGATCACTCGGCGAGGGTGGAGCAAGCCCTTTTTCAGGAGTCAAGGGGTGCGAGACGCGAGGCGGGTGGTACGCTATATTCTGGCCTTCAAGCAGCAGGTGGTGGCGGACCTGGAGCGAGGCCGGTTTGGCTCGGTTCGGGAAGCGGGGCAACACTCGGGCATCGGCGGCGCGCACCCGATTGGCCACCGGCTGAGGCGGTACGGCGGCAACCCGGTCTTCGCCCGCCCCGGCGGCCGGGATTGGCGGCGGGGGAACGGGGGTCTTCTGCCTCCTCCGCCCCACGGCCCCGACCCGCGGCCCCCAACGAGCCGCCAGAAAGGCTTGATGGCAAAGTCGCGATGCGACGATGCAACATCCGGGCCACCCGCGCGAGGCCGTTGCGGGACGGCGAACCCTTTGATACACTGCGCGGTGTGTGGCATGAGGGGCCGCCCGCGAAAGAGGCGCGATGGATATCCTCAAGAGCATCAAGCGGTCGTTCTGGCGGGGGCTGGCGGCCCTGCTGCCCAGCCTCCTGACGATCGTCGTCCTCGCCCTCGGCATCAACTTCATCTACCGGTACCTCGGCGGACCGCTGAACCGGGCCGTCATATACCTGGTGCACGTGGCCTTAGGCACGCCCCTGGGGACCTACGACGAGGCCGGCCGGCCCACCCCCGGGTCCGTCCTCGAATGGTACCACACGTACTGGCTCTGGTGGGTGGGGCTGGTCGTGGCGATCGTGGCGGTCTGCGTGGCCGCCTACTTCCTCGGGACGTTCCTCGGGAGCCGGCTCCTGCGGCTGGCCGAAGGGTGGCTCGTCAGGATGCCCATCCTCCGGCGCATCTACCCCGGCGCGAAACAGGTCACGGAGTTCTTCTTTGCCGAGAAGCAGGTCGAGTTCCGCCGCGTCGTGGCCATCGAGTACCCGCGGCGAGGGATGTGGGCCATCGGCTTCGTCACGGGCCGCAGCTTTCGGGCCCTCTCGCGCCACACGGAGCAGGAACTGCTGACGATCTTCATCCCCTCCAGCCCCACGCCCATCACGGGGTACATCGTGGCCGTGCCCCGGCGCGAGGTCATCGACCTGCCCATCAGCGTCGACGAGGCGTTCCAGTACACGATCTCGGGCGGCGTGATCGTGCCGCCCGCCGAGCGCCTCGAATCGCTGGAGGTGGCCCTGCTGGTCGCGCGCGGCGAAGAGGGGCCGCCGGAATCCGGGCAGGAAGAGGATGAGGTCCCCAATCCGTAGCCGCTTGCGGCTCAGCCCTGAGTAAACACAGGAGTCCCACCATGTACGTCGGCCGCATCGTCGCCGTGGGCCGCACCCCCGCCGGAGCGAACGCCGTCCTGTACCGCGTCTCGTCCCGCTCGTTCCCCAACCGCCGGACGGTCCGGACGGCCAAGGGCCTGGCCGTGGTGCCCCGCGAGGGCCACGAGGCCGACCTCGAGAAGAATCCCTACATCGCCTACAACTGCGTCCGCGTTGCCGGGGACGTGGCCGTGGCCACGAACGGCTCGCACACCGACCCGATCGCCGAAAAGATCGCGGACGGCATGCCCGTCCGCGACGCCCTCGTCATCTCGCTTCTGGCCCTCGACTTCGAGAAGGACGACTACGACACACCGCGCATCGCCGTCGCCGTCCGCCGCGGGGCCGACGAGGGCTGGGGCGGGGTCGTCCGTCGCGACGGCCTGCACGTCCGAAGCTTCGCCCTGGAGGCCGGAAAGGCCTTCTACTTCGCCACCTATGAGGCGAACGACCCGCGGGAGGAGGTCTCGAGCGCCTTCGAGGCCGTGACGGCCGACGAGGCCGCCCGCTTCATCGTCTCGGGCGGCAGCTTCGCCGGCCTCGACAAACCCGTCTGCTCGGCCGCGGCGCTCGAGACCGACAGCGGCTTCGACCTGGGGACGCACGCCGTTTAGCCGCGACGCCGGCGGCGAGCGCTGGTTGGGAGGCCCGACCATGATCCGCACGCCATGGGCCCTTTTTGGGCCTCGCCCTGCTCGATGTGATTCCGCTCTTGATCCGCGAGGACGCTCTCCCCGAAGGAATCAGCAAGGAAATGCTGCTCGCCAACCCGCAATGAGCCGAAGTCGCACGAAACGAGGGTCCCCTGCCCATGCCCCTCCGCATTGACACGACGATCCCCTTCGCGAATGCCTGCGGCCTGGAGCTTCTGGAGGACCGACCCGTCCCCGAGGTCCGCTTCGCCGCCGACCCGCACGGGGGCCCGGAGGCCCTCTGGTTCTGCCTCCGCGTCGTCCGCGACGCGAAGTCCGCCGCCCGGCAGATGAAGCTCGTCCTCAAGCACCCGGGCAATATGCTGGGCGTCGGGACCCTCGACCACCTGCGGCCGGTCGTCCGGACCGCCGAGACGGACTGGCAGCGGCTCGGGCTGCCCGAGGCCGAGACGCTCCCCGACGGGCGGCGCCTCGCGACGTGGACGGTCGACGTCCCCGCGGAATGGCTCGAGACGGCCTTCTGCTACCCCTACGGCCGGCCGAAACTCGAGCGGCTGGTGCAGGAATGCGACGGCCACTGGCGAGCCGACGCCATCGGTGCGAGCCAGGGCGGCCGGCCCATCGTCCGCCTCTCCAGCGGCCCCGGGGCGGAGGGCTCCGACCGGCCCGGCCTGTACCTGGTCGCCCGCCAGCACTCCGGCGAGACGCCCGGCTCCTGGGTCCTCGACGGGCTCCTCCGGCGCATGGCCGAGCAGCACCGCCGCACCCCCCTTGTCTGGGCCGTGCCCCTGGCGAACATCGACGGCGTCGAGAGTGGCGACTACGGCAAGGACCACTTCCCCTGGGATTTGAACCGGGCCTGGGGCACGGGGCCCGCGGCGCAGCCGATGCGGCACGAGGTGCTCGTGATGCAGCGGGACGTGGCCCGGTGGCGGACCCGCTGCCGCCCCGTCCTGGCCCTCGACCTGCACGCCCCCGGGGGGTGCGAGGCGAGCGGGGCCTACTTCTTCGTGCCGGACCCCGAGACCGAGCCCGACGCCCACGCCGAGGCGGCCCGCTGGGCCGGGATTCTGGCCGAGGCCCTCGGTCGCCTGGCCGCCGCCGACCACGCCCGCGTCGCCCGGTACCCCTCCCGCTTCGATGGTCCGAGCTTCCGCCAGTTCTTCCGCGGGGTCGGTGTGCCGGGCCTCTGCATGGAGACGCCCTACGCCCTGGCGGGGGAAACGGTCCTCACGCGGAAGGTCTACCGCGAGATCGGCGTCCGCCTGGCCGATCGTCTTGCCGACGCCGCGTCCCCCTGACCGCGAAAAACGGGCCACCCCCGGCGGCCCTCCGGGTTCAATCCCACGTGGGGGTTCACAATGCCCGTCTCGATGGGCGCGCACGTCGGGCCGGAAGGCCGAGGGTCGGGGCCGGAGTGAGACGCACTGCATGCATCCTGGCCGCCGTCTGCGCGCTGGCAGGCGCCGCCGGACCGGCCCGCGCGCTCAACTACCATAAGGTCCGCACGCTCGCCGAGCCCCTCGGCCACACCTGGACCGAGGAGCTCGTGCACCTCGACCACGACGTCCGCGAGGCCAAGGTGCGGGCCGACACCTTCTCGGTGACCCTGAACGAGGAGCGCCCGGTCCCCGTGCAGGTCGAGGTCCTGAAGGGCACGCCCGAGGCCGTCCGCAAGGTTCGCCTCTGGTTCCGCCTGACGCTGCCGCGCGGCGAGGAGGTGTCCGTTCGGATCACGTACAACGATGAGGGCCGGGCGGCCCCGGCCGTGGGTGACGGGCCCCGGGCCGCAGTGACCCGGGAGAAGGACGCCCTGGTTCTCTCGACGGACGTCGCCGAGGTCCGCATCCCCGCCTCGGCCGACCTCGCGAGGCGAAAGGCCACGCTGGCCGACGTCCCGCCCCTCTCGGGCCTCCGCCCGGCCGGGGCGCGGCGATGGGCCGGGCGGGTCCGCGTCGAGGGCGGCGGGCGGCTCGCGCGCGTCGAGGCGACGGTCGAAGCCGAGGGCCCCGTCTTCTTTCGGGTGCGCCTGCGCTACGCGTTCCGCGAGAAGGACCGCGCCTACGAGGCCGTCTTCCGCGGCACCGCGGGCGAGCCGTGGATCGACGTTCTCGAGACGTACCGCCTTGGCGAAGGGGCCCGCATGACGCTCGCCCTCGACCGCGGCCTGGACCCGGTTGAGGCCCTCTGGATTCCCTGGTTCGTCTGGGACGGACGCCGCGCGAAACCCGTCAACGACCTCGTGCGGCTGGCCCTTGAGGACAAGGTCGGGCCGGAGCCGTTCACGACCTTGCGGCCGAAGTGGACCCAGGCCCGCGACAGCGCCCAGGCCCTGCTGGCCGTGGGGGCCGGCGCCGACGACCCCAGCGTCGGCGTCCTCATGACCTCCCCCGCCGACTGGGAGGACCCCTACCGCCAGCTCGTCACGGCCCGCGTGCCGAAGCGAGGCAGCCTGCTGCTGGGTTTTCCCCTGGAGGGTGGGGCCCGGCACTGGGCCGTCCTGGCGGGCCCGGCTGCCCGATTCGACACGAAGGGCGAGCTCCAGCACCTGATGCGCCGAAACGCCGACATCCCCCTCGACCGCGTGCTCAACGAGTGGCGATTTCGCTGGAGGCGCGACCCGAAGGCTCCCGCCCCGCACATTCTGACCACCTGGGAGCGGCTCCAGGCCCTGCGCGCCGACATCGCCAAGGACCGCGACACCCCCGCCGTCCGGATGCTGAAGCGGGTCCTGGAGGGAGAGGCCGAGGGCGACCGCCGCTTGGCCGAGTTCCTGGCCGGGAAGCGCGAGGAACTCGGCGCGGGCAGCCCCGGGGGCGGCATCTACCTGGACCGCGCCTACCAGGACGACTTCTTCAACCCGACGACTCTCCCCCGCCGCACCAGCGCCGGGATGCGCATGGCCGACCTCGCGGCGGCAGGCCGGCCGGCCGGCGGACCGGGCACGGCCCTGCTGGGCTACGTCTTCTCGGACCCCAACTACTGGCCCGGCTACGCCAAGGGCTGGGGCGTCGGCAACCCGAACTTCCACACGGACATGTACAAGAACGCCCTCTACGCCGCCTCCATGATGCCCGACCATCCCCACGCCCGCCGCTGGATGACGTTTGGCATCGACAACCTCCGCGACGACCTCGCCCGCGTCGTTCACATGCCCGGCGGGGCGGGCCAGGAGTGCCCGGGCTACCACGCCTACGCCTTCCGCCACATGCTCGAGATGATGCTGACGATCCAGAACTCCGGCCTCGGCGACCCGTTCAAGTGGCCGGAGGTCCGGGCGACGGCCGCCTACCTCCGGCACATGCACACGCCGCCCGATCCGCGCCTCGGCCGCCGCACCCTGGCCTCCCTGGGCGACACGCACGCGTGGCAGGAGGGGGCGGGGGTCGTCTTCGGCCTCCTCGCCACCGGGACCCGCAAGAGCGACCCCGACTTCGCCGGCCGCTGCATGGGCCTCTATCGGCATTACTACGGCGACGAGGGCACGGGGGACCTCGTCGACGACGTCCTCCTCGTGGACCAGACGACGCCCGCCACGCCCTTGAAGCGGATGGACTGGGGCAGCCACGCGTTCCCCGGTTTCGGGGCCCAGATGCGGAGCCGCTTCGGCTCGCCGCGCGAGGCGTTCGTCACGTTCAAGTGCGGCCCGGCGCGCGGCCATTACCAGGGTGACGAGCTGAGCTTCCACTTCTACGGCGCCGCCACGCCCGTGGCCCTCGACTGGCACTGCGGCTACCATCCGCGTCCCGACCAGGAGCACATGCACAATCGCGTGAACCTCGGCGACGACGAAAACATGGACGCCGTCGGCGAGATGCTCGCCTTTCGCTCCACCGACGTCGCCGACGTCGCCGTCGGCCAGGTTGTCTCCGACCGCCTCCGCAAGATGCCCCGCTATGCCCACGAGATCGTCTGGCAGGCGGCCTATCCCCGCCGCACCCTCGAGCGGGAGGCCCGCTACCGCCGCTTCCTCATGCTCGTCAAGCACCCGGACGGGTCGCGGCTCCAGGATTACCTCGTCCTTCGCGACGAGCTGGCCACCGACGAGCCCGCCACGTTCAACCTCTTCACGCTTTCCCGCCGCGTCCGGCAGGAGGGGCGGCGGTTCCGATGCGAGGGGCAACTGGGCACGGATGCGCTCCTTTTCGTCGCCACGCCCGAGCCTCGGAAGGTCCGCACGGACCGCTGGTCCTGGCCCGAACGGGGCGATTCGAGCCTCATCCCAAAGGATTTCGATCCGAAGAAAAGCCGGTGGACCCGCGGCGAATGGCAGCCGTGGCTGCGCATCTCGGCCGAGCCGGGCCGCCCGTTCCTCACGCTCCTCTACCCGCGGCCCGACGGCGAGCCCGCCCCGGAGTTCGAGCCGCTCGCCGAGGGGCGAGGCATCCGGGTGCGGCTCGGGACCGAGACCGAGGACGTGTATCTCGCCACCGAGGCCCCCGGGGACGTCGGCGGCCAGGCCGTTGTCGTGCGCGGCACGGAGCGGACCGTCGTCCTCAATCGCGGGACCGTCGGGCCGCTCGCGCCGGAGCCAAAGGCCGACGCCGACGAGTAGCTCGTAGTATATGCCGATATACTATAGGCGCGGTGCGCGTGCGCGTCCGCGCGGCCCTGTTAACTTGCGCAATCCTGGCAACCTGGGCAACCCTTCGGTCCCCGTTTGGCGGGATGCGCGACACGGGTTATCCCTAAGCGACACACTTTTTGGGGGGTACCGGGGGGTTTCTCGCACTTCTTGCCCCCCTTTTCGCACGAACTTGACCCCTTCCGACGGCCTCCGCGCCCGCCGCGTCGCCCGCGGTCGTGCGCAAAACGTGACGGCGTGTCCGCATATGCGACGCCGGCGTGAGGGTCGGGGCGGCCCGCCGGCGGCATCGCATCAACCCTCCCCGATGCGACGGGCAGGCGCGGCACGTTCGAGGTCGACGTGCAGGTCAGAAGACATGTCGAAGTACTGCGTCCACGAGGAGGCCGACCACGGCCGTGACCCCTCCCACGAAGCCGACCGACCCGACCGCCGCCACCGGCAGGGCCACCCGCGCCCGTGACCCGCATTCGCGCATCAACAGCCGGATCGTGGCGATGCACGCCGGATTCTACGCGAAGAACGTTACGAGGCAGCACCTTGCGACCATCCAGAGGGGGGAGCGGCATCCACGGCCGCACCCATCAAGGCAATGCCGGCGGGATTCCGAGGCATCTTCGGCGGTACGAGATGGGCCCGAACCGGGCGGCTTCCTCCGGACCGGGCCCTTCTTCATTGCGCCGGAGAAAAGGGCCTTGACCCCGCGTGCTCTAGGCAATACTATGTGAGCGTGCAGTCACGCACACAACAAGGAGAAGCGTTGATGGATGCCGACCAGAAGAGGATGTACAAGCTGATGGCGCAGGTGATTGCGGCCGCCGGGCACGAGATTCGCTTGGCCATTCTGGACTACCTGAAGGATGGCGAGCAGTGCGTCTGCGATATCGCCGAGCACGTCGAGGCCAACCGGTCCAACGTATCGCGACATCTCTCGGTGATGCTGAACGCCGGTCTGGTTGGCCAGCGCAAGGACGGCCTGAAGATGATGTATTTCTTGCGAACTCCTTGCATCCTGAATATCACCAATTGCGTCACGGGCGTTCTCAAGGAACGGGCCCAGGAAACCAGCGAGATTCTCGGGAGCCTCGGCTAGAGGCTATTTTTTGAGGCCATTGCGTGAGCATTTGGTAACGGACTCATAGATAGAAGGCGGAAGTATGGCTGACTGGAAAATCGAGTGGAAGAAACTGCTGTGGATCGTCGCGGTGTTCCTGCTGTTCTTCTGGCTGCCGGTGGGCTGGGAGCGGTTCAGCGGCGGCATCATGGAGGCGTTGCATCTGGCCAAGTGGTACGCGCGGGAGCACGTGCTGCTGTGCCTGGTGCCGGCGTTCTTCATCGCCGGGGCCATCGGCGTCTTCATCAGCCAGGCCTCCGTGATGAAGTACCTCGGGGCCAAGGCCAACAAGGTGCTGGCCTACGGCGTGGCCAGCGTGTCGGGGTCGATCCTGGCCGTCTGTTCCTGCACCGTGCTGCCGCTTTTCGCGGGTATCTGGCGGATGGGCGCGGGCCTGGGACCGGCCACGGCATTCCTGTACTCCGGACCGGCGATCAACGTCCTGGCGATCATCCTGACGGCCCGGATTCTGGGGTTCGAATTGGGCCTCGCCCGGGCCATCGGGGCGATCGGCTTCAGCGTGGTCATCGGCCTGATCATGCACTTCATCTATCGCAAGGAAGAGATGGAGAAAGCCAACGGCCAGATCGGAATGCCCGAGCCGGAGGTCTCCCGGCCGCTGTGGAAGAACGCGGTGTTCTTCTTCGTCATGGTCGGCGTGCTGGTGTTCGCCAACTGGGGCACGCCCGGCACATGGGACTACCAGACCCCGGCCGGTGAGACGGTTCGCGTGGACATTGCCGAGGCCCCGTTCGATCCGCATCAGCCAGAGGCGACCTTCGCCTTGAGGCCGGAAGGCGCATCGGCGGATGGTTCACAGGACCTGAAGGTTCCGGCAGAGCGTTTTCTGGAGAATCGTCAACCAGCCCCCGGTTTCTGGTCCGAGGTGTGGCAGAACAAGTGGCTGGTTACCTCCGTCTTCGGGGTCGGTTTCGCCCTGGTACTGATCTTCTGGTTCAGCGTTGCCTGGTGGAAGGTGATCCTGGCGGCGATTCCGCCGGCCATTCTGGTCTTTGCGTTGCCGACGCAGGGTTTATGGGTGCTGCTACCGTTCTCGGCGGCGGTGGTCGGCCTGTCGGTGATCCTGGAGACCAGCAAGGGCGAAGGCGAGGAGTGGTTCAGCGCCACGTGGACCTTCGCCAAACAGA
>CAYWVR010000010.1:0-104645 GCA_964461715.1 uncultured Anaerolineales bacterium
ACGGAAACAGGCCACACTGCATTGCATGCAGCGACAGATTCCGGCTGCTTGCTTGCGACGAAGCTCTTGCTGCAAGCCGGGGCCAAGCCCGACGCAAGACAGGCCGATGGGCAGCCTCCAATGGCTCTAGCCGCCGGCAAGGGCGACGCAGAGATGGTTAGATTGCTGTTGGAGTCCGGTGCGGACTTGGACTGGACGGCGGACAATGGAGGAAGTATCCTCCACTTTGCAGCCTACGGTGGTAACACTGACATACTCCGACTCGCATTGGCCAGATTAGCCAAGATGGCCCTTGATCGGACGTCGAAACAGGGCGCGACACCCTTGATGATCGCAGCGGAAAGAGGAAATGTTGCTTTCGTGCGAGGGCTCATCGACGCCGGAGCAGATGCAACCAAGAGGACGGGCGTCCATGCGAGTCTGGGCACTCTGGCGGCCATTCATTACGCTGCCATGAATGGCCGCTCCGAAGTAGTGCAGCTACTGCTCCAGAAAGGTGTTCCTCCCGATCAGGCTACCGGTAGAGGTCTTACGCCGCTGATGCTTGCTGCCGGCGTGGGCGACATGGCTTCCGTGAAGACGTTGCTGAGAGCAGGCGCGCAGGTCAACAAGAGGGACAATGACAAGATGACGGCGTTGCATTACGCGGCCAAGCGGGGCCAACCCGCTGTCATCCCGCTACTGATCAAGGCGGGCGCTCATGTCGCGGCCCCTGCTGCCAAGGGGGTGCGACCATTGGACCTCGCGGCCCTGCGGGGAGATGAGGATGTGGCGCGCCTCTTGGTAGAGGCTGGGGCAGACCCGATGGAGAAGGGCGAGCATGGTTTGTCTGCCATCGATCTCGCTGAACAGAAAACGCACCACGATCTGGCCGGGCGGCTTCGTCATTGGTCACGCCGGAGTTCAGAGACGGTCGATCCGAAGTGATGCCTCCATCTTACCGTTATCGCCAAGATCTCCTCTGCTCATCCCACCGAACCGGCAGGTTCTTCCGCAGTTTCTCCAGGCTCAGGCCGTCGGGTTCGTCGCCACGCAGAATCGCCTCGATGATATCTGGCGCGAGGCTGGTCAGGCGCAGCATTCGCCCGACGTAGGTGCGGTCGCAGCCGACGTCCTTGGCCAGGTCCCCGAGGCTCGCGTACTCACCGGACTCCAACTGGGTCTGCCAGCGATGCCCCTTGGCGATGGCCTCGATCAGCGTCCGGTTGCCGCCGTTGGTGTCTTCGATGTGCTGGGCGGCCGAGACGGGTGCGGCCTCCCCCTCGGTCAGCACCATGCACCGGCCGTTGCGCCGGTGCAGCCGCATGGGGATGTGAACTACCACCGCGTCGCCGTCGCGGCGGACGCGGAGGCCGGGATAGCGGTCCTTCTGCTGGTCCTCGATGAGCGTCGCGTCATGCATGGCGTTCCTCGATGGGCTGGAGTTCTTCAACGATCTGCTCGATGCCGTTGGTGCGGAAGCGGATGTCGATCCCGCTGGTGCTGATGGTGATGTCCTCGACGAGCAGCTGAGCGATGCGCCGCTGCTCCTCGGGGAACAGCACGTCCCAGATAGGATCGATGGCCCGCAGCGATTCGCCGACGCGGTCAAGTTCGACCGGCGCGCCCTGCGTGGCCTTGGCCTCCAGGTCGCGGATGCTCTTGTCCAGCGACCGCAGCTCGCCATTGAGCCGCTTGAGTTCGTCGGCCAGGAAGCCCTCGTCCTGATCGGCGACGTTCAGCGCCGCCCGGATGGACTTCTGCATCTGGTCCCGCCGCATCCGCAGCTCGTCCAGCTTGGCGAGCGGACGAAGATGGTCTACACCTTCCCCTCGAACGAGAAACTCTGGGCCCGGTACGCGGAACTCCGGGCCGACTCGCTCCGCAACGACGGCGACGGCGAGACCACCGCCATGACCGAGGCCGACATGGCGTGGGTCGAGCTGGTGTTCGAGGACGAGACGACGGTGGCCGGCCTCCGGATTCTCGGAAAGAACAAGTACGGCGCCCTCGGCGCGGGGTTACAGGTGCAGGAGGGCGACGCGTGGCGGACGGTGGCCGACTGGCGCCATTGCCGCAGCCAAGGCTGGAGCGAGGTCCCCCTCCCGGCGACAACCGGCCGGCGCTTCCGCGTGACGCTCCGCAAGACGCCGAACGTCAATCGCGTACAAGTGAGCGAGCTGGTGCTGTTGGAGGCGGTGGGCAGCCGCTGAAAAGAAAGAAGGAATGCTCTGATGCGACGCACGCTACCGTGGGTGGCCCTCCTGGCTGCGGTCCTCGGGGCCGCGCCGTGCCACGCCAAGCGCGACCGGGACGAGCCGGCCGACCCGACGGCCTATATTACCCGCTCCTACGAAGCGGAGTACGCCTTCCTGAAGGCCCTGATCGGGTACGTGCAGGACGGCACGTGGCCGGTCAACGCCGCGCACCTCCTGGACCCGCGCGCGGCAATCACGAAAGCGGATCGGGACCCGCTGGACGCGCTCCTTCGCCGCACCCAGGGCCTGCTGGTGATGGTCCGCGCGATGTCGGGGGCGCGGGACCTGGAGCCGGAGGCCGTGGCCGTCGCGTCCGTCGCGACGCGGGCGGAGAAGGCCGCGGGCGACACCGCGGCGCGCAAGGCCCTCTTCATGGAGCTCTGCCGCGTGCGGCGGCGGATCGCGCTGGCGAACCCGGCGCTCGATTTCGAGCGGCTCGTCTATATGAACGCCGGGGCCCCGTTCTCCGGCCATGTTTCCGGGGCGGGGCCGGTGGCCCATACTCGCATCGCGTGGTCCGGCTTCAAGTACCGGCACGACGAGGGTGAACTGCCGCCGCACCTGCGTGGCGGGCGGCTGGGGTATGTGATGGACGACTGGCGGTATGCCCCCTCCGGCCGCCAGGGCGCCCCCTGGGACACGCCCCGCTTCCGGAGCACCCAGTACGCGGACTTCGGCGAGAAGCTGGGGAAGTACGGCGAGCGGCGCTCGCGCGGGGCACGGGGGAGCCGGGGGCTGGTGACGGTTACGGGGTGGCGGGAGGGCGCGCCGCGGGCCGAGGCCCTGTTGGGAGAGGACACCCGGGTCGCCGAAGGGCCGAACGCGGGGGTACCGTTTGCCGAGGGCGTCTTTGCCCACGACTGGGACCTCGACTTCGACGGCGAGCGTGTCGCCTTCACGTGGCTCCATCGCCGCATGCCCAACGTTTACACCGCCCGCGTCGACGGCTCGGCTGTCACCCAACTCACCGACACGGTGTGGCAGGACTTCAACCCGGTGTGGCTCCCAAGTGGGCGGATCGTGTTCCGTTCGTCGCGGCGGTTCGTCATCGACCGGTGCCAGCCCTGGGACCACGAGAACTACTCGCGGAGGCACTGCGCGACGCCGTACTCGATGAAGGCCGACGGGACGGACGTCTACCCGATCAGCTGGCACGAGACGAACGAGGCCCAGCCGGCGGTGGACAACGACGGGCGGCTCGTCTTCAGCCGGTGGGACTACATCGACCGCGGTTTCAACGCCGCCCAGCATATCTGGCACATGTACCCCGACGGGCGCGACCCGCGGGCGCTGCACGGCAATTACCGCCGTCCGTGGTACCCCGACGACGAGGCCCGGTCCGGGCACCTGCGGCCGATCGGAGAGTTTGGCGCCCGGCCCGTGCCCGGCGAGACGGGCCTGTACGCCGTCCTCGCCAGCGGCCATCACAACGTCTCCAGCGGCAACCCGGTCCTCGTCGACACCCGCGTGCCGGACGACGGCGACGGGTCGCAGGTGCGGCAGATCATCGACGGCATCGGCCTGGCCGGCGACCAGAACGGCGGGGCGGGCATCACCGGCGTCTGGCCTCTGAGCGGCGACGTGTTCCTCGTCTCCTGCCCGTCGCGGAAGCCCGGGGTCCACGGCTTCAAGGGCCTGAAGCTGCCGCCCCTGGTGGCCGACGACGGCGTCTACCTGCTGGACCGGTTCGGCAACCTCGAGCCGCTCATCACCGACGCCTGCTTCGGCAAGCATGGCAAGCCGGCGACCTACTGGGGCGTCCGCCCCCTCGCGCCGCGTCCCCGGCCCCGTGTCATCCCCACGGCCACCTGGCAGGGCGAGCGGCGCGGCACCGAGGACCATAGGCGGGCGACGATCTCGGTCATGAACGTCTACGATGCGGACTTCGCGTGGCCCGAGGGCCGCAAGCCGACGCGGCTGCGGATCGTCCGCCTCTGGGGCCGCCCGTGGGCTCGGCCGGGGGGGCATTACCCGACCCTCGGCTCGTGCAAGGGCTCCGTCGGGCGCATGTCGGTCGGCACCGCCCCCATAGAGCCGGACGGCAGCGTCTATGTCGAGGCCCCCGTTGAGTGCCAGATTTACTTCCAGGTGCTCGACCAGCACGGCATGGCCATCCAGTCGATGCGGTCCGGCGCGTACGTCCACCCCGGTGAGCAACTCACCTGCCGCGGGTGCCACGAGCCCAAGCGGGAGTCGGCGCCGCCCAAGGCGGTGCCGATCTCGATGCGCCGGCCCCCGTCGAAGCTGCGGCCGGAGGTCGGCGGGCCGTATCCGCAGACGTTCGCGCGGCTCGTCGAGCCGGTCTTCCAGGCCGGCTGCGTCGGGTGCCATACCGAGAAGAAGAAGGGTCCGCAGGCCATGGGCTACTGGGACGTCCAGGGCCTGGCCTGGAGCTACGGCAACGGCGGCCTGGGCGGGGAGAACCCATACTACCGCAGCCCGTCCGGGCGCGTCGGGGCGGCCGCCTCGCGCCTGGGCCAGACGTTGCTGACCTCGCACCGCGAGACCGTGACGGAGGACCAGCGGCGGCGGGTGTACCTCTGGCTCGACCTGAACTCCGGCAACCTGAGCGACTACCGCCACGAGGAGGAACAGGTCCGTGGCCGTATCGTCTGGCCCTGGGAGGGCGACCCGGCGCGGCCGCAGGCCATCGAGCGTGACCGGCCGCTGCCGGTCGACGCGGTCGGCGCGGGCGGGGTGGCGGCGGCGCTCGAGCGGATCGCCTCCGAAGACTGGCAGGCCCGCCACTGGGGCTACGAGGCCGTGCGGCAGCTCGGGCCGAAGGCTCGACCGGCAACGGCGCGGCTGGAGGAGGCGCTGGAGACCCTCATCGCCGACGGGCGGCTCTTCGAGACCGAGGCCCTGCTCCGGGCGATGCGCGAGGTTGACGCCGACGCGACGGCGCGCGGCGTCGCGAAGGTGGCCGCGCTGGTGCGCGGCGACGACCCGGCCGTCGGCTTCGAGGCATGCACGGCCCTGAAGGTGCTGGGAGACGCGTCAGCGCCGACCCTCGCGGCGCTGGCCCACGCCGTCAGGGCGAAGGGCTACGACCGGGCCCAAGCGGCCGCCGAGGCGCTTGTGGCGCTCGGCAAGCGGGCCGCCCCGATCGGCGGCGAGTTGGTCCCGGCCCTGGAGAGCCCGTACCCCCGGATCGCCGCGATGGTGGCCGAGCTGCTGGGCACCCTCGGGCCGGAGACGCCCGGGGCCGTGGCGGGCCTGGCGCGGGTCCTGGCGGAGCGGAGCGGCGACTACACGTGGCTTGGCCGACCGCCGGAGGCTCTGGCGAAGGTGCCGGCGGTGACCGAGCGGATGGCCCTGCTCGACGGGACCGTCTACCGGCCGGGGCGGAAGTTCGGCGAGCGGCAGCCCAACGCCCTCATTGCCGCCTGCAACCTGGAGCGAGGCTGGGAGCGGCAACTGATCACCCGGGCCGCCCGGGCACTGGGGCACTTCGGCGAGGCAGCGCGGCCGTGTCTTCCGGTGCTCGCGCGGGCGGCGATGCTCGACGCCGGCGACCTGCCGGTCCTTGTGGAGGCGGCCGTGCGCATCGATGGGGCCGAGGCCGTCCACGCGGCCGCAGCGGTCCTGGAGGCCAACCAGAAGAATCCGGACCGGGCGGTGCGGCTGGTGACGTTCCTCGGCCGCCTCGGTGAAGAGTTGTCCGGCGAGCCCCGCGAGGCCGCCGTGACGGCCCTCGCGTCGGCCCGCCCCGCCGGCCGGGCCGCCCAGGAGGCCGCCCGTTGGCAGGGCTGGCTCACCCCGGACCCGGAACCCGCCCATGCGGGACGTTAGGGCGGCATGCACATCGAGCCCTGGTTGGCATGAGCGTCGTTTTTTTGGTTCAACGCCCAGAATCCGGGTAATCTGCTCCTTGGATAACGGTAGCCTCCTGTCTGTATCCGAAAGTCGCTCAGCCTTCCGAATACAGCAGCGCTGCCGTTGTCCTCAATCCCTTTCCCCGGTCTCGGGCGTTGAACCTATAAATACCCGCCAAGGTGATGATCTGGGCGGGCGACTTCTCGGCGACGCGCGCGGCGTCGCTCGACGCCAACGAACTCCTCTTCGGCGGCTATCGCTTCGACGCCGAGACGGGCCTTTATCACGTCCTGAGCCGGTGGTATCATGTCCCCCGGGCCCGCTGGGTCGGCCGCGACCCGGAAGGCTACGTCGATGGGATGAGCCTGTATGCGTATTGCGGGGGGCGGCCGCTCATCGTCTCCCCATACGCCGAAGAAATGGACTTTGCCCCGGATCTTCTTGCACCACTGGCCGTTGTTGTGAGCCGTCAGCGGGTATGAGGGATCGGGTTTCCTCGGCTTGCGCTTCATGCTGGGGGCTTGTGCCATGGTGACGTTCCTCTCAGGTAGTGCACTCGCGAATAGCCAGAGTCTGCCCTCGGGGGCGCTTGTCGACGAGGTTGTCGTTGGGCGAGTTCGCCGCCGAAGCAGGGCGGCGGGCGCTGATGTAATCTATTGCTAAATAAGAACTTACGGTTAAGCGGAGAGGTGCCCGAGCGGTCGAAGGGTCCGGTCTTGAAAACCGGCGTGGGCCACCGGTCCACCGAGGGTTCGAATCCCTCCCTCTCCGCCACCTCCGGCCCCCGTCCGGACGATACTTTAGCACATAAACCTCTCCTACAAAATCGCCCGTGTTCCGTGGCCGCCCGACTGGGCGAAATTCCCCATCCCGGCGCCCGTCTTGTGAACTTGGGCAAGATATGACGCATTTCGAGAAACGGTTTCCCTCTCCCCGACACACTTTTCGGGACCTTTTGGGGGGTAGTGGGGGGGAAGTCGCACCTTTTGCCCCCTCTTTTGCCCGAACTTGCCGCCCCTTCACCCCCTTTCGAGTCAAGTCCGGAATGTGCTGTACAATAGCATCTCCGTGCTTCGGTCGGGTGGCGCGACCCTGCCCCGGTCGACGCAAACCGGTCCGATATGTAGATTCTGCTTGTAGGTGTTGTTACACGACAGGTTGCCGACCCCGGCACTTGGCTTGCCCAACTCCGCATCGGCTGGGGCGTCCATACGTCTCGATGTTATCCACCAGCTCCGCCCCTTGCCGCGCGGCCCGGGCCCGCCACGCCTCGAGCGTCTCGCCCGGGTTCGGGAAGTAGAGGGGCTCTCGGTGTGCTCGCGGGCGAAGAGCTCCCGGGCCTGCCGGACGATCTCCGTGCGGATCGGCTTTCCGTCACAGCGTCTCGAGGTAATCCAGAAGATGCTCCAACTCGCGGTCCGTCAGCCGCTCTTCGTAGGAGGGCATGGAATCGTAGGGATCGACGATCTGCTCGCGGACGGTCTCGCGCGTGACGGGTTTGCCGTTTCGCAGGACGGAGTCGCCCTTGAGCAGCCCCTTGAGGCCCGGGCCGATCTTCGTCTCGGTGCGGTCGGTCCAGTGGCACGAGCCGCAACTCGTGTCCGCGAAGACCCGGGCCCCCGGACCCTCGGCGTCGCCGTCGCCGGCGGCCTCGTCCGCGGGGCCGCTTCGCATCCACGCGACGGCGGCGACCACGGCGACCAGCGCCGCCGCGACGGCGGGAACGACGTAACGGAGCTTCGTGTGTCGCACGTTAGGGGGCCGGATCGTTCATGAAGAGGTAATCGTCGTCGCCGGCCGCGGCGTGGCAGGGCACGCAGCCCGCGTCGCCGCCCTTGCCGACGAGACCGGCCAGCGGCTTGCCCTCGGGGTTGGTCATGACCGAGCCGTCGGGGGCGTACTTGACGTAGAACCAGTTGCCGGTCTCGGGGTCGTAGCCGGCCCGTTTCTGCATGACGGTCAGGGCCATCAGGGCGTCGTCGCTTTCCTCGGAATAGTTGGCCTTGACGATGACGGCCCCGTCTTTCGTGAGGTCTTCCCGGGCGGCGGCGTTGACGGAATAGCGGAGGACGGCCCCGTGGGGGCTCTTGCCCTTCTGCCAGCCCTCGAAGCCTTCGGGGACGGGCCACGCAGCGTAGTCCTGGATCTCGGTCCAGAGGGCTTGGGCGTGGCGGACGTCCGGGTTGGCCGCCCGCTCTTCCGCGGGTTCCTCCTCTTCGGGCGGGGGCGTTTCCTGTTGGCGGCAGCCGGTCGCCATGAGGACGAGGGTCGGAATCACCAGGAGCCACGCCGCCTTCATGCGGTGCATCATCGTCGGCCTCCTTTCGTGGACGGGTTCGCCCCCCGCCGTGACGGAGCGCCCGGCCGGGGACCTCGCAGAACCATGACCCCTCGACGATACCGGCCCGCGAGGGTCCGATGCAACGGGGGGCTGAAAAAGGGCGCGAGATCGTGCGTCTCGCGGGAGGAGGGAAAGGGGAGGCTCAGGGGACGTCCGCGGCGCGGGCGGCGGGGAATGCGTCCGACACGCCGAACCGGCGGGCGCACGCGCCGAGGAACTCATCGAGCGCGGCGGCCAGCTCGGGGTAGACCGACGCCCGGCGCGCGAGGAGCATCGCGTCCTCGCGGCTGGCGGGGTCGCACGAAAGGGCGGCGCGGAACTCGGCGAGGGCCTCGGCCCGGCGGCCGAGGTCGGCCCGGACCTGGCCGAGCCACATCCGCACGAGGGCGCGGTCGGGGGCGATCTCGGCCGCCTCGGCAAGGACCGTCTCGGCCGCCGCCAGGTCGCCCTCGGAGGCGTGGACGAGGGCGAGAAGAATCCGCGCGTCGACGTTCTCGGGCCGCGCCGCGATCGCGTGGCGATAGTGGTCCGCGGCCTCGGCGGCGCGGCCCATCGCGCGGGCCAGGGCGGCGGCGTGGCAATGGGCATCATGGAGCGCCTTCGCCTCGGGCGCGTCGGCCCGCTCGAGCCGGGCGATGAGGCGCGCGAGCTCATCGCGGGCCCGCGTCGGACGTTTCGCCTCCACGAGCGCCGCCGCCAGCCGCAACCGCGCCCCTGCGTCCGACGGGTCCAGCTTGAGGGCCTTCTCCAGCAGCGGCACGGCCCCCGTCGCGTCGCCCGCGAGGAGCCGGACCTGGCCCTGGCGCCGGTAGTTGTGCCCGTCGAGGAAATCGACGCCCAAGGCGAGCGGCTCGCCGGGCGGCCGGTTCAGGAACTCGGGGATGTTGCACGCCCGCTCCGAAACCGCCGCGTGCTCCAGGATCACCGGCGGGCTGTCGCGTCCCTCCGCATCGACATGTGTGAGCGCGAGTTGCGTGTACGGTCCGCGAAGCTTCGTGGCGAAGACGAGCCATCGCCCGTTGGGCGACCACGCGTGCCACGAGTTCATGCGGCCGGTGTTGCAGGTCATGCGGCGCGGCGTGCCGCCCGCGGCGGGCATGATGTAGAGGGCGGCGTCGGGCTGGAGGAGCATGAAGTCCGCGGCCTGGCAAAAAACGAGCCACCGGCCGTCGGGCGAGACGCGCGGGAAGTAGTTGCTCCGCCCGTTGGCCGACGCGCCGCTCACGGGCTCCGCCTCGCCGCCCGCGCCGCCGCGGAACGGGACGCGGTAAAGGTCGAAGCGGAATCCGCGCCTCCCCTCGACGAAGTCGCGGGCGAGGTGGGGCGTCAGGAGCACGTCCTTCTGGGCGGCCGACTCCTCGATCTGGGCCGCCTTTGCCCGGGAGAAATAGACCCACCGCCCGTCGGGCGACCACGCCGCCCCGCTCTGGACCTGCGCCGGATCGTCCGCGCCCGGAAGGGCCGCGAACCGCCCCGTCGCCCGCTCGTAGACTGCCAGGATGCCCTTGACCGGAAAGAAGAGCTGCGAGTACGCGAGGTCCGGGCGCGGCACGAAGACGGAGCGGTCCTGGACGGTGCTCGCGACGTACCGCCCGTCGGGCGAGACGCGGGAAAGGAGCCCGAACGTCGGCTCGCCGTCCTCCCGGCGAAAGTCGCTCCACGTGATGAGATGATCGCGCGTCAGCGTTACCGACGGGGCGAGCTTCACGAGGGCATAAGACCCCTTGTCGTTCGCGTAGTCGACGTCCATGCCCAGGACGCGCCCGGCGGCGTCGGCCGAGTGGCAGTTCCCGCAGACCGGCAGGTCCTCGAGCACCACCGGCGGCGGGCCCGCCTCGGCCACGTTCAGCAGCCGCCACCGAATCCGCTCGGGGTGCCGCACCGCCTCGATGAAGGGGAGGGGGACGCTGCGGTACAGGATCGGCGCCCCGACCGGGTCGGTCGACGTGGTGACGTGCGTCCGGCCCGCCGCCCGGACCGTCTCGCCGCCCGCGCCGAGGACGGTGACCGTGAGCGGCGTCTCCGTGGAGGCCGCCTTCATGTCCCGCCACACGTCGGGCCCGGGGCGCCAGCGCGGCCGCGCGATCTCGAAGGCGAGCGGCGACGCCAGGCCGGGCCCGTCAACGCGGACGATCCAGCGATCGACGTCCACCTCCTCCGGTCCGCGCCAGCGGAACTCGGGCGGAGGAAGCTCCGGCGGGAAGATCGTGCCGGGCCGGGGATAGGTGACCTCGACGCTGCCCGGCATCTCCTCCAGCGCCTCGGGCGGCCCCGCGGTGTCGCCCGCGTCGCCGGACGGTCCGCGCAGCGCCGCGGCCGCGCCGGCCAGGGCGGCCAGGGAGGCGAGCGCGAGGAGGGCGGGGCGAGTCATGGTCCCTCCGCCCCCCGCTCCCACAGCGCCGGGGCGGGCCCCTGGTGGAACAGCGCCTCGCCCGGGATCGACTGCCGCTCGAACGTCGGCCCGGCCCAGCGGACTTCGAGGACGGGCGGCGTCTTGGCGGCGTGCGTGTACAGGACCGTGAAGGGGTGGCGGCCGGCGGCCAGCGAGGTGCTCCGCTCCTCCTCGTGGCCCTGGCCCCCCCCGCCGCGACTCTCCACGACCAGACGCTCGTCAACGTAGACGCGGCTCGCGCCGGTGGAGCGGGTCGCGAAGGTGTATCCGCCGAAGGCCGCCCCGTCGTCTCGGCGCGGCACGTCGAGGACCCCGTCGAAGCGGACCGTGAATCTCTCGCCACGCGCCGCCTCGGGCAGACGCAGCTTCGCGGTCACGCCCGTTGTGCGCGGCGTCATTTCGAGGGAATCGACGTAGGCCAGCCGGCGGGCCCGGCGGCCGTCGAGGTCCGGCGCATCCTCGTAGACGGCATACGTCAATCCCTCGATAAGCGGGCGATAGGCGAACCGCGCCTGCCCGCCGCCCGCGTTGGCCGCCTTCGCCCGGTCCCGCACGCCCGCCACCGAGAGCGTGTACGCGGTCCGCTCCTGGAGCGCCGAGGTGGTCAGCGTCACGGTCTGCCCGTCCTCGTGGAGGACGGCCTTGCGCACCCGCACGCCGCGGTCGATCTCGAACCGGGCCGGGTCGGTCGCCGTCTCCGGCGTGACGGGCTCGTCGAAGGCCACGAGGAGGGCCTCCCGCTCGCCGAGCGGCACGGCGACCTCGGCCACGCGCGGGGCCCGCGTGTCGGGTTCCACGTCGACCGTGACCGTGGCCGGGCGGCTGGGCGTCTTGCCGCGGTCCGACGCGCGGTACGTGAACGTGTCCGTGCCGACGAAGCCCGCCCGGCTGTGGTAGGTGATCGTGCCCCACTCGGCCCGGTCCACCGACCCGCCTCGCGGACCGTCCGCGACGTGCACGCGAAGGTGGCCGACGACGTCGTCGGGGTCGGTCATGGGTAGGTCGATGGCCACCGACTTGCCCTCCGGGCACGCGACCTTCGCGTCGCAAGCCTCGGGCGGGGCGTTCTCGGTCTTGATGCGATCGAGGGTCCGCTGGATCGTCTTGCCGAGATGCTTGTCGGCGCCGCGGGAGAGCGCGACGAGCGGCTCGACGGCCTCCGCGGCGGCCGGACCCATCCCCGAGAGCGTGCGCACGGCCGAGCCGAGGAGAGGGTGGCCCTTGGACCGGACGATCTTGACGAGGACCGGCACGGCCTTCTCGGCGGCGGCCGGGCCGACGGCCGCGAGGGCCGAGAGAACGTGGCCCGCGCGGCGGGTGTCCGAGGCGTGGAACT
The DNA here is from genome assembly GCA_964461715.1 of uncultured Anaerolineales bacterium. GTDB lineage: Bacteria > Planctomycetota > Phycisphaerae > FEN-1346 > FEN-1346 > CAYWVR01. The sequence goes on from CAYWVR010000010.1 coordinate 12,123, forward strand.
GCTCGAGCAGCGCCGGGACGGCGGCCTTGGCCTTCGGGCCGAGCGCGCGCAGGGACGAGAGGGCGCTCGAAGCGAGCCGCTTGTCCTCGGCGTCCAGCATTCTTGCGAGCGCCGGGACCGACGTCTCGGCGCCTTCCGGGAACGCGGCCAGCGCCTCGGCGGCCCACGGGCGGTCCCGCCCGGAGCCCTTCTCAAGCGCAGCGACCAGGGCCGGGACGGGCGAGCGGCCGATCGCGTCCAGGCTCGCGGCGGCGAGCCCGCGGACCGTCCGGTCGCTGTGATCGAGGGCCGCAAACAGGGCGTCGGCGGCAGACCTGGCGGAAGGGCCGAGACCGCCGAGAGCCTCGGCGGCGGCGCGGGCCAGCTCCCGATCCTCGTGCTTCAAGGTCTCGGCCAGCGGGCCGGCGGCCTTCTCTGCGTCGGGGCCGATCGCGCCGAGGGCCTTGGCGGCGGCCTTGGCCACCTCGAGGTTCTCGTCCCCGAGCGCCCGGACCAGGGCGTCGACCGCCGGCGCGCCGGCCGGTCCCATCCGGACCAGGATGGCGGCGGCCCTCCGCCGCAGGGGGTCTTCGCCCTTGGCGATCACCTTCGCCAGCGCGCCGGCGGCTTGGTCGGCGCCGGCGTCCATGGCGGCGAGGGCCGAGGCGGCCCGGTCGCGGACCTTCTCGTCCTCGGAGGCCAGGGCCTCGACGAGGCCGGGGATGGCGGCCTCGCCGGCGGCGCCCGCGCGGCGGAGGGTGGCGGCGGCAAGCTGCCGCAGGTCGGCGTCCTCGTGGCCGAGCATCCGGGCGATGCGCGGGACGACGGGCTCGAGGCCCGCCGGGTCGACGGCGGCAAACGTGTCCAGAAGCGTGTCGCACCAGAGGGTCCGCTTCTCGCGGAGCGACTCCACCAGCGCCTCGCAAAGCGCCGGCAGCGCCTCCTTCGCGTCCGGGCCGATGGCCTGGAGGGCTGCGGCGGCCTCGTGCCACAGGCGCGCGTCCTCCGCCTTGACGGTCCCGGCCAGAGGGACGGCGGCATCGGCGGCGTCCGAACCCATCCGCTTGAGCAGTCCCGCTGCCAGATAGCGCACGTACGTGTCCTTATGCTCCAGGAGCGCGGCTACGGGTTTCGTGAGGGTCCGGGCGGCGGGCGGGTCGATCTCGCGCATCGTCGCCAGGAGCAGCCGCGCGTGCGTCCCGTCTCGACGCGCGAGGGCCTCCGGCAGGGCCTCGGCGAGGTCGGGCAGGGCGTCCTTCGCCTTCGGGCCGAGGCCCGCCAGCGCGTGGGCGGCGGCCCTCTGCGCGGGCCACGTCTTCTCGTCCTTCGACGCCAGGACCCCGGCGAGCGTGCCCGCCAGGCCCTTCGCCTTCGCGACCTCCGGCCGCGCGAGCAGCACGGCGGCGGCCTTCCGATGGGCCTCGAGGCGCGCGCCGAGTTGGGCGATGAGCGCGGGCACGTCCTCCGGCCCCACGTCCTCGGCGTCGGCCGCCAGGATCGGCGTCTCGGGCTCCAAGGGCGGGGGCTCGTGGGCGGGCGGCGGGGGCAGGGGCTCGAAGTCCTCGTCCCGCAGGTCGTAGGCCATGAGCGGGCCGAACTTGAAGAAGAGCCGCCCCTGTGCGATGACCGGGGCCACGTTGGCCTCCCACTCCCCGTCCCGCAGCTCCGGCACGTCGTGGAACCCGAACGGCCGCAGCTCGCCCGTCACCTCGAACCCGTCCTTCGTCGGAGCGATGAGCCGCATCCGCGGGACCTGCTTCGGCCGGGCGGACGGGTCGTGCGGCTTGGGCACGCGCACCAGGTCCAGGGCGTAGACCTTTCCGTCGGCGGCGACAACGTGGCCGGGCGTGCCGGCCGGCTCGGTGTGGAGCAGCGCGCCCGTCTCGGCGTCCAGGCACAGCAGCGTGGCCCCTCGATGCCGCCCCGGTTTTTCCGGCAGGGGCGGCAGGAGCCCGTCCTCGGAGCGTTCGACCTCGGCGTCGGCGGCGCCGAAGGCGTAGACCCGCCCATTGACGATGGCGGCATGGCTGAAGCGGGCGGGGGCATTCTGGCGGACCCAGAGGACGCGGGCCGTCCGGCCGTCCGGGCTCAGGCGGAGCATGGCCAGCTCCTCCGGTCCCCAGGATGCGTCGCGCATTTTGTCGCGGAGGGTCTTGGCCCCGTCCTCGCCGTCGTCCTTTTTCTGTGGTTGCTGGCGAGGGGCGGCGGCTCGGTAGGGCGGATCGAGCGGCAGGGCGGCCCAGCCCGGCCAGGCCCGCTCGGTTGCGGGGGCCAGTTCGCGGCGGAGCGAGACCAGCAGCAGCCCGTCCGCGTAAACGGGCGTCAGCGTCTTCTCGCCGACCGAGGGGACCTCCCAGAGGACCTTGCCGGTGTCGGCGTCGAGGCAGACGACGTAGCACCACGTGGGGGAGACGATCAGGTTCCGCCCGCCGTGGCGGAATCGGGCGGCCGAGACGTCGCCCGCGGAGTAGGCCTTGCCGATGCCGGGGTCCATGCCCCAGACGATCTTGTGCCCGTCGCGGATGTCGACGGCGACGAGGGGCGGCGTCCGGTCGTTGCGGCTGACGGGGTTGAAGATGACGGTGGACTTATGGAGAATAGGTGATTCGGGCAGCCCCCAGCCCTGGTCGCCCTCGCCGGTCCCGAAATCGGTCCAGGCGTTGACCTTCCAGCGGGTCTCCATCGTTTCGAGGTCCACGGCGTAGAGGTTGGCGTTGGGCGTCGTGCCGACGGCCAGGCCCTGGTCCACCAGGGGCGTCGACCGGGCGAAGCCGAACCGTTTCCAGCTCGCGCTGCCGAGGTGGGCCTTCCCGAGGGGCGTCCCGTCTTCGAGGTCGAAGACGTGCAGGTACGCGTTGCCGCCCGCGACGGAGTAGACCTTGCCGTCCAGGACGGTGACGGGGGCGGCCGAGATGCCGAGGGGCTGCTTCCAGAGCAGCGTCGGGCCTTCGCTGGGCCAGCGACCCAGCAGGTCCCGCGCCGGGTACGTGCCGCTGGTGGCGGACCCGCGGTAGCCGGGCGGCGGAGCGTGCTCGGCGGCGGCGAGGGCCGTCGCGGCGAGTCCTGCGACCAGGCCGGCGAGCGTCAAGCGAAGCGGCGTGTGAGCCATGCTCGTGCACCTTCCTCCCCGCGGCATTGAACGCCTGCGGGAGCCGTCGGTCTTGAGGATTCCGGCGCAGGGGAGGGCCGATGCGGGTGCGGGAGTAGGAGGGGGAGGCTCAGGCCTCCGCGCCGGCGCCGGCAAGGGCCGCCTCGGCGCTGTCGGAGGCGGGGGCGTGGAGGTCGGGCCAGGAGACGACGCGGTTTCGGCCCTCGTTTTTGGCGACATAGAGGGCCTCGTCGGCGCGGCCGATGATCTCGTTCACGGAGACGGGCTCCGAGGGGTCGAGCACCGCCACGCCGAAGCTGGCGGTCACCGTGACGGGCCGGCCGGCGCAGGCGACGGACGTGCCCTCGATCAGGGCCCGGAGCTTCTCGGCCACCGCCGCGCTGATCGCCGGCGCCGCCTCCGGCAGGACGATGAGGAACTCCTCGCCGCCGTAGCGGACGACGATGTCGCTGGAGCGGACGTGCAGCCGCAGGAGTCGCCCGAGGTGCGCGAGCACCGCGTCGCCGCCCTGGTGGCCGAAGGTGTCGTTGACGCGCTTGAAGTGATCGAGATCGATCATGATGAAGCCCACCGGTGTGTGCCGGCGGCGGGCCCGGGCCACCTCGCGTTCGAAGTGGAGCTTGGCCTGGCGGCGGTTGATGAGCTCCGTCAGGAAGTCCGTCTCGGCCACGTGGCGAAGCACGAGGTTGTCGCGCTCGAGGGTGGAGCGGGCCTCCCGATACTCGCGGAACCAGAAGAGGCATCCGAGGAGGACGGCGACGTACCCCGCCGCATGGATGTAGACGCTGTCCCAGGCGATCTCGGAGACGCCCCACGTCCCCATGGCCGCCATCCGCGCCAGGTGAATGGCCTCGCCCGCCACGAGGAACGCCAGGCCCGCGTATACGGCCAGGTAGGACCGCGCCGGGCCCCCCAGCCATCGGCGGAGGAAGAGCAGGGCGACGCCCGCGCCGACGAGAATGGTGATCCGAACCAGACTGGCCGACAGGTCCCACGAACCCATGCGTTGCGCCGCCTTCCCGGGGGCCCGGGGTACCATCCCAGCGCCGGCTCCCCGGGGGACTATCGGCCGCCTTGAGAAGAAGCTTTAGGGCCCGGCCGTAGCTCAGCCCTCGATGTGCGCGGTAAACGCCCGCCGCACCGCCACCAGCCGGTCGACGAAGGCCGGGGCCAGGCGGTCGCGCGGACGGGGCAGGTCGACCTCCATCTCCGCCACCGTCCGCCCGAAGGTCATGACCACGACCCGGTCGGCCAGGTACACCGCCTCCTCGATGCTGTGCGTGACGAAAAGGATTGTCTGCCGGTCGGCGGCCCAGAGGGCCAGCAGGTCGTTCTGGAGGCGGTGTCGCGTCGGCTCGTCGACGCTCGCGAAGGGCTCGTCCATCAGAAGTACCCGCGGGCTGGTCGCGAGCGCCCGGGCCAAGGCCACCCGCTGCCGCATCCCGCCCGAGAGCTCGTGGGGCAGGCTGCGCTCGATCTCGGGGGGCAGGCCGACGCGTTGGAGGACGGCCCGGGCCCTGTTGCGGCGTTCGGCGCGGGGCGTGCCGGCGATTTCGAGGCCGAGGGCGGCGTTCCCGAAGACTCGCCGCCAGGGCAAGAGTCCCCCCTCCTGGCTCACGAGGCCCATGTCCTTCGGCGGTCCGTCGACCGTCCGTCCGTCCACGAGGACGCGCCCCGACGTGGGCGTATCCAGGCCCGCGGCCAAGCGCAGCAGCGTCGTCTTGCCGCATCCGGAGGGTCCGACGACGCAGGTCAGGGCCCCCGGCGGGCAGACGAGTCGGAATCCCCGCAAGGCCCAGACCTCGCCCCGGGCCTCCGTGTTGAAGCGGCGGCTGATGTTCTCGAACCGGATTCGGGCGTCGTGGTCCACGCCTCAGCGTTCCTTCGGTTCCCATCGCCCCAGCCGATGGGCCAGCAGCCGCAGCCCGCCGTCGAGGCCCAGGCCGATGGCCCCGATGACGAGGATCGCCGCGAAGGCGTACTCGTAGGCGGCCTGCTCGTGGGCGGTGGCGATCATGTACCCCAGCCCGCTGCGCGTCCCCGGGAAGATCTCGGCGGCAATGATGACGCGCCACGCGATGCCGCCTCCGACGCGGAGGCCCGTGAAGATCGCCGGGGAGGCGGCGGGGAAGACGATCTTGGCCAGGACCTGCCCGCGCGTGGCCCCGAAGACCCGGGCGGCCTCGACGTGGGCGTCGCGCACGCCGCGCGCCCCGGCGGCGGCGTTGAGGGCGATGGGGAAGAAGGCCCCCATCCAGATGACGGCCAGGATCGCCCACCGGAGCTGGTCCAGCGTCCCGTACCGCCAGGCCTCCTCTCCGAAGACGGCCGTGGCGGGGCTGGAGAGGCCGAACGCGATGATGGCCACCGGCACCCACGCGATGGGGCTGATGACCATCGCCGCCGACATCGTCGGCGAGAGTATCTCCATCGCCCGCCGCGATCGCCCCACCAGCACGCCCACCGGAACGGCCGTCCCCGCCGCCAGGCCGAACCCGCACACCACCCGCAGGACGCTGATCAGGGCCCCGTCGGCGAGGCTCGTCGCGTCGAGCGTCGCCGGGGTGCGCCACGGATGGACGAGGACGTCGAGCGTCTCGCCGATCGAGGGCACGACGACGCTCCCGCGGCTCGCCAGGTGCCAGACGACGAGGACCGCCGCCGGCACCACGGCTCCGAGGAGCGTCTTTCGGATGGCGGGGGGAAGCGTCATGGCGCGGGCAGGCGGCCCTCCTCACGAAGGGCGCGGGCCGCCTCGCGCACGACGTCCAGCGCGCAGAGGTCCTCGAGGAACGCCTCGGGCGTCACGTCGGCGTATTGGCCCTTGAAGAAGTGGATATCCTGGACCATGGCGTGCCATGTCCGCATGCCCGCCCGCCACGACTCGGTCGGCTCGGCGACGTAGGTGACCGTCGGGACGGAGGCCCCCTCGACCTCGACCGGGTACTTCGTCCATTGGCTCGCGAGCTCGACGGCCCGCCGGGGGTCGGTGCGAATCCGCTCGGTCGCCAACAGTAGAACCTTCGCCAGGCCCACGAGGGCCGCGCGATGCTCCGCGAGGACCGTTTCGGTGGCGACGACGCAGCAGCAGGGATGATCGATCCATTGGCCCTCGGGCGGCAGGTCGCGGAGCTGGCAGACGGTGTGGCCGAGGCCCTTCGACTCGGCGACGGCGACGGCGGGTTGGTTCATGACGAACCCGTCGATGGCCCCGCTTTCGAGCATGGGGATGGGGCTCTTCTCGGAGCCGAAGTTGACGAGCACCACGCCGCCTTCGCCTGTCGCGTCGAACGAGTAGGGCACGCCCTCGGCCACGAGGGCCCGCTCGAAGATCATCTTCGCGACGGCGGTGGGGGCCTTGTAGCCGATCTTGAGGGGCTCGCGGCCGGCCTTGGCGGCCTCGACGAAGGCGTCCCAGGTCCGCACCGGCGACCCGGTCGCCATGACGAGCATGTCGCCGTCGGTCTGGAGGGGCATGAGGACCTTGAAGGGCTGCCCCCCGTCGACGAACTTCGCGATCGCCGCGATGCCGCCCAGGCCGACGTCGATCTCGCCGCGGCTCATGGCGGCCGGCATGTTCGACCCGCCGCCCACCTTCAGGAACCGCAGCCGCGCGACGACCGTGCCGCCGTCCACCAGGTCATAGACCTCCTTCTCCTTGACCTCGCGCAGGTGCGTCGCGTCGGCCCCCGCCAGGGCCTCGCCCTCCAGGGCCGCGACGTAGAGGGCGAGGTGATGATCGTGACCCACGTGGCCGACCGTGAGCTGCGGCGCGTCGTTCGGCGTCGGCCCCGGCGGGGCGGGGGTTTCCGCGGGTCCCTCGCCGCATCCGCCCAAGGCGGCGGCGAGGACGGTGGCGGCAAGCAGCGCGTATCGTTTCGCCTGCGTCATGATTCGATCCTTTCAAAATTTGTAGACAAACTGGGCAAAGCCCCAATGGGCGTTGTCGGCCGTGCCCGTGCGGTCGAGAAAAGCGCCCGGGAAGAAGAAGGCGTACCCGCAGAAGACGTCGCAGTTCTTGGAGACCTGCCAGCGTGCCATGAGATCGATCTCGTGGCCCAGCTCGCGGCCGGCCCGGCCCGTTGCGTCGCGCCGCTGCGGCCGCATGTTAAACCAGTACCACGCGTCGGTGTCGCTGGCCAGCGTGAAGTAATGGTAATCGACCCAGAGGCTGAGGCACTTCCGCGGCTTGACGCCGAAGGTGAGCTGGTAATCCAGGAGGTTCTGCCACGAGACGAGGTTCATCCGCCCGTAGTCGACGGTGGGGGAGGTGAAGAGGTTATCGAACGTCTCGATCTTTCCGTCCGTCGGGTCGCGGTCGCCGGAGGCGTAGCTGAACTCCGCGGCGACGCGCGGCTTCCAGGGGGCGTCGAACGTGTACCCGACGCGGGCGTGGGCCGCATAGGCCTCGACGCGGTTCGAGTCGGCCCCGATCTCGCCGAACTGGGCGGCCAGCGTTCCCTTCCAGTCCCACGTCTTGCCGACCTTGCCGGCGGCATAGACGCCGACGGTGTGGCGGCGCTCGTCGCCCGGACCGCCCGTCTCGCCTCGGATGCCCCCGTGATCTTCATACTTGAGGATATAGAATCCGTCGAGGGTGAAAGGGAGTGTCTTCGTCTTGACCCACGCCCCCATCGCGTCGAACGTGAAGTGCCGCTCGTTCCAGTGGATCGGCTCGCGGATGACGCGCTGCCCGAAGAAAAGATCGACCGCCACGGCGTCGCCGTCGATCATGAGCTTTGCGGCGTCCCACCAGAACCCGCCGACATTGCCCCAGTTGCTCGGGCCGAGGAGCTTGCGGTCGCCGTAGGCGAAGGCCTGGCGCCCGATCTTGACCCCGACCGGCGACCCCCCGATGTGGGTCCACTCGACGAACGCCTGCCGCACGTCCGCCTGGTCGAAGTGCGGCGAGGTGAGCGGGAACTGGTCGCGGTTCAGGTCCGAGACGAATCCCCGTGCGTCCTGGAACACCAGGTACGCATGCGCGTCCTTCGAGAACCGCCAGTCGAACCCAAGCTGGGCCCGCGACAGGAGCACGCCGTCGTGCTCGTCCCGGTTATAGCCCCGGATGGTGAAGTCCGTGTACTGCTCGTACCGCACCCGGTACTCGAACGTGACGTCCAGCAGGGCCGGCCCGCAGGGGATGTTCTTCAGGGGGGTGTACCAGTCGGCCTCGTCCACGGGGACGCGCGGCACGGGGGGCTGCATCTTCTCGATGTCGCACACCGGCGGATGGTGCCGCTTGCCGCATACCGAGCACCGGATCTCCTCCTTCTCGGCGGCGGGTTTCTCGGCGGGGGGATCGGCGGCGTGGCTTGTGGGCCCCGAGATGGCCAGGGCGATGAGGGTCAGGATGAGGAGGCACGTGCGCCTCATTGGACCTCCTTTTCGTCTCCGGTGCCATGGGCTTCGCGTCGGTCCGTGCGCGGGTCGCGCAAAGAAACGGGGAGACGCGCCCGACGCGCGCCTCCCCGGCGACATACGAGATGTCGAAAGCGTCACTCCAGTTTGTGGACGGTCTCGTCCGGTTTCCACTCGAACGGCCCCAGATCGGGCCGGACGCGGACCTGGAATCCCCCTCGGAGATCGCTGGGTACTCGCCACGAGTACCCGCAGGTCCCGCCTCAGCCAAACTCGAACGTGCCGGTCGCCCGCACGTTGCCCGTCTCATCCACGACGTCGAACTCCGGGGGACGCGAGGGCATCCCGTTCTTCGAGAGGGCCGGCAGGTACCGTTCCCCGCCGCGCCCCTTGAGCGCCAAGTCGAAGCGGACGCGCCGCGGGTCGGCGTCGCCCATCTGCCGCACCGTCACCTCGGCCACGAGCGGCGGCCCGAAGGCGATCGTCGTCGTCTCGCCGGTCGCCACCTCCAGCGGATCACGTCCGCGCAGGTAGCCGACCACGTGATGCGCGATCCCCGGCCGCGTCCACCCGAGCGAGGGCGCCGTCCGGTCGTCGTAGGTCCCGCTGAAGTTCCCGTCGACCAGGGCGACGGCGACTGCCGCATCGCCCACCCGGACCGTCCCGCGCCGGAGCGGGTCGCCGGGCACGACGGCCATCCACGTGGCCCGGCCGGCGACGTGGGCGAGGAACCACGTCGCGGCAGCCTTGAGGTCCTTCGGCCCGGCCTTGAGGGGCTCGGGGCGCGTCGGCTGTCCGCCCCCGACGCCCGTGCCCATCATGCCCAGGACGGGCTCGTCTGCCGCCGGGGCGGCGGCCAGGAGCACCGAGAGGGCGGTCATGGCGAGTCCTCCTCCAGGGCGGGTTCCTTGTAGCACAGTCCATGCGATGCGCCAAGCAAGAACGGCCGGCATGCCCACGCTGTTTCGGCGTGGCATGCCCACGCTGTTCCGCGTGGGCATGCTTGCGCAAGGCAACCCCGTCGGCGCATGGCCACGCGAAACAGCGTGGCCATGCCACTCGTGCACCGCGCCAACCCGGGGCCCACCCCGGCGAAACGGTGGCAAACCGCCCCCGCTCCCCTTAGAATGCACCGCGTCGCGAAGGTTCGCGCGAAACGGAGGGACCCATGCCATCGCCCCGGGACGTGCTCCGAAAGCTTCCCTCTGTCGACCGTGCCCTCGCGCGCCTCGAGGAGGCGGGCGCCCTCGACGGCGCGCCGCGCGGCGTGGCCGTCGCGTGTGTCCGCGAGGCCGTCGAGGCCGAGCGACGCCGCATCCTCGAAGGCGACCCCAAGGCCCTCCCGGACGACCTCGAGGCCGCCGTCGTCGCCGCCGCCCGCCGCCGCCTCGCCGAGACCCTCGCGCCGCATTACCGCAAGGTCATCAACGCCACGGGCATCATCCTGCACACGGCCCTCGGGCGGGCCGTCCTCGCGGAGCGGGCCCGGCGCCGGATCGCCGACGAGCTGGACGGCTACTCGCTCCTCCAGGCCGACCCCGCCACCGGCCGCCGGTCTCGCCGCGACGCGCGGATCGAGGCGCTCCTTCAGCGGGTCACCGGCTGCCAGGCCGCCACCGTCGTCAACAACAACGCCGCCGCCACCATGATCGTCCTCTCGGCCGTGGCCCGCGGGCGGGAGGTCATCGTCTCGCGCGGCCAGCTCGTCGAGATCGGCGGCTCGTTCCGGCTGCCGGAGGTCATGCGCGAGAGCGGCGCCACGCTCGTCGAGGTCGGCACGACCAACAAGACCCATCCACGCGACTACGAGAATGCCGTCACCGACCGCACCGCCGCCATCCTCCGCGTCCACCCGTCCAACTACAAGGTCCACGGCTTCACGAGCGAGACGCCGCTGGAGACGCTCGAGCGGATCGCCCACGCGCGCGGCCTGGTGCTGATCGACGACCTCGGGGCCGGGCCGCTCGTCGACCTCTCGAAGTATGGCTTTCCCTCCGAGCCCACCGTCCAGGAGTCCGTCGCCGCCGGGGCGGACCTGGTGACTTCGAGCGCCGACAAGCTCGTCGGCGCCGCCCAGGGGGGCCTCGTCCTCGGCCGCCGAGCGTGGATCGAAACGGTCCGCACGCACCCGCTTGCGCGGATCGTCCGCGTCGGGAAGCTGACGCTGGCGGCCCTGGAGGCGACGCTCACGCTTTTCCTGGACGAGGCGACCGCCCTGGCCCAGGTGCCGACCCTGCGCATGCTGACCCTGGCCCTGGAGGACGTCGCGACGCGGGCCGACTCCCTCGCCGCGGCCCTGAAGGACCGCGCGGGCGGGGCGTTGGAGGTCGAGGTCACCGGCGGCTTCTCACAGCTCGGGAGCGGGTCGCTGCCGACGCACGACATCCCCACGCGGCTTGTCGCCCTCGTGCCGAAGGACCGCTCGCCGGACGACCTGGCCGCGCGTCTCCGCCTCGGGCGGCCTTCGGTCTTTGCGCGCATCCGGGAGGGCCGCCTCCTGGTCGACCCGCGCACGCTCCAGCCGGGCGAGGACGAGCCGCTGCTCGCCGCCGTCGCCCGGGCCCTCGCGCCGGACGAACAGGAGGCCCCGCGTGGCGCCTGAGCACGTCAACCTCACCCTCGGCACCGCCGGCCACGTTGACCATGGCAAGACCGCCCTCGTCAAGATGCTTACGGGCTGCGACACCGACCGCCTCAAGGCCGAGAAGAAGCGGGGCCTGACGATCGAGCTCGGCTTCGCTCCCTGTCGCATGGCCGACGAGCGGATCGTCGGCGTCGTCGACGTGCCCGGCCACGTGGACTTCATCCGGAACATGGTGGCCGGGGCCCACGGCGTGGACGTCGTCATCTTCGTTATCGCGGCCGACGACGGCGTCATGCCGCAGACGCGTGAGCATCTCGATATCCTGACCCTCATGGGCTGTCGTCACGGCCTTGTGGCCCTGACGAAGATCGACCTCGTCGACGACGAGTTGCGGGGTCTCGTGGAGGAGGAGGTGCGCGAGTTCCTCAAGGGCGCCTTCCTCGAATCGGCCCCGATCCTTCCCGTCTCGAACGTGACCTTCGAGGGGTACGAAGCGTTCTTCGCGGCCCTGAACCAGGTGGTCGGGCAGGTCCGGCCGCACCCGCAAGCGGGGGTCTTTCGCGTCTGGGTCGAGCGCGTCTTCAGCGTGAAGGGCTTCGGGACGGTCGTCTCGGGCATCCCTTCGAGCGGCGAGGTCCGGCCCGGCGACCGGCTCCGCGTCGTGCCCGGCGAGGCCTCCGCCCGCGTCCGCCGGCTCCAGGTCTACGGCGAGGACGCCGACCTCGGCCGGGAGGGGGAGTGCGTCGCGCTGAATCTCGCGGACCTCGCGGCCGACGCCGTCGAGCGCGGGCGCGTCCTTGCCGCCGGCGACACGGTCGGGCCCGTCCGCATGTTCGAGGCGGAGCTGCGGCTCCTCGCGCACCTGCCCGGCCCCATGCCCGATTACACCGAGGTCCACCTGCACGTGGGCACCGCCGAGACGATGGCCGACGTCGCGATCCTCGACGCCGCCTCCGTCGCCCCCGGCGAGACGCGCCTCGTCCAGCTCCGGCTTCGCGAGCCGCTCGGCGTCGTCGCGGGCGACCGGTTTGTCCTGCGGGCCGCCATGCCGGGCCTCGCGGGCGGACGCGTGACCACCGTGGGCGGCGGGCGGATTCTCGACACCAGCAACCTCCGCCTCCGCCGCCGAAGGCCCTGGACGCTGGAGGCCCTCGCGGCCCGTCGGGAGGCCCTCGGCTCGCCGCGCGCCTGGTGCGCGGCCCTGTTGGCCGAGGCGGGACGAGCCCGGACGCCCGAGGTCCTCGCCCGCGAGGCCCGCATGCCGCTTCTGGAGGTCGCGCCGATTCTCGAAGCCCTGGCCGAGGAGGGCGTCGTCCGGGAGGTGGGCGGCGGGGCGTACGTCCATCGTGAGACGATCGCCGATGCCGCCGTCGCGCTCCAGGCCGCGCTCGAGGACTTCCACACCGCCTATCCCACCCGCGTCGGCGCCGAGGTCGGTGCCCTCGGAAGCGCCGTGCCGGAGGGCGCCCTCGCCCCCGCCCTCGAGGCGCTCGAGGCCGCCGGGACCCTCGCGCGGCACGGGTCGCTCGTGGCGCTGGCGGGCCGCGGGGCCTGGCTCTCGGAGACCGACCGGGCCCTGTGCGAGAGGCTGCTCGAAGCGTATCGCATCGCGCACCTCGCGCCCCCGTCGCCGGAGGAGGCGGCCGCCGAGATCGGGGCGCCGGCCGCGGATGTCGAGCGCCTCGTGCGGCTGCTCGTCGACGAGGGGGAGCTGGTCCGGGTCGATGCGGCGCTCGTTATGCACGCCGAGGCGGTCGAGCGGGCAAAGCAGGTGGTCGTCGATCTGTTTCGACGCGGCCGGAGCTTCGCGACGGTCGAGTTCCGCGACGCCCTGGGCACGAGCCGCAAGTACGCGGTGCCGCTGCTCGATTACTTCGATACGGTTCGCCTGACCGTCCGCACCGCCAACCGCCGCACCCCCGGCGCGGAGGCCAAGAAACGCCTGGCCGGCGAAGTCTGACACCGGGACGGCACGACGCCGGCGCGACCCCGGGTCGGTTTCGCCGCCCCGCTTGCGGGGCGCTTCCCGGGAAGGGACCGCGGGTCGGGCAACCGATGGGCGAGACGCCGACGGGCCGCACGGCTCGTCAGGGGCGGGCAAGTTGGCGGAGGCGAATGGGAATCGAACCCACCCGGGACTTGTTCAAGCCCCACACTGGTTTTGAAGACCAGGGGCGGCACCAGCCACCGATCGCCTCCGGGCATCCCCTCGGTTCGCCGCCATCCTAACGGCCCGTCGGTCCCGGGGCAAGGCCGCGCCCGCCCCGCATTCTCTTCGCGGGGGCGGGCTGGCGTCGCGGGGGAGGGGGGCGCGCCCGGCCGTGTCACCCGCCGATCTTCTTCATCGCGTCCTTGTAGAACATCCACGTCGGCGAGCCGCCGAAGGCGATGGCCATCCAGGCGGCATCGTCGATCTCGGCGTCCGAAAAGCCCATGGCGCGGGCCTTCCTGACGTGCGTCGCCAGACACGGCTCGCATTTGGCGAGGACCGACAGGGCGAGGTTGACGGCCTGCTTCGTGGCGGCGTCGAGGGCCCCCGGTTTGCCCGCCGCGCCCATGAAAGCGCGGAACGCGTTCTCGGTCGCGCCGGCGCCGGGGGCGCTGGCGGCGGGCGCACCACCGGCCTCCGGCGGCGCGCAGCATTCGCCTTTGTTCTGCGCCGGCGGCGGTGCGCAACGGCCGACCTGACTCGGGGCGCCGCCCGAGCAGCACGCCTCCTCGGCCATGGCTTGCGCGGCGTCGGCGCAGCACGATTCGGCGGCGTCGTCGGAGCAGCAGGCCTCGGCCTCTTTGGGGTCGCGGGCGGGCTCGCGGGTCTCGTCGGCGGGGGTGGGCATGGTTCGGCTCCCGTCGGTCCGGACGTGCACGCGGCCGGCGCCCTGAACGAGGACGCGGCCGATGATGCAGGCGGCGGAGACGCCGTCGGCGCGGAGGGCCGCGACGTACGCCTCGGCGTTCTCCTGCGGCAGGGCCACCAGCAGCCCGCCGCTCGTCTGCGGGTCGAAGCACAGGTCCATCATCGCGTCGGTGACGCCCTCGCCGGGGACGGCGGCGGCCTCGGAGGACTCGCGGTTGCGCTCGATGCCGCCCGGCACGATCCCCGCGGCCAAGGCTTCGAGCGCCTCGTCGAAGACGGGCAGGGCGTCCCAGGCGATCTGGACGTCGGTCTGGCTCGCGCGGGCCATCTCCGCCAGGTGCCCCATCAGGCCGAAGCCCGTCACGTCGGTGCAGGCGTGTGCCCCGTGCTCGATCATCCGCTCGGAGGCGGTGCGGTTGAGGGCGGCCATGGACGCGCCGATGGCGCGGGCGGCGGCGGCGGAGGCCCGGCCGATCTGGACGGCGAACGCGAGGATGCCCGTCCCGAGCGGCTTCGTCAGCACCAGGGCGTCGCCCGGGCGGGCCCCGGCGTTCGTGAAGATTCTCTTGCGGTCCACCAGGCCCGTCACGGCGAAGCCCGCCTTGATCTGGGGGTCCTGGATGCTGTGGCCGCCGACGACGGGCACGCCCGCCTCGCGCATCGTCTCAATCCCGCCGCGCAGGATTTCGGCCATCGCCGTCTCGTCGACCTCGCGCACGGGGAACCCGATGACGGAGAGGGCCGTCAGGGGCCGCCCGCCCATGGCGTACACATCACTCAAGCTATTCGAGGCGGCGATGCATCCGAACGTGTACGGGTCGTCCACGGACGGGCAGAAGACATCGACCGTCTGCACGAGGGCCACCTCGCCCTCCAGGGCATAGACGCCCGCGTCGTCGCCGGCGGCGCTGCCGACGAGAACCCGCGGGTCGTCGATCTCGGGCAGGCCCCTCAGAATCCGCTTCAGGCTCGCCTGGTCGATTTTCGAGGCGCACCCCGCCTTCTCGACGAGCGTCGTCAGGCGCACGGGCCCGCTCGGGACCTCCCGCGTCTCGCCCGCGCACAGGCACACGTCCCGCTCGCGAAACAGGTCGCAGGGGCACGCCTTCTTCGGGTCGCAGATGCAGTGCCCGAGGCGCATCGAACGGCCCATCACGCGCTTGCGTTTCTCCAGGTCAACGTTCGGCACGGGGGGTTCCTCAACGAAGGCGACGTTCGGGTCCAGGCATTATATCCGACGCGGCGGTCTTGCCAAGGTTCCCTCTTGGCACGCGGCGGGCGGGGTCTAGAATGGCGGCAGGGAGGAGGCGGACGTGACCCGGACGGCGCTCGGCATCGATCTCGGCTCGCGGACGACGAAGATCGTGCGCGTTGCCGGCGGCCGCGTCGAGCGGAGCGAGATCTTCGACACGGGCCACGATCCCCTCGCCCCGCTCGCCCGGGCCCTCGAAGCCCAGCCTTCCGCCGACGTCACCGTCGCCACGGGCTACGGGCGGCACCTCGCGCGGGCGCGGCTCGACTGCCGCGTCGTGACCGAGATCCGCGCCTGCGCCCGGGGCGCCGCCCACGTCGGGCCGGGGTGCGGAAGCGTGCTGGACGTGGGCGGCCAGGACACGAAGGCGATCGAGCTTGCGGCAGGCGGCGGGTTCGGGCGGTTCGAGATGAACGACCGGTGTGCCGCCGGGACCGGGCGGTTTCTGGAGGTCATGGCGGGGGCTCTGGGGTATGATCTGGAGACGATGGCGACCGCGGCGGCGTCGGCCGACGGAGCGGTGGCGCTCTCGATCGTCTGCACGGTGTTCGCCGAGAGCGAGGTCGTCTCGCGGGTCGCCCGCGGCGAGGACCGGGCCGCCATCGCGCGCGGCCTGCACATCGCCACGGCCCGGCGGATCGCGGCGATGGCGTCGCGTCTGGAGACGGGCGAGCGGATGCTGTTCGTGGGCGGCGTGGCGAACAATCGGGCGATGGTCCGGGCGCTCGAGGACGAACTGGACGTGCCGCTCGCGGTCCCCGAGCGGCCGGAGCGGGTCGTCGCGCTGGGGGCGGCGCTCATCGGCTTGGATGATGGGGACCCATCGCCGCGTGCCCGTGGAGAAGCAGCAACGTAAGGAGGTCGTGATAAACAGGCGCGTCTTCCTGACGGCCGCCGACGTCTTCCTGCCCGGCAAGAAGACGTGCGGGGAGGCGATCCTCGGGGCCGGGTGCGAGGCCCTCGGCATCGACCGTCGCATCGTGTCGGACGTCGCTCTCGCGCTCGGGGGCGCCGTGCGCACCACGGGCCCGGGGAAAAGACGCGCGGCATGATCATTCCAGACGTGTGGGTTTGGCCCGCTTCTACTCGATCGTTTCCCACGTCTCCTCGTGGGACCACTGGAACGGACCGAGTTGCGGCTCGACCTTGACCTGGAACTTTCCTTTGAAGCTGGAAGGTACTCGCCACGAGTACTGGCAGGTCCCGCCTCAGCCATACTCATAGGCGCCGGTGTGCAGGGGCTTGCCGCTTTCGTCCAGGAACATGATCTTCGGATTCGGGACGCGGCTTCGGCCCTTGTAGACGACCGTGCGGTACCGCTCGCCGGACTTGCCGTAGAACCCGAGGCCGACGTAGACGGTCGTGGCCCCGCTTTTTTGGGTGACGCTCAGCGGCGTCTTGACGACGAGCGGCTCGCCGCCCTCGACGGAGGTCGTCTGGCCCTCGGCGATCTGGATTGCCGCGAGCTTGCCGAAGGGGGCCTGGCCGTCGCATCGCCAGAGGGTCACGCGCCTGCGGGCGTCGACCTCCTGGGCATGAATCTTGATGCCCTTGACCGTATACGTGCCCGCGGCCATGGGCACCTCGCGCATGGGCGGCACACTCACGTTCCGCCCGCGCACGTCGAGATCGAGGATCATGCCCGGCGTCGCGACCTTCAGCTTCCCGGCGCCCGCCGAGAAGCTGTGCGTGGCGATCGCCCCGGCCGTCAGCGCCAGGACCGCCAGCCCGGTCCACCCTCGTTTCATGGTCATGGCCAAGACTCCTTGCGTCCGGACGGGACGTATCGTCCACCTACTATACGCACAAGCCCATCCCGCCGCCAAGAAAAAATTGGCGCCAAGGGCCGCCGCGCGAACGCAGGTGGCGCGGCGGGTTCGAGGATTGAGCGCGAGAAGGTATCGGGAACCGTGATGTAGGACCGTGCGGTCTTCCCGCCGCGTGACGCAAGCACGAACGGAGGGAGCGCATATGCGTCCGGCGGTGTCTGTCGTCGGCGGGCCGCCGGGAGCGCCTCAAGTTCGCGCAGAAAGGGGGCGAAAAGGGGTCGGAAAGGGGGCCACTTCCCCCCTCGTTCCCCCCCGGAAGTCGCATAAAGTGTGTCGCTTAGGGATAAAGCGTTTAGCGCATAGCGTCAAGTTCGGAAAAGCGCAGCACGAATTATGGAAATTCGGGGGGTCGAATTATGGGCGACCGGCCCGGCGGGGCGGGGCGGAGCGAGGGGGCGAATGGCGGCGCGCGGGGGGGCGGACGAGGGCCCGCGGTCGGCCCGCGATTCGTCTTGAGGCGAGTCTCGGGGGGACCTATAATGCCCGACTCGCCCGACTGCGGAAGGAGCCGTACGGATGGCCCGGAACGTCACGATGAAGATTCTCGAAGCGCACCTCGTCGAGGGGACCCTGGAGGCGGGGGCGCCCATCGCGATCCGCATCGACCAGACCCTTACCCAGGACATCACGGGCACGATGGCCATGATGGAGTACGAGGCCATGGGCGCCCCGCCCCCCGCGACGGAGGTCTCGGTCAACTACGTCGACCACAACCTGATGCAGCTCGGTTTCGAGAACGCCGATGATCACGCGTTCCTGCGGACGTTCAGCGCGCGGCACGGGATGCTCTTCTCGAAGCCGGGCAACGGCATCTGTCACCAGGTTCACCTCGAGCGGTTTAGCCGCCCGGGGGCCACGCTCCTTGGGGCCGACTCGCACACGCCCACCTCGGGCGGGGCGGGGATGATCGCCGTCGGGGCGGGGGGGCTGGACGTCGCCTGCGCGATCTCCGGGCGGCCCTTCCGGCCGGCGTGCCCGAAGGTGCTGCGCGTCGAGCTCACGGGCGCCCTCCAGCCGTTCGTCACGGCCAAGGACGTGATCCTCAAGATGCTCGCGATCCTCTCCACCCGGGGCAACGTGGGCTGGGTCGTCGAGTACGGCGGCCCCGGCGCGCGGACCCTCTCGGTGCCGGAGCGGGCGACGATCACGAACATGGGCGCGGAGCTGGGCGTCACGACGAGCCTCTTCCCGAGCGACGAGACCACCCGGCGGTTCCTCGAGGCCCAGGGCCGCGCCGAGGCGTGGACGCCGCTCGATGCCGACCCGGACGCCCCGTACGACCGGACGATCGAGCTGGATCTCGCGGCGGTCGAGCCGATGATCGCCTGCCCCCACTCGCCGGACCACGTGCGGCCCGTGCGAGAGCTGGCCGGCACGAAGGTCGACCAGGTCTGCATCGGGTCCTGCACGAACTCGAGCTACCGGGACCTGATGACCGTGGCGGCGCTGCTCAAGGGGCGTAAGGTTCGTGACGAGCTGGACTTGGTGGTGGCCCCCGGCTCGCGGCAGGTGCTCGAGAACATCGCCCGGACCGACGCCGTCTACGACCTGGTGGCCGCCGGGGCGCGGCTGGACGAGGCGGCGTGCGGGTTCTGCATCGGGGCGGCCCAAGCCCCGCGGACCCACGCCGTCAGCGTCCGCACCTCGAACCGCAACTTCGAGGGACGTTCCGGCACGAAGACGGCGGGGGTGTACCTGGCGAGCCCGGAGACGGCCGTGGCGTGCGCGCTGACGGGCGAGATCGCGGACCCGCGGGAGGCGGGCCTTCCGTGGCCCGAGATCGCGGAGCCGCCGGCCTACGTGGTGGACGATTCGATGATTGTCCATCCGCCGGAGGACCCGTCGGAGGTGGAGGTGGTGCGGGGCCCGAACCTCGTCCCGCCGCCCCCGTTCGAGGCCCTGCCGGACCGGCTGGAGGGGGGGGTGGGCCTGAAAGTCGGCGACAAGATCACGACCGACCACATCATGCCCGCGGGCCGGCTGGCCGTCTACCGGAGCAACGTGCCGAAGTACGCCGGGTACGTGTTCTCGGGCGTGGATGAATCGTTCGCGGAGCGGGCCCTGGCGCTTCGCGACGCGGGCCGCGCGGTTTTCATCGTGGCGGGCGACTCCTACGGCCAGGGCTCCAGCCGCGAGCACGCGGCCCTGTGTCCGCGGTACCTCGGGGTGCGGGCCGTGCTGGCGAAGGCCATTGAGCGGATTCACCAGGCCAACCTCACGAACTTCGGCATCCTGCCCCTGGTCTTCACCGACCCGGCGGACTACGATCGGATCGAGCCGGGCGACGAGCTGGTCCTCGCGGACCTTCGGCGGGGCGTGGCCGAGACCGAGACGCTGAGCATCGAGAATCGCTCGAACGGGGCGCGGTACGAGGTGCGTCTGGAGGCCCGGGGGGAGCAGCGGGAGGCGCTCGCGGCGGGCGGGGTGCTGAACCTCGGGGCGGGCACATAAGAAAGCTCCCGGGCGCGCATGGCGCCCGGGAGGGATGCCCCCATGTGCGTCGGCCCGCCGACCGACGCGATCCTAGCAGAGCGCGATGTACGTCGCGAAGGCGATGATGAGGATTTTGAGTCGCCGGATCATGCGTCGCCCCTTTCACCGGATTCACGTGCCCGCAGGGAAAGGATATGCGCGTTCGGCCGAAAAGCAAATAGATGTGAATCTGGGATAGATAGGAAGTTCGGGGCGGGAAAGATGGGGAAGATGGGGGCCCTGGGGGAGGATGCCCGCGTGGGTCTCGATTCGCGGTGGACACGACCCGCCGGGGACGTATAATGCCGGAACGTGAGAGGGCGCGGGCGGCCCGGCCGCGGGGTCGGTCCGGGCGCGGCCGCAGGAAGAGGTGGACCATGAAAGAGAAAGTCCAGTCCGTGATCGACGAAATTCGGCCGCTCCTGCAGGCCGACGGCGGGGACATCGAGCTGGTGGAGGTAGATGAGGAGGGCACGGTCAAAGTACGGCTCCAGGGGGCCTGCAAGGGGTGTCCGGGGGCGCAGATGACGTTGAAGATGGCCGTCGAGCGTCGCCTCAAGGCCCGGGTCCCCGAGGTCCAGACCGTGGAAAGCGTCGCGTAGCGCGGCGAAATGTATCCCCGAATGGAAAGGAGTGGACGGTGGCGCATCAGATAAGCGATGAGTGCGTGAGCTGCGGGTCCTGCGAGCCGGAGTGCCCGGTCGAGGCCATCAGCGAAGGCGACGGCAAGTACGTGATCGACGCGGCGAAATGCACGGATTGCGGCTCGTGCGTGGAGGTTTGCCCCGTCGACGCCATCTGCGAAGCTTAATGCTCGTGATGTTTCGATAGGGTTGTATCGGGCTGCCCCGCCCCGGCGGCGGACGGCAGCCCGCGCCCCTTTCCACGCCGGGTGCGGGATGCCCGTGACCGCCGACCACGACCTCCTGAAGGCCCTCGCCCAGCTCCAGCGGGCCCGCCACATCGTCTTCACGACCCACGTCCAGCCGGACGGGGACGGGCTCGGGTCCATCGCCGCTCTGGCCGCGTGGCTCCGATCCGAGGGCCGCCAAGTCGAGACGATCGTCCCCACGCCGCCCGCCCCGAAATACGCGTTTCTCGACCCCGAGGGGGCGATTCGGGTGGCGGGGCGCGACGTGGACCTGGCGTCGCTGGACCGCCCCGACCTGGTATGCGTCGTCGATACGGGCACGTGGCAGCAGCTCGAGCGGGTGCGGCCGCTGGTGGCCGAATCGGGGGCGCCGGTCCTGGTGATCGACCATCATCGGACCCGGGACCCGCTGGCCGACGTTTGCTACGTGGACTCGGAGGTGTCGGCCTGTGCGGTGCTGGTCATGCGTCTGCTGGAGGAGGCGGGGGTCGCGATGACGCCCTTCATGGCCACGGCCCTGCTGACGGGTCTGGCGGCCGATACGGATTGGTTTCGCCTTCCGAGCGTCGGGGCGGAGACGTTCCGCCGGGCAGCCCGATTGATCGACGCCGGGGCCCGTCCGCACGCCGTCTACGAGGAGCTTTTCCTCTCGGAGGAGCCCGCGAAGATGCGGCTTCGAGCTCTGGCCATCGAGTCCATCCATCCCGCCGCCGATGGTCGAATCCGCGTCATGCGCCTCACCCGGGAGACCTTCCGGCAGGCCGGCATTGATTCCCGCAGCACCGAGAGCCTCATCAACGAGTGCATGCGGTACCGGGGCGTGAAGGTGGGCGTGCTGCTGGTGGAGGCCGAGGGGGGACACGTGCGCGTGAGCCTGCGCGGGCGGCTGGGCCAGAACGTGCTTCCGGTGGCCGAACGGTTCGGCGGCGGGGGGCACGTCCGGGCCGCCGGGTGCAAGCTCGAGGGGTCGCCGGCGGAGGTGGAGGCCCGGATTCTGGAGGCCCTGGGGCCGGTCCTCGCGGAGGCCGGAAAGCCTTGACAGCGGCCCCCGCGCGGCCTATCCTACCCATGCACCGAATGCGGGTGCTCGGGTGGTGGAATTGGCAGACACGCCAGCTTGAGGTGCTGGTGGCTAACAAAACGGCCGTGCAGGTTCAAATCCTGTCCCGAGCACCATTTTTTTGCGCTCCACCCCGTCCTGACCGCCCCACGAACCCGCCTCGCGAGGATTCCCCATGGAGATGCGTCCTTTCGGTGACACCGGCCTGGAAGTCGGCGAGGTCGGTTTCGGCGCCTGGGCCGCCGGGGCCCAGTACTGGGGCGACGTCAAGGACGAGAACTCCCTGGCCGCCATCCGCGAGGCCCGGGCCTTGGGCGTCACCTTCTTCGACACGGCCCAGGAATACGGGTGCGGCCACAGCGAGTCGGTCGTCGGTGAGGCCCTGGAGGGCGACGCGGAGGCCATTCTCGCCACCAAGGTCGGCAAGTGGTGGTACGGCGACACGTTCGATACGTTCGGCAAGGACTTCAGCCCGGTCTTCATCTCGGGCATGATCGACGGCTCCGTCCACCGCCTCCGCCGCGAGCCCATCGACCTCTACCAGCTCCATAACCCGGGCGTCGAGGTCTCCGAGCGGCCCGAGACATGGACGGCCCTGCGGAACCTTCAGGCCGCCGGAAAGATCCGCTTCTTCGGGTCCTCCATCGGGCGCGCCGAGGAGCTGGACCTCGCTCTCGAGGCCGGGGCCAAGGGCCTGCAGTTCGAGTTCAGCATCCTGCACCCGGAGCGGCGGGACTGGATCCGGCGGTGCGCGTCGGCGGGGTGCGGCGTCATCATCCGCACGCCCCTCGCCTATGGGGCCCTGACCGGCAAGTACGAGCCCGGCTACACGCTCCCGGAGAACGATTTCCGCCACGACTCGAACTGGGGCGGCAAGGCCTTCCGCCGCTACGTCGACCGGGCCCGGGACCTGCGGTTCCTGGAGCGGGAGGGCCAGACGATGGCCCAGGCCGCCCTGCGCTACGTCCTGGCCGAACCCGGCGTCAGCGTCGTCATCCCCGGCGGCAAGACGCCCGAGCAGGTCCGCGACAACTGTGCCGCCGCCGAGGGGACGCTGACCGACCCGGAGGTCGGCCGCATCGCCGAGCTTCAGGAGAAGTGGGCGGCCGGCCAGTAGCGACCCTCATGCCTTCCCCGCGCGGGCCACGCGCAGCCGCTGCACGAGGTACACCCCCCCGAAGAGGGCCGCGCTGACGGCGTACCAGAGCGGTTTCGGGTTCGGCAGGCCCAGAAGGTCCGGCACGAGCTGCGGTCGGAGTCCCACCAGGGCCGCCAGGGCGAGCCCCGCCGCCTCGTACCACCGGTTCCGCGTCACAAGGTAGTTCTGCGTCAGGGCCGCGAACGCCAGCATGGCCACGGTGGCGGCGGCGAAGATGAAGGCGATGTGTCCCCAGCCCTGCACGTTCCAGAGGAGCAGGTCCGTGTTGAAGACGAACATGAAGGGCAGGATGGCGGTCCGCAGGTCGTAGATGAACCCGCGGACGCCGGTGGCGATGGGCTTGGCCCGGGCGATGGCCGCCGCCGCATACGCCGCCAAACCCACCGGTGGGGTATCGTCGGCCAGGATGCCGAAGAAGAAGCAGAAGAGGTGAGCCCCGAGGACCGGGACCTCCAGCCCCGCGTCCGCCCCCAAGTCCACGATGACCTTGGCCGTCAGCGAGGCCATGACGATGTACGTGGCCGTCGTGGGCAGGCCCATGCCCAAGAGGAGCGATGCCAGGGCCGTCAGCACGAGCACCAGAACGATGCTGCCGCCCGAGAGGACGTCGACGATCTCGGTGATCCGCTGGCCTGGTCCCATGCCGACGACGCCGACGACGATCCCCGCCGCCGCGCACGCCACGCCCACACCCATCATCCCCTTGCCGCCCGCGACGAGGCTCTCGCCCAGCAGGCGCAGGGCCCGCGTGAGGCCCTCCTTCCGCCCCCGGCCATCCCCCGGTGCCGCGACACCCCGCACGACGACCAGCCCCGCCAGGACGAGAATGCCCCAGAAGGCGGCCATCTGGGGCGAATAGCCCGACAAGAGCAGCGTTACCAGTGCCGCCAGGGGCACCAGGAAATGGGCCCCCCGCACCAGCTCCGGCAGGAACCGGGGCAGCTCCGACGCCGGCCGCCCCGCCAGCCCCAGCTTCCCGGCCTCCAGGTGCGTGATGTAGAGGAGGGCCAGGTACGAGACCATCGCCGGCACGAACGCCGCTCGCACTACCTCCAGGTACGAGACGCGGCAATACTCGGCGATGATGAAGGCCGCGGCCCCCATGATGGGCGGCATGAGTTGGCCGTTCGTGCTGGCGGCGACCTCGATCGCCGCGGCCCGGTCCGCCGGGTACCCCGACCGCTTCATCAGGGGGATCGTGAAGGTGCCGGTCGTGACGACGTTGGCGATGCTCGACCCGGAGACCATGCCCGTCAGGCCGCTTCCGAGCACCGCCGCCTTCGCCGGTCCCCCGCGGAACCGGCCCAGGAGGCTATAGGCCAGGCGCACGAAGTACCGCCCGCCGCCCGTCTTCTCGAGCATCGCCCCCAACAGGACAAAGAGGTACACGGTGGTGGCGCTGACGCGCAGGGGCACGCCGTAGACGCCCTCCTGCGAGAGCGTCAGTTGCCCGATCATGCGGCTCACGGAGACGCCCCGGAAGGCCAGGACGCCCGGCATGTGCTCCCCCAGGAGCCCGTAGGCGATGAACGCGACCCCCACGACCGCCAGGGCCGGCCCCAGCGACCGCCGCGCCGCCTCCAGCACGCACGCGATGAGCACGACGCCGACGGCCATGTCCCGCACCAGGGGCATGCCCTGCCGGGCGGCGATGCCCTCGTAATCGAGCGCGTAGTACGCCGCCGCCCCCGCCGCCCCCACCGCCAGCACGACGTCGACCCACGGCAGCCGCGTCCGGGTTGCCAGAAACGCGAGCTTCCCCGTCGGCCGCAGCCGCCGAAGCGCCGGGAACGAGAGGTACACCAGGGCGACGGCGAACGCCAGGTGGACGGCCCGGACGTAGTCGCTCGAGAGGATGATGAAGCGCGGCAGGGCCAGCTGGAAGAGCGACCACGCGGCGGCGACGAGGGCCACGGCGGTCCCGGCCCCGCGGGGGAGGCGGCGGGCCCCGTGCTCGGCCTCCTCGGCCTGGCGGAGGGCTTCGGCCTCGGCGGGGGTGGGCGGCTCGGACGGGTCGCGATGCGCATCACTCACGGGGCGTCGTCTCCCTCGCCCGGACGGTCACTTTGCCAGGCCCGCCTCGCGGTAGTACTGCATCGCCCCGGGATGATACGGCGCCGCCTGCCCCTTCGTGGCCATGCCCTCCGGTGCCAGGTCCTCGAAGGCCGGGTGCATCGTGCGGAACTCGTCGAGGTTCTCGAAGAGCTCCTTGACGATGGCGTAGACCACGTCCTCCGGCACGCGGGCCGCCGTCACCAGCGTGGTCATGACGCCGATGGTGGGCACGTCCTCGTTGTTGGCGGCCTTGGGGTAGAGGCGGATGGGGATGACGGCCTCGGCGTAGTAGGGGGCCGCCTCCAGAAGACCGTCCATGCCCCTGAGGGGCACGAATCGCACCTTCCGGCGCTGTCCCGCGGTGGCCTCCTTGATGGCCCCGGCGGGGTGGCCGACGGTATAGAAGAAGGCGTCGATCCGCCCGTCCTGAAGCACCTGGGCCGCTTCCGATGCCTTCAAACCCTCGCCCACGAGGTCCGTCTCGGGATCCAGGCCCGCCGCCTTCACCACGTCCATCGCGTTGCCGCGCTGGCCCGAGCCGGGGTTGCCCAGATTGACGCGCTTGCCCTTGAGGTCCGCGACGGTGCGGATGCCGGCGTCCTCGGCGGCGACCAGCGTCACGGCCTCGGGGTGCAGGCTGCAGATGAACCGGAGGTCCTCCTGCGGACCCAGGGGCTGCCACTCCGCGAGACCGTGGACAGCCTGGTACTGGCGGTCGCTCTGGGCGATGCCCAGCTCCATGTCCCCGGCGAGGATGGCGTTGATGTTGAAGACCGAGCCGCCCGTCGACTCGACGCTGACGCGAAGGCCGTAGGCGTCGCGGCGGCGGTTGACGAGTTTGGCGAGGGCCCCGCCCGTCGGGTAATAGACGCCCGTGACGGCACCTGTCCCGATCGTGACGTGCCGCAGGCCCTCCTCCTCGCCCCCGTCTCCGCATCCGGCGAGCGATCCTGCAAACATGACGGCGGCGGCGAAGGCGGCGAAGCGTCTCATGGCGGCTCCTCGTGTGGTTCGCGGCGATAGGAGGGGGTATGGTAACGCGAATCGTCGCCCGGATAAAGCCTTTGCCGCCCGCTCCGGTCGGGGGGTGTGATAGGCTGGACCGAGGGAGAACCCCATGGATGCCGCCACCGAGGCCAAATTGACCGAGCGGTCGTCCTTGTCGACGACGGTCTGGCCTCCGGTTTCACGATGCGCGCCGCCTTGGAGGCGGTGGGGTGGCTGGAGGTCGGGCGGCGGGTCGTCGCCGTGCCCACCGCCCATGCCCGGTCCCTCGACCGCGTGGCGCCCCGGGTCGACGCGATCGTCTGCGCGAACGTCCGAAGCGGCGCCCGATTCGCCGTGGCCGACGCCTATGAGCGGTGGTATGACGTCTCGGAGGACGAAGCGGCGGAGATTCTGGCGGAGTTCGCCGGTTGACACACGCCCTTTCGACGCGTGGGCGGGTGACGGCCACCCGTCCCGTTCACCGCGCTCCGACCCATTCCAGGAACTTCCGCCGCAGGTCCCGGAGCGGGGCCCCCACGACGCGGTGCAGGTTCAGGATCCACGTCCGTTCGTAGCTCGCCTCGATCTCCTTGGGGGTCATCAGGTCCCGCCGGTAGCGGCGTTTGAGCTTGCGGACGTGATAGCGGTCCTCGCGCTGGAGGACCGCCAGGAGCTTCCGGGCGAGCCACCCGACGGGTCCCCAGTGCCGCTCGGGGGCCCAGGAGATCTGAAAATCGATGAGCACCGGCCGCCCCGTCTCGTCCACCAGCACGTTGTCCGGCTTGTTCATGTCGACGTAGGCCAGGCCGCGCGCGTGCACTTCCTTCAGTAGGGCCTCGAGCCGGTCGAAGAAGTCGTCGGGCAGGGGGCCCGCGTGGTCCAGGAGGTCGTGCCCCTCGACCCAGGTGTGGAGGAAGGCGCTCTTTCCGAGACGTCCGACGAGACGCGGCACGTTGGGGAGGTCCTGGAGGAGCCGGTAGTGGCGGACCTCGCGGTCGGCCATCAGCCGCCCCGCCCATTGCAGGTCCAGCCCCAGCCACGGCTCCGTGTGATAGTGCTTCATGCACACGACGAGGCCGTCGTCGCGGCGGTATCGCCCCGTGGCCGCGAAGAAATCCTGCTTCAGCGTCTTCTCGAGCCGGTAAACGTGCCCTTCGAGCGCGAACTGGTCGCGGGGCATCTTGCCCCGCAGAATCCGCTTCGGCACCCGTCCCTGTTCCTTGCGCGGCATGGGCCGCATGGTAGGGCGGGGCCCCGAGCCGGTCAAGCGCCGGGGAGCCTCACGGGCGGCCCGTCTCCATGCCCCATTCCCATGCCGAGGGCGACGCGTCGCGGTACTCGACGTGGCCGCCGTGGAAGAGATAGTTGGCCCCGCAGCCGGGTTCGTCGACGAAAGGGGCGGAGGCGCGCCGCGGGTGCCATTCCCACCGCTCTGTCAGGCCGCGGTCCCGGAAGACGATGTTGAACTGGCTCCCGACGGTCTGGCCGCTTGCCCCGCACAGGAAGAGCACCCGCCGCCCGAGCGCCGGGAAGAGCCGGCGCTGCTCCGCCAGCGACGTGCAGGAGCCGAGTCCGTTGAAGTCCGGCTCGCCGTCCCGAAGCCCCCACGTGCACCCCGCCTGCCGCCTCAGGTCGGGGGCGGTCCGGAAGAGCAGGACGTTCAGGGCATAGCTCTCGGGCGGGGCGTTCAGGAGGGCCGCGCCGTGGGCCCGGGCGTTGCCCGTCACCGCCGTGCCGCGCTGGCCCTCCTTCGGGTCCGCCGGGCAGGTGTAGACGGCGACGTCCCGCAGGTACGGGTAGAGGACGATGCTCCAGTGCGGTCCGGGCTGGCCCCATCCCTCGGCGGGGCGGGCGGGGGCCCGGGCGAGGCCCGTCTCGGCCTCGATCCGCGCGAGCAGCGTTTCCGGGGCCTCCGCCGTTATCAGGGGCGGCCACAGGTTTCCGTGGTCCTGCTGGTACTGGCGGTACGCGAGGCCGATCTGGCGGAGGCGGCTCTGGCAGGCCACCGTCGTCCCGCTTCCCAACGCCCCCGTCAGCGCCGGCAGCAGCAACGCCAACAGGAGCAGCAGGATCAGGATGACGAGGACGACCTCGATCAGCGTGAACGCGGCAGGGGGTGGATCGAGTCGGCGAAGGCGTCGGGGGCGTCGGGGGCGTCGGATCATGGCACCAGGAACGAGTCGTCGAGGGTCCGGGGGATGTTCCGCGGGTCGTCGGGCCGCCCCGCGCGGGGGGTGTAGATGGCGTCGCGGGTGCCGTCGCGGCGTCGGGCGCCGCACCGGGGCGTCTCGTGCCACTCGACCCGTCCGTCCAGGTACAGCACGTTCTGGCCCCGGCCGCCGTGGTTGAGGCTGTTGGCCTCCGGATGGTCGTCGAACGAGACGACCGGTTGCCGCACCAGGAGCCCCGGCGTCGGCAGCCGCATCCGCGTGTAAGGGTTTCGGTCGGCGAGGACGGCCAGATCGCGGGGATGGCGTTGCCAGTGGGTGGTGGCGTTATAGGCGGGGGTGACGTCCGGCGCGGTGCCGGGGTGGGCGAACTGGTTCTGGTAGGAGTAGGAGCAGCGTCCCCCGGCCACGGTCCGCAGGAACCGCGTCTCCTCGGGCGTCGGGGCGGAGGTGACCGGGTCCAGGTCGAGGAACCCCATGGCCCCCGCCCGTTCCGATTCGTACAGGCTGGGCTGGTCGGCCGTGGCCGGGCAGAGGAAGCAGGCCGGCTCGGCGTAGCCCAGCCGCACCAGGAGCCAGAGGTTCGCCTGGTTGCCCACGGCCCGCTCTTCGGGCCAGCGCATCGTGCCGGGGGCGTCGAACCGGCTGCCGTAGTGGCGTCCGTCGGCGGGCACGGCCCCGCCCAGGGGACTGGCGGCCCCACAATCGGGCAGGTAGCCCTCCCGTTCCTGGGCGTAGAACCGAAGGGCCTGGCCCAACTGGGCGAGGTGGGCGGCACAGACGGTCTCGTCGGCGGCGTCCTTGGCGTCCATCAGCGCGGGCACCATCACCGCCGTCATGCAGCTGAGACCCACCGTCACCACGAGCGCTTCGGTCAGCGTGATCCCCCGTGCGACACGCATGAGCCGGTATCTCTGTCTGGCGTCAGTGGTGGTGACGATCCTCGGATGGACCTATTCTGTCCCCTGGGCCCGGCCAAGGCAAGCGCTTTCCTGCTGCGCCCGCCGCGGGGACTCGATTCCGGTTGCACGGCGCCGGACGGGCCTTACAATGGGGCGGTCCGAGACCTCCGGAGACTTGTCATGGCCGACCCGAATCCCCGCGTGGCCTTCGTGACCGGCGGGACCGGCATGATCGGCAGCCACCTCATCCGCCGCCTCCTCGACGAGGGTTGGCGCGTGCGGGCCCTCGTCCGCGAGTCCAGCGACACGGCCCTCCTGGAGCAGTGGGGCGTCGAACTCGCCCAAGGCGACGTCGGCGACCCCGCCGGCTCCGTCACCCCTTTCATCGAGGATACCGACGTCGTCTTCCACTGCGCGGGGATGGTCAGCGACTGGGCCCCGCTGGCGGAGATGATGCGGGTCAACGTGGAGGGGACGCGGCACCTGGGGGAGGCCGTGGTCGCGTGCGGCGAGTCGACGCGGATGGTCTACCTCTCGTCGATGGTCGTCTTTGGCATGGCCCCCCAGCGGGACCTCGACGAGTCCGCCCCGATGATTCACACGGGCGACCACTACAACCTCACGAAGATCCGGGCCGAGGAGACCGTCCGCGCCCTGGTCAAGGACCGCGGTCTGGAGGCCGTGGTGCTCCGTCCGCCCTACGTCTACGGGCCCCGCGACCGCCAGTTCCTGCCACGGGTCCTGGAGAGCCTGAAGTCCGGCCAGTTCCGCTTCATCGGCTCGGGGCGGCAGCCCATCAGCCTGTGCTGGGTGGGGAACCTGGTCGAAGCCCTCTACCGGGCCGCCACGCGTCCCGACGTCGCGGGCGAGACGTTCCTCATCACCGACGGCGAGGCGACGACGCGTCTGCGGCTCCTGGAGATCATCTGCGAGGAGACGGGCCATCCGATGCCGAAGAGCCACGCCCCGACGTGGCTCGTTCGGATGCTGGTGCCGATCTTCGAGATGATGCGCTCGCTGAAGAAGGGCGGCAAGCCGCCGCTCATCAACAAGTTCAAGCTCAAGTTTATGGCCACGCCGCTGACTTACCGCATCGACAAGGCCCGCGAGCGCCTCGGCTACGAGCCCCGCCTCGACACCGAGACGGCCCTCCGCGAGACGCTCCGGTGGTTCAAGGAGCATCGGCCGGATTGGCTGCCGTAGCCCGGCCTACGCCCACGGCGCCCGGTTCGCCAGCTCGATGATCTCCGCGATGCGGTACGTCTCCCCGCGGGCCTGCGGGTCGAGGCCGGCGTCCTCGAGACGCGTCGCCCAGGTCTCGGGCGAGGCGCCGTCGGGGTCGGCCAGGGCCAGGCTCTTCGGGGCGCGCTTGCGGCGATGGGCGAAGAGGCCCTCCACGATCCCCCGAAAGGTCCCCGGGTCCGCGATTCGCCGCCGCCGGCCCGGGCTCGGCCACACGCGGACCATCGCGGAGTACACCTGCGGCCGGGGCCAGAAGACGCTCGGCGCGAGGCGCCGGAGCACCGTCACCTCCGCCAGAGCCTGCACCAGCACCCCCACCGGCCCGTACGCGCGCGTGCTCGGCTCGGCGGCCAGGCGGGCCGCCACCTCCTCCTGCACCGTGAAGACGAGCAGCGAGGGCGGGTTGTCGTCGGCCACGAGCTCCGCCACGAGGGGCGTGGCGGCCGAGTAGGGCAGGTTCGAGACGAGCTTCAGCCGCCCGCCCGTCTCCTCGGCCCGGCGCCGGGCCACCTCCAGCACGTCCGGGGCCACATGGTGCTTGTCCGCAAGGACGTCACAAACCCGCAGATCCAGGTTCTCCGCCTCGCCCAGCCGCCGCTCCAGGATGGGCGCGAGCCGCGCGTCGATCTCGACCGCCACGACGTGCCCCGCCTCCGCCACGAGCCGGTCCGTCAGGTTCCCGACGCCCGCCCCGACCTCCAGGACGACGTCGGTCGGCAGCAAGTCCGCCTCCCGCACCAGCAACTCCAGGAGGTTCCCGTCGACGAGGAAATGCTGCCCGTACCGGTGATCGGGGCGCAAGCCCTCCTCGTCGAGCAGTTCCCGGATCTCGCTTTGGGTGAGCTTGTGCATGGACTTCTTCGCGAAAAGCGACATGACCGCGGTCGTGAGACCGCGATTACCCTCGCACGCCCCGGGCCCTACTGCCGCCCATGAAGCACCATCTCCGCCCCCAGCCGCACCGCCTGCTTCATGCTCGACGGGTCGGCCCGGCCGCGACCGGCGATGTCGTAGGCGGTGCCGTGGTCAACGCTCGTGCGGACAGTCGGCAGGCCGAGGGTGAGGTTGACCGACTCCTCGAAGGCGACGGTTTTCAGGGGAATGAGGCCTTGGTCGTGGTACATGGCCACCATGCAATCGAACTGTCCGTCCAGGGCCGCCCGGAAGGCCGTGTCCGGGGCGAGCGGGCCGAACGCCAGGATGCCCTCGCCCTCGAGCTGCTCGACGGCCGGGGCGATGATCTCCCGTTCCTCGTGGCCGAAGCGCCCGGCCTCCGAGGCATGGGGATTCAGGCCCAGAATCCCGAATCGAGGCCGCGCCAGGCCGAAACGCTCCTTCAGCGCCCGGTCCGCCAGGCGCACGACGCCCACGATCCGCGGCGTCCGAAGGGACGTGATGGCGTTGCGGAGGCTCAGGTGAATCGTCGCGAGGACCACCCGCAACGGCCCGCCCGCGAACATCATCGCCACCTCGTCCGCCTCGAATGCCTCGGCCAGCAGCTCCGTGTGCCCCGGCCACGGGTGGCCCGCCGTCTGGATGGCCTCCTTGGAGATGGGCCCCGTGACGATGCCCTCCGCCCGGCCCCGCTTGACGGTCTCCACGGCCGCGAGGATGAAGCGAATGCTCGCCTCGCCGGAGGCGGCAGACGGGCCGCCGGGCGTTGCGGAAGCGAGGTCGAGGTCGGGCACGGTCACGAGGTCGACGCCCTCGATCGCCCCGTCCCACGTCGCGAGGTCGTGGACCGCCGAGAGGAAGCCGAGGTCCGTGCCCGCCCGTGCCCCCCACTGTTCCGCCGTCGGTCCGAAGACGGCGATCCGCGCCAAAGCCCGGAGCTCGGGGTCGGAGAGGGCCTTGGCGGCCACTTCCGGGCCGATGCCCGCCGGGTCGCCCAGCGTCAGACCCAGCCGCGGAAGGTCGCTGGTATTCATGGATGTCCCTACGACTCCAGGAACCCGCTCCGCTCCAGGGCCGCGGCCAGGCGCGCGTCGTCGGCCCCGGAATCCCCCTGAAGGGCTTCCAGGACCCGTCGGACGTACTTGGCGAGCATGTCCGTCTCCAGGTTGAGGCGGTCGCCGGGGGCGAGGGACCCGAGGGTCGTCTCGGCGAGCGTCGTCGGGATGAGGGCCACGGCGAACGCCGCCTCGTCCGTCTCGGCCACCGTCAGGCTCACGCCGTCGACGGCGATGCTGCCGCGAAGGGCGATCTCCGGCACCAGGGCGGCCGGGGCCTCGACCTTCAGCCACCATCCGCCCGCCCGCGCGCCGCTGTCGAGGACGGTCCCGCATCCGTCCACGTGCCCGGCCACCAAGTGCCCCGCCAGCCGGTCCGCGGGCCGCAGGCTCCGCTCGACGTTGACGCGCGTGCCGGGCATCCAGGCCCCGAGCGTCGTTCGCTCGAGCGTCGCCGCCACCGTGTCGAAGTCGGCCTCCCGGCCCGCCAGCGCGGTCACGGTCTGGCAACACCCGGCCAAGGCGATCGAATCTCCCGGCCGCACCCCCTCGGCCGCCGGACCGAGATCGACGCGCATCCGCCGCCCGGCGCCGCGAGGCGTCGCCGCCACCACCGTGCCCACCGTTTCGATGAGGCCCGTGAACATGACCGTCCATCGTAGACGGGCCTGTGCGGCGGTGTCAAGCGTCCGCGAGACGGCTAGGCACGGGCTGCCGCGGCCGCTATACTCGCCGTCCATGCGCGAGGACGGACGGCTCCGGACGGAGGTCGACCCGCACCGGTGGTGGGGTCTGGGAGAAGTGGTCCGCCTGGCCGTCCCCTCCACCTTGAACGCCCTCAGCCTCACGCTCATGCAGTTCGTCGACGGGTACATGGTCTCGCGGCTCGGACCGGAGGCGATGGGGGCGCAGGTCGTGGGGGGCATGACGAGCTTCGTTGCGGCCTGCTTTTTTATGGGCATTCTCGCATGCGTCAACACGTTCGCGGCCCAGTGCCTCGGGGCGGGGCGGCCGGAGGAGGGGCCCGTCTACGCGTGGCAGGGCCTCTGGTTGGCGCTGGTGGCAGGGGGGACGCTGGGCGTCGCGGGGCTCCTTCTGGCCCCGCGGCTTTTTGCCCTGTTCGGCCACGAACCGGCCGTGGCGGCCCTGGAGACAACGTATTTCAGAATCTTGATTGCGGGCGTCGGCATGCACCTCGCGGCCCGGGCCATCGGCAACTTCTTCATCGGCGTCCACCTCCCCATCATCGCCTTCGTCGCGGGCGCAACGGGCAACCTTGTCAATGTCCTGATGAACTACGTGCTCATCTTCGGGAAGCTTGGGTTCCCGGCGTTGGGTCTCGAAGGGGCGGCCATCGGGACGGTGATCGGCTTCAGCCTGGAGGCCCTCATCCTGGCGGCGGCGTTCCTCGTGGGCCCGCTGGCGGTGCGGTTCCGGACGCGGGAGGCGTGCCGCTTCGACCGGAAGGCCCTTCTTGAGCTCCTTCGGATCGGGAGCCCCGCCGGGGCGACGTTCTTCACGGACATCCTCATGTGGACGCTCTTCATGTCCGTCGTGATCGGCAGCTTCGGGGCCCGCCACCTGGCCGCCACGGCCATTCTGTGGCGGTACTGGCACCTCTGCTTCATGCCCGCCATCGGCGTCGGCGTGGCCTGCACGGCCCTCGTGGGACGCTACGGCGGAGCCGGGCGAACCGACCTGGCGTGGCGGCGGGCGCATGTGGCCCTGGGGCTGGTGGAGGCCTACATGGTCACCGTGGGGCTGGGGTTCTGGATGTTCCGGGACCGGCTCGTGGGCCTCTTCAACCATGCCCGGGACCCCATCGTCCAAACTGCCGCCACCGACCTCTTCCTGGTGCTGGTGGTCTGCCAGGCGTTCGACGCATTGATGGTTGTCTTCATGAGCGCCCTTCGGGGGGCGGGGGATACCTTCTGGCCGGGGGTGGTGCAGGTGGGCCTGGCGTGGGGGGTCGGATTCGGGGGAGCCATGATCATGAAGACGTATTTCAGCGAGTACGGAATCTTGGGGGCCTGGACGTGTCCGGGGGCGTACATCGTCCTGGTGGGCCTGGCCCTCTGGGTGCGGTTTCTGAGGGGGGCGTGGAAGGAGAAGTTCGTCGTCCGTCCCGCCCCCTCCGTCCCCGAAGAAGCCCCCGGCATCCCGCCCGTCTGAGCCGAAATGCGCCCCGCCCATTGGCTTCTGTCGCCCCCGTCCGGGCCGTTTTCCCCCGAAATCCCGCCCCGTTCCGGCCCGTTTGCGGGCGATTCTTGACCGCTCTCCATACCCCCGCGCACACCTTGGCAAGATAGGCAATCTTTTTGGGGGGTTAGGCAAGATATGACGCATTTCCGTAAACGCTTTCTCTCTCGCCGACACACTTTTGGGGGGGTAGCGGGGGGGTACCCAGGGGGTTCCGGGGGGGAACCGGCCCCTTTTTGACCTCTTCTTGACCGCAACCGGCGCCGAGCCCGCCAACCGCCGAACGCCCACGTCGAAGGTCGCGCAGCGAAGGGGTCATGTGCAAACGTAGATGCACGAGGCCGCCCGCGCCCCGCGCCGCATGACGCGACGCGTGAAACCCGTGACGCAAAAACGCACAAACTGTGCCGCGCGGCCCCCGACAACGAACGCATCGGTATGCATAATGCTCTTGGCCGTTTGCCTGTCCGTCTTCGCGCCGTGAGCCGAGCTCTGCCGCGCTCCCGCTCGGGGGACGCCGTTCTCGGAGCAAGGCGACCCGTTCGCGCTTGGGGCGGACCTTGGGGTGGAAGCCGTTTCGGAGGACGGGTACCCGGTACCCGCGGCATCCGGTGCGGGGGGCGTGCTTGAAGATAGGCGTGCGGAGATATGTGAGGGCGCGGACCTTGGCGGCCACCGGCACGTCCCGGCGCGCCGGGACGTGTGCCCCTCAAGGCAGGGCGTCGGGCGCCCTTCGCTTTGAGCCTGGAACCCGGAACCGCCGTCGCCGTCCGCCCGATGCCGCCGCTCGTCGCGGCCACTTATGATTTGACGCCGCTTCGGTCGATGGTATACTGGGGTATCCTGAACCGGTGGGCCCGTGGGGGCCCGTGGAGGTGTGGCGTGTTCGCCCTCGGACGGAGAGACAAGCTGGAGCGTCTCGGCCGCGTCCCGGGGGCGGCGCGCGCGGGCATCGTCGCGGTCGGTGTAGCGGTGGGAGGGCCCCGGGCGTAGCCGGCATCGACCGACTCGCGCGCCCCGGGGCTGACGGCTCCGGGGTTTTTTCTTGTCAGGATGCGACCATGAATGCCATGACCCTCTACGATACGACCCTCCGCGACGGCGCCCAGGGCGAGGGCGTCAGCTTGAGCCTCCAGGACAAGCTCGACATTGCCGCGCGCCTCGACGACCTCGGGACCCATTACATCGAGGGTGGATACCCGCTCTCGAACCCGAAGGACCAGGCCTTCTTCGCCGAGGTTCGGGCCCGGCCGCCGAAGCGGGCCGAGATCGTGGCCTTCGGGATGACGCGTCGGCGGGACGTCTCGGCCGAGGAGGACCCGTCGCTCGAAGCGCTCCTTTCGGCCGAAACGCCGGCGGTGGCCCTGGTGGGCAAGACCTGGGCCCTCCATGTCGAGAAGGTCCTCCGGGCGAGCCGCGAGGAGAACCTCGCGATGATCGCCGAGAGCGTCGAGCGGATGAAGGCCGCCGGTCGCGAGGTCTTCTTCGACGCCGAGCACTTCTTCGACGCTTACGCCGACGATGCCGCCTACGCCGTGGCGTGCCTGGCGGCGGCGCGGGAGGCGGGGGCGGACTGGCTCGTCCTTTGCGACACGAACGGCGGGTGCCTGCCGGACGAGGTCGAGCGGATCGTGGCGGCGGTCGCCCAGGAGACGGACGCGCCGCTCGGCATCCACGGGCACAACGACGCGGGCCTCGCGGTGGCCGCCGCGCTGGCGGCGGTGCGGGGCGGGGCCACCCAGGTCCAGGGCACGATCAACGGCCTCGGCGAGCGGTGCGGCAACGCGGACCTGTGCGCCGTGATCCCGAACCTTCAGCTGAAGATGGGCCGCCCGTGCCTCGCGGAGGCGGATCTGGCGAAGCTGACCGATGTGTCGCGGTATGTATACGAGACTGCTAACATGATGTTTGAGCCGGGCCGGCCTTACGTCGGCCCGAGCGCGTTCGCCCACAAGGGCGGCATGCACGCCGCGGCCATGGCCCGCGACGCCCGGACCTACGAACACATCGACCCGAGCGTCGTGGGGAACACGCGGCGGATTCTGGTGAGCGAGCTGGCCGGGCGGGGCACGATCCTCCAGAAGCTGGCCGGGCGGCCGTTGCCGGAGGACCCGGAGTTCCAGAGGAAGGTGCTGGCCGCGATTCAGGACATGGAGAACGAGGGATACCAGTTCGAGGCCGCCGAGGGCACGTTCCAGCTCCTCGTGGAGCGGCTGGCCGGGCGGGCCCGCCCGGCGTTCGACCTCGACCATTACTCCGTGGCCATCAAGAAGGACCACGCCCGCGAGCCCGTGACCGAGGCGACGGTCAAGCTCAACGTGGCGGGCGCGTGGCAGCATACGGTGGCCGAGGGCGATGGCCCGGTCAACGCCCTGGACGGGGCCCTGCGGAAGGCCCTGCTGGCGGCGTACCCGGGGCTGGAGGGAATGCATCTCTATGATTACAAGGTGCGCGTGATCAACTCCGGGGCGGGAACGGCGGCGCGCGTGCGCGTCGTCATCGAGAGCCGCGACCGCGCCGGGCACTGGGGCACGGTGGGCGTCTCGGAGAACATCATCGACGCCTCCTGGAAGGCCCTCGTCGATTCGATCGAGTACAAGCTCATGAAGGACGCGAAGGACACGCCATGACCGAACCCGCCGCCCGCCCGCAGCCGCTCCCGAAAACCTACGACCCGGCGGCCGTCGAGGACCGCCTCTACGAGGCGTGGGAGAAGGGCGGGTACTTCCACCCCGCCCCCGACGACCCCGCCCGCACCTTCACCATCGTCATCCCCCCGCCGAACGTCACGGACCGGCTGCACCTGGGGCACGCCCTTAACAATACGCTCCAGGACATCCTCATCCGTTGGCATCGGATGCGGGGCGAGACGACCCTCTGGGTGCCCGGCACCGACCACGCGGGCATCGCCACGCAGGCCGTGGTCGAGCGGCGGATGCTGGAGGAGGAGGGTCGGACCCGCCACGACGTCGGCCGCGAGGCCCTGGTGCAGCGAATCCGCGACTGGCGCCGGCGGAGCGGCGACCTGATCCTCGAGCAGCTCCGCAAGATCGGCTCCTCCTGCGACTGGGAGCGGACGCGCTTCACGCTCGACCCGACGCTGGCCCGGGCCGTGCGGACCGTCTTCTTCCGGATGTTCGTCGACGGCCTCATCTACCGCGGCAAGCGCCTCGTCAACTGGGACACGCATCTCCAGACCGCCGTCGCCGACGACGAGGTTTACCACGAGACGGTCGCGGGGCACCTGTGGCACATCCGGTATCCGGTGAAGGGCGAGCCCGACCGGTTCCTCTCCGTCGCGACGACGCGGCCCGAGACGATGCTCGGCGACACGGCCGTCGCGGTCCACCCGAAGGACGCGCGGTACGCGGACCTGGTGGGGAGGACGGTGATTCTGCCGCTCCTGGAGCGCGAGATTCCCGTGATTGCCGACGGGCTCCTCGTGGACCCCGAGTTCGGGAGCGGGTGCGTCAAGGTGACCCCGGCCCATGACCCGAACGACTACGAGACGGGCCTCCGGCACGACCTCGCGATGATCAACATCCTGACGCCCGACGGGAAGATCAGCGCGGCGGGCGGTCCGTATGCGGGGCTGGACCGGTTCGAGGCCCGCACGAAGGTGGTCGCGGACCTCGAGACGCGGGGTCTGCTGGCGCGGGTCCAGGACTACGAGACGGAGGTCGGCCA
Source organism: uncultured Anaerolineales bacterium (assembly GCA_964461715.1). Lineage (GTDB taxonomy): Bacteria > Planctomycetota > Phycisphaerae > FEN-1346 > FEN-1346 > CAYWVR01. The sequence continues at coordinate 49,845 of CAYWVR010000010.1, forward strand.
CTCGGACCGCTCCAAGACGCCCGTCGAGCCGTACCTCTCGGACCAGTGGTGGATGAGGATGAGCGCCTTGGCGGACGCGACGATGGCGGCGGTCGAGGACGGACGCGTGCGGTTCCACCCGGACCGCTACGCGCGGACCTATCTCGAATGGCTCGGGCAAAAGCGCGACTGGTGCATCTCCCGCCAGCTCTGGTGGGGGCACCAGATCCCCATCTGGCACGCCGCGACCGTGACGGAGGCGGAGCTCCGGGACGCCTTCGGCGGCCGCCCGGACATCGTGTGGCGGGCGGACGAGGAGCGCGGGGGCTTCAACCTCTGCTCCCTCAAGGAGGACCTCGCCCCGGACGCCCTCGGCGGCCACGCCCTCGAGCAGGACCCGGACGTCCTCGACACGTGGTTCTCCTCGGCCCTCTGGCCCTTCTCGACGCTCGGCTGGCCGGAGCCGACGGAGGACCTGAAGGCGTTCTACCCGACGGACGTCCTCGTCACGGCCCGCGAGATCATCACGCTCTGGGTCGCGCGGATGGTGATGATGGGGCTTTATAACCTGAAGGAGGCGCCATTCAGCGACGTCTACATCCATGCGATGATCCAGGACGGCGAAGGGCGGCCCATGAAGAAGAGTCTCGGCAACGGCGTCGACCCGCTCGACGTGGTCGCGACGCACGGGGCCGACGCCCTGCGCTTCACGCTCGCCTACATGACGACCGAGACGCAGGACGTGCGGATGCCCGTCGAGACCGACCCCGCCACCGGCCGCAACACGAGCCCGAAGTTCGACATGGGCCGGAACTTCTGCAACAAGCTCTGGAACGCGGGCCGGTTTGCCCTGATGAACCTCGAAGGGGCGGCGGAGGCGGCGTTCGAACGGGAGGGGCTTCGCCTCGAGGACCGGTGGGTCCTGGCCCGGTCGGAGGCGACGCTCCGGGCCCTGGAGGACCAGCTCGGAGATTTTCATTTCCAGATGAGCCTTATGGGTCTCTATGACTTCTTCTGGCGGGATTTCTGCGACTGGTACCTGGAGGCCGCCAAACCGCGCCTCGCCGACCCGGCCGAGCGGCCGACGGCCCAGCGGGTCCTCGCGTTCGTGCTGGACCGGTCGCTGCGGATGCTGCACCCGTTCGTGCCGTTCGTGACCGAGGCGCTCTGGGAAGCGCTCGCCGCGACGGTCCCGGAGCGGGGCCTGGAGGGCCTGGCGGAGGCGCCGGCGAGCGGGCGGCTCATTGCGGCGGCATGGCCGGGGCGGTCGGACGCGCTCGCGGACGAGGGGGCCGAGGCCGAGTTCGAGGCGGTCCAGGACCTTGTGCGGGCGGTCCGCACCATTCGCAGCAACTTCCAGGTGCCGCCCGGAGAGAAGGTGAAGGCCCTGGTCCGGGCGAGCGTCGAAAGGGCGGAGACGCACGCGGCCGCGGCGGGTTTGGTTGCGGTCCTCGCGGGCATCGCGCACCTGGAGGCCGGGCCCGAGGTCGCGAAGCCGGCGCAGGCGGCGACGGAGGTCCTGGCAGGCGGCGACGAGGTCTACGTCCCCCTCGAGGGCCTCATTGATGTGGAGGCCGAGCGGGCGCGGCTCGGCGAGCGGATCGCGAAGGAGCGGGGGTTCCTGGCGGGGATCGAGAAAAAGCTCGCGAATGAGAACTTCGTCACCAAGGCCCCGGCGAAGGTCGTCGAGCGGGAGAAGAAGCGGGCCGAGGAAGTGCGCGAGGCGCTCGCGGCCCTGGAGAAGAATCTGGAGGAGTTGGGGTAGCGGGACGCGCACGCCGTGCCGGGGTTTCGTCCTTCGGGCTTCGGATTTCGTCGATGGCGCGGCAGGGGGTTTTGCGTCTTGCCCGCGGTGCTCGGCGCGGTAGAATGGCGGGGCGCATCTGGACGGGAGCCGTCGATGGACATCCGCTGCGAACTCGTCCGCATCATGATCACCGAGACGGGCGAGCACCAGATCATCGTCCTGAAGGAGGCCGAGGGCGAGCGGGCGTTTCCCATCGTGATCGGGTTCTTCGAGGCCGCGGCCATCGACCGGCGCCTCAAAGGGCACGTCACCCCGCGTCCCCTGACGCACGACCTCCTGTCCGGGGTCATCGGGGGGATGGGCGGGGAGCTCGCGCGGATCATCGTCAAGGACCTCAAGGAGCACACGTTCTACGCGGACCTCGTGATCCGGCAGAACGGCGAGGAGGTGCGCGTGGACGCGCGGCCCTCGGACGCGATCGCGCTGGCGGTGGCGAACGACACGCCCATCTTCGTGGCCTCGGACGTGCTGGAGGAGGTAGCCGGGCCTCCCCCGGGGCCGACGTCATGACGCGGCCCGTCCGCACCGGATCTCGTCCCTGCCTGGTCGCGCTCGGCCTGCTCGCGTTGGGGGCGTTTCCCGCCGACGGCGCCGCCCACCCGGAGGCCGCGCGCACGCTCGTTCTCGCCAATGCCACGGTGCCCGCGGGTCTCGGCGTCGCGCGTCATTACATGGCGGCCCGGGGCATTCCGGCGGAGAACCTGTGGGTGGTCGAGGCGCCGGCCGAGGAGGAGATCGACCGCGAGACGTTCGAGCGGACGATTCGCGGGCCGGTCCGGGCGTTCCTCGAGCGGTGGAGCGGACGGTTCGACGTCGAGCTGCCCGACGGGACGCTGCGCCTCGGCCTGGAGCCGCGGCGTCCGAAGTACCTCGTGCCCGTCTACGGCGTGCCCATAAAGGTCAAGGGATACGAGGACGTCAAGACCATGTACATGTCGCGGGCAGCGGCGGTGGATTCCGAGCTGGTCCTCGCCCCGACGGGACGCCACGAGCTGGTGGGCCCGCTCGCGAACCCGTACTTCGGGGCGGCCATCGCGTTCGGTCCGCCCTTTGACGCGGGGATGATTCTCGTCTCGCGGCTCGACGGTCCCTCGCCGGCGATCGCGCGGCGGCTCGTCGACGACGCCATCTGGGCGGAGGCGAACGGCCTCCAGGGCCGGGCCTACGTCGATATGCGGGGCATCAAGGCGGGCGGCTACGCCGTCGGCGACGCGTGGCTCGGCCGCGCTGCCGCCATGCTCCGGCGGGGCGGGTTCGAGACGGAGGTCGACACGCGGCCGGAGGTCTGGCCGCTCGCCCACCCGATGCCCGACGCCGCCGTGTACCTCGGGTGGTACCACAAGGAGGCGGTCGGGCCGATGGTGGGGCGGGACTTCCGCTTCAATCGCGGGGCCATCGCGTACCATCTCCAGAGTTTCACGGGGGCGGCGATCCGCGACCCGAAGCGCCACTGGGTCGGGCCGCTCCTGGTGCAGGGGGCCTGCGTGACGGCCGGGGCGGTCTACGAGCCGTTTCTGGCCGGGACGCCGAACGTGGACCTGTTGGTCTCGCGCCTGCTGCGCGGCCATTCCTGGGGCGAAGCCGCCTACATGGCCCAATCCCGGATTTCCTGGCAGATGTGCTTCATCGGCGACCCGCTCTACCGTCCGTTCGGGCGGCGGTGAGGCTGCTTGACGCCGCGGACTCCGGCCAGGCATAGTGGGGGTGGAGATGCTGCGACGAAACGGACCGTGACGCTGGAGCGCGACGAGTCGGGCATGCTTGTGGCGGAGTGTCCGGCGATTCCCTGATCCGCGCCGCATGGCGGACGGTCGACGAGTTCGTCGATCTGGTGTAGAAATCGAGTTCCGGCCCCTATGCCGGCTCGCCCTCGAAAAGGTCCGGTTGCTCGGGGGGGCGGCCTTTCCCGGGGGGCTTCGAGTCACAGGGGGGTTCGAGGCCGAGGTGGGCGAAGGCGGCGCCTGTGGCGACGCGGCCCTGTCGGGTGCGGCCGACGAAGCCGATCTTCAAGAGGAAGGGCTCGACCATGTCCACGAGGGTGTCGACCTCCTCGTTCAAGGTGGCGGCGATGGCCTCGATGCCGGCCGGGCCGCCCTTGTAGATTTCGATGAGGGTCCGCAGGAACTTGCGGTCCAGCTCGTCGAGGCCCCGCGCGTCGACGGCCTCCATTTCGAGGCCCCGTCGGGCGAGCTCGGGCGTCAGGCGCCCGTCGCCCTTGACCTGGGCGAAATCGCGCACGCGGCGCATGAGGCGGATGGCGATGCGCGGCGTGCCGCGGCTTCGGCGGGCGACCTCTCGCAGGGCCGCCTCCTCGGCTTCGACCTCCAGCAGTTCGGCCGAGCGGCGGGCGATCTTCAGGAGGTCCTCCTCCGGGTAGAACTCGAAGTGGTGGAAGATGCCGAAACGTTCCCGCAAGGGGGCCGAGAGGAACCCGGCCCGCGTCGTCGCGCCGATCAGCGTGAAGGGGGGGAGCGGGACGTTGATCGTCCGGGCGAACGAGCCGCGGTCGACCGTGATGTCGATCCGGAACTCCTCCATGGCCGGGTAGATGAACTCCTCGACCACGGGCCCGAGGCGATGAATCTCGTCGATGAAGAGGACGTCGCCCTCGGTGAGGTTCGTCAGGATGCCCACGAGGTCCGCCGGCCGCGTCAGGGCCGGGCCGCTGGTGGTCTTGATCCCCGCGCCCCTCTCGGCGGCGACGACGTGGGCGAGGGTCGTCTTGCCGAGGCCGGGCGGGCCATAGAAGAGGACGTGTTCGAGCGGCTCGTCGCGACCGCGTGCGGCCTCGATGGCGATGGAGAGCTTCTGGCGGAGGGTCTCCTGGCCGATGACCTCCGAGAGGTCCTTCGGTCGGAGGCTCCAGGAGAAGCCTTCCTCCTCGGGGCCCTGGCTGTCGGGACTGACGATGCGTTCGCGCGGCATAGGCTATCCCTCGGCGGGCGTGGCGCCCTGGTGGAACGCCTCGCGGATGATCCGGTCGACGGGGGCCTCGACGCCGAGGCGTTCGACGGCCGCCTCCACGCGGGCCGACGCCTCGGGGCGCGCCAGGCCCAGTTGCACCAGCACGTCGACGGCCTCGGCCTCGGCGGCGGTGGCCTCGCGTCCGGTCTCGGCGGCGGCGCCGAGGGCGAACTCCTCCAGCTTCCCGTACAGCTCGGCGATGATCTTCTCCGCGGTGCGACGACCCACGCCGGGGAGCTGGGCCAGCCGGCTCGCGTCGCGGGCCTCGATGGACCGGGCCATCTGTCCGACCGGTAGCACGAGGCTCTTCAGCCCCTTCGCGATGCCGATGCCCTGGACGCTCACGTAGCGCATGAAGAATCGCCGATCGGTCTCGGCGAGAAAGCCCACGAGGCGCGGGACCATCTGCCCGTAGGCGGGGTTTCCATCGAAATATTCGAGTGTATGGAGGGCGATCTTCTGCCCGAGGCGCGGGCGCAGCTCGTCGGCCGTGACGGGCGCGAGCATGACCTCGTAGGCCACCGCCCCGGCCGCGACGACGGCCCGGTCGTCCGCGAGGTGCTCCAGCGTCCCGGTGATGCGTGCGATCATGAGCGGACCTTCCGGCGGGCGGCCGTGTGGACGTGACAGAGGGCCGCGGCGAGGGCGTCGGCGACGTCGGCCGGCTCGGGCGATTCCGAGAGCTCCAGCGCGATCGCGACGGCCCGCTGCACCTGGACCTTCGAGGCATGCCCGGCGCCGACGAGCGATTTCTTGATGCGCGTCGCCCCGTAGCTCGCCACCGGCACGCCGGCCTTCGCCAGGGCGAGGAACAGAACCCCCCGGGCGTGGCCCATGAGGATGGCCGTCCGCGGGTGTTTGTAGTGGGAGTAGAGCTGCTCGACGGCGGCGGCATCGGGGCGGAACTCCGCCAGGACCTCCGCGAGGCCGTCGTGCAGCTCGCGGAGACGCGCCTCGAGCGGCCCGTCGGCGTCGGTCTTCACGAGCCCCGCCTCCACGAGGCGCGGCGGTCCCCTCTCGGCCCGCGTCTCGATGACGCCGTAACCGGTCTGGCGAAGCCCGGGATCGATGCCGAGGATTTTCATGAATGCGGATTTCGGATTTCGGAATGCGGATTGGCCATCAAGGTGTGTCCGCGCCTCCGGTCGGGCGGAAGGCCTTCCACCGCAAGATCGACATCCCGGGCCTTACCCGGTTCGCCGTGCGCGGCTGAACCAAAGAGATACACCCCTTTTGCGTCGATTGGCTTCAACGCCTCGGCGGCCTTGGCGATGCGGTCCCTCAACTCCTCGGGGGTCATGGCACGTGTCTCCTACGCCCGCCGCCAGGTCGTGCCCCGGGGTGTCTCTTCGAGGACGATGCCGACATCCCGGAGGCGGTCGCGGAGGGCGTCGGCCCGGGCGAAGTCCCGGGCCTTGCGGGCCTCGGCGCGCTCGGCGATCAGTATCTCGACGACGCCGCCGAGGACCTCGGCGCCGGCCGCATCCGCCGCCTCGAACTCCAGCCCCAGCACCGTGCCGCCCAGCTCCGCGAACGTTGCGTCGAAGGCCTCGAGCGTCCCGCGGGTCGCGCCTCCGACGCTCGCGCGGTTCGCCTCGCGCGCCAGGTCGAAGAGCGCCGCCAGCGCACCGGGGGTGTTGAAGTCGTCGTCCATCGCCTCGGCGAAGCGGCGGCGGACCTCGGCTTCGGCCTTTGCGGCTTCGTCCGCGGCGGCGCCCTCGCCGGCCCGGGGCAGGGCCTGACGGACCGCGCCCACCGCGCCCGCGAGCCGCTCGTATCCCGCGCGGGCCGCCCCAAGCGCCTCCTCCGAAAAGTCGGTCGGGCTTCGGTAGTGGCTCTGGAGCAGAAAGAGCCGCACGACCATGGGCGGCCACTTTTGGAATGCGTCGCGCAGGGTGATGAAGTTCCCGAGGCTCTTGCCCATCTTTTGCCCGTCCACGGTCACCATGTTGTTGTGGAGCCAGTAGCGGACGAAGGGTTTGCCGGTGGCGGCCTCGGCCTGGGCGATCTCGTCCTCGTGGTGGGGGAAGGCGTTCTCGAGGCCCCCGCCGTGGATGTCGAGCGTGTCCCCTAGATACTTCTGGCTCATCGCGGTGCACTCGAGGTGCCACCCGGGGTAGCCCATGCCCCACGGGCTGGGCCACTGCATGACGTGGCCGGGCTCGGCGCGTTTCCAGAGGGCGAAGTCGGCGGGCCGGCGCTTGTCGGAGCTCGTCTCGACGCGGGTGCCGGAGACGGCGTCGCCCGTGCTGCGGCCGGAGAGCTTGCCGTAGCCGGGCCAACTCGAGACGTCGAAGTAGACGTTGCCCTCGGCCTCGTAGGCGTGCCCGGCTCTGAGGAGGCGCTGGACGTGCTCGATCTGCTCGATGACGTGGCCGGAGGCGGTCGGGGCGATGTCGGGCCGGAGGACGTTCAAGGCGTCCATGTCCTCGAAGTAGCGGCGTGTGTACTCCTGGGCGATCTGCATCGGGTGGACGCGCTCGGCCCGGGCCTTCTTCTCGACCTTGTCCTCGCCCTGGTCGGCATCGTCCGTCAGGTGGCCCACGTCCGTGATGTTCTGGACGTAGCGGACCTGGTACCCCAGGTGCCGCAGGTACCGGACGATGACGTCGAAGGCGACGTAGCTCTTGGCGTGGCCGAGGTGGGCGTCGCCGTAGACGGTCGGCCCGCAGACGTACATGCCGACGGCCGGGGACCGGAGCGGCTCGAAGCGCTCGAGGGTCCGCGAGAGGGTGTTGTGGACGTGCAGGTTGTGGTCGCGAAGCGTCATGTTCGACTCCAAAGACAAGCGCCGGCCCGGGCCGGCGGCTGACGTTGCCCGGTCAAGCGTTACGGTTCATCAGGACGACGGCGTGGGCGGCGACGGCTTCGCCTTCGCCGACGGGGCCGAGGCCCTCCATCGTCCGGGCCTTGAGGCCGACCCCGTGGGGCTCAAGGCCCAGGAGGCCCGCCAGGTTCGCCCGCATCTCGGCCTTGCGCTCGCCGAGCTTCGGCCGCTCGAGGATCACGTTGACGTCGGCCTGGGCGATGCGCCAACCCGTCTCGGCGGCCATCGCGAGGCACCGGCCGAGGATTGTCGCGCCGGCCGCGCCCTTCCACGCCGGATCGGTGTCCGGGAAGTGGTCGCCGAGGTCGCCCAGGCCGGCGGCCCCGAGGACGGCGTCGGCCACGGCGTGGAGGACGACGTCGCCGTCGGAGTGGGCGAGGGCCCCCGCGTCGGCGGGCACCTCGATCCCCGCGAGCATCAGGGGCCGGCCCGCGACGAGACGGTGGACGTCGAAGCCCAGCCCGATGCGGATCGCCGGTGTGGCCATGGCCGTCCCGTTTGCCCTTGCGGCGCCCGATTCACGAAACGGGCTGCGCCGGGCGCACCCGGCACAGCCCGTGGCTCGTGCTGCGTGCGCGCCTCCGGTCACTTTCCCGTCAAGTTTCTGAGGCGGCTGGAGGCCTCCTCGTGCTGCTGCGGCACCGGCGACTGGGCGAGCACCCGGTTGTAGAGCTCGACGGCCTTGTCGCGGTTCAGCAGCTTCTCTTCGTAGATCTTGGCCGCGTTCAGCAGGGCCGGGTGCTTGGTCTTGGGGTTCCACTGGGCGGCCCGCTCGTAGGCTTGGACGGCGCGGGCCCAGTCCTCGAAGTACCATCCGCCGTAGATCTCGCCCATGCGGAAGGCGGCATCGTCGATCTTATCGCTGGAGGGATACTTCTGGATGATCGTCTTGAACTTCTCGAACGCCAGTTTCAGGTAGGCCTTCTTGCCGGGCGGGAAGGCCGGGTAATTCTTGAAGTACACCCCTTCCTCGAAGAGCTGGTCGGCCGCCGGCACCCGCTGGATGGGCTTGAGGTTCGGCCCGGCCAGTTCCGGCACGATCAGGTACCGCGGCTTCGGGACGCCCTCGTAGGCCGAGAGCTCCGAGTCCACCCACTCGATCTTGTACGCCGTGCCGCGCGCCACGTAGTGGTCCTTCAGGGCCTTGAGGGCCCGCTCGTAGGCCTGGCGGGTCCGGGCGACCTCCTCGACGAGGCCCAGCTCGCCCATGCCCGCGAGGTTGGGCTGCGGCTCGTGGAGGGGCGCGACTTGGGACTCGGCGGCCTCGGCCTGGACGTCCTCGGGCTCGGGCGGAGCGGCTAGGGGGGCCGGCGGCATGGTCGTCGGGGTGGTTGCGGCGGGCGGTTCGGTCGCGACGGGAACCGCCGTCACGGTCTCGACGGGGACGACGGTCATGGTCTCGGCGGGCATCTCGCTGGGCATCTCGCTGGGCATCTCGCTGGGCGTCTCGGCAGGGGCGGCGACGGGGGCGGCGGCGGGGACTTCGATGACCTCGGGCGCGGCGGTGTCGGTTGCGGAGGGGACCTCGACGGCGGGGACGGTGGTCGGCTCCTCGGCTTCCGCGGGGGTCTCGGGCGGCGTGGGCGCCTCGACGGGCGTCTCCGAGGGGGTCGGACGCTCGGCGGCCATGGGCTCGTCGGGGACGGCGGGCTCGTCGGGTATGGCGGATTCCTTCGGGGCCTCTTCCGGCTCGGCCGGGGTTTCTTCGGGTTCGACCGTCTCGGGCTCGGGCTCGGCGGGGGGGTCCGGTTCCTCGGGCTCGGCCGGGGGCGCGGGCTGTTCCTCGGGGGGCCGCTCGTCCCCCGTCGGGGGGATGGGCGCGACGTCGGTCGGCCGGTCCGGGGTCAGACGGACGGGGGGCAAAAGGAACTCCTCGTCGTCCCGGCCCCGGGCGGCGCCGGAAAGGCCCAAGGCCAGGGCGGCGACGAGGACGGCGAACATGAGGTGGCGCATCGACGTTTCCTCCGTCATGTCTGCGGGTCGCTCAAGGGCCTGCACACGCGCACAGCCCGCTCGCTCACGTTTTCATTAGATTCACGCCCCGCGATACCGTCAAGGAAAAAGCGATATCAGGCCCCCGGCGGGATCGGAGGGCGCAGCCGCAAGCGGCGTAAGACAAGCGGCTCAGGGCGTGCGCTTGCGGAACCGTTTGCCGAGCCGTTTCAGGGCCCGGCGGCGGAAGTTCGGGTCGGCGACGTGGGTCCAGAGGCTTCGGAGCATGGCCCGGCGGAAGCGCTCGCGCCCCAGTTTCTCGACCATCGGATGGGCCAGGGCCTTCCGGTACGGGACCCACGGGGGGTGCTTGCGGAGGAACCGAAGCATGATGCGGGCCTGGATCCGCCGCAGGTCCTCGACGCCGTAATCGTCGCTCACCACGTACCGCCGCCGCCCCTCGACCCGCATGCCGGGCTGGGCGAGGACCCATTGCTCGAAGTCCGAGTTCGCGTAGGCGTAAATCTTGTTCGGGCTGATGAAATCGAGGCCGAGGTCGGCGGCGTAGTCGGCGACGGCGAGCATCTCGGCCTCCGTCTCGCCGGGGTTGCCGATGAGGAAGTTGCCGAGGGTCAGGATATTCGTCTCCGCAAGGTGCCGGAACGCCCGGCGGGCCATCTCGACGGTGTAGCCCTTGCGCATGGCCTTCAACAGGTCCGGCTGATAGGTCTCCATGCCGACCATGAACATGAAGAACCCGGCCCGCTCCATCTTCTTCACCAGTTCGGCGCTGGAGGCCAGGGGATTGACGCGAATCTCACACGCGTACAGGTGCCGCACGTCGCGCTCGATGAGGAGGTCGCAGATTCGCTCGACGCGTTTCGGGTCGGCGGCAAAGTTGGCGTCGACGAGGTGGACGATGTCGGCGTCGGTCTCGGCGAGCTCGGCGACGACGTCCTCGGGGTCGCGGCCGATCCAGGGCTGGACTTCGCCGAAGATGTTCTCGCGCCACTTGCAGAACGCGCAGACCATCGGGCACCCGACGCTCGTGATGATGTTGTCGCCCTTGAGGCTGAGCCACGGGTAGGCGTAGCGTCGGACGGAGCGGTCGATGTGGTAGTGGTCGACGGCGACGCCGCTGCGGCGGGGGTTCTTGACGAGCTCGGCCTCGGGGGGCTTCCGTGCCGGGTGGCCGTCGCGGGCCGCGCGGGGCAGGGCCGTGGGCCGGCGGCGATACCAGAGCCCCGCCACGTCTTCCGGCCGCCCGCGTTCGACCAGCTCCCGCAGTGTGTCCTCCCCGTACCCGCGCACCAGGATGTCGACGCCGGGGAGCGCGGCGAGGACCTCCTCGGCATTTCGCGTGGCGTAGAGGCCGCCGAGGACGACGGTGACGTCGTCGGGGAGGGAGCGGATCAGGCCGTCGGTCTCCTCGTCCCGCCCCCACATCAGCGACACGGCCACCAGATCCGGCCGGAAGGACCGCACGAGGTCCGCGAGTGGCCGCGTCTCCATCCGCATGTCGACGAGCATCAGGTCCCGCACGACCGGCCGCAGGGCCGTTGCCACCACCTCCAGCCCGATCGGATTGATGACGGCCAATCCCCCGTAGAGCTTCTCGCTCTTCTTCTCGGGACCGTAGGGATAGACGAGGAGGGGCCGTGACCAGCTCATGGGCGGCATTATAGGGCAGCGCGGCAGCGCGGGCAACAGCGCGACTCGCGGGAGGCGGGCGCCGGGAGAAGGCCGGTCAGTCGTCGCCGAAGAACGCTTCGTCCTCGGCGTGGGCGGTGGCGCGGTCGAGGTCGTCGTGCGTGCCGAAGCGGCCGTCGGGGCCGGCGCTGGTGAGGCGATACGAGGCCGGGCCCGTCCGTTCGTAACGGATCGGCCGGCCCCACCCGTCGTAGACGAGGTCGACGTGGGCCTGGCCGTCGTCGTCGCCGGGCACGGCGCCGTCCGCCTGAAGGTTCATCTCGATAATGACGCGGGCCTCCTCGAAGGCCCCCTCGGTGTCGACCCGGGCGGCGGGGCTCGGTGATCCGGTCCCGAAGTGCGCGAGCAGCGGCGCGCCGCCCCCGATGACCCCGAACAGGACGACCATGAGCACCCAGACGAGCACGACCACCGACCCCAGCGCCCCGAGCACGATCCCCGCGATGGCGAAGCCGCGCGGCTCGCGGCGCAGGCCGTAGATGCCCAGGACCAGCCCCACGGGGCACGCCAACTGGCACGCCACGAATCCCGCCAGCGATACGATGAACGCCGCCAGGCCCATGTTGTTCGACGGGCCCCGGACGTAGACGACCTGCGGGCGGTCGGGCGGCGTGTATCCGCCGGGCGGTCCCGGCGGTGGCGGGGTGCTCCGGGTCATGGTCGGTCCCCCTTTTTTCGTCGATCCGTCCTTTTCCCCCTCAGCCCTCGTGGGAAGGGGGAGGGCGAGGGGGGCGAACGGGAACCCGGGTCCGGCGTCCCCCTCACCCCCGGCCCCTCTCTCATCGAGGGAGAAGGGGGAAGACCCCATCGCCTCCTCTAGTCCACCTCCGCAGCCACCGAAGCCGCCGCCTCGATGAGCCGCTCGCCGTCGCCGGGCTCGAGGCCCTTGCGGCGGGCGATGTCGATCTCGTACCCGCCCTCGGCGAATGCCTCCTTCGTGGGCCAGTACCCGATCCATCCCTGGCTCACCGTGGCCAGCAGGAGCGGTCCGCCCACCTTCTGCCGCAGCTCCAGGGCCAGCGCGCTGAAGAGCTCGACGGGCACGGTCACCACGCGGCACGGGCCGACCCGCCAGGCCGAGAGGTCCAGCTCGTGGCCCGCGATCTCGACGGTCCGCGAGGCGCAGGCGAGCGACGGCCTCTCGCGGGCTCCCCGTGTCCCGTGGGCCAGGAGGGCGACGAAGCTGGCGGCGGCATCCGCGACGGGATGCAGGTACTCGGTCCGCTCCTGGGTGGCGATCCAGGGATGGACGTCGCCGGAGGCCCCCGCCAGGAAGATGGCCCGCGACTCCGGCACGCGCCGCTCGAGCGCCGAGCACGCCAGCCCCGGCCAGTCCGCGCTCACGCACCGGCTCACCGGCCCGAGCACGACGCCGTGAGCCCCCAGGCCCCAGAGGAGGTATTGCCTGGGCCCGTCCACCTCGCGAAGCGCCAGGAGCGTGCACGTCGGGTCGATCATGGGCGGCGGGTCGAGGTCGAATTGCTCGTGCGGACTCCAGCAGTGGGCGAGGCCGTCGGGCGCGGGGACGCGGCGGGTGTAGCCGAGGCCGAGGGCGGCTTCCCGGACGCTCGCCGTCACGGGATAGAGCCGAAAAGCCGCCCGGGCCGCGGCGTCGCGGACCTTCTCGGGAAGGGCCCGGAGGTAGCGGCGGGCGGGGGAGTCGGCGTCGGAGGGCGGATCGGGCGCGGCCTTCGTGCCCGTCTCGTAGCCGATGTCGAAGTCCTCGAGCGCGGGGCCGGAGTGCGTGTGCGTGCACGAGACGATGACCCGGTCCGGCGAGGTCTCGATCTGGTCGGCGACGAGGCGGCGGAGCTTCCTCATCGTCCCGGTTGGAAGGACGCAAAGGTCGAGGCTCACCAGCGCCGCCGGCCCGTCGCCGCCGCCGTCGAGCACCAGGGCCCGCACGAGGAGCGGATCATGGACGCCGTCGTTGCCCGGCGGCAGGGACTCCTGGCGGAACGCGTAGCCGAAGAGGCTGACGTCGGGCCCGGGGGTGATGTCGAGCCTCGCAAACCCCGCTTTCAGCATTGGGTCGCTCCTGTGGAGAAAACCGCTCCGGGAGCCGTTTTCGCTAAAATGCGATTAGTTTTTGCGTCATCCGCGCGGTCCTACCCGTGATTGTGCGCTCTAAGAGCCGATTCAGGTCCGGTGGAAAAAATGGCTCCGGGAGCCGTTTTTGCTGAAATGCTGTTAGGTTTTGCGTCATGTCGGCTCCGGGGCGCGGCTAGGTGGCCTTGCCGTACTTCTCGGCCGGGTCGAAGATTTTCTCGCCTTCCTCGCGCCACGCCCCGTCGCGCCAGACCCACGAGAAGCAGCTCCGGTAGCCGGTGTGGCAGGCGGCGTCGCCGAGCTGGTCGACTTTCACCAGGAGCACGTCCTTGTCGCAGTCGGTCCGCAGCTCCTTCAGTTTCTGGACGTTCCCGCTCTGCTCGCCCTTATGCCAGAGCTTCGCGCGGGAGCGCGACCAGTAGTGCACCTCGCCCGTCTCGACGGTCTTCGAGAGCGACGCGGCGTTCATGAAGGCCACCATCAGGACCTCGCCGGTGGCGGCGTCCTGGGTGACCGCGGGGATCAGGCCGTCCGGCCCGAACTTCAGGACCTCCATCCATTCCGGCATCGTGATTTCTTCCTTCCTTGCTCAGCCGACCTCAATGAGCTTCATCGTGTCGCGGAACCGTTTTGCGAGCGCTCGTCGCACCCCGATCGACGCCGGCTGCGAGAGGTCCGGGTCGCGCTCGATCCACGCGAACGCCTCCTGCCGCGCCAGGCGCAGCAAGTCGTAGTCCTCGATCACATTCCCGAGCCTCAGGTCCGGCATCCCGTGCTGTCGGGTGCCGAAGAACTCGCCCGGCCCGCGGAGCCGCAGGTCCTCCTCGGCGATGCGAAAGCCGTCGGTCGTCTCGACCATGACTTCGAGGCGCCGCTTCGCCTCCGCCGTCTCCGGCTCGCCCAGCAGCAGACCGTAGCTCCGGGCCGCCCCGCGCCCCACCCGCCCGCGAAGCTGGTGGAGCTGCGCGAGGCCGAACCGCTCGGCGTGCTCGACCATCATAACGGTTGCGTTCGGCACGTCCACCCCCACCTCGATGACGATGGTCGAGACGAGGACGTCGGTCTTGCCGCGCCGGAAACGGTCCATCGCCGCGTCCTTCTCCGCGGGTTTCATCCGCCCGTGCAGCAGGCCCACCTCGAATTCGGGAAAGACGTCGGCGGCGAGCCGCGCGGCCTCTTCGGTGGCGGCCCCGAGGTCGCTCTTCTCGCTCTCCTCCACGAGGGGATAGACGACGAAGGCCTGGCGGCCGTTGCGCAGCTCGCGGCGGACGAACTCGTAAGCCTTCGCCCGGCTGCGGGGCCGGACCCAGCGGGTGTCGATGGGGGTGCGGCCCGGGGGCATCTCGTCGATGGTCGAGATGTCGAGGTCGCCGAAGACCGTCAGGGCGAGTGTCCGCGGGATGGGCGTCGCGGTCATGACGAGGTAATGCGGCCGGAGCTCCGTGCCCGCCTCGGTCGGGTGCCACTTGGCCTCGGCCCGCTGGAGGACGCCGAACTTGTGCTGCTCGTCGACGACCACGAGGCCCAGCCGGTGGAACGCGACGTCCTGCTGGATGAGGGCGTGGGTGCCGATGACGATGTCCGCCTCGCCGCGCCGAATCCGCCGCAGGACCTTCCGCCGCGGGGCCGCCGCCATCCCGCCCACCAGCAGAGCCCAGCGGACGCGGCTGCCCACGAGATACTTCTCGACGTTGCGGTAGTGCTGGGCGGCGAGGACCTCCGTGGGGGCCATGATCGCCGCCTGGTGTCCCGTGGCCACGGTCGCCAGGGCCGCGTACAGGGCGACGGCCGTCTTGCCGCATCCCACGTCGCCCTGGAGGAGGCGGGTCATGGGCCGGTCGCGGGCCAGGTCGGCACGGATCTCGCGGATGGCCCGGTCCTGGGCCCCGGTGAACGTGAAGGGGAAGCGGGCCCGGATGCGGGCGTCGAGGGTCTCGTCGACGGCGACGGGCGGGGCGTCGTGGGAGCGCTTGGCGCTTCGGCGGCGAAGGGCGACGGCCAGCTCCATGAGGAAGAACTCGCCGAAGATGAGCCGCCGGCGGCCCTCGCGGACCTCGCGCATGGACGTCGGGCGATGGACCTGCCACAGGGCCGTCGCGAGGTCCACCAGCTCCAGCCGGGCCCGCATCGGCTCGGGCAGCGTCTCCTTCGCCAGGGGCAGGCCGACGCGGAGAGCCTCGTCGGTGAGCCGCTCGAGCGAGGCCTGCTGGAGTCCCTCCGTGGTGGGATACTCGACGAGGATACGGTCGCCGGCCTCGGCCGGGCCGCCCTCGCCGACCCGCTCGAACTTCGGGTGCTGCATCTGGACCCGGCCGCGATATGTGCCGACGCGCCCGTAGAAGAGGTACTCGGCCCCCTCCTCGAGGGCGCGGCCGAGGTAGCGGGCGTGGAACCAGACGATCGTCATCTTGCCGCTCGCGTCGCGGACGAGGGCTTCGAGCCGATCGCCGGCCCGGGGCCCGTGGCTCCGCTTCTCGATGACGCGGGCGCAGAGGGTCTGCTCCGTGCCGGGCTCGACATCGACGATGGGCACCACGTCGCCGCGGTCGACGTACTTGCGGGGGAAGAACTGGAGGGCGTCGCCGACCGTGCGGATGCCGAGCTTCTCCAGGAACCGCGCGCGCTTCGGGCCCACGCCCTTGAGGTACTGAACGCTGTCGCTGAGCTTGGCCATGGGACTCCTTCGCCGGGGCAAGGTATCGCCGGGGCGCGACGGGGTCAAGCGCGCCGCGGCGCCGAAGATGAAGATCGCATCAGGGACCCCTCGGCGGGACCGCGCTGTGGCGCGGCGTCGTGCCCGTGCAGGCCCTGGCCCGGTGCGCGGCCGTCGCTCACGCGGTCAGCCAGGCCGAGGGCTTCGGCGGGCGGTCCGCGAGATGCGCGAGCCGGGCGGCACGGGCGGCCTCCGGAGGAAGGTGCTCCAGCGCGTCGCACGGTGGTACGTCCAGAACGACAAGTCCGAAGCACGGGACCCGAATGACGAATCAAGGACGAAACGGCGATGACGAGACCACGGGAACGTCGGAAAACGCAAAGAGGCACTTCTAGGGCATCACAAACTCGCGCTCCCCGCGCTTGACGACCAGGACGGGGCAGGGGGCCTTGCGGACCACCTTCTCGGCCACGCTTCCAAAGAGGACGTGCTTCAGGCCCGTCCGCCCGTGCGTCGCGATGACCACCAGGTCGATCTTCTGCTCGCGGGCGTAACGGACGATCTCGACGAACGGGCTCCCCTCCAGGAAGGTCGTCACGACCTCCGGCCCCTGAAGATTCTGCTCGGCGAAGCGATCCAGCCCCTTCTGACTCTCCTCGCGGATTTGGTCGATGAACTGCTCGCTCGGGCCGGTCATGTAGTAGGCGCTGGTGGCCATGAGGTCGGCGGGGATGTCGAGGACGTGCAGGCAGTGGACCTCCGCCTCGAACCGCTCGGCCAGGGCCCGGGCGTAGGTGGCGGCCTCCTCGGCGTGCTCCGAGAAATCCGTCGGGACGAGGATGCGGTCAATGTCGATCATGGCGCGGCCTCCGGGTTCGAGGGATCTCGTTGCGCGGCATTGTCGCGCGCGGCAAGGGGAAATGCAATCGGGCTGTTACGGCCGCCCGATGCCCGGCCACCGGCCCGCGCGGAGGGCGGCGAGGGTGGCTTCGGCGGCGCGGCGGCCGGAGGGGTTGGCCTCGGTCAGCGTGCGGAGGCGGGCCTCGTCGCCGAGGATCATCCACGCCTCGATGAGCGCGGGGTCGTCGCGGAGGAGGCCCTCGGCCACGGCCCGAGCCTCGGACGCCTGGCCCAGCGTCTCGTGGAGCACCGCCACGAGGAGCAGCGGCCGCGTGTTCGCGACGGTCGAGCCCGGCTGGCGGAGGGCGAGCGACGAGTCCTCGTCGGCGTAGAACGTGTCGGCGGGCTCGGCTTCGAGACCGCTGCGGGCGAGCTCGAGCGCCTCGGCCGCGCGACCCCGCGCCACGGCCCGAAGGGCCGCCAGGTACCGTCCGCCCGGCAGGGCCCGAGCCTTCGCGAGGTGCGCGTCTGCCTCCTCCGGCCGGTCCGCCTCCAGCAGCCACATGGCCAGGTAGAGGTGTGCGTGCGGGTGGTCCGGACGGGCCGCGAGAACCTTCTCGAGGCCCGCCCGCACGGCCTCGTCGTCCTCGCGAACGCGCATCAATCGCCGCGCCGCATCCAGGAGCGCCCGTGGATCGTCACTCTCGGCGAGGATCGCCTCGTGCATCCCGGCCGTCCGCGGGAGGCTGAGCTGGTGCTCGGCAACCAGGTCGGTGGCCTCGGCATAGAGTCCCTTCCCGCCGCGCAGCGTCCCGTTCGTGCGGGCCTGGACGGCGGCAAACTCCTTCTCGGGCATCGGCCCGCGGTCGATGGGGAAGGTCTGCCGCACAAGCTCCTTGGCTTCGGATCGCACGGCCAGGACGACCGGCCCCTCGTGGAGATCGCGCGCCGTCCCCGCGAGCGGCTGTTCCGGCGAGGCGGGCCCTCGGGCGACGAGAACGGGGTCGTCGCGCCGGCCGGCGGGCGCGAGCGCCACCTCCAGCGTCTCGTGCGGCCCCGTGGGCGCGACGGCGACGTGCCACGCGTCCCCCTCGCGACGGCACCGGACGGCGGCGTGCTCGTTCGCGAAGTCGGCCTCGCCGATGCCGACCGCGGCGAGGACGTGGATCGTTGCCTCGTAGGCCCCGAACGCCGGGAGAAACCGGCCGCACTCCTCGAAGACCTCGTGGGTGCCACCCCACATTTCGATGTATCCGCGACGGCTCGGGCGATAGAGGACCTGCTTCGCCCCCGGCACAAGGTCGGGGGCCTGGACCCGCAGGACGTTCAGGTTCCGCCCCGGGAAGAACCACCCCGCGAACCCGTGCCGCATGCCGATCGCGAAGACGCTCGTCTGGAGGTCGCGGACGACGGTGTCCACGTCCCAGGGGTCGAGCTGATGGGCCCCGTGGCCGGTGACGGCGGCGGCGGGGAGGCAGACGCGGGTGCCCTCGACGGCGGGCTGGCGCAGGAGGTACCAGAGCTTGAAGCCGTGGCGGATGGGCAGCGGGTTGGTGACGCGGCCGGTCCAGGTGAAGGCGGCCTCGTCGGGGCGGAGGGTGAGCATCTGGGCGAGGCGCAGGTTCGTTGCGCGGCCGTAGCGGCCGGTCTCGCGGGGAAGGAGGAACGCATCGAACCGCATGTCGACGGCGACGGTCGCGCTGCCGTCGCCCGCGCGCGTGACGACGTAGCCGCCCGTCTCATCGAAGTGGCGCCCGTGCTCCCAGAAAGGGAAGCTCCATCGCCCGCCGCCCATCGACCACGAGACGCCGTCTCGGATCTCGTCGTGCCGCCAGAAGAGGTCCTCGCCGGTGGGCTTGTAGACGGCCTCGACGAGCCGCCCGCCCAGCTCCGGGAGGACCGCGACCCGGAGGTACCGGTTCTCCAGGACGACGGCCGTCGTCGTAACCGTATCCTTGCCCTGGAACTTCTCGACGGGCGGGAAGCCCTTGCGTTTCCCCGGCGCGGCGATGGGGTAGGTCTTCTCGACGGCGCTCACCGTCACGTCCCGGGCGAGGGCGGCAGGGGCGAGCAGGAGCAGGGCAAGGATTGTGTAACGCATTTTGCATACCTCAATTTATGGATGGCGAAGCCGCAAGCGGCCTAGGACGCGGCGCCGGCCGGGCGGCGCACAGGACGATCGAGGCACCGCGCGAGGGCCGGGACGAAGTGCGCCTTCGCCACGGCGCCCCAGCTCATCTTCTCGGCCAGCGCCCACCCGGATTCCAGCAGCCGCGCGAAGTCCTCCCGCGCGTCCGGCAACCGATCGGCCAGGGCGTCGGCGAGACGGGCGCCGACCTCGTGCTCGATGCGGCGGGCGTCGCCGGGGTCGAGGCGGTCGGCGTCGGCGTCGGGGCCGGCGCTGAAGCGGCCGAAGAGGACGTTCTCCGGCACGTCGCCCCCCGAGGCGTGCTCCACGAGCCGCGCGCTGCCGCACGCTTCGCTCAGGACGCACACCCCGCCGAAGGCGAGCGTCTCGAGCGGGGCGATGCCGAAAGGCTCGTACGCGCTCAGGCCGAACTCGACGTCGCTCCCTTGCCTGAGGTCCTGGAACGTCATCCCGCCCGGCACCCGCGCGCCGCACGCCTTGTCGTCGAAGCCGAACTGGTTGACGAGGATGGCGCGGGTGGCGCGGGCGTAGTCGTTATAGTCGGCGGCGGCGCGGCCGAAGGGGACCTCGCCGCCCACCAGGTCCGGCCACCCTTCGCGGTGGGTGACGGGCCATCCGTACGCGGCCTCCATCCGGCGCACGGCGTCGGGTTCGCGTCGGCCTCCGTCGCTCGCCAGGACAAGCAGGACCGCCGCCGCGCCCGCGTCGGCGAGCCGGTCGTCGAGGTGCTCCAGGACCACCAGGTCCCGCTCCAGGGCCTTCGAGACGACCGGCCGCGTCACGTGTGTGAATACGTAGTCCGGGCGGAACCCGACGAGGGCCTCGGCGTAGTCGCGCACGAGCGTGCGGCTGCCAAGCCGCTCCTCGATGGAGATGGGCCGCGCGGGAAGCCCGTTGTAGACGACTTCCACGCGGCTCGCGCGAAAGCCGGGGTCCAGCAGGGCCAGCTCCGCGGCCACCCGGTCGCTGACGGCGAAGACGGCGTGGGCCCGATGGGCCAGCGAGACGAGAGCCTGCTTGAAACCGGAGCGATTCCGCAGCCGGGCCTCGTAACGGCGGCGGCCGGGGCGCGTCCGGATCGCCTCGTCGAAGACCAGCCGGTGGCCCGTGTCCTCCTCCAGGAGGTCGCGGACCGGCGGAACCTCGTGGGCGTAGTAGATCGTCCGGAGCTTGGGCCGCCGAATCCTGGCGGCGAGGACCGCCGGCACCCCCATGAACTCGTGGCTGACGAGGAGCGTCTCGCCGCCCGAGTCGCCGAGAAGGGCCTCGGTCGCCTCCAGCGCCGGACCCGCCAGGCGGACCCATTCCTCGTAGCCCCAGTCGCCCTCGAACCGGTCGCTCATCAGACCGAAGGCGTCGTACAGCTCGCCCTTCAGGGCATTGACCGGCTCGGGCCGCGCGTCGCGGACGTCCAGAAGGACAACGTCGACGTTGGTGCGGCGGGTGCCGATGGGCCCGGCGAGGCGGCGGCGGCCGTAAAGGAGCCGCACGCCCCACGCCCGCTCGATGTCGCGGAAGGCGGCCAGAAGGTCGGGCTCCAGGCACCCTTCCTCGGAGGGCCCGCCGCCGCTTGCGTAGAGGATGGCCTCGAGGTCCTCCGGTCGCGCGTCGAGGGGCAGCGCGGCGTTGCCGACGAGGAGGGTGCGGTCGACGATGCCCTGATAGGCCCGGGTCGCCAGAAGCCCTTCGAGGACGGACCCGATGCCCCCCATCTTCTCGCGAGTCTCGTGCGTGATGTGGACGAGGGTGGTCATGGGATCGCCCGGGGCGGTTCCTGGCATTATACACGCCGGGGGGCGGCGCATGTCAGCCGCGGGGCCTGCGCCGCGCGTGCCGAGACCGAGCAGATGAGCACGGGCAGACAAGCGGCCCGTGGCCCCTCTGAACCGCCGACTCAGTGCGCCTGGAAGTACCCCGACGGGAAGGTGACGCCCAGGGACCTGAGCGTGACGAGGGCCCGGGCCCGGACGAGCGCCGACGGGTCCTGGAGACGGGCCTTGAGGGCGGCCTTGACCTCGTCGGACCGGCCGCCTTCGAGCGCCAGGGCCTCCGCTGCGATCGCCCGGTTTACCCAGGAGGGGTTCCCCAGGACCTCGATGAGGGCGGCGACGGCGTCGGGTCCGCCGATGCGTCCGAGGGCGATGACGGCGGCCGGCTCGGGACGCTCGTAGAGGCAGTCCATGCACGTCGGCGCGTCGACCGGTGACACCGGTGTCACCGCCAGGGCCGCGAGCGCCGGCACCGCCGCCTCGTACCGGCTGTGGCCGAGGCCCCAGATGACGACCGTCCGGACCATCGGCGACGGGTCGTCGAGCATGGTGGCGAGGTGCTTGGCCGCGTACAGGGTCTGGAGCTGGCCGAGGGCCTTGACGACGGTGGCCCGCACAAGGGGCACGGGATCGTCGGAGGCCCGGATGAGGGCGGCCTGGGCGGCGGGGTTGCCGATCTCGCCGAGGACGCCGGCCGCGGCGGCCCGCATCATGGGATTGTCCGAGAGGAGCCGCTTGGCGGCCCAGGGGATGTCGGCCCGGGTCGCGTGCGGGGCCACGGCGAACAGGGCGTGGATCTCCAGGTCCGCCGTCTCCGTCCCGCGGAGGATGGTGCGGCGAAGGACGGTCACGGCCTTGTCGGTGCCGGCGTTTCCGAGTGCCGTGAGGGCGGCGTACTGGGCGGAGTAATCGGGCTCGCCCTTCTCGTTCTCGGACGGCGGGGCGGCGACGACGTCGGCGAGGGCGTTGACGGGGGTGTTGCCTCCGAGCCCGCCCATGGCCCGGATGGCGGTCCGGCGGACGATCGGGTCCTCGTCCTCGAGGGCCTTCCGCAGGAGGTCCACCATCCGCGGGTCCGGCTGGACCACCAGGGCCCGCACCACGCCCCGCCGGGCCGTCGCGTCGCCCTTGAAGATGACGGGCAACAGGACCGCCCCGAGGCCCATCTTCGGGCGGACGCTGGCCCGGGCGACGCGGGCCAGGACGGCCCCGTCATCCCGCTTGGCGAGCTCGAGCAGGGCGATGCGCGACGCTTCGTCGCCGATCCGCGCCAGAACGTCCGCCGCCAGGACGGCGCGCTGCGGCGAGGCGTCGAGGACGGCCCGAAGCTCCGAGCGGTGGGCGGCGATGGCGGCATCCGTATCCACGAGGCCCTCAGGCTCGAACATCTCGGCCATCGCCGCCAGGACCGCCACGGGCACCTCCATGACATTGCCCTCGATCTCGGCGGGCCCGAGCCCGGCGGCTTGCGTCTCGATGTACGCCGCCTGCGCGAGGCCCCGCACGAGCGGGTCGGGATCGAGGAGGGCGGGCAGGACCCGCTCCGGGTCGCAGTCGGCGGCCCAGGCACCGAGGGCCTGAGCGGCGGCGGCGCGGAGGACGACGTCGTCGGACTGGAGGAACGCCAGAACCGCCGCGACGTGGGCTTCGGAGGCGGGCCCGGCCGAGAGCCACTCCAGCATCGCCGCCCCGGGCTCGGCCGGCCGGCCCGGTTCGTCCTTGGCCCGGGGCCCGGCGCACCCGGCAACGAGGACCATGGACGCCGCCCCCACGAGCAGGACGCCAAGACACGCCGGTCGGTGTTTCATGGTTGGACTCCGCCTGACCCCACGGTTCGCTTGCCGCACCTTAACAAGCCTCCGGACTATAGTTACGGCCCAGAGACGTTGCAAGCGAAAACAAATCGCCGGAGAGGTCAGTCGACCGTGAACGCGCTCGGGCACAGAAGCGCCAGCGCACATTCACCGCAGGCGGGCCGCCGCGCGTGGCAGGTGCGGCGGCCGTGGGCGATGAGGAGGACGTGGAAGGCGTAGACCTTGGCGTCGGGCACGCACCCGGCGAGGGCCTGGTGGGCGGCTGCGGCGCTCGTCTTGGCGCCCAGGAGGCCGAGCCGCCGCGAGACGCGGTGGACGTGGGTGTCGACCGGCAGGACGGGCCGCTTCAGGCTGAAAAGCAGCACGCAGGCCGCCGTCTTCGGTCCGACGCCGGGCAGGCCCTTCAGGTACGCGTGCGCCCGGTCGGTGGTCCACCGCTTCAGGTGCGCGAGCGTCACCTCGCCGCGCTCGGCTCGGATCGCCCGGAGGATCGAGCGGATGTTCCGGGCCTTCTGGCGATGGAGGCCCGCGGGGCGGATGGCGGCGGCGATCGTGGCGAGACGGGCGTCGGCGACGGCGTCCAAGCCGGGGAAGGCCTCCCGAATCCGCTCCATCGCCCGGCCGGAGTTCGTGTCGTTGGTGTTCTGGCTGAGGACCGTCTGGATGAGGACCTCGATCGGCTTGCCGGAGGTTTTCCACGGCCGCTTCCCGTAGGCCCGCTCGAGGCGGGCGAGGACCTCCTCGGCGGGCGCGGGCGCGCGGCTCAAGCCCCGGCCTCCTGCCCGGCGGCGGCCCGGGCGGCGCGGCGCTCGCCGATCCAGGCCAGCAGCAGGCCCAGCTCGTAGAGAAGGATGAGCGGCACGGCCAGAAGGACCATCGTCACGGGGTCCTGCGGCGTCAGGATCGCCCCGAGGACGCACATCAGCAGGATCACGTGCCGCTGCTTCCGAGCCAGCACCCGCAGAGGCACGATCCCCGTCTTCGCCAGAAACAGGACGATGATCGGCGTCTGGAACGCCAGGCCGAAGACGAGAGTCATCCAGGCGAAGAACTTGGCGTAGTCGGTCAGGACGTAACTCGTCTCGACGATCTGGATGCCCGCGGCCACGCTCATCAGGGCCTGGAGGCCGTAGGGCAGGATGAGGAAGTAGAACAGGGTCACGCCCGTGAAGAACAGGACGAAGCTGAACGGCCCGTAGCGGTAGACGAAGTGCCGCTCGTGCTCGTAAAGGCCGACGCCGACGAAGGCCCAGGCCTGGTAGATGACCCAGGGGCTGGCGGCCATGGTCCCGATGATCAGACACATCATGATGATCGTGACATAGGGGGCGATGGGGCTGCCGGCGATGATGCGGCCCTTTCGGACCCGGGCGAGCTCATGGCGGATGGCCCGCATCTCGTCGGCCACCTCCTGCTGGTCGGGGGTCCGGGGGTCGCCGAGGACGAACGCCCGGCCCCATGCGCCTGCCGCCAGCGGGCCCATGAAGGCGGGGGAGGCCGCGTGACCCGCGGCCATGGTCCGGGCAAAACGGACAAGGTCGGCCCGGTCGACGTCCGGGGTCTCGGCCGTGACGGCGGCGAGGGCGTCCTCGTAGGGCTGGACGAAGGCCCGGAAAGCCTCCTCGTAGAACATGCCGCACACCGCCGCCGCCACCAGCACCCCGAGCCCCGCGCGGATGATGCGCGTGCGGAGCTCCTCGAGGTGCTCGCCGAAGGTCATCTCGTGGTCATGGGCGGACGCGTCGGAGGGGCTCATGGGGTGCGGACCGAGAGGCCGACCGCTTCCTCGCCCTTGAGGAAGTTCTCGGGGTTCCCGAGCTCCATCAGGATCGTGCGGGCCTGGCGGGCTTCCTCCATCGTCAGACGCCCCGAGCGGATCCAATCGTAGACGAGGCCCGGGTTGTCGGGGCGATAGAGGGCCGCGAACTCCTTGTAGAACTCCTCGCGCGGCAGGCGCGTGGGCAGCACGGCGTGCAGGGCGTCGAAGAGGCGATAGTCGCGCGTCACGAGCCGGTCCTCGAGCTCGGCGTAGAGGTCCGTGCCGGGCAGGGGCGTCAGAATCGTGAACTGCGGGTAGAGGATGCCCTGGTCCTCGCGGTACCGCTTGAGGGTGTGAAAGTCCTCGCGGGCGAAGTCCGGATCGACGATGAACGCCCCCCACATGTCAATGCCCAGGTCGTTGAGGATGGCTATGGCCCGCTCGTTCTGCTCGAGGGTGGCCCCCTTGGCGACCTTATCGAGCATCTCCTGGGTGGCGGCCTCGAAGCCGATGAGGACGGCGTGGAGGCCCGCCTCTTTCCAGGCGGCCATCAGGTCCGGGTGCTTCGAGATGGTGTCCGTCCGCGCCTGCATCCCGAACCGCTTCCGGATGCCTCGCTCCTCGATCAGCTCCAGGATTTTCCATGCCCGGGGGACGTGGGCGAGGAAGTTGTCGTCGACGAAGCTGAGGCTCGTCGCCGGGGCCGCCTCGATCTCCGCCACCACCCGCTCGGCCGACATGTAGCGGCACTTTTTCCGGTAGAACTTCCAGATCGAGCAGAACGTGCACCGGAACGGGCACCCCCGGCTCGTGGCGATGCAGCCGTGCGGCCGGTCGAACAGGAAGAAGTACCGGTCGGCGTAAGGGGCCGCCAGCGCGCGGGCGGGCATCGGCAGGTCGTCCATCGACGGAATGAGCGGGCGCAGCGGGTTGGTCGTCCAGGTGTCGCCGGCGCGCCAAGCCAGGCCCGCGACGTCGCTCGGGGCCGGCGCGAGGCCGGCGCTGCGGGCCCGGTCCAGGGCCGCCAGGAGCTCCGCGAAGGTGACTTCGCCCTCGCCGATGACGATGGCGTCGAGGTAGGGCTTCCGGAAGTCCTCGGTGACGAGGCTAGCGTGCAGGCCGCCGACCACCGTGAAGACATCCTCGCCCGCGAGGGCCTTCGTCTCCTCCAGCAGCGCCCGGGCGGCATAGACCTCGGTCGTCAGGCAGGTGACGGCGACGACGTCGGGCCGGAAGCTCTGGAGCGCCTCGGCGAAGGGCGTCTCGTCGAGACGCAGGTCCAGGAGGCGAACGTCGTGATCGGCCTGGGCCACGGCCCCGAGGCACTCCAGGGCTAGGGGCTCGGGCAGGGCCGTCCGTCGGAAGCCGATGTAGTCCGGCGGCGGCGCAGGCTGCACCAGCAGAATCTTCAAGGCCCCGCATCTCCTCTCAACCAAGTCCCGGGTGGGCAGTCGGACCGCGCGTCATGGTAGCGGAGCGGCGGGCGCGAGACAAGGGTTTAACGGAGACCCAAGGCCGGAAGCCGCGGCCGTCGGCCGGGCGCGTCTCAGGCGTCCGTCCGGTCGTCGAACCGCTCGGCGTCGCCCTGCTGCCAGCGCCGGGCGGCGCTGAAGAGGCGGGGCAATTGCCGGAACGGCGACAGGCTCGGCTCGGTGTCGGTCTCGCAGAACTCGATGCCAACCTGGTACCGGTCGTCCTGGCGGCGGCAATGCTTGACGCGGCCCGTGAGGCGCAGGGGCGCATGGGCCCCGTGCGAGGGCAGCCGGAGCGTCAGGCGCTCGCCGGCTTTCAATCGGACGCGGCTCTCGGCCGCCAGCCCCCCGAGCGAGAAGTCCTTGAGCTCGAGGTGACAGGTGGCCGCCCGGTCGGCCGCGAGATCGTTGCGGACGCTGACGGCGGGCATGGATGTCTCGAACCGCCCGAACCGCCGGCGTTCGGCTTCCGTGCGCTGCTCGTTGGCCTGGGACGTTGCCGCCATGATGGTCCGCCCTGTCGCTTCCAAGGTGCCGTCGAGATGCCCTGGTCGGGGTCGCCGAAACGATCCCCTATAGTTTTTCGGCACGACGGCACTCGGGACTTAACTCGTGGCCGGGGAATTATGACACCCAACGGCGGAAAAGCAAACGCGTCCCCGGCTATTTGTGGTTTACGGTTAAGGACCATTCATACCACAGAACAATTCATACAAATCCAGGTCATCTGGGGGGGGGCACGGGCCTGCATGGACGACCTTTCGTCCCGGGGGTTCCGGCTTCGGCGGCGGGTGAGACACCCCTCCCCCACCGCTTCCGCCCCCCTGTTGACGGCCCGTCGGTTTATCAGGCGAGTCTTCGTGCGCCGCCCCGCGCGGGGGGCGGCTATGTCGTATCGGGGCAACGTGCGCCCCGCGGTGCGCTACATGTGGCGGAGCGTGTCCTGCTCCGGCCACGGGTTCTCGAAGACGATGCCCACGCGGTAACGGTCGCCGCCCTCGTCGCAACGGACGACCACGCCGTGGGTATCGAGCCCCTTCCGCGCCCCCATGGGCGGAAAGAAGACGACGACGGGTTCCTCCTCATCGAGCGGCCGCGGGGCCAAGGCCCCGATGCCGCCACGCGACACGTCGACAATATGCAGCTTGACCACCCGCTCGGGATGATCCAGAGGAACGCTCCGACGGACGGCCGATGCGGGCAGCTCCAGGACGGCACGGTCGTACTGGCGGCGGTCCGGCGGTCCGGCCGGGTCCGAGCCCATGACGCCTCCCCGGGCCTCGCTCTCGCCTACCCTATGAGGCCCCGCACATGCTCTCCGCATGCCACGGATGGTAGCTCCCCCCTCAGGATGCCACCAAACACAGTATAACCACATTTGGGCCGAATGCCAAACCGTTTCTGAATTGTTGATGAAGGTTTTCGAGGTTTTCAGCAATGCTTGGCAAGATAGGGGGTTAAGGGCCACGCCGCGGACCGGCGGGGGCGCCTTGCGGGGATGGACCCGGGGAGCAAGGCTGCCGGAGGCTCGCGTCGCCGCGAAGCGAGGATTCCTGTTTCGTTGACAGGGGAGGCGCGAACGGTCTATACTCGGGGACCGGACATGTGAGTGGACCTGGAGGAGAAAGCCATGAGCGAATCGCCGCCCGAGAACGGTCCTGAGACGGGTCCCGAGACGCCTCCGCCTCCGCCCCCGCCGCCGGGGGTCGAGCCGCTCCTTCCGCCGGAACTCCAGACGGTCCATGCGACGCCGGAGGACCGGAACCTGGCCATGATCGCCCACCTGCTGGGCCTGACCGGCTTTCTGGGGCCGCTGATCCTCTACCTCGTCAAGTACAACGGGTCGAGCCCGTTCGCCCAGTTCCACATGAAGCAGTCGCTGTGGTTCCAGGTGTTCGGGGCCATCGCCGTCTTCGTGGTGGCCATGGTCTCGATTCCCCTGACCCTGATCTGCATCGGGTACCTGACGCTCCTGCTGGCCATGGCCATGGGGGTGGGCCTGTGGGTTTACGCCATCGTCGGGGCGATCCAGGTCTCGGGCGGGAAGGACTTCGAGTACTACTGGGTGGGCCCGTGGGTCCGCCGCGAGACGGTCTGAGCCGGCTTACCCTTCGGCCAGCGTCAGAAACGCGGTGGTCGGCATCCAGCGGCACGTGCGGCCGGCGACGTACGCCCCGAACGCTTTCCGGGGGAAGCAGGCGGCGCCGGTGGGGAAGAGACGCCGGGCAACCGCCTCTCGCTGGAACTCGGGGGACCAGCCGTAGGCGGCATCGAAGCAGAAGAGGTACGCCTCCGGCCCGCACGCCGCCCCCGGGACCGAGTCCAGGAGGTCCGCCACCAGCGTGGTCCCCGAGCTGGGCGCGCCGCCGACACAGAGCACGTTCATGGGCGAAGCTTAGCACGGCAACGCGGAAGGGGGAAGTCGGAAGCGGGACGCAAAGGACCAAGACAACGGCACACGTCAGTTTCCGTCACTTCCCAGTTCCGACTTCGCACGTCCGACTTCGTCAGAACTCCGGCGGGATCTCGATTGCCTCGTGCTGCAGGGCGCTGCGGCGGGCGAGGCGGTAGGCGTGGTTGTACTGCTTCGCGACGACCTCCCACGAGACGACGCGCTCGAGGTAGCGCTTGAGGTTTTCGCCGAGTCTCATGCGCAGACCCTCGTCGGTCGCCAGGGCCAGGACGTGTTTGCGGAGCATGGTCTTGTTCGTGAAGAGCAGCCCCCCCTCGCTCTCGAGCGTCTGGGCCGTCAGCCCCTCCATCGGCGCGGTCGTGATGTAGGGTTTATTGAGGGCGATGATGCGGGCCAGCGTCCCGGATTGCGTCTCGTCGACGCTCGGCAGGACGATGAAGTCGCACACGGCCATCATCTTGTAGTAGGCGTCGCCGCGCGGCACGAACTCGTAGTAGTGGGCGAGGCCCTTCTGCTGGAGGCCGCCGACCTCGTCCTTCCATCGTTCGTAGTCCTGGCGGTGGTGGGGGTCGCGCATGGTGCCGGCGGCCAGGAGGTCCCACTTCTCGCCGGTCTTGCGGAGGATTTCGGCGGCCAGCTCCTCCCACATGCTCGTCAGGATGTCCCACCGCTTGTTCGACTGGATCCAGCCGATCAGGCCCACGAGATGCTCGCCCAGGGCGGGCACCTGGTCCAAGCCGAGGTCCTTGCGGAGGTGCGGCACCTCGTCGATCTTCCAGCGCCGGTCGGATCGGGCCCCGTGGGGCACGACCATGACGTTCTGCGGCACGTCCCAGCCGCGCCCGGGAAAGGTCCACCCCAGCCGCCACCGCTGGTAGTGGCACTTGAGCATGACGATGTCGGCGAGGCGGCACATTTCGTAGAGGAAGTTGGCCTCGAAGTCCGTCAGCCGCCCGTGCACGGTGTGCGGCTCGACGACGACGGGCACGTCCGCCAGGGCGTCCAGCAGGTCGAGGAACGCGTGGTTCTGGTCGCTTTGGCCGCGGTCGTCGATGTAGTTGTAGAGCCCGTACTCGTGCTGGATGTGGACGGCGTAGGGCTTGATGTCCTCGATTTTCTTGACGGCGGCCTTCCACCAGTCGCGCTGGCTGATGTCCATGATGGGGAAGACGCCCTCCCCGTCGGCGTCGGTGAAGCTGACGACCAGGACCTCGCGGTCGGGGTTGGCCTTCTGGATGAACTCCCGGGCCTCTTCGCAGAAGGTCCCGATCCCGCACAGGCGCGGCGGGTAGGAGCTGATCATCACGATGGGTTTAGGGGCCATCGGCCTCGGGCTCGCTTGTGTCTTCCCCCGCCAGAATCCGCTTGACGAGCGGCTTGATGGTCTCGGCCGCCGCCTTGCTGCACACCAGCGTGCCGCCCTCGGCGTGGACGACGACGCATCCCTCGAGGCCGGCCACGAGGACGGGATGTCCGGGCGGCCCGACGACGAGAACGTCTTTGGCGTCCTGCAATTCTACGCGGCCGACGCGCCGATTTCCTCCCTCCTCGGCCTCGATCAGCGCCTCGGCTGCCCACCACCCGCCGACGTCGTCCCAGTCGAACAGCGCCGGCACAGTCCACACCCCGGCCGCCTTCTCCATGACGCCGAAGTCGATGGAGACGGGCGTGATGGGCTCGAAGGCCTCCCGGGCCCGGGCGTCGAAATCGTCGGCGTTCGTGTCGGGCGTCATGCGCTCCAGGAACCGGCAGGTCTCGGGCAGGTGCCGGGCGGCCTCCTCCAGAAGCGTCCGGGCCCGCCAGATGAACATCCCCGCGTTCCAGAGGTACCGGCCGCTCTCGATGTAGCGGGTGGCCGTCTCATGGTCGGGCTTCTCGACGAATCTCTCCAGCGGCTGCGGCTCGGGGGGCTGCGGCGGGCCGACCGGCTCCAGGTATCCGAAGCCCGTGGCGGGCCGGGCCGGCGGGATGCCGATCGTCCCCAGACCCCCCTCCCGGGCCCGGGCGACGGCCGCGGCCATGGTGTGGCGATAGGCGCCGGTGTCGCGGACGAGATGGTCCGAGGGCGTGACGATCATCAGGCCCTCCGGGTCGCGATGCGCGACGACCCGGGCCGCGCAGATGATGGCGGCGGCGGTGTCGCGGCGGAGGGGCTCGCAGACGATGTTGGCGACGGGGACCTCGGGAGCCTGGGCCCGGACGAAATGCTCGTATTTCGCTCCGGTCATGATGAGGATGCGCTTGGGGGGCACGAGGGCCCGGGCCCGCTCGACGGCCTGCTCGAACAGGGAGCGCTCGGTCAGCTCGGTGAGGAACTGCTTGGGGCGGTCCGGGGTCGACAGGGGCCAGAAGCGGGTCCCGATGCCGCCCGCCATCAGGACCGCGTAGACGTCGCGGAACGGATCGCCGGTGTCCGGGGGTGACGGCGCGCCGGCCTCGCTCATGCGGGTCCCTCCTCGGCGGACCGGCCGCCGGTCGAGGCCTTGCCGACACCCGGCTGGGCGACGGCGGCGCTGCGGTGGAGCTGCATCCGAAGGAGCGACAGGAGCCACGCCAGTGTCGACTCCGCCCCCTCGTTCTGGTTGATGCCGCGGGCACTGAGGCCGTCGCGGCAGCCGCCCGTGGAGGCATCGTAGAGGGGCCAGAGCATGTCGTTGCGGCCCAGGAACCACTCGAAGGTCCGTTGGGCCTGGTCCAGCCACGCCGCCTCGTGCGTCGCCTCGTGGGCCGCCAGGCACGCCTCCAACGACGCGTGGGCCTCCACCGGCTGCTGGTCGTACCGGGCCTTTTCCCCGCCGCGCGGATACCACCCCGCGTTTCCGACGGGCGAGAAGCAGTCGTTCTCGTCGCGCTGGACGTCCATGAGCCAGGTGAGGCTCCGGAGGCCCGTCTCGATCATCTCCTCGTCGTCGAAGACGCGCCCCGCGACGATCAGGGCGTGGGGCAGCTTGGCGTTGGTGTAGGTGAGGATGTCCTCGCACCAAGGCCAGTCGTCCGAGGCTCCCTCCCGGAAGGTCTTGAGGAGTCGGCGGCTCGACTCGCGCAGCGTCTGGCGGGCGGGGTCGTCGCTCTCGAACCACTCCAGGTAGGCCCGCAGGCCCAGCACCGTGAAGGCGTGGGCCCGGGGCGAGCGGAAGTGCCGCTCCGCCGGCAAAGCCTGCCGAAACAGCTCCGCCGCCAGCATCCGGTGCCCCTCGTTCTGGTCGAGGGCGACGGCCGTCCCGAGGGCCCACAGCGACCGTCCGTGGCTGTCCTCGGAGCCCTGGGGCTCGAGCCACCGCCGGTCGTACGTCATGAAGTTGCGGAAGCGGCCGGTCTTGGCGTTGAAGGCGTAGTCGAGGAAGGCGACGTACTGCATGGCCAGCCGGGCGAGGGTCGGATCGTCCGGCCGCACGTACTTCGCCAGGACCACGGCGATGAGGGCCCGGGCGTTGTCGTCGGTCGAGTAGCCGTGGTGCCGGTTGGGCACGGTGTAGCGGGCGTGCTGGATCATGCCCGTGTCGTCGGTCATGGCCCGCAGGTGGTCGAGGTCCAACGACGGGAGCCGCGGGGGCAGGGGACAGGCCAGGGGCGATTCCTGGAGCCCGAGCGGGGCCCCCTCCGGAGAGACGGCCAGGATGACCGCCTCCGGACGCGCGCGACGGCGGCGGGCGGCCTCGGCGGCCACGGTCAGATACTGTTTCGCCACCTCCGGCCACGTCATCTGCCGCGAGAAGTCGTACGCCGCCCGCCGCATCCGGGCCCGCTCGCGCGGGTTTGAGAGGAGGTCGCGGCAGGCGTCGGCCAGGGCCCCGGCGTCGCGCGGCGGGACGAGGCGGCCCCGGCCCTCTTTCAGCATCACCTCCGCGTGCGAGTACGGCGTCGAGACGATCGCCTTGCCTGCCGCCATCGCGTACGCCAGCGTCCCGGAGACTGCCTGGTCCAGGTTCAAGTACGGCGTGATGTACAGGTCCGCCGCCCGGAGGTACTCGAAGAGCTTCGTCAGGCTGACGAACTCGTCTTGGAAGCGGACGTTTTCCTCGACGCCGAGCTGGGCGGCCAGGCGCTGGAGCTTCGTGCGGTAGGTCTCGCCCGCCTCGCGGACCACGTGCGGGTGGGTGCGGCCGAGGATGATGTAGAGGGCGTCCGCGTGGCCCTCCGCGACGGCCGGCATCCCCTCGATCATGTACTCGATGCCCTTGCCGGGCGAGAGAAGGCCGAACGTCAAGAGGACCTTGCGGCCCTTGGCGTCGATGCCCGTCTTATAGTCGTCCGGGTCGACGAGCGGCACGTCGGGCACGCCGTGATGCACCAGGTGAACCCGCTCCGGGTCGGCCCCGTACGTCTCGGCCAGCAGCTTGCCGCTGCGGGGGTTCATGACGATGAAGTCGTCGACGAGGCGGCACATTTCGGCGGTGACGCGCCGCTGCTGCTCGTTCGGGCGGGCCAGCACCGTGTGCAGCGTCGTGACGATCGGGACTTTGGCCTGCCTCAGGAGCGTCAGCAGGTGACTCCCCGCCTGGCCCCCGTAGATGCCGAACTCGTGCTGCACGACCAGCAAGTCGTAGTTCTGCGTGTTGACGAAGTTGGCGGCGAGGTGATAGTCCTCAAGGCGGTCGGCATCGACCTCGAGGACGACGCGCGCCGGGTAGTCGTAGCCCCGGGGCTGGTCGTTCATCGCGATGACGGCCACCTCGTCCGTGAGGGCCGTCTCGTGGAGGGCCTCGGCCAGGCCGGTGGTGAAGGTGGCGATGCCGCACCGGCGCGGCACGTAGCTTCCGACGACGGCGATGCGGCGGGGCTCGTCGTGGTCGGGGCCCCCTTCGGGGCCGCCGCCCGGAGACGTCGATCGGGCCATCCATGACTCCTTTCGCGGGGCGGGCGCGACAACTCCTCCCCGGGCGCCACCCAACTCACGCATTCTAGCAGATGCCTCGCGGGCGCTCAAGGCGGCGGGCGGCTTTTGCGGGACTTCACTTGGCAGCGACGGCAGCATACCGTATCGGGGAGGGGGGGCACGGCGAATATCCTTGACGGTCCCCCCCCGGTCGGCCTAGAATCCGCCTCCCTTGTGACGTGCGTCGAAGGACTCCCCCCGGACGCGAGCGCCGGGGCAACAGGAGAGAAGCGTATGCTGAAAGAGATTCGCATCCACGGGCGGGGCGGGCAGGGTAGTGTTACCGCCGCCGAGGTCCTCGCCAAGGCCGCCTTCGCCGACGGTGTGACCAGCCAGGCGTTCCCGTCGTTCGGGTCCGAGCGGATGGGCGCCCCGGTCGTTGCCTTTTGCCGTCTTTCCGACGGCCCCATCCGCACCCGGGCCATGATCCAGGAGCCGGACTTCCTCATCGTTCAGGATCCGACCCTGTTCGGCCAGGTGGACGTCTTCGGGGGCCTGAAGGAAGGCGGCATCGCGGTCGTCAACACCGAGAAGCCCGACGAGGTGCCCGCCCCCGACGGCATCACGCTCCGGGCCGTGCCCGGCACGCGGATCGCCATGGACGTCATCGGCCGTCCCATCCCGAACATGGTCATGGTCGGGGCGTTCGCGGGGACGACGGGCCTTGTGAGCCTTGAGTCGCTCCAGGCCGCCGTCAAGGAACGCTTCGGCGGCAAGGTGGGCGAGCTGAACGCCGACGCCGTCGCCCGGGCCTATGGCGCCGCCCAAGAGGCCAAGTAAGTCAAGGCCGGCCGCGGTCCCGGCGCGCCGGGCCGCCGCGCGTGCGGTATGATTGTCGGAAAGGAGTCGTCATGGCGAATAAACTGCTGAGCATGGATAAGCTTTCGATCGGCTGCGTGGCCCCGCCCGGCGGAAGCCTAACCAACAAGACCGGCGCATGGCGGTCCATGCGCCCCGTCTTCAAGCACGAGGCCTGCATCGGGTGCAAGGCCTGCGAGCTCGTGTGCCCCGAAGGGTGCGTCTTCGAGAACCCCGCGGAGCAGCACGTCCTGGAAAAACCGAAGCGTCGCGAGGTGAACCATCGCGACTTTGACCCCGATTACTGCAAGGGGTGCGGGATGTGCGCGATCGAGTGCCCCGTCGACGACATCGACATGGTCCTGGAGGAGAAGTAATGGCCGAGAAAGAGATTCTGGAAGGGGCCATGGCGGTGGCCCACGCCGTCGCCCGCTGCCGCCCCGAGGTCGTCGCGGCCTACCCGATCACGCCCCAGACGCACATCTCCGAGGAGCTCTCGCAGATCGTGGCCGACGGGGAGCTCGACGCCGAGTTCGTCAAGGTCGAAAGCGAGTTCGGGGCCGCCAGCGTCGTCCTCGGCGCCAGTGCCGCCGGCGCCCGCGCCTACACCGCCACCTCCAGCCAGGGCCTCCTGTTGATGAGCGAGGTCCTCTGGAACATCGCGGGCATGCGGCTGCCGGTTGTCCTCGGGTGCGCGAACCGGTCCCTCTCGGCGCCCCTCTCGATCTGGTGCGACCACCAGGACGCCGAGGCCGTCCGCGATGCCGGCATCATCCAGCTCTACGCCGAGGATTCCCAGGAGGCCTGCGACCAGCACGTCATCGCCTTCAAGGTGGCCGAGGACCGGCGAGTCCTTTTGCCCGTCATGGTCAACCTCGACGGCTTCCTCCTGACGCACGTCTTCGAGCCGACCGAGATCCCGGACCAGGGCGCCTGCGACGCCTTCCTCGGCAGCTACGAGGCCGTCCTCAAGCTCGACCCCGCCGACCCCGCCACCTTCGGGGCCTTTACCGAGCCCGACAAGTGCATGGAGGGGCGGTGGATGGTCCACGACGCGTGCCTGCGGAGCCTGCCGGTGATCGAGGAGGCCGGCGACGCCTTCGCGAAGGCCTTCGGGCGCGACTCCGGCGGCCTGCTCGAAGAGTACAAGAGCGCCGACGCCGAGACCATCCTCATCGCCAAAGGGTCGCTGTGCGGCACGATCAAGGACGTCATCGACCAGATGCGCGACGAGGGCGTGAAGGTGGGCCTGGTGCGCATCAAGTGCTTCCGCCCGTGGCCGAAGGAGGCCGTCGCGAAGGCCGTCGCCGGCGCCGGGCAGATCGCCGTCATCGAGCGCGGCGCGAGCTTCGGGGCGGGCGGCGTGATGACGCCCGAAGTCAAGGAGACCCTCTTCGACGCCGGCGACGTCAAGCCCGTCTCCGGCTACTGCGTCCAGCTCGGCGGCCGCGAGGTGCCCGAGGACGGCATCCGCGAGATCGTCGAACGGACCGCCCGGGGCGAGAAGCAGACCGCCTACGAGTACTTCCGCCTCAAGAAGGAACTGCTGCCGGACCTCGTGCCGGGGGCGTAAGCGTTTCCCCGAGAGGGCGCCCTGCTTCGCGTGATCGATTGGGCCCGGACGCAGCTCGGCCTGTAGGACACGACGAACCGCGCATGAGCCGCGAACGCACGTTTGCGATGATGGGCGAACGACGACCAACGTAAGCTGTAGAACGGCATGAAAGTGGAGGACGACTCGTGGCATCAGCCGAACTCTTCGATTACACCGACCGGGTCCTGAAGCCGGGCTACACCTCGTGCCTGGGGTGCGGCGAGGCCCTGGCCATGCGCATCGTCGCCCGGGCCGCCGGGCCCGACACCATCTTCACCAACTGCACCGGGTGCTCCGAGATCTTCACCTCGCGCTATCCGACGAGCAGCTGGGCCGCCCCCTGGGTCCACAGCCTCTTCGAGAATTCGGCCGCCGTCGCTTCCGGCGTCTACTACGCCCTGAGGCACAAGGGCCTTCTCGACAAGACCCGGGTCATCGCCATGGGCGGCGACGGGGGCACCGCCGACATCGGGCTCCAGTGCCTGTCGGGGGCCCTGGAGCGCGGCGACGATTTCCTGTACGTCTGCTATGATAACGAGGCGTACATGAATACGGGCATCCAGCGGTCGGGCCTCACGCCCCTCGATGCCGCCACCACCACCAGCCCCGCCGGCAAGGCTTCCTGGGGCAACAACCGCCCGAAGAAGGACCTGCCGCAGATCGTCGCGGCCCACAACGTGCCCTACCTGGCCGTGACGAGCATGGGCTACTACCGCGAGATCCCGCGGATCGTCAAGAAGGCCCTCGAGACGCGCGGGCCCACCTATATCCAGATCCACTGCACGTGCCCGTTGGGCTGGCGGAGCGACCCGGCCCAGTCGGCGGTCCTGACGCGGGCGGCGTTCGAGACGGGCCTGTATCCGCTCTACGAGATCATCGAGGGCGAGACGAAGCCGCACCGCGAGCCGAAGGACGGCTGGATGCCCGTCGAGGAGTACCTGAAGCCCCAGGGGCGCTTCCGCCACCTCTTCCGGGCCGCCGACGGCGAGCAGCAGATCGCCCGCATTCAAGCCTTGGCCGCCGAGAACATCCGCCGCTACTGGGGCGAGGATTCCGTCCCCGACTTCGCGAAGGCCGCCGAGGAGAAGGCGAAGGCCGAGGCCGCCGAGGCCTGACACCGCCTCCAGCCTGACGTGATCCCCCCGGGTCCGCGCCCCCGCGCGGGCCCGGTTGCTTTCAAGTCGCTGCCCTTTGCGGCTTGTGCTTCCTGCCGCGCTCGCCCAGTACACCGTGCCGCCGGCGCCTGCGGAAGTCGCATCCCCCCGCCGTTTTGCCTTCCCCTCGCCCGCCGCCGCCGGTATTCTGATGCACCATGCGGCTTGCCGCTCAGCCTTCCATCCGTGGGCCGCCGCGACGGGCAGGGACCGGCGTGGAACTGATCCGCAACTGGCGTGAGATGGATGCCCGCCTCAAGCGCGGCGTGCTGTCGGTGGGCGTCTTCGACGGCGTCCATCTCGGGCACCAGGCGGTCCTCGGGCGCGCGGTGGAGCGGGCCCGCGAGACGGGGGCGGCGGCCCTCGTGTTCACGTTCCACCCGCACCCGCTGGCGGTTCTGCGGCCCGAGCAGGCCCCGCCGCTCATCCAGACCTTCGGCCAGAAGCTCGAGCTCATGCGACGGCTGGGCCTCGATGCCGTCCTCTGGCCCGAGGACGTGCGCGCGGTCCTCGCCATGGAGCCCGAGGCCTTCGTCCGCGAGGTCGTCTGCGATGCGCTCGAAGCCCGCCTCATGGTCGAGGGCGCCGACTTTCACTTCGGCCGGGCCGCGGGAGGCGACCTGGCGGACCTGGCGCGCCGGGCCGAGGCCTGTGGCGCCCGCGTCGAGACCGTCGAGCCGGTGACGGTGGACGGGCAGCGCGTAAGCTCGACCCGCATCCGCCGCGCCGTCGCCGAGGGACGCGTCGAGGAGGCCGCCTGCTGCCTCGGCCGCCCCTACGCCTACGTCGGCACCGTCACCGAAGGGCGCCGTCGCGGCACGCGGCTGGGATTCCCGACGGTGAACCTGACGGCCCCGGCGTTCCTTATGCCCGGCGAGGGGGTCTACGCGGGGTGGGCCCACGTCCGCGAGCGCCGCTACCGGGCCGCCGTCGCCGTCGGCCGCGCCCCCACCTTCCACCCCGAGGGGCCGCCCGTGGTCGAGGCGTTCCTCATCGACTTCGACGGGGATCTGTACGGGACGCCGGTTACGCTGGAGTTCGTCGCGCGCCTCCGGGCGCAGCGGACGTTCCCCGACGCCGACGCCCTCGCCGCCCAGATCGCCCGCGACTGTGAGAGAGCAAGAGAGGTCCTTTCCTGACTCGACCTTCGACGACCCGCCGCGCGTTCCTCTCGGTTGAATGGAGCGACGATACCGCCCCGTCGCCGCCGGGTCCATTTTCTTTTGCGCGGCGGGGCTCTGACCTGCCGCGCATGTCGCGGTGGCTTCGGAGAGCCTCCTTGCCGCGGAATCCCTGGACACCCGCCTCTGCCGCGGTACCATCGAGCGATGCACCCCGAGCCGAAGGAGTCCGCCCGTGCCCGTGATCGCCAATAAGAAGGTCCGCATCACCCTCGACGACGCCTGGCCGCGCACCGTCAAGCTGGAGCACCTTGCCGCCAAGACGTCCTTCGCCGGGGCGGACGCGGCGGCGCCGTTTGCCCTGGAACTCAACGGCACGCCCTACGCCGCCCACGCCCTCGCGTGCGACGTCCAGGCCACGAAGACCCGCGCCGAATACCGCGTCCGCGTGCCCGAGTTGGAGCTGGCCGTCACGTTCCGCTTCGCCCTCGAAGGCTCGGAGCTCGTGCTCACGGCGCCCGAGGTCGAGGAGGGCGGCGAGTTTCTGCTTGAGAAGCTCTACGTCCCCGATCATCGTCTGGTCACCGGTACGGCCGCGGCAGGGGACTCGTACCTGCGGCACGTGACCCGCCGCCGCAACTGGTCCGAGGCGTGGTGTCCCGGCACGGGCACGTATACCCAGTGGGAGGATCGCGGCGAGGTGGGCGGGGCGACGCCCGAGCGCGGGGCCCTGACGACGAATCACGCGTGCGTCTGGAACGCGAACGCGTGCGCGGCGGTGGCGGCGAGCATCTGGGTCGAGCCGCTCATGACCGAGATCGCCGCCGAGGGCGCCGTCCAGCACGGCCGCGCGGGACGCTTCAGCCTCTGGGCGGGGCCGTGGTCTTACCGTCTGCGGGGCGAGGAGGCCCGGCCCCTCGAGGTCCGCGTCGCCCTGCTCGGCGACTACGACGGGAGCGGCACGGTCGACTGGTGCGACGCGGCGAACTGGGAGCGCGACCGCCTTGCCCCGCCCGCGAACCCCTACCGCGACGTCCTCGTCTACAAGATGATGGTCGGACGCGAGGGCGAGCCCTTCGCCGCCATCACCTTCCCGGAGATGCTCGAAACCATCCGCATGCTCCACGAAATCTCGGGCGGCATGAAGCAGGTCTGCTACCTCGTCGGATGGCAGTACGACGGCCACGACACGGGGTACCCGTCCCTGGCGAAGGTGAACCCGAAATGCGGCGGGCGGAAGGCCCTCGTCCAGCTCATCGAGGACGCCAAGCAGTATAACTGCGTCCTCAGTCTCCATGGAAACTACGATTCCTGCTATCCCATCCATCCCGAGTGGCGCGAGGACTGCGTCAGCCGCGACGGCGAGGGGAACCCCTTCGTCTGGTACTCGAAGCCCCACCGCGGCGGCCGCAAGGTCTACTCGATGAATCACACGAAGGACGTCGAGACAGGTTTCGCCGAGGACCGGATGCGGCGGCTGCTCGCGATGCTGCCCATCAAGGAAACGATCCACTTCGACGCCTTTCGCCCCTACAGCGAGGCCTGGGAACCCGACGGGGCCCACATCGACGCCGAGTGCGAGGTCCAGCGGGGCATGGTCCCCATCCTCGAAATGTACCGGGCGCGCGGCATCGACATCACCACCGAGGACACCGACGACGAGAAGCGGGGGCTCTTCCACTGGATCTGGATTCAGAGCGACTGGACCCACGGCTACAAGACCGTGATGAACCACGGGTGGTTGCTGGGCCGGGGAAGGGCGGGCCTGAAGGGCGGCAAGGAATCGCTCGCCGCCGAGGGCGTGGCCCTGGGGCTGGGGTTCCTGTGCTCCGAGCAGGAGCGCGAGTATCGCCCCATGCTCGAAAACTTCTACCTGCATTGGATGTATTACCAGCTCCTCTCGCGCAAACGCATGATCGGCTATCGCGTAGGCGACTGGAATTTCGGCGTCCGGGCCCGCTTCGAGGACGATACCCGGGTCCACGGCCTGTCCTACCCGTACGAGGTCGAGGCCGTGTACGAGGGCATCCCGATCGCGCGCGGCACGGACCGGTTCCTGCCGTGGTCGAAGAAGGCGATCTATGCGTTCAGCCTCGAGGGCGGCCCGCAGGAGTGGACGCTCCCGGCGGAGTGGAAGGGCCGGCCCGTCAAGGCCGAGGTCCTGCGTCGCGGCGGACCGAGCGCCGGCCCGAACCTCGAGATTCGCGGCCGCCGCATCCGCTTCCTCGCCCCGAGGGGTTGGCCCGTGCGGTTGACGCCGGGCCGCAAGAAGGCGTAAGCTTCAGGGCAGTCCAAGCCCGATGCGAAGGAGCCTCCGATGACACGCCTCGCCTCTCTTCTGATGGCGGCCGCGGTCGCGGTCCTGGCCGCCGCGCCGGCCCACGGCGCGGGCGACCGCGCGCTGATCCTCGTCGCCAAGCAGTTCAACAAGGCGGAGTTCTGGGTCCCGTTCGAGGTGCTCCGGGCCGCCGGCTACCGCGTCGACGTCGCGGCGCCCGAGCGAGGCCCCGTGCCCCTCAGCGACAAGGGCCCGCGCCCGCAGGACGCCCCGGCGAATCTCGCGCTCGAAGAGGTCGACCCGTCGAATTATGCCGGCCTTGTGATCCCCGGCGGATACAGCCCGGGGAACCTCGAAAAGGTCCCGCGCGCCCTCGACATCTGCCGCGCGTTCATGAAGGACGCCAAGCCTGTCGCCGCCGTCTGCCACGGCCCGCGGCTCCTGATGCGGGCCGGGCTGACGAAGGACCGCGTCGTGACGTGCCTCTACGGCGTCGCGAACGAGCTGGCCGACGCGTGGAAGGGCGGGGCGTACGGACGGTATCTCGACGAGGCGGTCGTCGTCGACGCGAACCTCGTCACGAGCCGCTACCCCGGCGACCTCGCCCCGTTCATGCGGGCGATGCTTCAATTGATGGAGAAATCCGGCGGCCTGCCCGTCCCCGCCCGGCGCGCCCGCGCCGCCGTGGCCGCGCCCGGACTCGGGGGACACGAGAAGTGGACGATGACCGAGGTCCCGGAAATCCTCGGCGTCGACGTCGCGTGGGTCGGCTCGGCCGACGATGCCGCCAAGGTGGCCCAGGGCGAGGCGGCCCCGGACCTGCTCCTGGTCCTCGATGCGAAGGGCTTCGCGGCCCTGGCCCGGGAGGCCGCGTTCCGCGACCTGGTCGCCTCGATGGCGAAGGCCGGCCGGCCCATCCTGGCCGACCGCAAGGTCCTGGCCACCGTCCGTGCCCTCGGGGCTCCGCAGGGCGCGGTCACGGTCGTCGAGGGGTCGCCCCAGGACATGAGCGGGTGGCTGCGGCCGATCGTCGTCGCCGCCGAGAAGGTCGGGAAGCCGGATGAGTGGGCGACGCCCGAGGCCCCGCGCTCGAAGCTGGCCGTCCTTGCCGAGACGAAGGTCGAGGGCGATGCGACCGGCCCCTACGACGCCGCCCTCGCCCTGCGGGAGGGGTTCGACGGTCTCGTCGTCGCGGCCATGGCAAAGTACCTGAAAGGCAAGGGGCGGAAGGTGATCGTCGTCGGTGCGGCGACGGGGACGTCGGCGGGCCTGAACGGCCTGGAGGTTGAGGTGCAGGCGACGTATGAGGATGAGGTGGACCTTGCGAAGGATGCCCTCATCGTGATGCCCGGCGGCCTTTGGCCGGAGAAGTCCGAGGCCCGCCAGGCCGAGCAGCCCGCATGGATCGAGGCCCAGGCCGCCCGCGACGAGGCCCGGATGGCGTGGGTCATGACGCGGCGCGAGGCGGGCGCGACGATCGTCGCCTTCGGCTTCGACAGCCTCCGCATCGGCCGCCGCAACGAGGCTTTCGCGGGCAAGGCGTTCGCCGCCCCCGACCAGACCGTCTGGGGGTTCGGCAAGGGCGGCGGGAAGTACGGCGGGAGCGCGGCGGCCCTCGTGACCGACGAGCGCTTGATCACCGCCAAGGGCCCCGGCGCCATCGCCGACGCCGTCACGCGGATCGAGGCGGCGAAGTGACGCCCGCGCCCCGAGGGCAAGCCGCCCGTCGCCCCGGCCTCGCTCAATCGAACCGATCGTGCTTGCGGCCGGCCTTCTGGATGTGCCCCGGGCATTCGAGGCCCTCGGGGAAGACGACGAGGTCGCCGGGGCGGCCCCGGACGGTGCCGCCGGCCGTCTCGACGGCCCCCTCGCCTTCGAGGGTGGGGCAGGTCTCGCGTCGGTCGTAGTGCCAGGGAAGCGGGCCGGGGTCGCGGGACCAGACGGGCCGGCCGAAGACGCTCATCGCCCGCATCTCCTCCTTCGGCGGTCGGCGGACCTCGACGCCGGGATCGGGCGCAGTCGATGCGTCGGCGAGCGGCGCGAGGCTGAAATCGTCGAGCCAGAACTCGCCCTCCCCCTCCAGGACGAACTTCAGGTTGATGAACGGGTCCCAGGCGGGTGTGGCGAATTCGAGCTCGGTGCGCTGCCACCCCGCGCCGGCCTCGACGGGCGGCGTCTCCTGGAGCAGCAGCATCTTGCCCGCGTGCGGCGACCATTCGTAGAAATCGCCGCGGATGAAGGCCTTCGTTCCCGGCTCGCCCTCGACCTTCAGGTACGCCTCCAGGCGGTACCGCGCGAGCGGCTTCAGGGAGACCTGCGGCAGGTTGGGCCAGCTGGAGCCCTTGAAGTGGAGCGACTTCGTGCCGCTTCGCGCCTCGCCGGTGGCGACGTCGGGCCCGCCGCTCGTCCACGTCAGGCCGCGCGTCGGCTCGGTGAGGGGAAGGGGCTGGTCCTCGAAGTCCTCGACGCGTCCGAAACGGATGAAGGCTGCCGGGCCGCCCATCTTCGGCATCTCCATGTGGTCCCATATATACTTCGTCATTTCCGGCGGCAGGCTCATCAGGCGGTGGTGGAAGCGGAGGTGGTAGAGCCCGTCGGCCTCGGGTTTCTCGGGCGGCTCGAGCGGGATGTGCACGTGGAAATCGTTGTGGGCGTTGCAGATGGGCATGCGCGGCACGCCGCCCGCCTCGCCGCGCGTCCGGACGACGCTCCAGCCGGAGCGCGGGTCGAGGTAGGCGATGAACCCGTTCTTCCGCCACGTGGTCCGGTCGCGGTTGCCGTCGAAGCGGTCCATGCATAAAAGATTGTTCGCGTAGCCATGAAATCCCTCCGACCCCGCGGGCGTCACGACCGTCCGGTCGTAGACCGCCGTCTCCGGCCACACCGTGTAGCACCCCGGGCAGAACGTGCCGCTGGTGAAGACGCCGGGCTTCTCCGGTTTCTTGCGGTCGCGGGGCACCTCCTTCAGGCCCGCGTCGTAGTGGCCGTCGACGCGGTAGCCGAAGACGGGGTCGACCGTGAAGACGAAGCGATGGCGGACGTGGGCCTCGGGCGGGGCCTTCCGCTCGCGGACCCACGTGAGCGTCTCGCCGCCGCCCTCCCACCGGTCGACGGGCTCGAGGACCGCCTCGCCTTCGGAATAGATCGATCCGTGCACCTTCACGGGCTTGAGCCATTGCCACGTGGGCAGCGACGGCCCGAGCATCGTGTCGAGGTGGTACCGGCCGGAGGGAATCCCGAGCTCGGTCTTCGCCAGGAGCGGGCATCGGGCGATGAGGACGAGGTCGCCGGAGCGCACCAGGGCCACGACCTTCGCCCCGTCGTAGACGACCTTCCAGTCCTTCCGCTGGACGCTCCCGTCGGCCTGATGGAACTCGAAACGGGCGTCCTCGACGCGGAAATCGGCCTTGTAGCCGGCGTAGCGGGGCGTCGGCTCGACCTTGGCGGCCAGGTCGTCGATGTCGTCGGCGCGGGCCCCGGCGCCCAGGGCCAGGACGGCAAACAGCGGCGCGACGTAACGCATAGCGTCTCCTTTATGCTTCCGGCGGGG
Source organism: uncultured Anaerolineales bacterium (assembly GCA_964461715.1). Taxonomy (GTDB): domain Bacteria; phylum Planctomycetota; class Phycisphaerae; order FEN-1346; family FEN-1346; genus CAYWVR01. The sequence continues at coordinate 93,353 of CAYWVR010000010.1, forward strand.
CAAACGGGCAGGCAGGCGGCTCGGGGCGCCGGGATCGTCACGGGGGGCCGTCGCCTTCGACGAGACCGAAGCGGAAGTCGTCGAGCCACGCCGTCGCGCCTTCGCTCGCCACGAACTTCACGTCGATGAACGGGCCCCAGGCGGGGGTGACGAACTCGACCGAGACGTGCGTCCAGCCCGCGCCGGCCTTGACGCGTTCGGAGCGGAGCGGCTCGCCGATGCGTTCCGGGTTGTGCGGCGTCCACTCGTAGTACCGGCCGACGAGGTGGGCCTCCGACCCCTCGGGTCCCTCGACCTTGAGCCACCCTTCGAGGCGGTAGCGGGCGCTGGGCTCGAGGACGAGCTGCGGGTCGCCGTGGCCGCACGCGCCGGTGAAGCGGAGGGATTTCGAGCCGGAGTGGGCCTCGTCCTCGACCAGCTCGCCGCCCCAGATCATGCCCCGCCACCGCCGGTCGATGGGCAAGGGTTGGGCCTCGAAATCCTCGACGACCCCGAGGCGGATCATGAGCTTCGTCTCCCCCTTATGAAGAAGATTCATTTCCTTCCACACGTGGTTCGTCAGCTCGGGCGGGAGGGCGCGCATCCGCATCCGTACGACCCAGTGCTTCGCGAGGGCCCCGGCTTCGTCCTTCGGCCACGCCAGGACGAAGTCGTGGTCGGTGTGGGCCCCGCAGACGGTCAGCCTCGCCTCGCCGCCCTCGATCGTCCACGCCGGGCTCCAGCCGGAGTCCTCGTCGAGGAACGCCACGAACCCGCCGTCGGCGCACCGCATGTTCCCGCCGTGCTGCTTGGTGGCCCCGTGGTTGGTCGCGTAGCCGACCAAGCCCCCCTCGGGCGGGACGATGGCGATCCGCTGGCACGTCGCGTCGCCCGGCCACAGACCGTACCGGCCGCTGGTGGCGGCGGAGGAGAACTCGTACCGCCCGGGCGGCGGGTCGGTGCGGATGTCGTACGTCGCGTCCACCACGTACCCGAGGACCGGGTCGACCTTCAGCACGATCGTGTTCGTCGCGTCGACCTGGACGGGTTTCTTGGTGCGGTGGGCCCAGCGGTTGAACTTCGTCTCGCCCTGGAAGGCCCGGACGAGCACGAGGCGCGCCCCGTCGACGGTCCACCCGTAGCTCGCGTCGGTGGCCCCGAACGCGCCGGGGATGAAGTTGTTCGTGCGCAGCTCCGAGCCGACCGCCGTGTCGATGTGCCATCGCTCGGTCGGCATGGCCACCTTCCGCGGCGCCTGGCCGGGGCGGAAATCCTGGACGTAGATCGTGCCGCTGTGGAAGCCCTCGAGCGGCATGACGGCGACGGTGCGGTCGCCGTCCAGGATGTGCCAGAAGGGCTCCTTTGTCTCGCGGTTGTAGTGCTGGAAGGTATGGACGCGCTTCTCGACCTTCCACCGGGGCTCATGGTCGGCGAAGCGCGCTGGGGGGGCGAGCTTCGCGCGCAGGTCGTCGACGGGATCGGCCCCGGCGAGGCCGGACGCCGCAAAGAGGATCAGGGCCAACGCGTACGCCATCTTCCTCATCGCCGTTCGTCCTTGCGCCGGGCTTGCCGTTTCGCCGTGTCTTTCGTCATCCGGACGGGCCGCTTCGGGTTTGCCGTCCATGCTACGGCGCCGGCTTGAAGCAGTAGAGCGCCTTTCCGTCCCGCCAGTACACGTGCGTGCCCGTCCAGGCGGGAGCCGAGCTGGTGGGGCCCGTCAGCTTCACCTTCCCGTGGACCGTGACGCCGTCGGTGCGGGCGGTCCCGAGATGCAGCTGCCCGCGGGCGTCGAAGACGGCCAGCCGCCCCTCGGGCGTCGCGAGGATCGTCGAGAAATCGCGGAAGCCGCTCTCCTCGTCGTTCAGCCACAGCTGCTTGAGGCCGGCGGCCGGATCGAGGGCCATGAGCCCCTCGCCGACGCTCGTCCCCACGACCATGCCCCCGACGACAATGGGCGTATTGTTCTCCATGACAAAATACTCATGGTCGCCGACCAGCTTGTCCTGGCATTTCCCGTTCTCGAAGGGGAAGGCGTACGTCCCGTCCTCGCCCGTCAGCACGAGCACCTCGCCCGCGACGACGGGGCTGGGCACGATGTAGCCCATCGAGTTCTCGACCGGGAGAGTCCAGAGCCGCGAGCCGTCGGCGATCTTCAGGCCGAAGACGGACATCTGGTCGTAGCCGATGATCTGCTCCACGCCGCCCGGCTTGGCGGTGATGAAGGAGGAATAGTTGGCATCGTCGGCGTTGGCGGTCCAGATGGTCTTGCCGTCTTTCGGGTTCACGGCGACCACGCCGCCCTTCGACCCGCCGGGGTTCAGGATCAGGTTCCCCCCGGCGATCATGGGCGAGGAGCAGTAGCCCCACTCCGGCAGGTGGCCCTTGAAGGCCTCCTTGAGGTCCATCTCCCAGGCCACCTTGCCGGTCTTCAGGTCGATGGCCCGGACGTCGCCGTGGGAGCCGAGAGTGAAGACGCGGCCGTCGTGGATGACGGGCGTGGCGCGCGGGGCCGTGCCGTAGGCCATCTCCTCGGCCGTGTTCGCATACTCGACGGCCCAGACCTCCGTGCCGTCGGCGGCCTTGAAGCATCGCCAGACGTCCTTGGGGGTCTCGCCCTCGGCGCCCTCGCCCTCGGCGCCGCCCACCGAGTCGCCGCAGACGACGTACTCGCCGACGACCACCGTGCCGCTGTAGGCGAGGCCGCTCAGGTCCTTCTTCCAGACGGGCTCGACCTTCTCAGGAAGCTTCTCGGGGAGGGTCTTCGTGATGCAGTCGCGGCCGGGGCCCCGCCACTGGGGCCAGTCCTCGGCCCGCGCGGCCCCGGCCACGAAGGCGACGATCAGGGCCGCGAGGGCCATCCACGTCCAACCGATGCGGTTCATACAGGACCCTTTCGCTCTGCGAAGCCCGCGGGCGCCGCGCGCTCGTCTCTGAAACCCGTCCGCCCGCGTTAAGAGACGCCCGTTTCGGCGATCCTATTCTCCGCCCCCGCCCGCTGCGCGCCAACCCCCCTCTCTGCCGCATATCCTTACGCGCTTTTAGCGAAAACGGCTCCCGGAGCCGTTTTCGCTAACGGCCTGATAGGATTTGCGTCACGGGCGGCGGGGAGGTCGGTACTCCGCGGCAGCTGAAAGCCGATGACGGTCTTTCGGGTGGTGCGCCCGATCTGGCGGCGGTCGTTGAAGCCCCGGAAGCAGGGATGGTTATAGGGCTTGATGCATTCCCGTCGCGCGAAGGTTCGGGGTGGTCGGCCGGGGCCGTGCCAGCATCGCATCGCTATGCGTTGTGTGCCCGAATGTTGGCGTTCGGATTTGCGTCAGCGGTTTCCGCTTACGCGTCACCTCCGTGCGGCTTGAGCCTCGACCCCCGTCCTCTGGACCCGCCCCGTGGTGACGCAAAAGCGTACGGAATCCACGTGCGTGCGTCACATGAATCCGCGGGAACGGTACAAGTTCGCGCAAGAAGGGGAGCAAAAGGGGTGGAAAGCCCCCCTGTACCCCCCTGGTACCCCCCGAAAAGTCGCAAAAAGTGTGTCGCTTAGGGATAAACCGTATCACGAATCCCGCCAAACGCGTGCGCGCAGAGCGCCCAACCGACTCATCTTACGCATCTTGCCACCGGAGGCAGAAGGACCGGGGTTCCTAAGGGCACAGGGCTGGAAGGCCCGAGGTTTCATTCGATCAACTATTAATTAGGCGCGGACTGTCATCACAGAATTACGAGTCTGGGGGCGATGTGTCGAGGACGCAGGTCGCGTAGATTGCGTATCTTGACATGGCCGGCAGCGGGGTCTCGCTTTTGGCTTGCCCCCGGCGCAGCGGGCGCGTACAGTTGACGACCTTCGATACTTGACGGAACGCCCCGTGAGGGGCGGAGGTGGAGGGACGATGGATCGAGACCGTATCGGCCCGGCCGCGTGGGCGGCCGTTGGGCTTGGAATGGCTCTGGCGGGCCTTGCGGGGGGGTGTACGCCCACCGAGTGGCGGACGCCGGGCGGGGAGGTCGTGACCGGCAAGATCGACTTCCAGAGCGAGCCGGTGACCGGGCGCACCTACCACTTGTTTATCCCCAGCTCCTACACCCCCAAGAATCGGTATCCGCTCGTTATCAGCGGCCAGGGCACGTTCCCGTTCGACCAGGCGGCGGCCCAGCGGGACAAGTGGATCAACGTGGCCGAGCGGCACAATCTGATCATCTGCTCGCCGGACTTCGACAGCGCGACGTATGCGTTGGGTATCCCGGCGGACCGTCCGGCCCCAGAGCTTGTGCGTGACGAGGAAGCCACCCTCAACATCGTGGATGAGCTGAAGAAACGCTACTCGATCGACCCGGACGCGATCATGATTACGGGATGGTCGGCGGGGGCGTTTCCGGCCCATTTCATCGGCCTCCGGAACCCCGACGTTTTCCGGTGCATCGTGGGTCGGACGGGGAACTTCAACGAGCGGCTCGTGACCGACCAGACGGCCAAAAAGGCCCGTCACATGCACGTGTACGTGTTTTTTGGGGAGGGCGACCTGCCCGGCTTCGACGCGATGAACCGGGACGCGAATTTCTGGTACACGGTCCGGGGGTTCCGAAATTTCGAGATTCGCCGCATGCCCGGCGGGCACAACCCGAATCAGGCCGAGGCCGTGCGGTATTTCCTCAACATCGTCAACCATTGGCCCGTGGTGCACGTAAAGGCGACGCCAAAACGGGGCCGGGCACCCCTCTCGGTGCGTTTCGAGGCCGAAATCCGCGACCCGGATGCCCCCGACGGCCGCGTCGATTCCATCCTGTGGGACTTCGGCGACAAGAACGTGGCGGTGGGCCGGAGCGTGACGCATACCTATAAGAAGCCAGGTCTGTATAACGTATTCCTGACGGTCGTGGATCTGGATCGCCACCAGGAATACGCCCAGGCCTGGATTCAGGTCGACTAACCCGCGTGCAGGGGCCGCCAGGGCCGTTTTCCCCCGCGCGCCGGCGTCCGGGGCGCCCCATGAACGCCTCCATCCGAACCCGTCTCGTCGTGGCGATGGACCTGTTGGTGGTCGGTGTGGGCGTGGCGGTGGGCTGGGCTGGGATCGAGGTGGTCGGTCGGAGCACCGAGCGGCGGCTCGTGGACGAGGCCGCCCGCAACGCCGCGGGCCTCTTTGAGACGATGCGATTGCCCCTTTCGCCTGCCCTGATGGCCCGTCTGGAGCAGGTTCTGGGCACGCCCGTGGCCGCCGGACCGGCCAAAACGGGGGACCTGGCCGCGACGAGCCTCCCGGAGCCCGCCGCGGGGGCCCTGTCGCGACGTCTCGCGGAGGGAACGTTGCCGCGACACATCACACTGGCCGGGGAGGCGTACGTCGTAGGCACGGCCCGGGTCGATGCCGCGCCGGGACCGCCACAAGAGGGCGTACGGCTGTATCTCCTGGTCCCTCAGCGGGAGGTGGAGGCCGCGAAACGGGCCGGAACGCGCGTTATCGCATGGGTCACGGGGGCGGCCATCGTGCTGGCGACGGTCGTCGCGACGGCATTGGCGGCGGGCCTGGTGCGACCGATTCGGCGGCTGGCGGACCGGATGTATCGAATCGCCCAAGAGCCTCCGCAGGAGCTATTGACGGACAGGTCGGGGGCTCCCAGGGCCCAGGGCCCGGCGGAGCTGGTGCGGCTGGCGGGGGCGTTCGATGAGCTCCTCGCCCGCCTGGAGACCGCCCGCGAGCAGCTTGCCCGGAGCGCCCGCCTGGCGACCCTCGGCCAATTGGCCGCCAGCGTGGCCCACGAGCTTCGGAACCCCCTCTCCGGCATCAAAATGAACGCCCGGGTGCTGGCGGACGAGCTGCGGGGATCGGGCGCGGCCGACGAGAGCTTCGACCGCATGGTCCGCGAGATCGACCGGATGGACCTCTATCTGCAGGAACTCCTGGACCTGGCCGCCGGCGACGCCGAAAGGGGGCCGCTGGACCGGTCGAAACTGTCCGAAAGACGCCTCGACGGGCTGGCCGAATCGGTCCTGGCGCTCGTGGAGGGTCGATGTCGGCACCAGGGGGTGACGGTCGAGACGGACTGGGACCCGGGCGGCGTGTGGGTGCGGGGCGACGAGACGCTGCTCAGGCAGGTGGTGCTGAACCTGGTGCTCAACGCATTGGACGCGATGCCGCAGGGGGGCCGGATGCGGATCGAAATCCGCCCTGGCGAGTCTGAAAACGCGGTTCGACTCGCGGTTCGCGACACGGGCGGCGGGGTCGAGGTGCCCCCGGGGCGGAACCTCTTCGACCCGTTCGTGACCACGAAGACGGGCGGCGTGGGACTGGGGCTTTACGTGGCCCGCCAGAACATCGCCCGCCACGGCGGCCACATCGGGCACGAATCCGGGCCGGAGGGGGCGGTTTTCTGGTTTGAAATAGGAAGCCCCGGGCCTTGAGGCCCCGGGTTCAAGCGATGCATAGGAAGCCCTGCCATGCCTGATATCCTGGTTATCGATGACGAGGAGGCGATCTGCTTCGCCTTCCGGCGGTATTTCGAGGAACGGGGCCACACGGTCCGCGTGGCGGCGACGGGCCGAGCGGGGCTCGCGGCCTACGCCGAGCGGCCCTCCGACGTCGTGTTCCTGGATGTGCGCCTGCCGGATATGGACGGTCTGGAGGCGCTCGATGGGCTCCTGGAGGCCGATCCGGACGCCCGGGTGGTTGTCATCACGGCCTACGGGTCGCTGGAGACGGTCACGCGGGCCCTGCGGGGCCAGGCGTTCGACTACCTCGTCAAGCCCCTGGACCTGGATCGGGCGGCGGACGTGGCCACGCAGGCCGTGGCGTCGCGTCGGGCGGCCCCGGCGGCCACGGAAGAGCCCGCCGAGACGCTCTCGGAGGGCGACATCGAGATCGTCGGCCGTTCGCGGGCTATCCAGGAGGTCTACAAGCGGATCGTGCGGGTTGCCGCCTCCGACGCCACCGTACTCCTCCTGGGCGAGACCGGCACCGGGAAGGACCTGGCCGCCCGGGCGATCCACACCCACAGCCCCCGCCGAGACAAGCCCTTCGTGCCCGTCAACTGCGGGGCCCTGCCGGAGAACCTGGTCGAAAGCGAGCTTTTCGGGTACGCCAAGGGGGCGTTTACCGGGGCCGACGCCGACAAGCCCGGCCGGTTCGAGTCCGCCGACGGGGGGACGGTGTTCCTGGACGAGGTGGGCGAGCTTCCCCCGGCGGCCCGGGTCAAGCTGCTGCGATTCCTCGATTCGGGGACGCTGGAGCGGTTGGGGTCGGTGCGGCCCATCCGGGTGGACGTGCGGGTTGTGGCCGCGACGAACCGGGACCTGGAGCGGGACGTGGCCGAGGGACGGTTCCGGCAGGACCTCTTCTACCGGCTGGCGGTGGTCCAGATCGCCCTACCGACCCTCGCGGAGCGGCCGGAGGACATTCTGCCGCTCGCCCGTCACCTTCTGGCGCGGGTCTCGCAAGGGACGCCGCCCCCGATTACGGAGGAGGCGGCGGCGATCCTGGAGCGGTATTGCTGGCCAGGGAACGTGCGGGAGTTGGGCAACGCCGTCGAGCACGCCCGGATCGTGTCGGCAGGCGGGCCCATCCTGCCGGTCCATCTGCCGGACCGGGTCCGCGAGGGGCGGCGGACCCCGGCGGCGGGCGAGGGCGAGGACCCGGCCGAAGGCCTTCTCGACGCCCTCGCCCCGGACGCCCCGGACCTCTACCGGCGGGCCGTGGAGCGGGTCGAGCGGGCCCTCATTCGCCGGGCCATGGTCGAGACAGGCGGGAACCAGTCGGCCGCTGCCGAGCGCCTGGGCCTGCACCGCAACACGTTGCGCAAGAAACTGCGGGAGCTGGACTTAGGAGCGTGATCGTCTTCGGCCCATGAACCCCAGCGCCCCCGCCGCCGGCCATCCTTGGCGTCAACCGTTCAAACGGCCAGTTCCATCTGGCGGGAAACCGGACATTTCTACTTTGCGTTGACATGGCCTCCCGAGGAAAAACCGTCCTCGCGAGCCGCGGCCGGGCGGGGCGAAGCCGTGGACGAGTAAAGGCCCCACGGCGGGTCGGGGATGGCCCCGCCGGCGAACAGAACGTGTGCAAGATGCACAGGCCATGTTCGCTCCCTGCGGCCATCTGAGAGTCGCCCTACTCCTAACCCCCGTATTGGTATGGGTTTGCGAACGGCGACCTGTTCGGCATGCGTTTTGTATCCTTCGCGAGCATGAAAACACTACGAGCCTTCACTATGCTGAGCGTCCTGGTTCTCTTCCTTGCGTCGCCCCTCCTGTGGGCTGCCGATCCGCCGGCGGAACCGCCTCCTGAAGGGCCGCCCCCCGAGACGGCCGAGGACGCGCCTCCCGCGGCGGAGGCGTCGCCCCCCGCGACGGTGGAGGCTTGGGCGTCCCCGCGGGCGCCGGAGGTCCTCGTCACGGCCGCACGCGTGCCCGAGACGGCCTTCGAGGCCCCCTATATTGCCCAAAGCCTGACCGACACCGACATCGAGCAGGGGGCGTACCGCACGTTGCCCAACGCCCTGGCCGAGATCCCCGCCATCATGGTCCAGAAGACGGGCCACGGCCAGGCCTCGCCCTACATCCGCGGCTTCACGGGGTTCCACACCCTGATGCTCATCGACGGCATCCGCCTCAACAACTCTACCTTCCGGTCCGGCCCGAACCAGTATTGGAACACCGTCGATCCGCTTTCCGTGGAGCGGCTGGAGGCCGTCAAGGGACCCTCCAGCGTCCTCTACGGCTCCGACGCCATCGGCGGCACGGTCAACGCGATCACGAAGGGCCCCATCGGCTATGGCGAAGGGTTCCAGTGCGGCGGGCGGCTCTCCTACCGCCTCTCCAGCGCCGAGCGGTCCCAGGTCGGACGCACCGAGCTCTGGACCACCTGGGACCACAAACTCGGCCTCTACATCGGCGGATCGACCAAGCACTTCGGCGACCTGGAGGGTGGGCGGCACGTCAACACCCAGAAGGAGACCGGCTACGGGGAGTGGGACCTCGACTTCAAGGCCGAGTACTTCCTGCGGCCCGACCTCGTGCTCGTTTTCGGCCACCAGACGGTCCGTCAGAACAAAGTCCCCCGGACCCACCAGACGGTCCACTCGGAGGTGTGGCAGGGCTTGGCGCGGGGTGGCGACCTCGCCCGTAACCTCTGGCAGGAACGGGACTTGACGTACGTCCAGCTCCACGCGACCGAGCTTCAGGGCTGGGTCGAGTCGATGAGCCTCAGCCTGTCCTGGCACGAGCAGAACGAGCGGCGGGAACGCGAACGCGTCGGCCGCGCCCAGCACCGCCAGGGCACCGATGTGGGCACGGTGGGCTTCTGGGCCCAATTGGAGAGCCCCAGCCCCATCGGTCGCCTCGTCTACGGCGTCGAGGTCTACCACGACAACGTCAACTCCTTCAACTCGACCAACCCCATCCAGGGCCCCGTGGCCGACGACGCGTCCTACGACCTCGTGGGGGTGTTCCTGGAGGACCGGTTCGCGGCCTGCGAGAAGCTGGATCTCATCGTCGGGGGCCGGTACCAGCATGCCCGTGCCCGGGCGGCCAGCGTCCAGGACCCCGTGACGGGCCTGCGCGGTCGCCTGGACGAGCGGTTCGACGCCCTCGTCGGCAGTGCCCGCTTCGTCTATCACTGCGACGACGAGAACCACTGGAACGTCTTCGGCGGCGTGAGCCAGGGCTACCGGGCCCCGAACCTCTCGGACCTGACCCGATTCGACACGGCCCGGACGCTGGAGTTCGAGACGCCCGCTCCCGGTGTCGATCCCGAGCACTTCCTGGCCTACGAGATCGGCGTCAAGGCCGAATACGAGCAGTTCGCGGCCCGGGCGGCATGGTGGTACACGGCCATCGACGACATGATCATCCGGACGCCGACGGGGGCGATCGTGGGCGGTCGGTTCGAGGTCACCAAACAGAACGCCGGCCGCGGCTACGTGACGGGTGTCGAGTTCGGGGCGAGCTGGCGGTTCCTGCCCCAGTGGACCGCCTTTGGCACGTTTGCGTGGCTGGACGGCCAAGTGGAGACGTTCCCGACCCCGGCCCCCATGGCGGCCATGGAACCCATCGACCGCCGCATGCCCACCACGGGCCGCGTGGGCTTGAGGTGGGACGACCCCGCCGGCCGGTGCTGGGCGGAGGCCGAGGCCGTCTTCGCCGACGATGCCGACGACCTCTCGACTCGTGACGCCCGCGACCGCTCGCGTATTCCGCCGGGAGGCACGCCGGGCTACGGCGTCGTCTCGCTTCGGGGCGGGTATCGCGTCTCGGAGAACGTCGACCTGACGCTCGCCATCGAGAACATCACGAACGAGGACTACCGCATCCACGGGTCCGGGTTGAATGAACCGGGCCGCAACTTCATCTTCGGGCTCGAGGTCTCGTTTTGACGATCGTGCGGGCATCCCGGGTGACGCGGGCGGCGTTGGCCGTTTCGCTGGCGGTGCACGCCGGGGCCCTGGGGGCCCTTCAGTACGGCGTGCGGCCGACGCCCGCGGCCCGGCCGATCCAGACGCGGGGGGAGGCGGTGCCCGCGGTGCGGATCACGTTCATCCCGCCCGAGGCCCTCGTGCCGCCGCCGACCCTGGAGCGCATGCCCGCGGCCGAACCGGCCCGGAGGGTGCCCGCCGAGGCCCTGGAGGTGGATCGCGTCGAGGCGTGGGAGCCGCCGAAGGCGACGGCAGAGAGGCCGTCGCATACCCCAGCGGTCTTTGCCGGCCCCCCGCCGCTTGAGTATCCGCCGGCTCTTCCGTCCGAAGCGCGCGGGAGCGTGCCCGAGGTCGTCCTGGGGCCCGTCCCGTCGGTCACCGTGGCCCACGCTGGCCCGCCCGAGTGGACGCCTCCGCCGCAGGAGGCCGTCCGGCCGGGTGTGCCGACCGTGGCGGCGGTTCTCGAAGTGCCCGCCCCGCAGTATCCGCTCCGGTCGCGGCGGAGAGGGGAGGAGGGCGTCGTGGTGATCGAGGTCCAGGTCCTCGTGACCGGCCGTGCGGGCCGCGTCCGCGTCATTGAGGATCCGGGCTATCCGCGGCTGGTGGAGGCGGCCCTGGACGCGGCGCGACAGGGGCGATACGAACCCGCGACGCGGGGCGGGGCGGCAGTGGCGTCCGCGCTGGAGGTGCCGTTCCGGTTTGCCCTTCGGTAAGTCCTTGTAGGTCCGGCATGTGAAGAAGGATGAGCCCGGAGCGGCTTACGCCGGGGCGCCCCACACGGCGTCCAGGAACTCCCGGACCCGGGCCATCGCCTGCGGGTGTCGCATGCGGAGGATGTCCGCCCCGGACTGGAGGAGGGTGACGGCGTCGGCGGCCCGCCGGTCGGTCACGGCCTCGGCGAGCCGGGCCATCA
>CAYWVR010000011.1:0-95620 GCA_964461715.1 uncultured Anaerolineales bacterium
GCCCGCGGCGAGACGGAGGAAAACGCTGGGCTCCCGGAGACGCCGTGATAGAATGACGGCGTCCGAACATCGCGAGAGAGGAGGGAGATGATGGCCCAATCCGAATCGAAGGACGTGAAGAAGGCCGAGCCGTGGGGCTCCGGCATGCTGATGCTCTTCGGCATCTTGCTCCTGGCCCTGGCCGCCTACTGCTTCGTGGAGTCGGTCTATCCGGGGACCCGCGTCGAGGAATGGCAGAGCGAGGAGGGAAAGGGCTGGTACGTCCAGCTCAACTGGGGCATCGCGGCCGTCTCGGCCGGCCTCGCGATCTACACGTTCGTGCTGGCGGCGAAACGGTCGAAGAAGCCGGCGAAGTGACCGCGGCGTGCACTTTCCGGGGGCGCCGCCGCCCACGCCTTGTGCAGCCCGCCCGCCCAGGCAGTGGGTCCTCGGGTTGAGCTTGCGTCTAAGTAGTTATTGGAGCTGAGCTTAACGCCCTTTCTGTCTTGGCCGAGCCGTGGCGCGCCCTTTGCAGCATGGTTGGTCGCGGTCGACGTGCGCGATTGCCACAAAGGTTGGCGTGAGCCGCGCGGCAGGCCGTATAATAGAGGATACATCGAGCGGAAGGAGAGGACGATGGCACGCTCAGGATGGATGACGGTGGCGGCGATGGCGGTGGCGGGGATGATTTTGGCGGCAGGATGTGGGGGCGGGGACGAGCCGACCCCACCGGAGCCACCGCCGCTGCCCCCGGTGTCTGAGGAGTCCGCGGCGCCGGAGGTCCCGCCCGAGGCCGCGACGCCCCTCGACCCCGACGCCCTCGCGACGCGCCGGGCCAAGGCTCTCAATGAAGCCGCCCAGTATCTTCTCGACGCCCAGGGCCCCGACGGCACGTGGGGCGACGGGAACGTCGGCATCACCGCCCTGTGCGTCCAAGCCCTCCTTCAGGCCGGCAAGAGCCCCGACGACCCGGCCGTCAAGCGCGGCATCGAGTATCTCCTGGCCCACAAGCGGGAGGACGGCGGCATCTATGGAGACCAGGGCCTCTACAACTACACCAGCTCCATCGCCCTTATGGTTCTCGTGAAGGCCGACCCCGAGGCCTACGCCGAGACCATCGAGCAGGTCAAAGCCTACCTCAAGGAGCGCCAGTGGGACGAGGCCGAGAGCGTCGACCTCGAGAACCCCTGGTACGGTGGGGCGGGCTACGGCAAGCACGGGCGGCCCGACCTCTCCAACACCGCCTACTTCCTCGACGCCATGCACCAGGCGGGCGTCCCCGCGGACGACCCGATGTGGGAGAAGGCCGTCAAGTTCGTCAGCCGCACCCAGGACCGCAGCGAATCGAACGACGGGGTCTTCGTCGGCGCGGACAAGGGCGGCATGATCTACTCGCCCCACGCCGGCGGCGAGTCGAAGGCCGGCACGGTGGACTTGCCCGGCGGACGGAAGGGACTCAAGGCCTATGGCTCGATGACCTACGCGGGCTTCAAGAGCTTCGTCTACGCCGACCTCCCGCGCGACGACCCGCGCGTCCAGGCCGCCCTCGACTGGATCCGGGGGCACTGGACATTCGAGGAGAACCCCGAAATGGGCCAGCAGGGCCTTTACTACTACTACATGACCGCGGCCCGGGCCCTGGAGGCCTGGGGCGAGCCGACGATCCGCGACGACCGCCGCCGCGAGCATAACTGGCGGGCCGAGCTGACCGACGCCCTCCTGCGGCGACAGGGCGACGACGGCAGCTGGGTCAACGAGGCTGACCGTTGGTTCGAGGGCTATCCGCCCGTCCCCACTAGCTACGCCGTCATCGCCTTGGAGGCATGCGAGTAGTTCCCGGAAAGGACAAGCCATGCGTATGGTGGCCATCGGATTGACGATCCTCGCGGCGGCGGGCCCGCTGGCGGCAGCCGAGCCCGAGGGCACGGTCTTCAAGAAGCTCCCCGGCATCGTCGTCGACACGAAGGGCCGCGAGGTTCGCCTCGAGGGGACCGTCTGTCGTCAGGACGGCGCGCTGGAGCTTCTCGTCTGCAGCGAGGGTACCCGCGAGCACGAGAGCGTCATCGTTGTCAAGGCCCGTCCCTCGCACGTGACGTTCGCCCTGGCGCTTCTGGGCCTCGAGCCGGGGCAGCCGGGGTACACGACCGAGGGGGGGGGCTTCAGTCCGCCCGCGGGCCAGGTGCTCGACATCCTCGCCCGGTTCCGCGTTAAGGAGGAAACCGACGAGGGCGAGGAAACCGTCGTCCGCGAGGTGCCCGCCCACAAGCTGCTGGCCCTGGGCAATTCGTCGGCCGGCGCGCGGCCCATCGACTGGGTGTACGTCGGGCGGCCGAGCCGCCGGGCCCTGGCGGCGGCCGATCACGAGGGCACGGTCGTCTGCCTCTCGAACTTCGTCGAGGCCGTCATCGACGTTCCCTTCGAGTCCACCGACGTGGATGCGAACCTCCTCTACGAAGCGAACCGCGAGACGATTCCCCCCGAGGGCACGCCCGCGGAGGTGGTCATTCGCCCGCGGCAGCGCCGCATCCGCCCGAAGAAGGTCGAGATCGAGGTGCTCCTCGAGAAGGGCAAGCCGGCCCGACTCGACGGGAAGGAGATGACCCTCGGGGAGCTGGAGGAGGCCGTGCGCACGGCCCCGGCCGAGATCCGCACCGCCGTTCTTCGGGCCGATGCCGACGAGGCTTTCGGACGCGTCATGAAGGTTAGCGGCATCCTTCGCGACGCACTGATGCGGGTGACGATGAAGGTGCGGGGCGAGGAGAAGGCGCCGACGCCCGGTCCCGTGCCCCCGCCCGTCGACGTCCTCATACGCGCCGACGACACGGTGACGTTCCAGGGAAAGCGGTGGGCGATCGAGGAGTTCCGCAACGAGGCCGCCAAGGTCTTCGAGGGCGTCGAGCGGATTCAGCTTCGGCCTGCGAAGGACACCTCCTGGAAAACGGTGGCCCTCGTGCTGGAGGCCGCCCGCGACGCGGGGGTCGTGGCCACGGTCAGCCGCGAGTCGCCGGGCTCGTAGGGGGCCGCTCGGTCCGAGACGGTTTTCTCTCTCCCGCCTCGCCTCCTCTCGGGGGACTTGAAATCCGCTTGATAACGGGCGCGCCACGCGCTAGAGTCGAAGGTCCGGCCCCATCGCCGATCCTGTGACCTGCGCACCGGGGGGCCGGGCTACCATGACCAAACGCGCCGCCCGAGCCCGCTGGATCTGGGTCGCCGACGACCTCGGCGCCGAGGACTACGCCCTGCGGGCACGCGCCGTCCTGACGCTGCGCGGCAAGGCGCACCGGGCCCGTCTTCGGGTCGCGGCCTTCACCGACTACGTTCTCTACGTCAACGGCCGTTACGTGGGCCGGGGGCCCGTCCCGTCGGAGCTCGAGCGGCCGCTCGCCGACGTCTACACCGAGGACGACCTTCCGCTTCGCCGTGGCCGCAACGCCGTCGCCGTCCTCGCCTATAATCCCCACGTCGGCACGACCCGCGCCCCGCGGCTGCCGGGCGGGCTGTGGCTCGACCTGGAGGTCACGTATAAGAACGGGTCGACGGCGCGGCTCGTGACGGACACGTCCTGGCGGCTCCGGGAGGCTCTGGACCTGGGCCGCCGGTCCCCGCGGCTCTACTGGACGGCCGGGTTCAGCGAGGTGCGCGACACACGCCTCGCCCCGAAAGGCTGGACGAAGCCGGACTTCAAGGACGCCGACTGGGCCGAGGCCGACATCGTCGAGCCGCGCGTCACCGAGGGGACGCCGACCGCCCCGGACCCGGTCGAATCGCCCGTCGCCCGCCTGGCGGAGGGGCCCGTCCTTCCCGTTCGTGTGCAGAGCGTGGGGCAGACGTCGCCGCGGTCCGGCATGACGGCGGTGCCGTTCGAGTTCACGATCCGCCACCGCGGGGTCGGCGAGTTCTACGCCGGGACGTTCATGCACAGCGCGACGAAGCGGCGCGTGCGGCTCGCGCTGGAGTGCGACGAGGTCGCCGCCCTCTACGTCAACAACCGGCTTGCCATCCGCCAGGGCTACGACGAGGAGTTCGCGTGGTGGCTCACGGAGACCGAGCACGACGAGTACACGGGCGTGCATCGCGGCCAGGGTTACCGGGCCGAGCCGGTCGAGGTCGACCTGGACGCGGGCTGGAACTCGGTCGGCATCGTGGTCTACGACCCGGGCTGGTCTTGGGGCTTTGCGCTGCACGCCGAGGACGCCGCCACCGGGCGGCCCCTGAAGATCGTCTTCTCGCCCGACCAGCTCCGCGACCGCATCGCCGACTGGCAGATCGTCACGGAGGAGCTGTGCCCGTGCGGATACGGGGCCGTGCCCGAGGTCCCTGCTCCGAATCCGCGCACGTTTCCGGACCCGGCGTCGCTCCTGGCCTGGCAGAAGCGCCGCCGCCACCGCCGCGCGGCTCGGGGGGCGGCGTCGCTCCTCTGCGAGCCGGGCGGCGAGGGACCGCTCGCCCTCAAGGACGGGGCCTACGTGCGGTACGACTTCGGCGACGAGGTCGTCGGCCACTTCGAGCTGGAGGTTCGCGGCAAGGCCGGGGCGATCCTCGACCTGGCGTGGGCCGAGGAGGTCAACGCCGGCGGCTACCTCGATTCGCTCGAGCGCGGCATGCGGCGCGCGGACCGGTGGGTCCTGGCGGGCCGCTGGCAACGCATCTGCGGCCTCCATCGCCGCGCCCTGCGGTACCTGGAGCTGGTGGCGCGGCCGGGCGAGGGACCGATCGAGGTGCGGCGCCTGGCAGTGCGCGAGTCGCACGCCCCGGCGCCCGACGCCGCGGGCCTCGAGGGGCTCGGAGCCGATCTCTCCTCGACGTTCGCCCTCGCGCGCCGGACCGCCCGGTGCACGATTCAACAGATTCTCGAGGGCAGCCCCGCCCGCGAGGCTGAGCAGAGCCTTGTCTCGGCGTGGATCCTCGGCAAGGTCGAGCGGACGCTCTACGGCCGGACCGACCGGGCCGCCGCCGCCCTCCGCGCCTTCGCCGCCGACCAGGCCGACGACGGGGCGATTCGGGCGATCGTCCCGGCAGGTACGCGGCACACGATGCCGGACTGGATGCTTCTGTGGGTCGTGCATCTGGCGGAGCACGTTGCGTGGACGGGCGACCGAGCGATCGCCGAGGAGCTGTGGCCCGCCGCCCAGCGGGTCCTCGACTGGACAGCGGCGTACCGGAGCGTGGACGGGTTGCTGGAGAACGTGCCCGACCGCCGGCCCTGGTGGCTCTTCGTTGACCTCTCGCCGGTCGAGAAGACGGGCGAGGTGACGGCGTGGCAGGCCCTTTACGTCGCGGCCCTTCGAGCGATGGCACGCGTCGCCGCGTTCCTGGGCTATGACGACGAGGCCGACGCCGCCCGCGCCGAGGCCGAGGAGATGACGAAGCTCGCCGGTCGGCGTCTCTGGGACGCCGGGCGCGAACGGTTCGTCGACGCGCGGCAGTACGAGGCGCGGTCGGAGCGGGCCTCGCCTGCGACGAACGCCTACGCCCTCTGGGCGGGCCTCGCGAGCGACGTCCAGGCCGAGAAGCTCGTCGAGCTGCTGACCTCTGAGAAGACCCCGCCCGACTGGGGCCCCATGGAGAACCCCTTCGTCAAGATTTTCGCGGTCGAGGCGCTGCTTGAGCGCGGCCGGGCGGACGACGCGGCCCGTCTCGTGGGGGCGTATTTCGGGGCCATGGCCGAGGCGGGCTTCACGACCGTGCCCGAGGTCTTCCGAGCCGACGGCGCCGAGCCCCAAGAGGTCGACGGCACCGGTCCCTATCTTCAGCCTCCGCCGCGCGTCGCCTGCCACGGGTGGGGCGCGTGGCCCGAGGCGATCCTGGCCGCGCACCTCGTGGGTGTCCATCCGGTGGGGCCCGGCTTTGAGCCGGCGGTGCTCCGGCCCATGCCCGGCGACTTGGGCCGCTTCGCCGGGAGTGTCTGGACGCCCAAAGGCAAGGTCGCCGTCGAGGTGAGGCCCGGCAAGCAGGGCCGCACCGTCACATACACCGTGCCCGACGGCCTGGAGTTCGAGATCGACCGGCAATGGCTGGCCGCGCAGGACAAGGTCGTCGTCCGCGAGTAAGCGAGCAGGCGCGTTTTTGCTTGAGACCCCGCCGCCCGACGGTAGCATAGACGGCCCCGGAACGCGGCGCCAGGAAGGAGAGCCAAGCATGTCGAAGCGTGTCCTGAACGTCGGCCTCGTCGGCGGCGGCGGCGGGGCCTTCATCGTCCAGCCCCATCAGAAAGCCATCCACATGGACGGCACGCGGCGCGTGACCTGCGCGGCCCTGCACCCCGATCCCGACGTCGCGATGAAGGAGGCCAAGGGGTGGCCCTATCCCATCCAGGGCTACCCCACCTACGACGAGATGGTCGAGGACCAGGCCGCCAAGCCCAAGGGGGAGCGCATTGACTACGCCGTCATCGTCACGCCGAACTTCGTCCACTTCGACCCGGCGATGAAGCTCGTCAAGGCGGGCATCCCGGTCTTCTGCGAGAAGCCCCTGACGATCACCTCGCGCGAGGCCCGGACGCTGGCCCAAGCGGTCGAAAGGGCGGGCGTCCCCTTCGGCGTCGCCCACACCTACCTCGGCCACTGGTCGAGCTGGTTCGCCCGCTGGATCGTCACGAGCGGCAAGATCGGCGAGGTCCGTTGGGCCGACGCCTACTACCTTCAGGGTTGGCTCGCCACGCGGCTCGAAGAGACCGGCCAGATGCAGGCCGCCTGGCGCACCGACCCGAAGCGGGCCGGGGCCAGCGGGTGCGGCGGAGATATCGGAAGCCACGCCTTCATGCAGCTGCGGTTCGTGACCGGCTTGGAGGTGACGCGGGTGCGCGGCATGCTGGAGACGTTTCTCCCGGGTCGCGCCCTCGACGACCACTTCACCACGTACTGCGAACTCTCCAACGGGGGCCGGGCCCTCGTGCGGGCCAGCCAGATCGCCGTCGGCCACAAGAACGACCTCGGCCTCGAGGTCAACGGCTCCAAGGGCACGCTGGCGTGGCGGCAGGAGGAGGCTGAGGGCTTGACGATCCGCCTGCCCGGCGAGCCCGACCGCATCTATTGGCGCGGCGAGGTGGGCGAGAAGGACTCCTTCCTCGGCCGCATCCCCACGTGGGTCTCGACCGAGCCGACCCTCCCCTCCGGCCACGTCGAGGCGTTCCACGACGCCTACCGCCGCCTCCACACCGCCTTCGAGTACGACGTCCGCAAGTACAACGCGGGCAAGAAGTTCTCCTGCGACGGATCCAAGTACGCCAACGTCCACGACGGTGTCAAACACATGAAGTTCATCGAGGCCGCCGTCAAGAGCTCGAAGCAGGGCAGCAAGCCCGTCAGAATGTGATCTTTCGCACAGCACCAGACAGGAGCGCGACATGAAACTCGGAGTCTTCACCGTCCTGTTCGGCGACCAGCCGATCGGAAAGGCCCTCGATTACTTCGTCGAGCACGGTCTCCAGGCCGTCGAGCTGGGGTGCGGCGGGTATCCCGGTGACGATCACGTCCCGGTCGACGCGCTGCTGAAGTCCAAGACCGCCTGCCGCGACTTCAAGGCAATGATCACGGACCGCGGCCTCGAGATCTCGGCCCTCTCCTGCCACGGAAACCCCATCCACCCCGACTCCGCCGTGGCCAAGGAGCACCACCAGGTCTTCCAGAAGACGGTCCGCCTGGCCGAGGCCCTCGGCGTCAAGGTGGTTGTCACGTTCTCCGGGTGCCCGGGTGGCGGGCCCAAGGACACCGTGCCCAACTGGATCACCTGTCCCTGGCCCCCGGACTTCGAGCAGGCCGTCCAGTGGCAGTGGGAAGAGAAACTGATCCCGTACTGGACGAAGCAGGCCCAGTTCGTCAAGGACCACGGCGTCAAAGTCGGCTTCGAGATGCACCCGGGTTTCTGCGTCTACTCGACCGAGACGCTCCTGAAGCTGCGCAAGGCGTGCGGGCGGACCCTTGGGGCGAACTTCGACCCGTCCCACCTCTTCTGGCAGGGCATGGACCCGTTGGTGTCCCTCAAGGCCCTCGGCAAGGCCGTCTTCCACGTCCACGCCAAGGATTGCCTCGTCGATCCCCAGAACACCGCCGCCAACGGCGTCCTCGACACGAAACACTACGGCGACGAGGCGAACCGGTCCTGGGTCTTCCGCACGGTCGGCTACGGCCACGGCGAGGACTTCTGGCGCGACTTCGTCTCCACGCTTCGCATGATCGGCTACGACGGCGTCATCTCCATCGAGCATGAGGACAGCCTCATGAGCGTCGGCGAGGGGTTCACGAAGGCCGTCGCGTTCCTTCAGAACGTGCTCCTCTATGAGAAGCCGGGCGGGATGTGGTGGGCGTAGCCCGGCAACGGCCCCGGCGCCAAGGTTTATGGCCAAGCTGACCTACAAGGACGCGGGCGTCGACATCGGCGCGGGCGATGCGCTCGTTGACCGCATCGCCGAGGCCGTCCAGCGGACCCACGGCCCGCGCGTCCTGCCCCTCTACGGCGGCTTCGCGGGTCTTTTCAGCCTCGACTACAACGAGCGGCTCTTCCAGCGCAACTACCGCCATCCCATTCTCGTCGCGGGCACCGACGGTGTCGGGACGAAGCTCCGCATCGCCCTCGATGCCGGCCGCTACCGCTCCGTCGGCCAGGATCTGGTGGCCATGAGCGTCAACGACATCCTGACGCTCGGGGCCGAGCCTCTCTTCTTCCTCGACTACCTCGCCACCGGCCGTCTCGATCCCGAGGTCCTGGCGCAGGTCGTCGTGGGCGTGGCCGAGGCGTGCGCGGCCTGTCACTGTGCCCTTTTGGGCGGCGAGACGGCCGAGATGCCCGGTTTCTACGCCCAGGGTGACTTCGACCTCGCGGGCTTCGCGGTCGGCGTCGCGGAGCGCGACCGGCTCGTCGACGGGAGCCGCGTCGAGCCGGGCGACGTCGTCCTCGGCCTCGCCTCCTCCGGCCCCCACTCGAACGGGTACTCTTTGGTGCGCAAGATCGTCTTCGAGGCGGCGGGCCTCAAGGTCACCGATGAGGTGCCCGAGCTCGGCGGGACTGTGGCCGAGGTGTTCCTCGAGCCGACCCGTCTTTACGCCCCGGCGGTCATTCGCGTGCTCCGCTACTACGCGACGAAGCGCGTCGTCCACGCGATGGCCCACGTGACGGGAGGCGGGATCCCGGGCAACGTCCCCCGGATCCTCCCGAAGGGCCTCGTGGCCGAGATCGACCGGAAGAGCTGGCCCGTCCCGCCCGTCTTCGAGTGGCTCCGCACCACCGGCGGCGTGCCGAAGGCCGAGATGTGGCGGGTCTTCAACATGGGCATCGGGTTCGTCCTGGTAGCCAGTCCCTACTACGCCGACCACATGGCGGGCATCCTCGCCAAGAGCGGCGAGACCGTCCACCGCATCGGCCGTATCGTCGAGGGGGACGAAGGCGAGGTCCGGTTCACGTGAAACGCCGCACCTTTCTAAAGACGGCCGGAGCGGGGGCGGCGGCCCTGGCGGCCCCGCGTCTCGCCCGTGCACTGGGGAAGCCCATGGATCGACCGAACGTCCTTTTCATTCCCGTCGACGACCTGCGACCCCAGCTCGGGTGCTACGGGCGCCCGGAGACCCTCTCGCCGAACCTCGACCGGCTGGCCGCCGGCGGCATCGTCTTCGAGCGGGCCTATTGCCAAGTGCCCGTCTGCGGGGCGTCGCGGGCCAGCCTGTTGACGGGGGTGCGCCCCGCGCGCCGCCGCTTCGTCGACTTCAAGACCCGGGCCGAGGACGACCTCCCCGGCGCCCGCACGCTACCGCAGCACTTCCGCGAGGCGGGCTACGCCGCCGTCGGCCTCGGCAAGGTCTTCCACCATCTGAACGACACGGCCGATCGGTCGTGGTCCGAGGAGCCGTGGCACCCGAAGGGCGGATGGGGCGGACGCGGATACCTTCTGGATGAGAACCGGGCGCTGGCCGAGGGCAACACCAGGAAGCGCGGGTGCGGCCCGGCGTGGGAGGCCGCCGACGTCGAGGATCGCGCCTACGCCGACGGCATGCTCGCCGACCGGGCCGTCGAGGCGATGCGACGGCTCGCCAAGGGCGACAAGCCCTGGTTCCTCGCGGCCGGCTTCTTCAAGCCCCACCTCCCGTTCAACGCCCCGAAACGGTACTGGGACCGGTACGAGCACGCCCGGATCGAGCTCGCCCCCAACCCCTACCGACCGAAGAACGCCCCCGACGCCGCCATGCACAGCTTCGGTGAGCTGCGGGCCTACACGAACATCCCCCGCAACGGCCCCATCGACGAAGAGACCGCCCGCCACCTCATCCACGGCTATTACGCCTGCACGAGCTTCCACGACGCCCAGGTGGGGCGGCTGCTGGCGGAGCTCGAGGAGCTCGGTCTCGACGACCGCACCATCGTCGTTCTCTGGGGCGACCACGGCTGGCAGCTTGGCGAGCACGGTCTCTGGTGCAAGCACGCCAACTTCCAGACCTCGCTCGGGGCGCCGCTCGTCGTCCGGGCGCCGGGCGTGGCGGGCGGGAAGCGAACGCGGCGGCTCGTCGAGTTCCTCGACATCTACCCGACCCTCTGCGAGCTGGCGGGCCTGGAGCCCCCCGGTCACCTCGAAGGCACCAGTTTCGCGCCCCTTCTCCAGGCGCCCGACCGGGCCTGGAAGGAGGCCGCCTTCAGCCGCTACTACAACGGCGACTCCGTCAAGACCGACCGATACCTCTACACCGAGTGGCGCAAGGAGGACGGCGGCGAGGTCTACGCCCGCATGCTCTACGACCACGAGACCGACCCCGCCGAAAACGTGAACCTGGCCGAGCGGCCCGAGATGGCCGACGTCGTGGCGGCCCATGCGAAGCGGCTCGCGGAAGGGCCCCCCGCACCGGGAATTTAGCGCACGCTTGACGTTCGCGGGACGTTTTTGCCTTGAACCCCCGCCCCCTCGCCGATACCTTGCCCGGGCCATGTCACACCCCGCCTACGTCGGCAACATGAACGTCGAGATCCTTGCGCGGGCGATCGACCACACCCTCCTGCGCCCCGACCATACCGTCGAGGACGTTGACCGGGTCTGCGAGGAGGCCATCGGCTGCGGTTTCCACGCCGTCTCGGTCGCCCCGTACGACGTCCCGCGGGCCGTCAAGCTCCTGCGCGGTACGGACGTGGCGGTGGGCGGGACGGTGGGCATCCCTCTCGGGCACTCGGGTCTCCGGGTCAAGCAGGCCGAGGCTCGCGAGTGCATCGAGCAAGGGGCCGAAGAGGTCGACATGGTCCTCAACCTCATCGCCATGAAGAGCGGCCGCTACGCCGACGTGCGGCAAGAGATCGAGGTCCTCCGCCGCGTGACCGAGGGCTGCATCCTTAAGGTCATCCTCGAGTGCTGCTACCTGACGGACGAGGAGAAGGCCCGCGCCTGCGAGCTGGCCCTCGAGGGCGGGGCCGACTTCGTCAAGACCTCGACCGGCTTCGGCCCCGGAGGAGCCACGGTCCACGACGTGCGTCTCATGAAGGAAACGGTCGGCGACCGGGCCGGGGTCAAGGCCGCCGGGGGCGTCCGCACGTTCCCCCAGGTCTTCGAGCTGATGCAGGCCGGGGCCTCGCGCATCGGCACCAGCGCCGGCGTCGAGATCATCCACGATTTCCAGAACCGCGAGGATTGACGGACCCGGCGCTCGCGGCTCAGGCTCGATCGCATGCCACCACCGGACGCACGAACGCAGTTGGCCTCGTTGGCGCGGCGTCTCAGATTGCGCCTCGAGGACGCGGGGCGCGCCGGCCTCGCGGCCGTGCCGCCCGCGGCGACCGTCGCGCGCGAGGCGGGGCCGCCTGAGGATGAGGCGGCGGAGGCCTTGCCCGAGGAGGCCCCGGTCCCCGAGGATCGCGTGGTCGCGGCCGTCAAGGAGGACCTGGCGGCCCGGGTCGCCGCCCAGGATGCCCTCGACTTCGGAACCCCGGACTTGGAGGACGGCGTGAGCCGCGAGCAGGCCCTGTCCCGCATTGCCGCCGAGGTCGCCGAGTGCGACCGGTGTCCGGAACTGGTCGCCAACCGCACGCTCACCGTGCCGGGGCAGGGGAACCCGCACGCGCGACTCGTTTTCTGCGGCGAGGGGCCGGGCCAGGAAGAAGATCGGCAAGGCCTGGCGTTCGTCGGTCGGGCGGGCGAACTGCTGACGAAGATGATCGAGTCGATCGACCTGACGCGCGACGAAGTCTTCATCCTGAACATCGTCAAGTGCCGCCCCCCGGACAACCGCAACCCCGCCCCCCTGGAGGCGTCGAACTGCCGGCCGTACCTGGCGCGGCAGCTGGAGGTCCTCCGGCCGCGCGTCATCGTGGCCCTCGGGGGGGTGGCCGCGAAAAACCTTCTGGAAACCAACGACGGCATCGGGCGGCTGCGCGGGCGGTTCTACCCGTGGCGCGGGGCCCTCTTGATGCCCACCTATCACCCCGCCTATGTCCTGCGCAACTACACCCCCGACACCCGCCGCATGGTCTACGAGGACCTCCTGAAGGTGAAGGAGGAGCTGGACCGGTTCGCCCGCGACGGGGCGTAAGCGGCTTTCTTTGCGGCAGTTATGCGCAAAAAAAGTGGGCGTCGCCACCATGGGGATGAGTAGCGACGCCCCAGGGCCAAAGGGCGGTCCGGGTAGGACCGCTGTGGCCGGGCAGAAGAGAAGGGGCGGTAGCGCCCAGCCACCATCCACTGAAACGCCGGGGGGGCCGGGGAAGTTCCGAGAAAAAATCCCGACGTTTCCAAAAGGGCTCGCAGCCCGACACGCCCCGAGCGTTACCCCTTCGGCTCCGGTCGACGTTTCGCTGGCTCGCCGAGGGCGGACGGCAGGTCCGCGAGGCCCAGCCGCCGTCGCATCTCCGGCTCGCGCGCCCGGGCCTCGCGCATCTCGGAAGCGTAATCGAACCGCTCCGTCAGCGACCCGCCCACCGTCACCCGCGCCGGACCTTTCAGGCCGTAGACCCGCTCGTTGATGAAGCGGCTCGCCCCCGGCCCGCCCATCAGGTCGTAGCCCTGGCGGACGGCTTCCTCCATGAACGCATCATCGTAGACGAGCTCGTTCATCGCCTCGAGCATCTTCGGGCCCTCGAAGTCGAGCGTGACGGTCGATCCCTCGCCCCGCGTGAAGTTGTCGAGGTCGCGGACTCGGCCCGGGAGGTCGAAGGCGAGGTGAATGTCGAGGGCCCGGACCATGCCGCCCGTCAGGCGGAGGCTATCGGTCCACTTCTTGCGCTGGGCCTCGACCAGCGCCTCGACGCGGGCCGGGCTCGTGCCGGGGGGCAGGGGGCGGATGATCTTGGACTGGGCGCCGGGTTGGCGCATCTGGAGGGCCATCCCGCCGCGCCCGTCGGGACGCCACGTGAAAATGCCGCCCTTCATCATGTGGAGCTTGAGCTTCTCGACGTCGGGGTAGTAGGCCGTGCCGCGAAAGAAGATCCGCCCGTCCTGCCGCAGCTCGTACGCGACGTCCGTCCACGCCTCCACGCCGCGCGATTCCTCCAGAATCTTGAGGATCGCCCGCCGCACGGCGATGTTCGGGTCCTCGGCCGCCGGGCCGACACCGACCGCCGTGGAGATGAAGACGACCTCGTAGACGACCTTCCCCGATCCGTCCGGGTTGAGGGTGTACGCCTGGTCGGTCTCGAGACAGCCTGCCGCAATGGCCCAGGCCAGCAAGGGGATGATCGCTCGGATACGCATACGGGTTACTTTAGGGCGAGTCGAGGGTGAAGACAAGGCCCGACGGCGAAGCCGCACGCGGGGTCACTTCCCCGGCCGCTTCGGCAGGGGCACGTTCTCGATCTTCCAGGGCACCTCGTAGCGCTTCAGGTCCTTGTGAAGTTCCAGGACGATGCGACCCTTCGCGGGGAAGCCCCCCGCGTGCGTCAGGTCGATCGTGACGGTCTCGTTCATGGTCATGCGGCCGGTCTCGTCCGTCTCGATCGGGGTCCCCTTGGCGTCCTGGAGCCGGACGGCCTTCAGGCCCGCCGGGGCCCGGTCGAGTTTGACGACGAGGGTCTGCTTGCCTTGCTGCCGCTCGCTCGGGCCGATCTCGACGATGCTCACGCCGTAGGCGCCGCCGAGGGCGCCGACCTTCAGGTCCACCAGGCCCAGGTCCTCGACCTTGGTTCCGGCGGCAACCTGGTACTCCAGGACCCCTTCGACCGCTTGGATGGCCTTCGCGCCCGTGGGCGGCATCGCCAGCTCCGCCTCGAAGGCCACGGTCCGGCCGTCCTCGCCGAGGCGGGGGAAATGGATTTTGCGATCCCAGTCGCTCTCGGGGAGGAGGCTCTGGCCGGTATCCGTGGTGGCCCTCGTGACGCGGCCCTCCTGAACCTCGAGGATCGACCCCGGCAGCCGCCCCACGAGGGCCACCGTGAAGCCGGGGTCTTCGCCGAAGGGCCGGACCCGGCCGGTGCCCTTGATCCAGACGAGCCGCAGGCCGCCCACCTCAAGTCGCTCGAAGCCCTGACCCTTGGCGGGCGGGGCGGGGACGACGTCGGCGAGGCCCGCCTCCCGGAGCATGGTCGGGAAGTTCTTCTTCGCCTCGGCGACCTCGGCCTCCCAGTCGAACCGGGGCGCGAGGCCCGTGACGACGGCCCGCACGGGCCCGGCGGTGCCGAAGAGCTTCTCGTAGGCCTCGGGGGG
The DNA here is from genome assembly GCA_964461715.1 of uncultured Anaerolineales bacterium. Lineage (GTDB taxonomy): Bacteria > Planctomycetota > Phycisphaerae > FEN-1346 > FEN-1346 > CAYWVR01. The sequence continues at coordinate 14,582 of CAYWVR010000011.1, forward strand.
AAAGGTGCCGCCCGGCTCGCCGCCGCCGGGCTTCTTCTTCGCGAGCACGGCCTTGCGCACGAACGTGTCGTCCTGCATGAGGGCGTCCATGGCCGAGAGGAGCTGCGCGCCGGTCAGGCCGAGGGTGACCGCGCCGGCTTCGTCGGTCTTCTTGAAGTTGACGACCTCCTCCGCCTTTCCCGGCAGGTGGAACGTGACCGTGTCGCTGGCGGCCCCCAGGACGACGCCCATCATGGCCTTGGCGGTCTGGAACTGGAGCCGCTCCTTGGCGATGGCGGCCTGGATTTCCTCCTCGGTCATCTCGGGTTTGTCCCCGGTCGTCTCGGGCGGCTCGGCGGTGGTCAGGATGCCACGCCCGTCCTCGCTCCGAATCCATTCGAACTCCAGGAGCTGCATGTTCTGGAGCTTCAGACCGTCGAGGCTTCGGAAGTAGGCGGTACCTTGGAAATGGATTTGCCCATCGGGGAGCGTCTCGACCTTCACGTTTTTCCAGGCATCGACGCCCTCCGATTTCTTGAGGATATCGCGGACGGCGTCGCGGGCGGCCTTCTCGCGCGACGCGGCCTCGCCGAGCCCGAGGTCGGGGACGGTGAGTTTCGAGTCGATGGTGACCTTGCCGGCGCCGTCGGGGTTGAGGGTGATGTCGCGTTTCGTCTCGAAGCATCCGGCGACGAAGGCGGCGGCCAGGGCGAGGGCGAGGCCGAGGGCGCGGGGCATGGCGTCTCCTTTCCGGGGTTCGGTTCTCCTTACTATTACCGTGGGAGGAGGTCCGGATTCACGAGAAAAGATCGCCAAGACCGGCCGGACGCGAAAAAAGAGGCGTCCCGGCGGCTGGGGACGCCGGGACGCGGGTAGGACTCACCGGCCGCCCGGGCGGAGGGGAGAGGGGGGAAACTCCAGCCGGAGGCGACCGGCGCTGCATCCGTGTTCACTTGTCGGCCCCGCGGGGGGGCGGGCGCGTCGGCCGCCGAGGGGGGGCGACGACCGACGCGCCAAAGGGGGCGAAGCATGCACGTGAGCCACAGGAGACTATAGAGACGAACGGCCCGGCGCCAAATCGGGGCCCGGGGAAGGATTTCGCGAAGACCCGCGGGTCTCAGGTAAGTGCTTTTTCTGGAAGGACTTATGACAAGGCCGCTGGCTCTCGGGAGGGTCGCAGGGGAGGCGGCCTCCGGTGCGCGCAGCTCGGCAAACCGCGAGAAAAAGCTCGCGAGGGTTCCCGGCAGGGCCTGTCAGAACTTTGGAACCGCCTCCCGGCGGGCGGCGTCCAAGACCGAAGAACGCGGACCTGCATCCGCATGGCAGCCCAGCGCAAAGGAGGCTTCGGATGAACGCGAAACGGACCCCGGGGATCGCGGTCGTGGCGGCCGTCATGGTCGCGACGCTTGCCGCGCCCGCCGCCGCACGCATCAAGCTGGCCACCCTCCCGGCCCGGGAGCGGGTCGAGATCCAGCTCGACAACGAGAATGCCACCCTCGTCGAGGAGGAGCGGATCGTGACGCTCCTGAAGGGGACGAACCACATCGACTTTTCGTGGTCGAATACCGAGATCGACAAGTCCACGATCCTCTTCCGGCCCATCGGCGTCGGCGACGCGGTCCGCGTCATCCACGTCGCCTATCCGCCCGGCGAGAACGCCCTCGTCTGGCAGGTCTTCGCCGACAAGGCCGGGCCGGTGAAGGTGCGGATCTCGTACCTGATCGGGAACCTGCGGCGGACGTTCTCGTACCGGGCCACGGCCGAGCACGACGAGAAGACCCTCACCCTGCGCAACTACATGCGCGTCTGGAACTTCTCCGGCGAGGAGTTCGGGTCGAACGCAGGCGTCTGGGCGGGCTTCGGCGAGTACTTCCGCAAGGAGATCGGCCTCCAGGAGTCGAAGGAGATGCTCCTGGCGAAGTTCGTCAGGGTGCCCATCCGGAAGCGGTTCCTCTTCAACTGGCTGACCGCCCCGCCCGTCCCCGACGAGCCCTACCAGAAGTACGTCCGGATGTACTACGTCCTTCAGAACGATAAGGAGCACGGCCTTGGCGAGTTTCCCCTGCCCTTCGGCAAGGCCCGCATCTTCTTGAAGGACGGACGCGGCGGCGAGGCCTTCATGGGCGAGGACTGGGGCCCGTTCACCCCCATCGACGACGAGATGAAGCTGTACCTGGGCCTGGCGCGCGACGTCAAGGTCGAGCGGACCGTCAAGAAGAACCAGCGCCACAAAGTCCACGGCAACCTCTTCCACCAGGAGGTCATCGTCCAGTACAAGATGCAGAACTTCAAGGACGAGCCCGTCCAGCTCGACATCGAGGAGAACATGAACCGGCTCCGCGACGAGTTCTGCGGGGGGCAGAAGAGTCGCGAGGCGCAGTGGGAGCTGGCCGGCGAGACGACCGACAAGGCGGCCGTCGAGCGCTTAAGCGCCCAGGACGTCGAGGTCCACGTCTCGCTGCCCGCCGCCCCCGAGGCCGCGGACAAGAAGCCCGACGAGGTCACGTTCCTCCTCCACGTCTTCTTCCGGAACGAATGGTAAGTCCCTACGAAAGGAGCCGGCCATGACCGTTCGCACGCTCATCGCGACCGTGGCGGGGCTCGTCCTCGCGGGGACCGCCGCCGCCCGAAACGTCGACCTGGTGACCCTCCCACCCCGGGAAAAGGTGCAGCTGACGATCTACAACTCCGAGGACCTGACGCTCGTCAAGGAAACCCGGTCGATCACCTTCAAGAAGGGCGTCAACCGCCTCCAGTTCTCGTGGGCCGGGACGCTGATCGACCCGACGAGCGTCTACTTCCGCCCCCTCGGCGACGCGGCCGATCAGATCGAGGTCCTGGACGCGACCTTCCCCCAGGACCGCCCCCGGGTGCTCATCTGGAACATCGAATCGCAGATCGAGGGGCAGGTGAAGGTCGAGGTGTCCTACTTCACCTCCGGCATCTCCTGGGCCGCCGATTACGTTATGATCACCGACGCGGCCGAGACCCGGGCCAGCTTCGACGGGCACGTCACCGTCACGAACCATTCCGGCGAGGATTATGAGGGGGCCGAGGTGCGGCTCGTGGTGGGGGTGGTGAACCTGGTGGAGAAGATCCGCCGGCTCGCCGGGGGGATGCCCCCCCCGGCGCCCCGTTTGCCCGGCGGCGAGGCGGTCCACACCCGCGACGACAAGATGCTCGCGGCCCGCGGGGCCATCGACTTAGCCGAGCGGGCCAAGGCCGACCGTCCCGCCGAGGACCGTCCCGCCGAGGTCGTCAAGGAAGGGCTCAGCGAGTACTTCATCTTCACGGTCGAGGGCACGCAGACCGTCCCGAACGGCTGGTCGCGGCGGATGGTCTCGTTCAAGGCGGCTCCGGTCCCCTTCGACATCCTCTACCGCTACCGCCCGCACCAGTACGGCGATCGTCCCGTGCGGTTCTTCCTGCTGGCCAATGACGCCGAGCACAAGATGGGAGAGTCTCCCCTCCCGGACGGCGTCATCCGCGTCTTCCGCCGGGGCGAGCGCGACGGCTTGGCCTACTACACCACGCAATCGACGAAGTACATCCCCGTCAAGGAGAAGATCGAGCTCAACGTGGGCACGGACGACCAGATCGTCTATCAGCGGGTCGTGCTGGACGTTGCCCGCTCGCGGTTCATCTTCGACCACTCCCCGCCGCGCGTCGTCGGTTGGGACGAGCGCCAGACGTGGGAGGAGGAGGTCCGCAACTACCGCGCGGGGCCCATCCGGATGGAAATCCGCCACCTCATCGGCGGCCACGTTGAGTTTACCCTGGAGGATTCGCCCAAGCTCTTCGACTTCCACACGGTCGAGTACACCGTGACCATCGGCGCCGGCCGGACGCACACGTGGACGAGCGAAGGCCTCTTCCACCACGGCCGCAACAAGAGCCAGGAGCACATCGAGCTCGTCCGCCCGTGAAAGGATCGCGATGACACGCGCGCTCGCTCTCTTCGTGGTGGTCCTGGCCGCCACCGCCGCCGAGGCCCGGAACGTCGACCTCGTCACCCTCCCGCCCAGGGAGGCCGTGCAGCTGACGATCTACAACTCCGAGGACCTGACGCTCGTCAAGGAAACCCGGTCGATCACCTTCAAAAAGGGTGCGAACCGCCTCCAGTTCTCCTGGGACGGGACGCTGATCGACCCGACGAGCGTCCACTTCCGGCCCGTCGGGGACGCCGCCGAGCGGGTCGAGGTCCTCGACACCACGTTCCCCGCCGACCGCCCGCAGGTCCTCATCTGGAACGTCGAGTCGAAGGTCGAGGGGCAGGTGGAGGTCGAGGTCAGCTACTTTACGAGCGGCATCTCCTGGGCCGCCGACTATATCATGATCACCGACGCCGCCGAGACCGAGGCGAGCTTCGACGGCTACGTGACGGTCACGAATCGCTCCGGCGAGGATTACGAGGAGGCCGAGGTGCGGCTCGTGGTGGGTGTCGTGAACCTCGTCGAGCCCATCGCCCAACTGGCCCGGCCCGAGGACGCTAAGAATCGGGCGGGTCTTGATCGGGGCCGGAAGGAGGACATGCTCCGCCGAAAGTGCGAACTGGCCGAGCCCACCCAGGTCTACGGTCTGCCGGAGAGCTTGTTCTGTGAAGCAGACGCCGCGCCGCCGAAGATCGTCAAGGAAGGGCTCTCCGAATACTTCATCTTCACCGTCGAGGGCACCCAGACCGTTCCCAACGGCTGGTCACAGCGGATGGTCTCGTTCAAGGCGGCTCCGGTCCCCTTCGACATCCTCTACCGCTACCGCCCGCACCAGTACGGCGACCGGCCCGTCCGGTTCCTCCTCCTCGCCAACGACGAGGAGCACAAGATGGGCGAGTCTCCCCTTCCGGACGGGGTGATCCGCGTCTTCCGCCAGGGCGAGCGCGACGGCTTGGCGTACTACACCACGCAATCGACGAAGTACATCCCTATCCGCGAGAAGATCGAGCTGAATGTGGGCACGGACGACCAAATCGTCTACGAGCGGGTCATCCTGGACGTGGCGCGCTCGACGTTCCTCTTCAACGACCAGGCGCGCGTGCCGCAGGTCATCGGATGGGACGAGCTTCGCACCTGGCGGGAGGAGGTCCGCAACTACCGCGCGGGGCCCATCCGGATGGAAATCCGCCACCTCATCGGCGGGGACGTCGAGTTCACCCTCGAGGATTCGCCCACGCTCTTCGACTTCCGGACGGTCGAGTACACGGTGACCGTCGACGCCGGGAAGAGCCGAACGTGGACGAGCACGGGCCTCATCCACCACGGGGTGAGCCAGAAGCAGAACCGGGTCCGGCTCGTCGGCCGCTGACGCGGCATCCCCGGACTTTCGGCCTTGCACGTTCCCCCTCCCCCGCTATACTGTCTCGGCTCCGGCGGGGCGGGCTCCCGTCCGGGCAACCCGGAACCCGAACAGGACCGAAAGGAGCCGCATCCATGCCGCTTACGCCCATGCGACAGATCCTCGACGAGGCCCGCGCCGGCGGGTACGGCGTCGGGGCGTACAACGTCAATAACATGGAGCAGATCCAGGCCATCCTCCAGGCCGCCGCCGAGACCCGCTCGCCCCTGATTATCCAGGCCAGCCGCGGGGCCCTCCAGTACACCAACCTCGTCTACCTCAAGAAGCTCATGGAGGCCGCCGTCGAGGACAACCCGGACCTGCCCGTCGCTCTCCACCTCGACCATGGGCCGAACCTCGACCTCTGCAAGGAGGCCATCGCCCTCGGCTTCACGAGCGTCATGATCGACGGCTCCATCGACTACGACACGAAGACCGAGTCCGGCAAGCACCCGGCCCGCAGCCTCGAGGACAACATCCGCGTCACCAAGGAGGTCGTCGATTACGCCCACGCCCACGGCGTCAGCGTCGAGGGCGAGCTGGGGACCCTGGGCGGCATCGAGGAGGACACCCAGACCGACAAGGTCCTCCTGACCGAGCCCGACGAGGTCGAGCAGTTCTGCACCGAGACGGGCGTCGACGCCCTGGCCCTGGCCATCGGCACCAGCCACGGGGCCTACAAGTTCAAGCACGAGCCCGTCCTCGCCCTCGACCTCATCTCCGAGTGCCGCACGCGCATCTCGGACGTCGCCTTCGTCATGCACGGCTCCAGCAGCGTTCCGAAGGAGCTCGTCGACGAGGTCAACAACTACGGCGGCGAGTTGCCGGGCGCAATGGGCGTGCCCATCCCGTCGATCCAGGAGGCGATCAAGCGCGGCATCCAGAAGATCAACGTGGACACCGACGGCCGCCTCGTCGTCACGGCGGCCATCCGCAAGGTCTTCGTCGAGAAGCCCGGCGAGTTCGACCCGCGCAAGTACCTCGGGCCTGCCCGCGAGGCCCTCGCCGAGCTCATCGCCTCGAAGATGCGCGACTTCGGCACCGCCGGCCACGCCGGCGACTACACGCCCAAGTCCCTCGAGGACATGAAGAAGGCCTACGGTACGGCGTGAGAGGCGTCCTCGGGCCGACGACAAGGCGCGCACGGGCAAGCGAGAGGCGCCCATGACCCCGCGCAAACTCCTCGTCGTCGGCCTCGCTCTCTTCGCCGCCGGGAGCGTCGTGGGCGCGCTGGCGGCCCGAAGCGGGCGGCAGATCAAGCCGTCGCCCTTCGCCTATGCCGTCACTTTCTTCGCCCCGCCCGCGGGCTGGGGCCAGGAGCCCGAGGCGCCGGAAGAACCGGCCGAAGAGGCGCCCCCCGAGCCCGAGACGCCCCCCGAGGCCGCGCCGGACGTGACTCCCGAGCCCGAGGAAGGGGCCGAGACCGACGCCACCGGCGATGCCGAGGCGGAGCTTCCCCTCGAGCCGCTCGATCTCAAGGAACTCTACGGCATCCTTACCCCTGACGACGTCGAGGCCATCGCCCGGGTCGCGGCCCCGGCCGGGCTGCCGCTTGGGCTGATGCAGGTGGTGACCCACGTGCCCGCGTCCTCCTGGGCCGTGCCCGAGCGGATCGCCGTCGCCCTCGTCGGCGACGGCCAGGCGGACGCGTTCCTCGACCCGCTTGTGGCGCCCGAGGCGCGCGGGGTCGACGTCTACCTCGGTTCCCCGGGGTCCCTCGAGGCGATTCTCGCCCCCTATGAGACGTTCCCGCCGGACGCCGCCGCCTCGACGGCAGCCCATCTTCCGCCCTCGGCCCGGAGCCTGCGGGGGCTGATGCTCGTCCGGGCCTCGGCCGCCGAAGCCTTCGGCCTCGACCCCGGGGGCCCGCGGCCCAACGCCCTCGTCGTGCCGCTCGACCCGCAGGGAAGGACTCGCCCGGGAGATGAGTCCCGCTTCCGCCGGCCCAACCTCGAGGAGGTTGTCGCGGCGGCCCTGCCGCTCTACGCCGAGCGCGGCATCTCGTTTCGGGCCCAGGATCTGCGGCTTACGGCGGCGCGGCCGGAGCGATGGGCAGGAACGGCGGCCCTGGCCCTGATGCTGGCGGGCGGGGCGGCGATCGTGGCGGCGGGTCTGGCGCACTTGGCCGCCATGGAGGAGGCCCGGGGACTTATCCTCGAGAGCCTCGTCCGCGGAGCCCGCGTCACCCGCGAGGCAGGCGCGACGACCCTTGGCGTCCTCGCGGTCCTCTGGGCCGTCACCGTGGCGGGGGCGGCATGGGGCGGGCCGGTCATGCTCGACCTGCTGGTCCGCGCCTCGCCCAACACCGTCTATCCGACGCTCGATCAGATCGGCCTGCCCGGCAGCGAGCCGACCCTCAGCCCCCTCGTCTCGGCCTTCGTCGCCTCGCTGATGGGAGTCCTGGTGCTCCGGGCCATCGTGGCGGTGGGCATCCCGAGCCTCGTGCCGGGCCTCGGCCTGGTGACGGCGGCGGCCGTGGCCCTCCTCTGGGGAGCGATGCTCGCGCCGGTGGCCCTGACGTCCCTCGACCGGCTGCCCTGGACCGGGGCGGTGGCGGCAATCGAGCTGGCGGTCGTCGCGACCGTGGCGCTCGGGGCGTGGCACGTGCTGGAAGGGGTCCTTCGACCCGCCGCCTTCGGCCAGGAGACCCGCCGCCAGGGCTACGCCGCCGCCGTCGAGCGTCTCTATATGCTGCTGCCCCTGGTCGCCGCCCTCGCCCTCGCCGCCGCCCTCCTCAGGACGCTGTTGCTGGCGGGGCTGGGGTGGTTGGGGTAGGATAGTGGTCCTGGTCCCCCCCTTGCCTCCATGTCCGATTTGGCGCGGGTCGAGTCCTTCTCGTTGGAGGGTCTCCGATGCTGGTTCTATTCTTTGGACCCTCCGCCGCCGCATTTCCATGCGAAGAAGCGGCTGGAATGGCACGCTCTGCGACTTGGCGGCGTTGTATCGCGAGGCGTGGCTCAAGGAACGGGAGACGATGGTGAGATTGACGCCGCCACAGGTCGGGCGCATCGAACGCGGCGAGTGCCGCGCCACGCATGCGGCCCTTTCGAAGCCGGCGAAGGCTCACGAGACAAGCACGTCCGACTTCATGGCTCGGCTTGCCGCCTGACTCTCATGCCCCCCCAGCATGAACTCCCGGCGCAGGGTGGCCTGATTCATCATCCGGTTCTACCATAGCCCGCCGCCCCTCACTCCACGTGATTCGCCCCGCAGCGGGCCACGAGCTGGTTCGCCTCGATCCAGGCATCAATCGATTCGCCCGCGTCGGCCCACCAGCCCTCGATCGTCTCGGCGGTCATGGTGCCGGCGTCGACGTAATGGTTGTTGACGTCCGTGATCTCCAGTTCGCCGCGGGCCGAGGGCTCGAGCGTGGGGATGACGTCAAAGACGTCCGGGCCATACATGTAGACGCCGATGACGGCCAGGTCGGAGGCGGGCTCCCTGGGCTTCTCGATGATGCGAGAGATTCGGTCGTCCTCCATCTCGGCGATGCCGTACGCCTCCGGGTTCTCGACGGCCTTGAGGAGGACCTTGGCCCCCTCGCTCTGGCTCTCGAAGGCCTCGGCGGCGCTGCGGATGCACTTTTCGAGGATGTTGTCGCCGAGGATGACGCAGACCTTCTCGCCCTCGGTGAACTCCTCCGCCAGACCCAGGGCCTCGGCGATGCCACCCTCGCCCTTCTGGTAGGCGTAGTGGAGCCGCCGCAGGCCGAACTCCTCGCCGTTCTCGAGGAGGCGAATGAAGTCGCCGGCCGAGCTGCCGCCCGTCACGATCATGATGTCCGTGATCCCCGCCTTCACGAGGCACTCGATGGGGTAGTAGATCATCGGCTTGGAGTACACGGGCAGCAGGTGCTTGTTCGTGATCTTCGTCAGCGGATACAGCCGCGTGCCCAGGCCGCCTGCCAGCACGACGCCTTTCATGGACGCACCCTCCTTCGACTGCGGGGACGGGAATGGGGCCAATGTAGCGGCTGGACCTCGTCGGGTCAATCGCCGGATGATAGAATGAGATGAACAGGAGGCCCGGTCGCCCGCCCAAGAGACGGGTCTGCGGCCCGGACCCGAAGGGAGGCCGCCCATGCTCCGTCGCACGTCTTGCCTCGTCGCCTGCGTCGTTCTCGCCGGAACCCTCGCCGCCTCAACCGCCTCGCCCGAGATCGAGGAGAAGGCCCGGCGCCTGGCCGTCGAGGCCAAGTTTCTCCTGCGCGAGGATCGTCTCTCGGAAGCCGTCCAGAAGCTGGAGCTGGCCCTGGAGCTGGTCCCCGACCACGCAGCCGCGAAGGCGCTCCTGTCCGACGCCCGGTCGCGCCTCGTCCGCGTCGACGATCTCCTGGCCGAGGCCGAGGAACATCGTGCCGCCGCCGCCTGGGACGAGGCCCTCGCCCCCGTCACGGCCGCCCGCGAGATCTTCCCGAAGCATCCCTCCGCCGCCGCCCTCGAGACCCGTATTCGCCGCGAGGCCGCCGAGGCCGTCGTCAAGGACGCGGCCCTGGCGGGGGACTGGGACGATCCGGGCCGGGCCGAGGCCCTCTACCGGCGGGCCCTGGAGTTCGACCATGAGTCTGCGCCCGCGCGCGAGGGGCTCTGTGAGGTGTACGTGGCACGGGGCGAGGCGGCCCTTGCCGACGGGCGTCCGGGGGCGGCCTTGGCGTGGTTCGAGGCGGCCGCGGACGTTTGGTCCGATGGTCCCGGCCCCGCGCGGGCTTCGGCCGCCCGCGCGACCGTCGAGGGACGAATCCGATTTAAGCTGGCCCACGACGACTCCGTCGCCCCGGCGACGCGGCCCCTGGTGCTTGCGGTGCGGGATCGGCTGGTCGCTGCCGCGCCGCGCTTCGTCGACCTCTCGCCGCCCCTGCCGCGCGTCGCCGCCCGCGGGTACGCCTGGCGCGTCGAGACCGACGGGGTCCGCCTCGACGACGCCGTCCGCCGCGAGGAGCGCGTCCATACCTATACCGTCGGTCGCGAGGCGCCCAACCCCGAGGTCGACCGCGTCCGGGCCCTCCTCGACACGGCCCTCGAGCGGCTCCGCATCATGCAGCAGGACTACGACCGGGATTGCCCCTTCTGCCACGGCGACGGGTGGGTCCTGTGTCGCGTCTGTCGTGGCACGGGCCGCGACCCGGCCCATCCGGCGGACCCGTGTCCGGCGTGCACAGGCGGCCGGCATCTGCGGCCGGGCTTCCGCCGGTGCGGACGGTGCCGCGGGACGGGGCGGTACGGCAGCACGTCGCTCCGCGATCTTCGGACCCAGGAGGCCCTCGTCGACCGTCTCCAGGCCCGGCTGGCGGCGACGCCGCTGACGGTCATCCGCGAGGAGCCCGCCACGTGGCCCTACACGATCGAGCACCACGAGCGGACCGGCCGCCTCCAGGCCTCCGCCGAGGTCCTCGACCTGGAGACGGGCCGGCGCCGCCCGGCGGGGAGCGCCTCGCCCCGCCTCCGCGAGGCCGACACGGCGGTCCAGCGGTCGAATCCCGGCATCGGCATCCCACCCGACTCGCTGGACCTGCCGGCCGCCGAGGAGATGGAGCGAGTTCTCCTGGACCGGGCCGCCGAGACCCTGGCCGAGGCGATCCTGGGCGCGGCCCTCGCCGACCGCAAGGCCGCCCTCGACGCCGAGGCCGAGGCGCTGCGGGCCCGGGGCGAGGTGTTCGAAGCCCTCGAGCGTCGGGCCGACGCGGCCCTGCCGGCCCGGGCCCTCGACCCGCAGGCCGACCCGTTCGAGGCGATCCGGGAGGCGCTCAGGACGGTGGAGGCGTCGGGTCCGGCGCGGGGAGCGTCTCGTCGAAGGTGATGACGACCTTGCCGGTTCGTCCCGCGTCGAAGGTCTCGAAGGCCTCGCGGGCGTCGTCGAGAGTGAACCGGTGCGTGGCGATTGCCTCGGGGTGCAGGTCCCACCGGACGAGCCGCTCGGCGAGGTCCTCCATCTGCGGGAGGCTCGAGACCCACGAGCCGTAGAGGGCGAGCTGCTTGTGGATGAGCAGGGGGCTCGGCTCGAACGCCACCGTCCCGCCCTCACCGACGTAGACGACGCGGCCCCACTCCCGCGCTGCTTCCAGGCAAAGGTGCCGCGCGCCGGCGTTGCCGGAGCAGTCAATCGCCACCTCCACGCCGCGCCCGCCGGTCGCCTCGCGGATCTTCGCCTCCACGTCGCCGGCGGCATCGAGGACGAGGTCGGGGCCGAGCGTCTCGGCGGCATCGCGGCGCTGCTCGACCGGCTCGACGCCGAGGACGCGGGCCCCGAGGGCCTTCGCGAGCATTACCTGCCCCAGGCCCACCGGCCCGAGCCCCGTCACGAGGACCGTGTCCTCGCCCGAGATGCGCGCCCGCCGCGACGCCGCGTAGTTCGTCCCGAAACCGCACGCGATGAGGGCCCCGTCGACGTACGTGAGGTGGTCGGGCAGGGCCACAAGCGTCCGTTCCTCGACGAGGATGAACTCCGCCAGCCCCCCGTCCCGCTGCCATCCGTACGCCCCGCGCTCGGGCGAGGTGCACGAGATCATCCAGCCGCCGCGGCAATCCCGGCATCGGCCGCACCCCGCGATGTGGTAGATGATGACGCGGTCGCCCTCGGCGAAGCGGCGGCACGCCGGGCCGACCTTCTCGACTTGGCCGCACGGCTCATGCCCGGCGATGACGCCGCGGTAGGCCTCGGGCCCGTGGCCCTGGTCGGTCGGGCGGTAGATGGCCCGCAGGTCGCTCCCGCACAGGCCGCACGCCTTCATTCGCACGAGCGCCTGTCCCGGTCCCGGCTCCGGGACGGGGAACTCTCGCATCTCGAACTGCCGATTGCCGGGCAACACCACGCCGCGCATAGCCGACCTCCAGGGACCTACTCGTCCTCGCCGTCCACGAGATGCACCTCATGCTCCTCCGGCGGCCCATGGGTGGCGTGATGGTGCTCGACGTCCTTGCCGCGGATGGCGATGGCGATGCACAGGCCCAGCCCGCCGAAGAGGATCACCAGGGCCATCGACGCCAGGATCGCCGCCGGCAACCCCAGGCCGAACGCCTTCGTGAAAAGGACCGTCGCTATCACGCCGCCCAGCAGGATGCCCAGCAGGTGCCATCGCCGCGACAGGAGGAACGCCACCGCGAAGAAGGCGATGAAAATGCCCGGCCCGGCCCGCAGCATCCACGGCGGCCAGCCGTCAGCCGTCCCGTAGAGCGGCTCGGCGATCTCCGAGACCAAGGTCGCCCCGAGGAAGACCGTCAGCGAGAGCGGCGTGATGAGCCGCACGCACAACTCCCACCATCCGCCCAGGTGAATCTCGGAGACGGCGTTGACGTAGTCGGTCAGCCGACGCGTCCGGTAAAAGTGGCCGACGACGAGGCACTGAATGAGCCCGACGAAGACGAACCCGTAGTTGGCCCAGTGGTCGGCGATGTCGAGCCATCCCAGGCCGCCCTTCGTCGCGAAGAAGAAGATGCCCACCCCGAACCCCGTCGTGCACACGAGGGCCGAAGCCAGGGTGTGGCTCATCCACGCGAACCGGTCCTCCAGGCCCGAGCACACCGCCTCGACGATCGAGAACTCCGAGTCGATGCCCAGCGACAGGAGCGTCAGGAAGAACAGCACCGCCACGATCGGCGGCCAGTACGTCCCGAGGTCCGCCAGCTTCGAGATGGCCGTCGGATACGTGATGAACGCCAGTCCCAACCCGCCCCGCACCACCTTGTCCACCGGCTGACCCGTCTTGAAGGCCAGGAACCCGAGGACCGAAAAGACGACAAACCCGGCGAGGAAGCTGGTCGCGCAGTTCGCGAAGCTCGTGATGAAGGCGTTGTTCGTGATATCGCCGCGCCGGCGGTTGTAGCTCGCGTAGGCGATCATGACTCCGAAGCCGACCGAGAGGCTGAAGAAGATCTGACCGTATGCCTCGACCCAGACGCGCATGTCCTTAAGCTTCGCAAAATCCGGCGTCAGGTAGTACTTGATGCCCTCGAGGGCCCCGTCGAGCGTCACCCCCCGGATTCCCAGGATCAGCAGGAGCAGGATGGGCAGGGGCACCGTGATCAGCACGACGCGGCCGACGCGGTGGACGCCCTTGTAGATGATGAGGAACACCAGGGCCCACGTCAGCGCCAAGCCCGCCACCAGGTGCCACTGGATCTGCCAGAGGCTGGCGTCAGGGTCGTCCTGGCCCAGGACCTGCTCGAAGTAGGCCCCGGCCCCCTCCGCCGACCAGGGGAGCACCGTGCGAAACGAGCCGAAAAGGTAGTTCCACGCGTAACCCATGACAATCGCGTAGTAGAACGCGATGACCGCCGCCACTGCCAGGGCGAACCACCCCACCCACTCGAAGCTCTTGTTCAGCCGCCGCAGGGCCTTCGGGGCTGAGCCCTGGAACATCTGGCCGATGCCCATCTCGAGGATCATCAACGGGATGCCCGCCGTCACCAGGGCCACAAGATACGGAATGAAGAACGCCCCGCCGCCCCCTTCGTAGACTTTGGCCGGGAACCGCCAGACGTTGCCGAGTCCGACCGCGCTGCCGACCGCCGCCATCACGAACGCGAGCCGGCTGTCCCAGCGGTCGCGCGGGCGACGGGGGCCGGGAAGGTCGCTCATGGGCCGATCTCCTCACGGGTCCGCACGAAGGGGGCCGAAGATGAGCGCGATTCTAGCGCCCGGCCCGCGCCATCGTCAAGCAAAAGCGCGCGGCGCCTTGCCCCCGGCCCCCGGCCTTGCTACCGTACCCGGCCCTCACGAACCGGAGACGACCGACCATGCCCACCCGCGCCGTGATCTTTGACATGGACGGCGTCCTGATCGATTCCTACCGGGCCCATTTCCGGGCTTGGCAGGCCGTCGGCGAACGCCTCGGACGCACCCTCACCGAGGAGGAGTTTGCCGCCACCTTCGGCCGCCGCAACCGCGAAATCTTCCGGACCCTCTGGGGCGAGGCCATCTCCGACACCGAGGCCGAGAGGCTCGGCGAGTGGAAGGAGAACGTCTACCGCGACCTGCTGCGCGAGGACTTCCCCAAGATGGACGGGGCCGAGGACCTCGTGGACGCCCTCGCCGCGGCGGGATTTCGCCTGGCCATCGGCTCCTCCGGGCCGCCCGGGAACATCGAGGTGGCCGTCGAGGGGCTGGGCCGCCCCGGCGCCTTCGACGCCACCGTCTCCGGGGCCGACGTGACCCACGGCAAGCCGGACCCGGAAGTGTTCCTGACGGCCGCGGAGAAACTGGGGGTCGAGCCGGCCGCCTGCGCCGTCGTCGAGGACGCCCCCGCCGGCATCGAGGCCGCCCGCCGCGCGGGGATGACGCCCGTCGCCGTCACCGGCACGGCCCCGCGCAAGGCGCTCGAGGCGGCGGGGGCGGCCCGGGTGGTCGAGTCGCTGCGGGAGCTTTCGCCGGAGGGGCTGGCGGCGCTGATCGATGCGCGGCCGGCATGACCCCTCGCCTTGGGTGGGGTGGGTCTCTGGACCCATCGCGGCATCTCGGCAGGTCCGCCGCGCCATCGGTCGGTGTCGGGTTCGCGGCTCGGGGAACCTACATGACGCGCACCTTCACCCGCCGGCCCGTCCGGCTCGACTGCATCGCCGCGAACACCATCGCCAGGCTCTTGATGTTGTCGTGGCACTCGCACTGGGGCATGCGGCCGCGGCGGAGGTAGGCGAGCATCTCGCGCAGGGCCCCGTGCATCCCCCCGCATTTCATCTGAACGGAGGCGAGCTTGACGGACCGCCGGGGTCGCTCGAACCCTTCGTCCCGGGTGACGACCTCGCCCCAGGGGTCGTGGTCCGACTCGTAGAGGAGGGCCCCGCGGGTGCCCTGGACCCGCCAGTCGCCGTTCCAACTCGTGCGCGGCCCCTCGGCGCACCACGAGCCGCGGTAGGCGAACCGCACGCCGCCGGTCATCTCGAAGACGGCGTTGGCCGCGACGTCGCCGGCGTACCACGAGCCCTCCGGGTTGAACTCCTCGCACCAGACGGCCACGGGGTCGACGTCGCCGATCATGCGGGCCATGTCGAAGTGGTGAATGGCCATATCCAGAATGAGCGGACTCTCCATTTCCGCCCGGAAGCCCCCGAAGTGGGCCGCGAGGAAGAAGTCGCAGTTCAGCGTCGTCGGCGTCCCGATCGTCCCGCGCCGCACCGTGCGGGCGAGCGACTCGTGCATCGCGTTCCAGCGGCGACTCTGGCTGACCATGTAGAGGCGGTCGGCCGCCTCGCTCGCCTTGACCATCCGCCGCCCCTTGGCCATCGACGAGGCCATCGGCTTCTCGCCGATGACGTGAAGGCCCGCCTTCAGACACGCGCAGGTGACCCGGGCGTGGGCCTCGGGCGTCGTCAGGTCGACGGCAAAGTCGGCCTCGGCGTCCCGGAGGGTCTTCGCGAGATCCTCCGAGGCGACCGTCCCGGCCAGCTCGTATGTCTCGACGGCCGCCTCGGCCTTCTCGAGGTCCAGGTCGACGACGGCGGCGATCTCGACCTTCTCCTTCTTCAGCGGCGGGAACCAGGCCCGGCTGATCCCTCCCGCCCCCACGACGACGGCGCGCGGCTTGGGCATGCGATCTTCCTCCCTATGGCGAGCAGGCGCCGTGATACGCCCCCCGTGTGGGCCGAGCAAGCTTTTTCGGACCTTTCGGCTTGTCGGCGGGCCCGGGGCGGGATTAGGATGGGGCCCATGACCGAGACCGCTCAACCCTTCCGGCTCGACGGACGCGTCGCCCTGGTCACCGGGGCGGGGCGGGGGATCGGGCGAGGCGCGGCCGAGGCGCTCGCGCGGGCGGGGGCCGACGTCGCCCTCGTTGCCCGTACCGAGGCCGAGCTCGAGGAGGTCGCCGCCGCGCTTCCCACGCGCGGCCTCGTCCTGCCGGCCGACGTCACGGACCTCGCCTGCCACGAAGGGCTCGTCGAGCGGACCGTCCGCGAGCTGGGCGGCCTGGACGTCGTCGTCGCCTGCGCGGGGACGACCCTGCGCGTCCCGGCCGAAGAGATGACCCCCGAGGACTTCGCGCGCGTGATGGACCTCAACGTCACGGGCCTCGTGTTCCTGGTGCAGAAGGCCGCCCGGGTGATGCTCGATCGTGGCCGGGGGCGCGTCATCCTCATCGCCAGCCTCCTCTCGGAGATCGGGCGCGGCGAGAACGCCCCGTACGCGGCGTCGAAGGGGGCCGTCCGGCAGCTCGTCAAGCAGCTCGCGGTCGAATGGTCGCCGCGCGGCGTGACCGTCAACGGCATCGGCCCGGGGTACATCGACACGCAGCTCGTCGCGCGGCTGCGGGACGACCCCGAGTTCAACCGGTGGCTCATGGACCGCGTCGCCGTCGGCCGCTGGGGCACGCCGCACGACGTCGGGGCGGCGGCGGTCTACCTCGCCGGCGACGAGGCCTCGTACGTGACCGGCCACATCCTGTACGTCGATGGGGGGTTCCTGGCGAAGTAGCTCGTGCGCGTTTTTGGTGGCAGCGCCCGGTCGCGGCGCGTATCATGGCCGGCCCGAAGCGACAGGCGCAAGGAGCGGATCATGGGCATCCCCGGCTATGTCGAGTACCCGCGGCGGGAGTACTGCAAGGACATCCGCTGCCCGATCCAGCACCAGCTCGAGAAGCACGCGCCGGGGTCGCAGGAGCACGAGGGGGTCCGCTCCATCTGCAAGACCGAGTGCATCCACACCACCTACGAGTTCCATCACTGGCTCATCGATCACGGCTACGAGATCGTGCGGCCCGCCGAGACGGCGCCGGCCGGGCCCGACGCGTAAAGGAACCCCTCATGCCCGAAGCGAGCGGAAACGAGGGCGCCAAGAACTTCGCCCCCGACGTGCCCCAGACCCAGGACCTCTTCTTCCTGAAGGGGTCGAACAATCTTGATTGGGGAATGAAGGACCGCCTCGCGCGGATCTTCAACCCGGACTCCGGCCACGCGGTCATGCTCGCCTTCGACCACGGCTACATCCTCGGGCCCACGTCGGGGCTGGAGCGGATGGACCTGACGATCCGCCCCCTCATCCCCCACGCCGACTGCCTCATGTGCACGCGGGGGGCCCTGCGGCAGATCGTGCCGGCCACGGCGGGCAAGCCCGTCTCGCTCCGCGTCTCCGCCGGCTCGACGGTGCTGACGGACCTCAACGACGAGATCATCATGGACATCGAGGAGGCCGTGCGCCTGAACGCCTCCATCATGGCCGTCATGGTCGCCGTGGGTTCCGTGAAGCACGAGGCGACGACCGTGCGGAACCTGACGCGCCTCGTCGACGCCGGCACCCGAGTGGGTATCCCCACGCTCGGCGTGACGGCCGTCGGGAAGGAACTGGTGCGCGACGCCCGGTACCTGGCGATGGCCTCGCGGGTCTGCGCCGAAAACGGCGCCCACGTCGTCAAGACCTACTTCTGCGAGCCGGGCTTCGAGCAGGTCACCGCCGCGTGCCCCGTGCCCATCGTCATCGCGGGCGGCAAGAAGGTGCCGGAGAAGGATGCCCTGGGCATCGCCGAGCGGGCCCTGAAGCAGGGGGCCGCCGGCGTCGACATGGGCCGCAATATCTTCCAGGCCGAGGACCCCGTCGCCATGCTCCGGGCCGTCCGGGCCGTCGTCCACGAGGGACGCTCCGGCGACGAGGCGTTCGAGATGTACCGGGACACCAAGGGCCGCGCCTAGCGCGGCCGCGAGGGACGCATGGCCGCCTCCTTCCCCCTCCCCAAGACCCAGCGGGCCGCCGTCTACTACCGCAACGACGACGTGCGCATCGAGCACCGCCCCGTTCCCGAGATCGGTCCCGGGGAGGTCCTGGTTCGCATCGGCGCCTCGGGCATCTGCGGCTCGGACGTCCTCGAGTGGTACCGCATCAAGAAGGCCCCCATCGTCCTCGGCCATGAGGTGGCGGGGGAGATCGTCCGCGTCGGCGAGGGCGTCACGAAGTTCGCGATCGGCGATCGCGTCGCCGTCAACCATCACGTCCCGTGCAACACGTGCCGCTACTGCCGGGCGGGCCATCACACGGCCTGCGAGACGCTGCACACGACGGCGTTCGACCCCGGCGGGTTCTGCGAGTATGTCCGGGTGCCCCCGCTCCAGACGGATCGCGGCGTGTATCCGCTGGCGGCGGGGGTCTCGTTCGAGGAAGGCTCGTTCGCCGAGCCGCTGGGGTGCGTGCTGCGCGGGCAGCAGAGCGTGGACCGGAAGGCCGGGCAGACGGTGGCGGTGCTCGGGGCGGGGGTCTCGGGCATCCTGCACGTGGCGCTGGCGAAGGCGCTCGGGGCGGGGCGCATCCTCGCGACGGACATCGACGCGTGGCACCTGGAGCAGGCCCGGCGCTTCGGCGCCGACGAGGCGTTCGACGCGAGGGAGGGCGACGTGGCGGCGCTTCTTCGGGAGGCCAACGGGGGGCGGGGCCTGGACCTCGTGGTCGTCTGTTGCGGGGCGCTCTCGGCGTTCGAGCAGGGCCTCGCGGCGGTCGATCGCGGCGGGACGGTCCTATGCTTTGCGACCACCGACCCCGGCGTCGCCCTCGAAGTGCCGCTGAACGATTTCTGGCGAAACGACGTGACCTTGAAACCGAGCTACGGCAATGCGCCCGCCGACGCCGTCACGGCCCTCGACCTTATCGCCGCCGGCCGCGTCCCCGTCGCCGAGATGATCACCCACCGCCTGCCCCTGGAAGAGGCCCGGGAAGGTTTCCGCCTCATGGCCACCCCCGGCGGCCCCTCCCTCAAGGTCGTCCTCGAGCCGTAGCGGCCGTCCAGGACCTAGAACACCGACTCCCGATACCCGAACTCCTCCGCCACCGCTCGGGTCTCGTCGAGCGTCGTGGCGGCGCCGGTGCAGGTGGGGTCGGAGAGGCAGACGGCGGCGGCGGAGACGCCGAGGCGGAGGCTCTCGTCGAGCGGCCACCGCTCGTGGAGGCCGTAGAGGACGCCCGCGCAGAAGGCGTCCCCCGCCCCGGCCCCGCCGCGGATGTACCCTTCCGGCAGGGCCAGCGACGGTTGCCAGAGCTCCTCTCCGTCGGCCGTCCGGACGTAGCCGCCCTCGGGCAGATGGATGCAGACGAGCTTCCCCACGCCCAGGTCCAGCAGGTCCTTCGCCGCGGCGCGGATGGCCGCCGGGTCGGGCTCGTCGCCGGGCTTCAGGTCGCGGCCGGTGGTCTTGCCGGCCTCGAACTCGTTGAGGATCGCGTAGTCGGCGTGCTTGAGGGCGGGCCGGACGATCTCGGGGAACCGGTCGCTGTCCTCGCTGACGACGTCGATGGACGTTTCGATGCCCGCCGCCTGGCATGCCGCCAGCACCCGCGCGGCCACGGTGCCGAACTCGGGGTCGGCCTCGTCGAAGCGGTCCAGGAGCAGGAGGTACCCGAGGTGGAGGATGCGGGCCCGGATCGTCTCGACGGGCACGTGCTCGGGGCCGAAGCGGGCGTTGGCGCCGCGATTGTGGAAGAAGGTGCGGCGGCCGGTGGGCTTGGCGACGATGACGAGGGTGTAGCTGGTGGGAGCGTCGGGGTCGGCGCCGAGGGCCGCCCGGTCGATGCGATGGCGGGCGAGGTCGTCGCGGATGAACTCGCCGTCGGGATCGGCGCCCGTCAGGCCGATGGCCTCGAGGGGCAGGGCCCGGCCCGGCGTGCCGTCGGGCCCCACGGGAGGCCCGAAGCGCGCCAAGTCCACCAGGCAGTTGTAGGGCGAGCCGCCGGTGCCCCGGCCCTGGTCGAGGATGTTGGCGAGGGTCTCCTCGCGGGGAAAGAGGTCGCAGATGTAGACGTGGTCGATGATCCAGTTTCCCGCACACGCGATGCCGCGCCGCGTCTTGCTCATCGGGGGCCCCCTTTCCGGGCTTCGGGCCAAGGTGGGGGCATGATAGCGGCCCCGCCGCCGGGCCGCAAGCGGACCTTCGCAGGGGCCTTTTTTCGTTGACAGGTCGCGGCGCGCGGCCGATAGTGGGCCGCCGAGCGGGGCACGTGGGCCTATCCATGTCGGCATGGCCGGGTGAAGCGCGGTTCGAGCAGTACCTCCTGGACCACGGTCTCGCGACCGAGGACGAAATCCGGAAGGCCCGGGAGGCCCTGAAGACCGCCCCCGACGTCGAGGGCCGCCGCCCCACGCTGCCCGAGGCCCTCGTCGTGACCGGGTCGATCACCAAGAGCCAGGCCCGCCGCACCCTCAAGGCCATCCAGACCGAGTCCGCCGCGCCCACCGTCCAGGTGCCGGGCATCCAGATCATGGAGCGTCTCGGGCGCGGCAGCCAGGCGGTCGTCTACAAGGGCCGCCAAGTCAGCGTCGATCGGATCGTGGCCGTGAAGATCCTCCTGTCGAAGCAGGCTCGCGACCCGGACAACCGACGCCGCTTCATCCAGGAGGCCAAGGCCGCCGCCAAGCTCAACCATAATAACATTGTCCAGGCCATCGACGCGGGCGAGAGCGAGGGGTACTCGTACTTCATCATGGAATACATCGACGGGACGACCGTCGAGGATATCCTGAAGAAACAGGTGGGCCCGATCCAGGAGGAAGAGGCCCTCCGCATCATCATCCAGATCGCCGAGGCCCTGGCCCACGCCCACAAGCGGGGCTTCATCCATCGCGACGTCAAGCCGGCCAACATCATGCTCACCCACGAGGGCGTGGCGAAGCTCGCGGACATGGGCCTCGCGCGCCAGACCGCCGACGCCGCCGCCGCTATGGAGGAGGCCGGCAAGGCCTACGGCACGCCCTACTACATCGCCCCGGAGCAGGTGCGCGGCGACCCGAACATCGATTTCCGGGCCGACATCTACTCCCTCGGGGCCACCTTCTACGAGATGCTGACCGGCCGCCCGCCCTATCAGGCCGCCACCCCCCAAGAGGTCATGCGCAAGCACGTCACCGGCACCCTCGCGCCGCCCGACCACGTCAACCCCGACCTCTCGGCGGGCGTCAGCGAGGTGGTCGAGGTCATGATGAGCAAGCGACCAAAGGACCGGTACGCCTCGACCGAGGACCTGCTGGTGGACCTGAAGGGCGTCGCTCGCGGCGAGCCGCCCCGCATCGCCCGCGAGAAGGTCGGCATGCAGGACGAGCTGATGGAGGGCCTGGCGGCAGGAGAGGAACTGGAGGAGGTCGTTCCCCGCGCCGCCGAGCCCGACCCGTTCGCCTTCAACCAGCTCGCCGTCATCCTCGCCGTCGCGCTCGCGATCTCGATCCTCGTCAACATCCTGCTGGCTATCTTCTGAGGGGGTGGCCCAGAGCGCCCTCGCATGCCACGTTTCGCCGGCCCCGGGGCCTCGCTGACGCCCAAGGTGTGCCTCACAGCTCCGGCGCCGCGCGCACACGACCGGCCGGCGTCCCGCGTGAGCGGTGGCACCGGCCGGTCGGTTTGATAAGGCCGCGGCCCGGGACCGCGGTCCGTGTGCCTATCCTTACGCGACGGAACGATGCCGCGCGTGGCCGAAGAGGCCCAGAATCAGCAGCACGACGAAGACGACGAGGAAAATCCAGAACAGGACCTCCGCGACGTCTGCCGCGGCCGCCGAGATGCCTCCGAAGCCGAAAAAGCCGGCGATCAGGGCGACTACGAAGAAGATCAACGCCCACTTGAGCAAGCCCATGGTCTGACCTTTCCACGCTCGGATTCGTTTCCAGTTGCGGCCCCCATTCTACGGGCTCCGAGGCGGCGGCGAATGAGGGCCGATGCCCGAATCGGCCCCCGACGCTTGCCGGAATTATAATGGGGGCAGGCCCGAGGTCGGGCAGGGGAATGGCCATAAATGCGGGACCGCGGTGGCGCCACCGCGGCTCATCACCACCGCTCACGGCGCCGGCTCACGCGCGCTGCGTCGAGGCCCGGGTCGTGATGCCGGTGGGTGGTAGAAGGATGGGACCCTCGGGCGGCGCCTCCCCCGACATCAAGCGGTCCAGCACCGCCGCCCCCTCGTGGCCTACCTCATCGAGCGGCAACGCGACGCTCGAAAGGGTGGGGCGGGCCATGCGGCAGAGGAGATCGTCGTCGTCGACGCCGAGGATCGCGACGTCCTGCGGCACCTTTGCGCCGATGCGGCGGCAGGCCTCCAGCACGGACACGGCGCGCGTGTCGTTGCAGGCCATCACGCCGACGGGCCTGGCGAGCCCTTCGAGCCACCGGGCGATGTCCTGCTGCGCCCCGTCCCAGCTCCAGTCGAGTCGAATTGCCGGGTCCGGCTCGTAGGCGCTCACCTCGAAGCCCGCCTCCTCGACCCGCCCGGCGTAACCCGCGCCCCGCCGGTCCGAAAAGCCGAACCCCGGGAACCCGCAGTACGCGAACCGCTCCAGGCCCAGATTCAGGAGGTGCTCGGCCCCCAGGCGCCCCGCGGCCCTCGGGTCCGGGATGACCTGCGGCAAGGGAGCGTCGGCCAGGGTGCCGGAGACGTTCACCGCCGCCACGCCGCGCTCGGCCATGGCCCGGGCGACGCGTTCGCGGCGGACGTTGGCCAGGATGCCGTCGGGTTCCCAATCGAGAATCTCGGGGAAGTCGACGCCCGGCTGGAACTGCGTGGAGAAGACCCAGGAGGGCTTATCCTCGGCATAGCGGGCCACACCGGCGGCAATTCCGCGATGATAGCTCTGGTTAACGGGGATGAGCATCGCCACGCGCACAAGATGGGCCATCGTCGCCCCTCCACGGGAGGCACGTTCGTCACGTCTCCCATTATAGGGCAAACCGGCCCCCGAGGGGGATCGCGCGTCAGGCGACCGCGACGCGCTAACAGACCCGGTTCTGCATCCGGAAATCGGTGGGCGTCATGCCCGTCTCGCGCTTGAAAATCTGAGAGAGGATCTGGGCGCGGCGGAAGCCGGACCGCTCGGCCACCGCGGGCATGGGAAGGTCCGTCTCCACCAGTATCTGCCGTGCACGCTCCAGGTGAACCCGCCGGATCTCGTCGCGCGGCGATCGCTGGAGCTTCTCGCGGAACCGTCGCTCCAGGCTCCGACGCGACACGCCCGCGGCCGTCACCACGTCCGGCACGTCGATGGGGTGGCCGGCGTGCTCGCGGATGTAGCGCAGCGCCTCGACGACCGCCTCGTCCTCGACGGCCATGACGTCGGTCGACGGGCGGGCGATGACCCCCATCGGGGCGAACGTGACCGGCTTCTTCGGGGCGGCCTTGCCCTTCCACAAGCGGGCCAGCATCGCCGCCGCCTCGTACCCGATCTTCTCGAGCGGCTGGACCACGCTCGAGAGGGGCGGCAGGGCCAACTCGCACATGACCGGGTCGTTGTCCACGCCGAGCACCGCCACGTCCTCCGGCACCTGGAGGTCGGCTCGGCGGCAGGCCTCCAGCACGTCGAAGGCCCGCACGTCGTTGCAGGCCATCAGGGCCACCGGCTTCTGGAGCGACCCGAGCCACGCCACCAGGCTCTCCTGCTCCTTCTCCAGCGTCCAGTCCGTGCCGGGCACGTGCGGCTCGGCGTAGGACTCGACCGTGCAGCCCAGCTCGCGGATGCGGGCCTCGAAGCCCTGTTGCCGCCCCGCGGACATGCCCAGGCCCTGGTACCCGCAGAACGCGAAGCGCTCGAAGCCGCGGGCCTTGAAATGGTCGGCGCCGACCCGGCCGATGGCGTGGCCGTCGCTGATGACCCGCGGAAGCCGCCCGTCCGGGGCGGAGGCCGAGACGTTCACCGCCGGGACGCCCTTCTCGATCGCCGCGTCGACGACCTCGGCGTGGTGCGTCTGGAGGAGGAACCCGTCGGGGTCCCAGTCGCGAATCCAGCCCAGCCGCGGGCGGTACCCGTGGAGCTGAATAGACAGGGCCCAGGGCCCGTGGGTCCGGCTGTACTGAGCGATACCTCGCATCAGGCCCCGCCCGTAGGCGTCGCCGGCGGCAATGAACAGGCCCACGCGCTTCAGGTCAGCCATGATTTGTGCCTCCATCGAGTGCGCAAGGTCGCATCATACCGCGTGACGGTTTTGCCGCAAAAGAAGAAAACTTCTGCGCATAAACTTATTGTCCCCGGCCCGCCCGGGCGTCGACAATAGGGTCGCCCCGATCCCAGCAGCGCAAGGGGCGGAGCGGGCGGTCCATGCGGCCGCCCGCTCGCTTTCCCGGCCTGTCCCGGGAAGGCCGGGCTATGCAGGGCAAGCCATCGCGGCGGCGAAACGGACCCGGGGGCCTGCGGGCGCTCAAGGGGCCGGTCGGCACTTTCATGCGCCGCCCCGGTCGGTATAATGGCCGCTTCACCCGACCGGCCGGGGGAGGATGCGATGACCCGACGCCAAGCCGTCCTGATGCTCGTCCTCGGCGGCGCCCTTGCCGGCGCCCTGGTTCTCGTGTACGTTCTCGCGCTGCCGGCCGAGGTCGCCTGGTCGACGAACCGGGTCCTCCATCACGCCTGGCAGGCCGTCGTGGCCCTGGCCGGGGCGGGCGGGGCCGTCTGGAGCCTCTGGCCCCGCGCCAAGGCCCGCCGCCGCGACGTCGAACGCGAGCGGACCCGCCGCCGGGCCATTGCCTTCGCGGGCGTCGTCGTGGCCGCAGTGCTCTTGGTGATCCTCGTCGAGCCGTGGCGCGACTCGTGGACGCGGGACTTCCTCGATCGGACCGCCTCGAGCGACCTGGTGACCATCGGCGACGCCCTCCGCCGCTACGGGACCGACCACGAGGACGCCGACCCGCCGACGCTGGCGGCCCTCGTGCCGGCGTACCTGGAGCGGGAGGCCCTGTACTACGCCTATCGCGAGGGACCGTGGGAGGCCCCGCCGCCGCCGCACGACGCCGCGCTTCGCCCGAGCTACGTCCTGGCCCCGGCCCTGAAACCCGACCGGGGCGACAAGCCCCGCGAGACGCGCATCCTCGTCTACCTCCGTCCCGGGCAGGCCTGGTCGCCCATGACGATCCTCCTGGACCGCGACGGCGCAATCCACCTGCGGGGCGAGGATATCGTGGAGGTGTTCGAGGAGCAGTTGGCGGATCAGGAGCAGGACGGGCCGCCAAAATGACGCGGGCCGGGCCGAAGCGTTCGTTATTCGGGCTTCGTCATGGTTTCGTCATTCGGGTTTCGGGCGTTGTCATTCCGGCCTGAGGGCACGTCGCCGCCCGCCTCGTCTCCCTCGCCCCGCAGCCGCGCGATCGCCTGGCGGGCCTCCTCGGCGGCCTTCGTGTTCGGGTAGACGTTGAGGACGCCCTGGTAGGCGGTGATCTGGTTGAGGATGTCGTCGGTCGCCCCCTCGTAGCGGCGGGCCTCCTCGAGCTTGATCTGCGCGTTCTCCTCCATGAGGTCGCGCGGTGACTCGGTCGGCGTCTCGGGGGGCCTCTGCGTCGGCGTCTCGGGGGGCTTCTGCGTTGGCGTCTCTGGGGGCCTCTGCGTTGGCGTCTCTGGGGGCCTCTGCGTCGGCGTCTCGGCCGGGGTTTGCGGCGGGGTTTCGATGGGCGTCTCGGGGGGCGTCTCGGGACCATCGCCGGGCGTGACGACGGCGCTCAATCCGCCCTTTGGGGCCAGGACATAGGCCACCACCGCCGCCGCCCCCACCAGCGCCAGCGCCGCCGCCACGATCAGCGCCACGAGCCGCCATCCCGAGAGCCATCGTCGCGGCTTCGCGTCTTCCTCGTTCGCCTTCGCCGAGGCGGCCGTCAGCCGCACCCGCTGGCTCCGCCGCACGGCCCGGCCCAGGGCCCGCGACAGGTGCGACCCGCGGTCCTCCGGGGCGATGCGCCCGAGCTGCGAGCTCAGGGCCTGCGGCGTCGGGGTGCCCGACTCGTCCGTGGCGCTGAAATCCAGCCGGTCCAGCATCTCGACAAATTCCTCGGCCGTCACGTACCGGTCCTCCGGCAGCTTGGCCATGGCCTTCTGGAAGAACCGGAAGACGGCCACGGGCAGCGTCGGCACGTGCCTGCGCGGGTCGGGGACGGGGGCCTGGACGTGCATCCGCATCATCTGCCGGTCGTTCTCGGCGTCGAACGGGGCCCGCCCCGTCAGCAGCACGTAATACGTCGCGGCCAGGGAGTAGAGGTCGCTGGCGGCGGTGGGCTCCTCGCCGAGGGCCTGCTCGGGGGCCATGTACCGGGGCGTGCCGAGGCTGTGGCCCGGGCCGACGATGTCGTGGCCCTGCAGGACGTCGCGGGCCAGGCCGAAGTCGCTGACCTTGACCTGCCCGTCGTTGGTCATCATGATGTTGCCGGGCTTGATATCCCGATGGATCACGCCGCGCTTGTGCGCGTGGGCCAGGCCCTCCGCCGCCACCCGGATGATCCGCGTCGCCTCCGCCGGGCGGAACCGCTTCTGCACGGCCAGGAACTCGTGCAGGGCCCCCCCGTCGACCAGCTCCATGACGATGTAGAACGTGTCCTCGTAGGGCACGATCTGGTGGATGGTGACGATGTTCGGGTGCGAGAGCTTCGCGGCGCTTCGGGCCTCCCGCAGGAACCGGTTGATCAGCCGCTCGCCCTCCTTCGCCAGCTTGGGCGGCAGCATCTTCAGGGCGACCGACCGCTCCAGGCTCACGTCGAACGCCCGGTACACGACGCCGAACCCGCCCGTTCCGATGCGGCTCTGGATGCGAAAGCCGTTGACGTCCGCCCCCACGAGGGGATCGCTGACGTCCTCGCGCGGCGTGGGGACGGGACGGACGGGGGCGGGGGGACGCTCGGGAGCGGGGGGGGCCTTCGCACCGGCGGGGGGCGAAGGGGCGGCCTGCGCCGGGGACTTCCGATCACGCGCCCGGGCCGGCGTCCAGCGGTGCCCACACGAGCGGCACACCACCTCCGTCTCGGCCAGGTCCTTGTGGATCTTGTACCCGACGTGACACTGCGGGCACGCCAGCAGCAGATAGCCCGTTTGACCTTCCGCCATGCGCGTTCGCCTGGACCGGGGTTCCGTGCGGCCGCGATAGGAGTGGTACAAGCTCGCACCAGCACCGGCCGCCACCCAGCATTCTACGTGCCTTTGGGGTCCGGTCAAACAGAAACGCTCAAGGCACGGTGAATACACGAACCCCGCCCGCGTACCCGACGATGACCGAGCCGCGCGAAAAGGTTTGCAGCCGCGCCGATGGGGGACTAGGATTCTGTCAGGCGCGGGCCGCCCCGCGCTCTCCTCGGTCCCGGAGACGGGAGACGCTGCCATGCTCGAGTGGTGGAACGCCCTGACCACGGCGAACCAGATGTTCTTCGGCATCGCCGCCTTCTTCTCGGTCCTGTTTGTCTGGCAGTTCATCATGACGCTGATTGGCCTGGCCGGCCACGAGGCCGACTTCGAGGCCGAGGCCGCCGACGCCGACCTGGCCGCCGACGTCGACGCGGCCGACGCGGCCGACGCGGGAGATTTCGATGCCGCCGACACGGCCATGAGCTTCCGGCTCCTCTCGTTCCGCTCGGTCATCACGGGCGGGCTCATGTTCGGCTGGGCCGGGTCCCTCTACCTTTACAGCGGGGTGCCCCTGGAGCCGGCCCTCCTCTACGCCATCAGCTGGGCCGTCGCCGGGGCCCTGATCATCGCGGTGCTCCTTTACTTCATGCGACGGCTCCAGGAGACCGGCACGCCGCGCCTCGCCACCTGTCTCGGCAAGCCCGCCACGGTCTACATGGACATCCCGAAGGACGGGGCGGGCCGCATCCGCACCGTCGTCTCGGGGGCCCTGAGTTTCGTGGCGGCCCGGGGGGCGGGCGGCAAGGCGATCCGGGCCGGGACGCCCGTGCGCGTGCGACGGCTCCTCGATACCCACACGGTCGAGGTCGACACGGTTCCCGACGACACGAAGGAGACCCCCGATGCATGAGCTGCCCGCCGCCCTCGCGATGTCCCCGCCCGGAGAGAACGAGCTTCCCACCGGCCTCATCCTCGCGATTATCCTGGCCGTCGCCGCCCTGGCGCTGCTGCTCTTCATCGCGCGGATCTACCGCCGGTGCCCGTCGAACAAGATTCTCGTCATCTACGGAAAGACCGGCCGCGGGGCCGCCAAGTGCATCCACGGCGGCGCGGCGCTCGTGTGGCCCTTGATCCAGGCATGCCAGTACCTGGACCTCGAGCCGTTCGTCGTGCCGATCGACCTGAAGAGCGCCCTGTCGCAGGAGAACATCCGCGTCTCGGTGCCGACGACCGTGACGGCGGCGATCTCGAACGACGCCGCCCTGATGACCAACGCCGCCGTCCGCCTCCTCTCCATGAGCCGCGCCGAGATCGAGCGCCAAGCCGAGGACATCATCCTCGGGCAGATGCGCGCCGTCATCGCCACGATGAAGATCGAGGAGATCAACCGGGACCGCCAGGCCTTCATGGCCAAGGTCAACGACGCGGTCTCGACCGAGCTGGAGAAGATCGGCCTCG
The DNA here is from genome assembly GCA_964461715.1 of uncultured Anaerolineales bacterium. Taxonomy (GTDB): domain Bacteria; phylum Planctomycetota; class Phycisphaerae; order FEN-1346; family FEN-1346; genus CAYWVR01. The sequence goes on from CAYWVR010000011.1 coordinate 43,101, forward strand.
CGGTCATCAACGTCAACATCAAGGACATCACCGACGAGTCCGCTTACATCGAGGCCATCGGCAAGAAGGCGGCCTCCGAGGCCGTCAACCAGGCCCTCATCGACGTGGCCGAGCAGGACCGCCGCGGCAAGACGGGCGTGGCCGAGCGCGAGCGCGACCAGCGCAAGGCCGTCGCCGCCGCCAACGCCGACGCCGAGATCGGCGAGGCCACCGCCGCCCGCGATCGCCGCATCCAGGTCGCCAGCCTCGACGCCGAGGCCGTCGAGCAGGAAACCGAAGCCGAGGGCAAAAAGGCCAGCTACCGGGCCGGCCAGCGCGTGGCCGAGGAAGAGGCCCGCCAGAAGGGCGAGTCCGCCGCCCGCGGGGCCGACGGCGCCATCCGCGTCGCCGAACAGAACGCCCAGCGCGAGGCCGAGCGGGCCCGCGCCGCCCGCGAGGAGGCCCGCCTCAAGGCCGAGCGCATCGTCCCCGCCGAGGCCGACCGCCAGCAGGTCGTCATCGAGTCCGAGGCCGAGAAGGCCAAACGCCGACTCGTCGCCGAGGGCGAGGCCGAGGCCATCCTCGTCAAAATGCAGGCCGAGGCCGAAGGCACTCAGGCCGTCCTCCAGGCCAAGGCCGACGGATACCGGGCCCTCGTCGAAGGCGCCGCCCGCGACCCGCAGGCCGCCGCGGCCTTGCTCCTCATCGAAAAATTCGAACAGATCGCCCGGGTCCAGGCCCAGGCCATCCAGAACCTGCCGCTGGAGAAGGTCATCGTCTGGGACGGCGGGGGAAAGGGCGGCGACGGAGGCCTGGCGGGCCTTGGCAAACGCCTCATGGGCGCCCTCCCGCCCATGCACCAGCTCGCCGGCATGGTCGGCCTCGAACTGCCCGACTACCTCGGCAACATCCGCGGCCGCAATGCCGACGAGGATCGGCCGAAACCCGAGTAGCCGCTCGGCCCTCCGCGCTACTCCCATCTCGATGAAGGGCGTGAAAGATGCGGGTTCGCGGGCGCCTAAAGGATGCCCTTGGTGCTCGGGGGACCGGAGACGCGGGGGTCGCGGGAAACGGCGACGCGAAGGGCCCGCGCGAGGCCTTTGAAGACCGCCTCGGCGATGTGGTGATCGTTCGTGCCGTACGGCACGTTGACGTGCAGCGTGAGGCGTCCGTGGCTGGCGAGGGCCTGGAGGAACTCCTCGACGAGCTCCGTCTCGAACTCGCCGACCCGCTCGCCCGGGAACGTGACCCGATACACCAGGTACGGCCGCCCCGAGAGGTCCACCGTCACCTCCGCCAGGGCCTCGTCCATGGGCACGGCGACCGAGGCGAACCGCGTGACGCCCGCCTTGCCCCCGAGGGCCTTTTCGAGGGCCTGGCCGAGGCAGATGCCCACGTCCTCGACCGTGTGATGCAGGTCGACCCGGGTGTCGCCTTCGGCCTCCACCGCCAGGTCGAACCCCGCGTGCCGCGCCAGAAGGTCGAGCATGTGATTGAGAAAGCCCACGGGAGACGTGATCCGGGCCTCTCCGGTCCCGTCCAGGGCCAGGGAGAGGGCGATGCGGGTCTCGGCGGTCTCGCGTCGGATCTCGGCAGTGCGGGGGGCGTTGCTCATGGGGCGGTCTCCTTCGCGCACGCGGCCAGGGCCGCCAGGAGGCGGTCGTTCTCCTCTGGGCGGCCGACGGTGATGCGGAGCTTGTCGTCGAGCCGGGGCTGGTTCCAGTATCGGACGAGCACCCCGGCCGCCTTCACCCGTTCGTACCAGTCCCGCCCGTCGCCGCCGGGCACGGTGGCCAGGAGGAAGTTGGCCCGGGAGGGGCTCACCTCCAGGCCGAGGTCCTGCAGGGCGCGCGTCAGCCGCTCCCGCTCCGCCACCACCTTCTCGACCGTCTCCCGCGTGTACGGGTAGTCCTCAAGGGCCGCGGCGGCCACTTCGATAGTCACGGCGTCGATGTTGTAGGAATCCTTGACCTTCGCAAGGCCCCCGATCAGCTCGCGCGTCCCGACGGCGTACCCCAGCCGCAGACCCGCCAGGCTGTAGGACTTCGAGAGCGTTCGCAGGACGAGGACGTTCGCCATGCCGCGCACCGCCGCAATGGCCGAGGCGGGGGCGAAATCGGCGTAGGCCTCGTCCACAACCACCAGCCCCTCGAACCGCCGCGCGACGTCCGCGACCGCCCGAGGCTCCAGCCAGACGCCCGTGGGGGCGTTCGGGTTGCAGAGGAGCAGGACCTTGGCCCCGCTCTCGAGGAGGGCCTCCCGGGGTATGCGGAAACCCTCCGGGCTCGGGATTTCGACCGTCCGGGCCCGCTGGATGGCCGCGAGGACGGGGTAGAGCGAGTAGGTGGGCGTGGGGTACGCGACGAGGTCGCCCTCGTCGAGGAAGGCCCGGAAGATCATCGTCAGGAGCTCATCGGAGCCGTTTCCGCAGAGGACCTCGTCTCGATCGGCGTCCCAGAGCCGGGCCGCCGCGTCGCGGACCTTGTTGGCGTAGGGGTCGGGATAGCGGCGGAGGCGCGCAACCCAATCCGTCTCTCGTAGGGCCGCCAGAGCCTTCGGGGAGGGCGGATAGGGGTTCTCGTTGGTGTTGAGCTTGATGACGGGCGAATCAGGGGGGGGCTGCTCGCCCGGCACGTAAGCCGACAGCCGCTCGACGCTTTTGCGGAGGTAGCTCATCGGTCCGTCTCGAGCCGCTTGCGGACGCTCTCGGCGTGGGCCGTGAGGCCCTCGACCTCCGCGAGGCGCAGGATGTCCGGGGCGTCGGCCTCCAGGGCCTCGGCGTCGTACTCGATGACGCTCATCGTGCGGACGAAGTCGTTCGCCGTCAGCCCGCTCGCCCAGCGTGCCGTGCCGCCCGTCGGAAGGGTGTGGCTGGGCCCGGCGACATAATCGCCGACGGCAACGGGCGTCCAGGTTCCCAGGAAGACGGCCCCCGCGCATCGGATCTCGCGCAGAAGGCCCTCCGGGTCGGCCGTCACGATCTGGAGGTGCTCCGGGGCGAAGGCGTTCGTCAGGCGGGCCGCCTCGTCCATGTTCCCCGCCACGACCAGGGCACTGTACTTCTCGAGGGCCTCCCGGGTGGCCTCGGCCCGGTCGAGCCGGTCGACCTGGGCCTTGATCTCCTCGGCGACCGCGTCGGCGAGGGCGGCGTCGGGGGTGATGAGGACCGCGGAACCGGGGTCGTGCTCGGCCTGGGAGAGCATGTCCGCCGCCACCAGAAGCGGATCGGCCGTCCCGTCCGCCAAAACCACCACCTCGCTGGGCCCGGCGAGGCTGTCGATGTCGCAGATGCCGTAGACGAGCTTCTTGGCCAAGGTGACGTAGAGGTTCCCGGGTCCCGCCACCTTGTCGACGGGCCGGACCGTCTCCGTGCCGTAGGCGAACGCCGCGATGCTGGGCGTCCCTCCCATGCGATAGACCTCCTCGACGCCGCACACGCGGCAGACGGCGAGGATGCCGGGGTGGATGTCACCGTCGGCCGAGGGGAGCGAGGCCACGGCCACCTCCGGCACGCCCGCCGCCAGGGCGGGCACAACCGTCATGAGCATTGAGGAGGGGTAGAAGGCCTTCCATCCGGGCGCCCGGCAGCCCACGCGGGCCAGCGGCCGGACCACCTGCCGGAGCCGGCGCCCGTCGCACAGGAGCGGCTCGGTGTCGCGGACCAGAATCCGCCGCTGGAACTCCCGGATACGGTCGCGGACCCGCGTGACGGTCTCGATGAACTCGGGCGGCTGGTCGCGGTAGGCGGCCTCGATGGTCTCCGGCGGCACCCGGAGGCCCTCGGGCGTCAGATCGGACCCGTCGAAGCGGTTGGTCCACTCGCAGACCGCGGCGTCGCCTCGCTCGCGGACGTCGTCGAGGACGCGGCGGACGTCGTCCTCGGCGTCGGCGACGCGGCCACCGCCCGAGACCATGCCCTGCTCGGCCCCCAAGGCCGCACGCAGAGCCTCCCAGGCCCGGCGGCCGGCGTCGGTGCGAGTGTCGATGCGGCGGATCATGGGCCTGTCCCCGTGCGGCGCATTCCAAGGGGGGATTATAGGCGGGCCGGGGGGCGATGCAACCGGATTCGAGCGGTCGTCTAGACGCACTCGCCCGTCGAGAAATCGTACCGCCAGGGCCAGTCCGCCGGGCGCCACTCGTGAAGCTCCGCCGGCTCGAAGAAGAGGCCGATCTCGTGCTCGGCCGTCTCGGGCGAATCCGACCCGTGGACCAGGTTGAAACGCTTCGAGACGCCGAAATCGCCGCGGATCGTGCCGGGGGCGGCATCGGGGCCGAAGGTGGCCCCCATCATCGTGCGGGTGACGGCGACGGCCCCCCTGCCCTCCAGGACTATCAGGATCACGGGGCTGGCGGTCATGAACCGAAGGAGCGGCTCGTAGAAGTCCTTGCCCTTATGCGGGGCGTAGTGCCGCTCGGCCAGTTCCCGGGCCACGGTGGTCATCTTCAGGGCCACCAGCTTCAGGCCCTTGTCCTCGAACCGGGCCAGGATGCGGCCGACGAGCCCCCGCTGGACGGCGTCCGGCTTCAGGATCACGAGCGTACGTTCCACGAGGCTTCCTTCTCCTTAAGGCTCGGCGTCGTATCCCCAGCCGGGATGCTCCCGCTTCCGCCAGTTGTCGAGGGCCCCGTAGACGGCCTGGAGGTGCTCCTCGGGGGCGTCACAGGGGAAGCTGCACCCCGGGGCCACGATGAAGGGGTGATCGCCGGCCCGGGCGGCGGCATCGTCGATCTCGGCCCGGATGGCCTCCGCGTCGCCCTCCACGATGGTCCCCACGTGATCCATCCCGGCCATCAGGACCTTGCCCGTCCGGCTTCGCACCTCGGCGATGGGCGGGCCGTCGGTCCGGTCGGCCCAGTTGACGGCCACGACGGGGTACCGGAGAAACCCGTCGAAATCGGCCGCCCGGTCGTGGACGTGGACCACGTTGAAGGGCGCGGCCCGGACGCGCTCGAAGATCGTCAGATCATGGGGCCGGCAGAGACGGGCGTAGGTCCCGGGCCCGAGAGCCTCCTCGACGGCCCGGTCGGAGCAGCTCATGAAGATGCCCGCCGCCCCCGCCGTAATGCACGCGTCGGCGAACTCGGCCAGCGTCTGAGCGATGACGGACAGGGCGGTATCGGCCGCGTCCTCGTCCTCGGCCAACATCTCGACGGCCCGGCCGCCGGTCAGCTTTCCGAGGACCGAGAGGGGGTTGAAGAGGGTGGTGATGAAGAGGGTCTCGTCGCCGAGCTCCGAGGAGATGATTTCGAGGGCGTCGAGCTGGGCCCGGAATTCGGGTTCCTCGGGTCCCTTGACGCGGATCTTCTCCAGCTCGCCCACGAGGCTCACGCCGCCCTCGGGCCGCGGATACCCGTTATCGTTCATCACCTTCAGGAAGTCGAGATGGTGCCGCCGGTAGTGCTCCAGGTGGGCCCGGGCGCAGGGCTCCCCCGCAACCTGGTCGTCGGGGAAATGGTACCAGAAGGAGAAGGGGGGCCGGTCGACCCAGATGCCCGCCAAGGCCGCCTGGACGCGGTCCCGCTTGTCCATTTCGCCGCCCAAATCGGTCATGGGAATCCTTCATGGCTGAGCCGCGAGAAGCCGCAAGGGGCGTTGGGCCAAGAGGTTACAGGCCCTCAAAGAGCCGCGTGCTGATGTATCGCTCCGCGGGGCTGGGGATGATGACGACGAGGGTTTTTCCGGCCATGCCTTCGCGTGCGGCGACCTTCGCCGCCGCCGCCAGCGCCGCCCCGCTCGAGATGCCGACCATGAGGCCCTCCTCGCATGCGGCGCGGCGGGCCCACTCGAAGGCGGGGTCGTCCTCGACCTTGGCGACCTCGTCGATGAGTTGGGTGTCGAGGATCGGAGGGATAAACCCCGCCCCGATGCCCTGAATGCCGTGCGGGCCCGGCTCGCCGCCCGAGAGGACGGGGCTGGACGCCGGCTCCACGGCGATGGCCTTGAACTCCGGCTTCCGGGCCTTGATCACCCCCGCCACGCCCGTAATCGTGCCGCCCGTCCCCACCCCGGCCACGAGGACGTCGACCCGCCCGTCGGTATCCCACCAGATTTCCTCGGCGGTCGTGCGGCGGTGGATGTCGACGTTGGCGGGGTTGGCGAACTGGTTGGGCACCCAGACGTGGTCGGACTCGGCGTCCATCTCGTCGGCCTTCTCGATGGCCCCCTTCATGCCCTGGTCGGCGGGCGTCAGGACCAACTCCGCCCCCAGGAGCTTCAGGAGCCGCCTCCGCTCCACGCTCATGCTCTCCGGCATCGTCAGGCACAGCCGGTACCCCTTGGCCGCGCACACGAACGCCAGGGCCACGCCCGTGTTGCCGCTGGTGGGCTCGACGATGAGGGTGTCGGGCTGGATGCGTCCGTCGCGCTCGGCGGCCTCGATCATGGCGACGCCGATGCGGTCCTTGACCGTATTGGCGGGATTGAAGAACTCGAGCTTCGCCAGCACCTCGGCCTCGGATTGGATGATCCGGTTGATCCGCACCAGGGGGGTGCGGCCGATGGCCCGACTGGCCGTCTCGAACACCTTCGCCATGGGTTTTCTCTCGCCTGCGGGACGGAAAGGCAACAGGGGCCAGTCTAGGCGGTGCCCCGGGGCAAGTCAAGCGGCGGCGCAGATGGCCCCTTGACTTCCTTTCCCGCCCTTCCCGGCTACAGCCGGGGGGCCAATCCGGTCGATAGACCGCGGGAACGCACGCTGAGGTGACGGAACCATGATCGACAAACTCGAAGGCTACACGCGTCACCTGGTGGGCAATCGCCGCAACGACCCTCGCCGGCGGGTCCGACTCGAGGCCATCGTCCGGGACGAGGGCAGCAACCAGATCGTCTTCCGCGGACGCACGCGCGACCTCTCGACGGGCGGCTGCCGCATCCTGGGCCTGCCCGTCGGGCTGGGCGTCACGTTCGGCCAGCGGGTGCATGTGGAGCTGGTGATTCCGCCGAAAAGCGACTCGGGGCTGACGCGCAAACCCACCCTCAGCGGCTTCATTTGCCGCGTTATCGACGACGATGCCGAGTATTTCATCAGCGTGGCGTTCGACGCGAAGCAGAGGGCGCGGAGCAACTGACGGACCGATCCCCGGCGCCTCCTGCCCGATTCGGGCGCCGGACCCATGGGCGTGCGGGCCGCCCCCTGTCCGCACGCCCTTCCTTTTTGCGCCCACCCGGACCACGGTGCGTCTTGAACGGAATCCCGAGGCGGCGTAGAATGGCCGAAGAAGGACACCGAGTATCGGGAGACGCCGCGCTATGTGGGATTACACCGAGAAGGTCCGCGATCATTTCCTGAACCCCCGTCACGTGGGCGAAATCGCGGACCCCGACCTCGACGCCACCGTCGGCAATATCACCTGCGGCGACGCCCTCCGCCTCATGCTGAAGCTCGACGACGAGGGCCGCATCGCCGACGCCCGATTCCAGACCTTCGGCTGCGCCTCCGCCATCGCCTCCTCGGACGCCCTCGCCGAGATTCTCGTCGGAAAGACCCTCGACCAGGCCGCCGCCCTCACCGACGATGACATCGCCGAGTACCTCGGCGGCCTGCCCGAGGAGAAGATGCACTGCTCCGTCATGGGCATGGAGGCCCTCCAGAAGGCCCTCGCGAACTATCGCGGCGAGCCCTTCGAGCTCGAGGAAGAGGGCCGCATCGTCTGCCGATGCTTCGGCGTCACCGACAAGGTCATCGAGCGGGTCGTCCGCGAGCACAACCTCACAACCGTCGACGAGGTCACCCATTACACGAAGGCGGGAGGCGGGTGCCACGGCTGCGTCCCCGAGATCGAGGCCATCATCCGCAGCGTCCACGGCGGAAAGGACGAATCCGCCGCCGAACGGGCCCCGGCGCGCCCGATGACCAACCTCCAACGCATCAACCGCATCCAGGAGGTCATCGAGCAGGAAGTCCGCCCCATGGTCCAGCAGGACGGCGGCGACGTCGAGCTGATCGACGTCGACGGAAAGCACGTACAGGTGGCCTTCCTGGGCCATTGTGCGTGGTGCCCGGTCAGCGACGTCACCCTTAAGGGGGCCGTCGAGGGCAAGCTCCGCGAGCTGGTGGACCCGGACATCGTTGTCGAGGACGTCGGACCCCGCATTCGTAACACGTGATCCCCGGGGGAGTTCGCACATGAGCCAGGCCATCTACCTCGACAACAACGCCACCACCGCCGTTGCCCCCGAGGTCCGCGAGGCCATGATGCCCTTCCTCGGCGAGCTCTACGGCAACCCCTCCTCCATGCACACCTTCGGGGGTCAGGTCGGACGCTACGTCGAGGAAGCCCGCGAGCGGGTCGCCGAACTCCTTGGGGCCCATCCGACGGAGGTCATTTTCACCTCCTGCGGCACCGAGAGCGACAATACGGCCATCCGCAGCGCCCTGATGACCTATGCCGACCGGCGGCACGTGGTCACCAGCCGCGTCGAGCACCCCGCCGTCCTGACCCTGTGCCAGGCCCTCGCCAAGGCCCCCGCGGGCCAGCCGCGGTACCGTGTCTCGGAGCTGGGTGTCGACGCCGACGGACGCCTCGACCGCAAGGCCGTCGAGGACGCCCTCGACGACGATACCGCCATCGTCTCCATCATGTGGGCCAACAACGAAACCGGCGTGCTCTTGCCCGTCGAGGCCATCGGAGAGGCTTGCCGCGAGCGCGGCATCCTCTTCCACACCGACGCGGTCCAGGCCGTGGGCAAGATGCCCATGCGCGTGGCCGACCTGCCCATCGACATGCTCAGCCTCTCCGGCCACAAACTCCACGCGCCCAAGGGCGTCGGGGCCCTCTACGTCCGCCGCGGGACCCGTTTCTCGCCTCTGCTGGTGGGCGGCCACCAGGAACGAAACCGGCGAGGCGGGACGGAGGCCGTGCCGCTTATCGTCGCCCTCGGAAGGGCCGCGGCGCTGGCCCTGGAGCGGATGGACGAGGAGAATACGCGGGTGCGGGCGCTGCGGGACCGACTCGAAAAGGGCCTGCTGGAGGCCTGTCCGGGGGCCCGCCTGAACGGCCATCCCACCGAGCGCCTGCCCAACACCTCAAACATCAGCTTCGAGTTCGTCGAGGGCGAGAGCATCCTGCTGATGCTCGATCAGTACGGGATTTGTGCCTCCAGCGGCTCGGCATGCACGTCCGGCAGCCTCGAGCCCAGCCACGTGATGCGGGCCATGGGGGTGCCCTACACCGCCGCCCACGGCTCCGTCCGCTTCAGCCTGAGCGTCTACAATACCGAGGAGGAGATCGACCGCGTCGTCGAGGTCCTGCCGCCCATCATCCGGCGGCTCCGCGAGATCTCGCCGTTCGGACGCGATCAGATCGCCGAAACCCCCGTTAAACGAACCTGAAGGCCCCAGGAAGGCCGATTTCAACCGTTCCCCGAAAGGAGTCCATCGCATGAGCAAGAAGTTCTTCAACGAGGTCGAAGCCCTCAAGATCGCTCAGAACATGGAGCGCCATGGCATCGCCTTCTACGAAAAAGCCGCCGCCGCCTCCCCCGATGAAAGCACCCGGAAGGTCCTTCTGGAGCTCGCCGAGGACGAAAAGAAGCACCTCGCGCGTTTCGAGGAGATCGAGGAGAAGTTCCAGGCCCATCGCCGAGACGGAGGCGGATATGCCGACGATGAGGACCTCCGGGCCTACATCGACCGCCTCATCGGGACCCAGGTCTTCGCCGACGAGGGCGATGTGGCACGGCTTGCGGAACAAACCGATTCCGACTACGAGGCCTTGGGGGTGGGCATGCGGGCCGAACGCGATTCGATCGTCTTCTATCAGGAGATGATCGATTTCGTCGATTCGCCCGAGGCCAAGGAGGCGTTCGGCCAGATCCTCAACGAGGAACGCCGCCACCTCCAAATCCTCGGCGAACGCTCCGAGCACTGCGAAAACTACGAGGCCTAGGGCCCCGCGGGCGTTTCATCCCCAACATCCAGGGCCTCGCGGACCTGCCGCAGGGCTTGCGTTGCGGCGGCCCGGGTGCTCCGCGGATACCCCGGCCGCGCGTGCTTCAGGCGGATCGTGCTCGTCTCCCGGAGCCGCGCCAGGAGCTCGAGGGCAGGCTTTGCGTCTGCCCGCATCCGTCCGAGAACAAGGACTGCCTCAATCGCCGCAGGGCTGCCGGCGGCCTCCTGATCCTCGATTTCGGCGGTCACGAGGCCCAGCGTCTCCTCGGCCTGGCCGGTGATCCTGTACATGGCCCAGGCGGCCGCGAGACGCGCATGGGGGGCCCGGTACAGGGGGCCCTCTTCCTCGTCGGGCTGTGGCCGCCGTGCCGCCTTGCGGAGGCCATCGAGGGCCGGTTCGGCGGCCTTGCCCATGCGTCCGAGGGCCACGGCGGCGGCCCACCGGCGGGTGACACGAGGGCTCGAAAGGGCCGTTTCCAGGGACGCAAGGGCCGGCCTTGCGTCCGGCCCCATGAGGCCCAGGGCCCAGACGGCCGCGTCCGCGAGATCTTCGTCCGCTTCCGCCAGCGCCTCCAGAAGGGCCGCGACGCTCGCCTCCTCGACCGGCCGCGCGATCCCGAGCATCGAGGCGGCAACCTGCCTCAAATCGGCGTTCTTCACAGCGCCAAGCGTGTTTCGAAGGGCCCTCGACGCCTCCGGACCGCCGATCTCGCCGAGCGCCGTCAGAATCTCGGCCGCCACCTGCGGTTGGGCCCCGTCCAGCCTCTCCACGAGAGGCGGCACGGCCTCCCGGGCGGCCGGACCGATCTTGCCGAGGGCCCGGGCGGCATCCCCGACCGGAAGCCGACCGGCCTTCATGGCCTCCAGAAGGGGCTTTACGGCCGTTTCGGCGGCCGGGCCGACGGCCGCGAGGGCCCGGGCGGCGAGGCAGGCGACGGCCGGGTCGGAGAGGGCCTTCGCGAGGGCCCCCACGGCTGGGGCGGCAGCCTTTCCGAGGGTCGAGAGCTCCAGGGCAGCGCGCCTCCGGACGAGAACCTCCGCGCTCCCTAAGTCCTTTACCAGAAAGGAGATACCTTCCGGGCCCACGTCCCGCGGTCCGGCCGCCCGGGCCGTCGAGGAAAGGATCAGCGCCGTCGCCAAGGCCGCCCACCGCATTCGCGTATCCTCCCGTTGCCCGCTCTTGGACGTCCGGCGCCCCCCGCCGGTTCGCGCTCTTGCCGGCCCGCGCATCGTCAACACAATCGCCTTCGCGCCCCTCATTGATCGAATGAGAACCCGGACCATCCACCCCCAAGAGGTCGGGGGCCCGTCGGTCGGTCACGGCCTCGGCGAGCCGGGCCTATGGGTTCAATTCGCACTTGGTGGGGCGGGCGAGGTTGAGGAACGCTTCGACGGCCAAGGCGAGGGCGAGGACCAGGGTGACGGCGTTGACGACGACGAGGGTCCATTTCTGGGTGGCGGAGAAGGCGTCGGTGACCTCGCGCGTCGCGAAGTCGATCTCGTTGGCGACCATGGCCCACACGGTCAGGACGAGCATGAAGAGACACGGGCCGAGGGTCAGCAGGTACCCCCACGTCCCCCGCCGCCTCAGGTACACGCTGATCAGCAGGAGGGCCAGGGCCGCGAGGAGCTGGTTGACCGCTCCGAACAGGGGCCAGAGGGTCAGCGCCCCCGTGCCGCTCGCCCCCGTGGCGAAGGCCAGGGCCCCGGCCGTCCCCACGGCGATGGCCGTGGCGACCCAGCGGTTCGCCAGGACCGGCGCCCGGACGTGCCCTGCGAGCTCGGCGATGACGTATCGCTGGATGCGGGTGGCGGTGTCGAGGGTCGTGCCGGCGAAGCTGGCGATGAAGACGCCCATGATGATCATGCCGATGGCCTTGGGCACGCCGACGGTGGCCAGCATGTTGGCCGAGCCGTTGACGACGGCGGCGACCTTGGACGCGAGGCCCCCGGCGGCGTCCCACGACGCGTAGTGATACCTCCAGGCGGCGAGGCCCGTCAGCTCCGTCCCGTCCGCCGCCGTGTAGGCCATGCCGATGCCGGCGGCCACCGCGACGACGACCATCACCGCCAGGGCGCCCTCCAGGAGCATCGACCCGTACCCGACGAACTGCGCGTCCGTCTCCCGCTCGACCTGCTTCGAGGTCGTGCCGCCCGAGACGAGGCAGTGAAACCCGCTGATCGCGCCGCAGGCGATGACGACGCCGAGGAAGGGCCACAGGGGCGGGGCGCCCTCGGGGTCCAGGTTCACGGCCGGGGCGACGATCTCCAGGCCACCCCATCCCGCCGAGGCCACCATCCCCACAATCAATAGACCCATCGCGATAAAAAGCTGCCATGCGTTGATGTAGTCGCGCGGCTGAAGGAGCGTCGTCACCGGTAGCGTCGAGGCGACGAACGCGTACACCAGCAGCACCAGTACCCACGCACCCGTCAGCGGCAGCGGGCCCACCTGCCGGGGCAGGTCGGGATGGACCCAGTGCCCGAGCACCACGGTCCCGTACATCGCCAGCACCGCCGCGGCCGTCGCCGGGACCACGGGGAACTTGAACTTGTAGATCGCCAGGCCGAGCCCCACCGCGATGGGCACCTCGCACCAGATCGGCAGCACCGATTGCGGGTACATCTTGAAGATCGCCCCGATCACCACGCCGAAGATGGCGATCACGATCAGGAGCTCCAGAAAGACGACCAGAAAAAAGAGCACCCGGGCCCGCGGGCCGACGTACCGGGCGGCGACCTCCGAAAGGCTCTTCCCCTCGTGCCGCATCGAGACCACCAGGGCCCCGAAATCGTGGACCGCGCCCATGACGATCGAGCCGACGAGAATCCACACCAACGCCGGCACCCATCCCCAAATGATGCCAATGGCCGGGCCCACGATGGGGCCCGTCCCGGCAATCGATGTATAATGATGCCCGAAGATGATGCCCCGACGCGTGGGCACGTAGTCCGTGCCGTCGGCCAGGGTTATCGAGGGCGGCCGGGCCTCCGGGTCGAGCTTGAAGATCTTGCGGGCGAGGAACCGCCCGTACGTGTGGTACGCGACCAGATAGCCGACGAACGAGCCCAGGGCAATCAGAAGGGCGTCCATACGCCTCCTCCGGCGTCGGCCGGCCGACCTTCGATTTGGCTGGCACTCGAGCGCCGCCTCGCATACTATCATCCCTGCCGGCGAACGCAAGCGCCGCGGGTACGCGTTCGCCGCCCGCGCACGAAAGGCCGCCCATGCCCCGGGTCATCCTCATCGGCGATTCCATCCGCATGGCCTACGAGCCCGGCGTCCGCGACCGGCTCGCGGCCCGGGCGGAGGTGTGGGGGCCGGACGAGAACGGCGGCGACAGCGCGAACGTGCTCGCGAACCTCGACGAGTGGGCGATCGACCGCGACGCCGACGTCCTCCACCTCAACTGCGGCCTCCACGATATCAAGCGGCCCTTCGGCTCGGACGAGCGCCGGGTGCCCCTCGAGGCGTACCGGGCGAACCTGCGGACGATCTTCCGTCGCCTCGCCGAGGAGACCTCCGCGCGGCTCATCTGGGCCGCCACGACGCCCGTCGACCACGAGCGCCACCATCGCAGGAAGGACTTCGACCGGTTCGAGGAGGACGTCGCGGCGGTCAACGCCGCCTCCCTCGCGCTCGCCGCCGAGTACGGCCTGACGATCAACGACCTGCACGGGGCCGTCGCCCGTGCCGGGCCCGATCGGCTGCTCGCCGAGGACGGGGTGCACTTTACGGCCGAGGGCGTCGAGGTCCTGGCGGCCGCCGTCGCGGAGAAGATCGCTGACGCGCTAAATCAATCATGACCCGTGCGCCAATCCCGCGTTAGCCGCGAGCCGAGGGCGAGCGCCTTTCTGTCTCGATGACCGGGGGCGCCGTCCCGGAGGGTCCCATGAAATTCATCGTCGCCACCGATTGCGACGGGTGTGCCTGCGTCGTCGGGGCGCCGGGGATGACCCTGAGCGATGCCCCGGACTACCGCTTCTCGTGCGCCCAGGCGACGCGAGAGTCGGGGGCGGCGGTCCGGGCCCTGTTCGACGCCGGGGCCGAGGGGGTCCGGGTGTGGGACAATCACGGCCTCGGGGCGAACCTCGAGTTCGACCGCCTCGACCGCCGATGCGAGGTCGCCCTCGGGGCGGGCTTCGGCCGACGCTGGCCCGGCCTCGACGAGACGTTCGCCGGCGTCCTGATGATCGGCTACCACGCCCGCGAGGGCACGCCGGGCGGCGTGCTGGCCCACACGTACAGCCCCGACGCGTATCGATGGATCAAGGTCAACGGGCGAGAGGTCGGCGAGATGACCCTCGACGCGGCCGTGGCCGGCGCCCTGGGCGTGCCCGTCATCTTCGTCTCCAGCGACGCCGCCGGCGTCGAGGAGGCCCGGGCCGAAATGCCCTGGATCGAGACCGTCGTGACGAAGGAGGGTCACGGGCGCACCTGTGCCCTGGGCCCGCACCCCGCCGTCGCCGCCGACGCCATCTACGACGGGGTCCGCCGAGCGGTCGAGCGGCTCGGCCAGATGAAGCCGCTGAATCTCGGGCGGGACCTGGAGGTCGAAATCCGCTTCAAACACGTCCTCGGGGCGTGGAAGGCCCGCCTGGGACGCCGGGGCTGGCACATGGCGGGCCTGCGCTCGATCCGCCGCCGCCTCGCAAGCGCCGCCGAATGGAGCGCGTGACCTCCTTCGATGAGCCACGGTCATGGCCGTTGCCCGGCGCCCGATGCCGGGCGTTTCTGAATGCCTCCCCCGTCTTGCCCGTCCATCCTTCGAGAGACGCTTTTGGCTGGAACCGCGGCCCGCGTGCCGCTACCCTACCGGCCGTGGCGCACCGTTCCGCCAGCCCTCGCCAAGGAGGTCGAGACCCGTGAGGACGCGATTCACGATCGCTTTCGTTGCCGCACTCGCCGCGGCGTCCGTCTGCCGGGCCGCCGCGCCCGTTCTGCCCCTGCCCGCCGCCCCCGAGGCCGAGCCCGCGCCGGCGGAGCCGGCCGCCCCCGAGGACCCGTTCGAGGCGCACTTGGCGTCGGGCAACGAGGCGGCCGAGGCCAAGGACTTTGCGAGGGCCGCCGGTGAGTTCCGCGCCGCGGCCCAGCTCGCCGCCGACGCCGAGGAGCCCCGCCGCTACGTCGCGGCCATGACGTCGCTGGCCCGGGCGCGGGAGGCGCAGGGCCGTCGCGACGACGCCCAAACCGCCGCCGCCGCCGCCCTCGACGCCGCCGAGGCCACCTACGGCCGGAACCATCGCGAGGTCGTCCGGTTGCTCGAGCACCTCGGCCGCCTTTCCCGGTCGATGCGGCGGTACGAGGAGGCCCGGGCCTACTTCGAGCGGGCCCGCCAGGCGATCCTGCGGACGCTCGGGCCCGGCTCGGCCCGCAACGCCGCCCTCCTCTACGAGCTCGCCCGCACCTACCAGCTCGCCGGGAAGCTGAACACGGCGGACCTTCTGGCGCGGCGGGCGCTGGCCCTCGTGGAGAACAACCGGGTCGCCGACGACCCGGAGGTGGGGCGTGCGGCCAGCCTCGTTGCCTCCGTCGCCTTGGATATGGAGAAATATGAGGAGGCCGAGGCGTACAACAAGCGGGCCCTCGAGATCGCCGAAAAGGCCTTCGGCGCCGAGCACGTCAACGTGGCGGTCGTCCTCAACAACCTCGCCAACACCTACCGCGCTCGGGGCCGCCACGACGATGCCGCCCCCCTCTACGAGCGGGCCCTCGCGATCCTCGAAGCCGAGTTCGGAAAGGACCACCCGCAGCTCATCCTTGCCCTGGGGAACCTCGCCGCCAACCGCATCGGCCAGGGCCGCCCTGACCAGGCCCGGGCCCGCCTCGACCGCCTCCTTGCCATCTACGAGGCTCACGCCGCCGAATCCGACGCCGTCGCCGACGTCCTGGACCAGTGCGCCGCCGCTTGGCGCAAGGCCGGCGAGGAGGCCAAGGCCAAGGCCCTCGAAACGAAGGCGAAGGCGATTCGAGAGGCAGAAGAACAGAAGTAGGAAACCAGGGGACGGGGGAACCCCCTGACCGGGTGGCCGGCGAAAGCAGAGGCGCGGCCCGGCCGGCGCGTCGCCTTCGTTGTTTCTTGGCCTGGCCCCTTGGTCCGGTGGTTATCCCCTCCCCGTGCGTTCACCATCTCCGATCCTCCGTCTTCCCATGCCCGAGCAGCAGCCCCGTCACGAGGTACCGGAGCGCATCGATCGGGTGGTCCGAACCGTCCTTGGCGGGCTTCTCGGACACCTCGCCGCCCCTCCGCCGCCGCCACCGGTACGCCTGCATGGCCCGCACCAGGTGGCGGCACGATGGGTCGATCACGAGGCCCGGGCCGCCCGGCCGGTCCTTCAGCAGCCTCCGCACGAGCTCGATGCCCTCGTGCACCCCGGACCGCGGCGAGCGGACCCGCATGCCCATCCGCGCGAGCTCCTGGCACGGGCCGGTGCCCGTCACGTCCGACCGTTGCCACCCCGCCGGGTCGCCGAAGGTGGCGGTCACGGGTCCCGGGTCGAGGGCCTGCATGGCCCGGGCGTGCTCGGCGATGCGGCGCTCGCGGGCGACGTACTCGGCCAGGACCCGCACCTGGACGTTCGAGAGGTCGGCGTCGACGCCCGTCCCGCCGGGCCGGCCCTGGACCTGGACCCAGAGGCAGACGAACGGATTGGCATATCCGAAATCGAGGGCCCGGTAGAGCGGCCACTCCGCCTCCCACGCCGCCGGCCCCACGTGCCGCGCGGGGTCGAACTCCGAGAACACCGCCGCTTCGGTCCGCGGCCGCAGGCACAGCATCTCCGTCTCCCATGCCGCGCGGCTGGCGCGGGCCTGCTGGGCAAGGGCGTCGTCGATGGGGAGGTACCCGGCGGCCTCGCGGGCCCGCCCGCCGCAGTCCGTCCAGAGCGGACACCGGCTGCACGCCCGGTCCGGCCCGCACCGCTCGATGACCTCCCAGAGGCACCACGTGAGCAGCCGCGGCCCGTTTGCCTCGGGCGGCCCGCCGCGGCCGATCCGATCGACGAGCGCGGCCATGGGGCCGAAGGGGCGGTGCATCGTCGAGAAGGCCTCGATATGGGCCGGGAGCCATTCGCCCTCCGACCCCGGCCCGGACTGCGTCACGAACTGGGCCGCCTGCCATACCTCGGGCGTGAACTCGTCCACCTCGTCGCACCGCAGCCGATGGACCCGCACGCCGCGCACCGAGCGCGGCGACTGCGTGAGGACCTCGATTTCCGACCCGTTCGCCAGCACCGTCCGCCGGGCCGTGGGCGGTCGTGCCAGGTGCGCCCCCAAGCGCCCCTGCCACTTCCGCCCGAGGGACGCGTACATCTTCCGCGACTGCTCCAGGCTCCCGCCGAGAATCCGGGTGCGACAGCCCGGGCGGAACATCGAATCGAGATGCGTCGCCACGGAGCCGAGCTCCGTCTTCGCGCCGCCGCGACACGCCCAGACCACCACGTCGCGCCCCGGAAAAAAGAACGAACGGGCCAGGTACTCCAGCGGCGCCGCGTGCCCCTCGCACACCGCCCGGTCCGGCACATCCAGCCCGTAGACCGCCCGCACGAACGCCCGGAGCGTGTTCCTGGAGCGCGGCGGGGTCCGAAGGATCGCGTCGACGAGCGGGGTCCAATCGCGGGTCATGGCAGGGCTCCTTACCCCGGGGGCTTCTCCTCGGGCATGGAAGGCAACCAGGGGACCGAACAAGCCGGTTGCCGGGTCCCCCTTTTGTCCTCACTCTCTCCCACACGCCTCCAGATACCAGCACGCCAACCGCTCCAGCCGTTCGGCCCGGTCGGGCCGGGTACTCATGGCGGCGCGGGCGATGGCGGCCAGGGCCTCGGTGACGGCGGCATGCTGCTCGGGCCGCAGGAAGAACGTCATCGGCCGAAACGGCGGCGCGGCATCGGCAGGCGGGCGCAGGTCGGGGGGCGGTTGGGCGAGGGCCAGCAGACGCTCGATTCCGTCCGGCGGCTCGGGAAGGAACCGGGCCAGGTCCCGCGGGCTTCGCCCTTCCGCCAGCCGGGCCACCAGGGCCGCGCGCCGAGTCGGGTCGTCGCGTCCCTCCAGCCGGTTCAGCGTCGCGAGCAGGAGCCGGGCTTCCTCGTCCTCGACCTCCCACACGTCGCACCGGGCCTGCGTGTGGCCGAGGTCCCTGAGGACCCGCGCCCGGTGGTGCCCGTTCAGAATCTGGTACCGCCCGCCGCACGCTGGTCGCACGGTCAGCGGCTCGTATCGCCCGGTCCGCGCGACGTGCCGTCGAAGCACCTCGAGCGCCCGCGGCGCCATGCGGTTGGCGTTCTCCGGATGGGCGTCGAGCGCGGCGAGGGGGAGGGTTCGGAGGGTCATGGCGTCTTCTCCTTCTGGGCAGAGGAACGGGCCAACAAGGTGACGCGGGGACCAAGCGACCGGGGACGGCAACGACCGCACCGTCGTTTTCGTCGGTCCCCCGGTCTGCCCGGTCGGTTAGTCACCCGCCTTCCCGATGATCTCCAGCATCCGCCCCACGGCCTCGTCGGGGAGCGCGGCCAGGCGTTTCGCGAGGGGGTCGTCCTCGGGCGTCGTCTTCGGTTCGGGCGGCGGGGCGGGGACGAGCGGCTCGACGCCCAGGCGCAGGACCTCCCGGGCCGCCTGACGCGCCTCCGACGCCGACTCCGACTCCAGCTCCGCAATGAGCCGCGCCGCGGCCGCCGGCGCCCAGAGCCGAAGCGCCGCCCGGGCCTGGGCCAGCGGCTCCCGCAGCTTCTCCTCCACCAGGGCCCGGAAGGCGGGGGCCTCCAGCCACCGGCGGAGCGTCTCCGGGCGGACCCCCACCGCCCGGGCCGCCTCGTCCACGCGAAACGTGTGCCTCATGAGCGACTCGGCGGCCTTGTGATGGCGACAGGTGATCTTCTTCATGGCGAGGTCTCCCATTCGGGGGGCGTCTCGGGCCGCCGCCACAGGTAGTAGACCGGGGCGGCCCCGAGGTGGCGGGCCACGAGGTCCAGCAGCCGGGCGTGCGGCGGGCGCTGGGTCTGATGGTTCTTCGCGCCGAGATACGAGCGGGCCCACCGTGCCAGCTCCCGATCGACAAATCGCCGCATCGCGGGCGAAAGGGTCTCGAGCGCCTCGGCCATTGCCGCGGGGCGATGCGCGACGGAAAGGTCGAGACCGGCGGCGTCCAGGGCGCTTCGCAATCGTTCGGCCTGCGGCGGCGCCGACGGCGGATAGGCCGTCATCCCCGCCCGCTCGAAGAAGGGATGGACGCGGCCCATGGCGGCGAGGGCCTCGACGTACGGCGTCCCGACCGCCGGCAGCGTCTCGCGCACCAGCCGCGCCGCCAGGCCCAGCCCCCGCCAGTTCGGCGCGACGACGACGCGGCTGACGATGCGCAGCTCCCGGTTCACGAGGTCCGCCAGGGCCACGCGCCCCAGCCGCCCGAGCCGGTACCGCCCGCCCGTCGCGCGGTTCCGGGCGGCCAGGCTCAGCGGGCTGCGGCTGTAGACGAGGACGCCCACCCGGGTCGGCCGGCCGCCGGCCCCGTGGCGCATCGCGAAGACGTCCGTGATCGCCCCGGCCCCGTGGCCGCGGTAATGAAGCGGCGCGAGCGCCCGCCAGGCGGCGCGCGTCCCGCGCTCGATCCGGACCTCTTCGGTCAGCGTGCATGGGCGGCGGGTCATCGGGCGCGCTCCCGGCCCGTCTCTCGGTCCGGGTCGGCGTAGTAGACGTCGGCGGCAGTTCCGGCGGCCTTGACGACGAGGACGTCCGGGGCGAGGTCGTCGAGGATGTCGTCGTGGGCGCAGGCGGCCAGGATCGTCAGGTTCCGCCGGTCCGCCAGCCGCCGCAGCCGATACGCCACCGCCCGGGCGCAGAGCCGGTCGAGCGTCGAGGCCAGCTCGTCCGCCACCAGAACCCGCCACGCCTCGGGCGGGGCCGCGTCGGCCTCCACGTCCGCCAGGCCCAGGGCCGCCAGCGCGTGCGCCAGCCGCAGCCGCCACCGCTGCCCCTCGCTCAGCTCCCCCGGCCGCCTCAGCAACACGAACGCGTCCGCCAGCCCGGCCGTGCTCGCCAGGTACAGCGTCTCGTCGAGCGGCAGGCCGAACCCGTCGACGACGCGCTTGCGCGGCGGGGGCTCGATGTCCGCCAGATTCACGATCCGGGCCCGCGCCTCCGCCGCCCGCAGGCTCGCGACGAGCCGCCGCAGGCCCGCGCTCTTGCCGCACCCGGACGGGCCCGTCAGGAAGACGACGTCGCCCGGCCGCACGTCCACCGCGAGCCCGTCGTAGAGGCGGACCTCGTCGCGCTCGTCCAGGCCGAGGCCGAACATCTCGGCCACCGCCTCGACCCGCCGGCTCGGGCGCCCCCGCGCCCGGCCGCGGGCGGAGAACTTTTCGTTGATCGTATGCAGCGCCATCGTTAGTCTCCTTGCATGATCCTGTTGAAGAAGAAGTTCCTGGAGGCGGTCCGCTCGGGGGCCAAGCGGCAGACGATCCGCGTGTGGCCGAAGCGGCGTCTGAAGGCGGGGCAGGGGGAGTTCATCCCCGGCCTCGGACGCATCCGCATCACCGCCTTCGAGCCCGTGCGACCGGAGGACCTGACTGAGCAGGACGCGCGCCTGGACGGGTTCGCGTCCCGCGAGGCGCTGCTCGCCGAGCTTCGTGCCCTGTACGGCGCCGACCTCGCCACCGTCCCGTGCTTCCGCATCCGCTTCGTATGGCCGGCCGAGCCGTAGCGGCGTCCGATCTTACTCGTCCCCATCGCCGCCCCCCTTCCGTCGTTTCCGCCTCGCCTCGGCCCGGGCGACCTTGCGTTCGATGCGATGGATGCGGCGGCGGAGGGCCGTGGCGGAGAGGGCCCGGCCGTCCTCGGCATAGAGCTCTCGCCGGGCGATCTCCCGTAGCGACACCCGCCCGAGGATGTGGAGCCGCGCGAGCCGCCGCTCCTCGCCCGAGAGGGCCGTCCAGTTCCGGACCGTCGCGACGAGCCGCGGATCGGTGGCCCGGCGTCGGGCCCGGCGGACGATCTGTCGCACGGCGTCCCGCGTCACCCCGCACGCCGCCGCCAACTGCCGGTACGACGCCCCGCGAACGTGATAGAGCTCCAGCAGGGCCCGTTCGCGGGGCGTCAGGGTCCGCAAGGCGGCCTTCATGGTGGCGTGAGGGGCGATCTGACGGGCGTTTTGGTCGGGGCCGGGGCTTGCGTCCTCCGGAGACACGGCGACTCCCTTCCGGGCTCGGGTGTTCGCTAGCAATCGTACTCACAGTATAGCTTGTGTTTGCTGGAAGTCAACCCGCAGTTTGAAAAAGCCCCTATTTTTTGTTGACGCGGATTCGCACACGAGTAAACTTCAGGCGACAACGAGGGGTAAGCGGCCCCATCAAGCCGGGGAGGCAACGATGGGTCTCAAGGACAACCTGAAGGAGTTGGCCCGTCTCCGTCGTGAGCTCGGCATGCTCCGCGACACGGACGCCTTCCGCCAGCGCGTGCGCCGGGCCCGCAAGGGGCGCGGCATGACGCTCGAGGAGTTGGCCTCCGCCACGGGTATGGCCAAGAGCTACCTGTCGCAGATCGAGACCGGCGCCGCCAGCCCGCCCCGCGACGACAAGGTCCGCCGCATCGCCGCCGCCCTCGGCCTCGACGAGGTCGAGCTCGTGAGCCTGGCCCGCCACGCCCAGTTGCCCGACGAGATGCGCGAGCGGATGGCCCGCCTCGCGACGATCTTCGACATGACCGAGGAGCGGATTCAGAACCTCCTCGAGGTCCAGGCCCTGCGCGAATCCGCCGACGCCGCCCCCGTCGACCTCGACGCCCTCCACCGAAGCGGCCTCCTGGAGAAGCTCGCCGCCTGGGGCGAACCCGCCCCGCCCGCCCGCCTCCGGCGCGTCCCCATCATCAACAAGGTCTCCGCCGGGTACTCCGTCGAGTTCACGGACCTCGACTACCCCGTGGGCGTGGCCGACGAGTACATCGCCGTGCCCGTCGACCTCGGCGACCCGCATGCCTTTGCCGTCCGCGTCGTCGGCGACTCCATGGAGCCGCGGTACCACGAGGGCGACGTCGTGATCCTCAGCCCCGCCGAGACCATTCAGAGCGGCGACGACTGCTTCGTCCGCTTCGCCCCGGAGGTGCGCCGGAAGGGCAACGAGGCCACGTTCAAGCGCGTCTTCTTCGACGCCGAAGACGCTGTGCGGCTCCAGCCGTTGAACGAGAGCTACCCGCCCGACGTCGTGGGGCCCGCGGAGATCGCCGGCATCTACCGGGCCGTCGCCCGCTACGAGAAGCTCGAGCGCAAGTGAGGCTCGCCATGGACGACGACGTCATCCTGATGGCCGACGGCGGGGGCGGCGAGCGGATGCTGGAGCTCATCCGGCGCGAGATTCTCGCCCGCTTCGCACCGGGCGGCCGGGGGCAACTCGCGCGCCTCTTTGACGCGGCCGTCCTCGATCCCGGCCCCGGCCCGATCGCCTTTACGACCGACAGCTACGTCGTGCGGCCGCTCGAGTTTCCGGGCGGCAACATCGGCCGCCTTGCCGTCGCGGGCACCGTCAACGACCTGGCGTGCGCCGGGGCGCGGCCGGTGGCCCTGTCGCTGGCGCTGATTCTGGAGGAGGGCCTGCCGCTCGCCACCCTTCGGCGGGTGCTCGACGCCGCGGCCAAGGCGGCCCGCGAGACGGGGGCGGCGGTGGTGTGCGGCGACACGAAGGTCGTCGAGCATGGAAGCGCCGACGGGATGTACATCAATACCGCCGGCATCGGACGCATCGAGACCGCCCGGGCCCTGGGACCCGAGACGATCCGCCCCGGCGACCGCGTCCTCGTCTCCGGCACCCTCGGCGACCACGGCGTGGCCGTGATGAGCCGCCGCGAGGGCCTCGAATTCGAGGCGGCGGTCGCAAGCGACGCCGCCCCCCTCTGGCCCCTCGCCGAGGCGCTCATGAACGCATGTCCGAACCTTCGGGCCCTCAAGGACCCGACGCGCGGCGGGCTGGCGGCGGCGGTGAACGAGATGGCCGAGGCGGCCGGCGTCGGCATCGAGATCGAGGAAGCCGCCGTCCCCGTGCGCCCGGCGGTGGCCGGGGCCTGTGAGGCCCTGGGGCTCGACGTCCTCACGGTCGCGAACGAGGGAAAGTTCGTCGTCGTCGCCCCGCCCGACGAAGCCGAGGCCGCCCTGGCCGCCATGCACGCCCACCCCCTCGGCCGCGCCGCCCGCTCCATCGGCGCCGTCCACGACGCAGGCCCCCCCGGCCCCCGCGTCACGTTGATCACCTCGATCGGCGGTCGCCGCGTCCTCGAAATGCCCTACGGCGAAGATCTGCCGCGCATCTGCTGAACGGCAAGGCGCCGGGCATCGGGCGACGGCAAACGGCGAACGTGACCTCCGGACGGGTGGGGATGCCGGCATAGGTAAGGCTTCGAGATTGCCAAGAGCGTCAACGTTCAGTCCGTTCGCGACGAAGTTCAGGGCGGCGCTTCCCTTGGGGCGGCCGTGGACGGGCCCGGGTCCTGTCTGACGAATCGGATCGGGCTTCGAGCGGCCGCATTCGCCCCTGGCGGCGTCTGCCTGGAAACTCATGCACACGTCTGAGGCGCGCGGGTTTCGCTCCGCGCCGCGCGCTCGATGCCTTGGCCCCGGGGCCGGCATACGACGCATGGCCACGTGTGGCCGTGTATTCCGCGGTCCGCGTTCCGAGCTCCGCGTTCAGTCCCCGCCCCTGCCGCAAAAACGCAAATGCCCACATTTTTGCGTCAGGTTCTCCGGGGCAATGGCCAAGGCCGGCGGGGGGGCGGCAAGAAGGGGTCAACTTCGTGCAAAAAGGGGGGCAAAAGGGGCGAGTTCCCCCCGGGTACCCCCCGAAAAGGTGCGAAAAGTGTGTCGCGGAGGGATAAATCGTTTCACGAATCCCGCCAAACGGGGGTTGGGGGCTGCGCGGCTTGCCCAGCTTGCGCAGGTTGCCATCGGGGCAAATGATTAGGGCCGGATTGGGGGTCGGGGCGGTCGCCTGGCGGAGGACGGGAGGGCCGGAGTGTTGCGGCGAATCAGCGATGGGCGGACGGATGACGATGGACGCGGAGGCAGGGAGTCGGGGGGAGAAAGAGCGTGGGGTGGATCGGGCGGGGAAGGGGGTTGCATCGGGATGGGGGAGGGGTATAATACGACTCTTTGACGCCCGGTCCAAACGGGCCGGGAAGGCCGAATTCGCAAGAATACGGGGCAAGGGCCATGAAAAGCGACATCCATCCCGAGTACGTCGAGTGCAAGGTGACCTGCGGGTGCGGCAACAGCTTCACGACGCGGGCCACGGTGGGGGAGCTGGCGGTCGAGGTCTGTTCGGCCTGCCACCCCTTCTACACGGGCCAGCAGCGGTTTGTGGACACGGCGGGACGGGTCGAGAAGTTCCAGAAGAAGTTCAAATGGAACGCCGCCCAGGCGGTCCAGGAGGCCGATGAGGCGGCCAAGAAGGCCCGCGAAAAGGCCGCGAAGAAGAAGGCGGCCGAGGCCCCGAAGAAGGCCCCCGCGAAGGCGAAATCCGCGGAGGGCAAGAAGCCCGAAAAGGCCGCCGGCGAGGCCAAGAAGGCCGATGAGGCGAAGGCCGAGTCGAAAAAGCCGGACGAGGCGAAGGCGGGCGCGGGGGGCAAGTCGACGGCGCCCGGGGTGGGGGAGGAATCGAAGCGGAAGCGTAACCCCCCGTCGAAGGCCAAGAAGGAGTCTCTGACGCCCAAAACGGGCAGCGCGCCCGCCCCGGAGGCCCCCGGCCAGCCGGCGGCGGCCGCGGACGAGGAGAAGGGGTCGCAGGGGGCGTCAGAGGGCTGAATTCGGCGATTTGAACGCACGACGGAGCCGGTCGGCCGGAGCGGTCGGCCGGCTTCTCTATTGGGCCCGGACCCCCTACGGATAGTACCAGTAGCCGTACCCGTACCCCATCCGCCAGTATCCGCCGGGCCCGTAGTGGTAGGGGTGTCGGTAGCGGTAGGGGCTGTAGGCGTAGGGGGGGTAATAGGGGTCGTAGTAGTAGGGGCTCTGGTAGACGACTTCCTCGACCTTGATGAACTTGGTTTCGAGCGTATGGGCTTTCTCGCCCACTCGATAGGGCCAAACGAGGCGAAAGGAGCCGAGGGTGTCGAAGCGGATTTCGGGGGGCAGCTTGAAAATCAGGTCGGCGTCGATTTTTCCCTCGGGGGGCACGACGACGGCATCGGTGGTGACATTCTCTCCGGCGAAGTTGGGTTCGGTGACGGTGCGGCCCTCGTCGTCGACGATGTGGGCCTGGTCGGCCTGAAGCGTAAACGCTTGTGGGGACGTGTTTTGGATCTCGAAGCGGACGCGGATCCGCTGGAGGTCGATCTGGTCCTCACGCTCGGTGATGGTTCCGCGCGCGGCGACCTCGACGGTGATATTCTGCTCGGGGTCGGGGAGGGCGTATTGGGCCTTGGCGCCCCATCCGCCACCGGCGGCGCGGGGGGCCTGGGCGGGTCGGAAGTAGACGTCGCTCTTAGCGCAACCCGAGGCGACAGCCAGGGTTACGAGGCCCACAAGGATTACGGTGCGTGTCATGGTTTGTCTCCTCTCCTAGACTATTGTACGGGCGCGGGGGCCGCGGTCCAAGCATCTCGGAAGTCAAGAATTCGCGGGGGTTGGTCGGCGGGTCGGCTGGGGCATTGAATTGGGGCGGCGGGGGGCGTACACTCGGCACTCTAACTCCAGGCGGAGCGGGGCTTTGGCGAACGTTGCCATCCTGGGATCGACCGGATCCATCGGCCGCATGACCCTCGAGGTGCTCGCCTCGCTCGGTGAGCCGTATCGGGCGGTGTCGCTGGCGGCCGAGACGCAGACGGACCGGCTGGCTGCGCAGGTCGCCGCGACGGGCGTCAGCCGGGTGTCGGTGGGGAGTGAAAAGGCCGCTCGGAGCCTCCGGGAGGCGCTTCCGAGGGCGAGTGAGGTCGAGATTCTCGTGGGTCCGGCGGGCCTCGAGGCGCTGGCCTCGGACCCGGAAGCGGACATCGTCCTCTCGGCGGTGGTGGGCGGAGCGGGCCTGCCGGCGGCCCTGGCGGCGGTCCGGGCCGGGAAGCGGCTGGCCCTGGCGAACAAGGAAAGCCTGGTCATGGCCGGGGCCCTGGTGATGGGCGCCGCGGCCGAGTCGGGGGCCGAGGTCGTGCCGGTCGACAGCGAGCACTCGGCCATCTTCCAGGCGATGGCGTGCGGGCGGCGCCAGGAGGTCCGAACGGTCGTTCTGACGGCCTCCGGGGGGCCGTTTTACCGGAAGACGCCGGACGCGCTGGAGAGCGTGACTGCCGCCGATGCGCTTAACCATCCGACGTGGTCGATGGGCCCGAAGATCACGATCGACTCGGCTACGCTCATGAACAAGGCCCTGGAGGTGATCGAGGCCCATCACCTGTTCGGTGTGGCGGCGGGCGAGATTCGGGTGCTGGTGCATCCACAATCGACGGTCCATTCGCTGGTGGAGTTCGTGGACGGGTCGGTGATGGCCCAGCTCGGGCCGCCCGACATGCGGATGCCCATTCAGTACGCCCTGACGTACCCCCGGCGCCGCGGGGCCCCGTGGCCGCGCCTGGACCTGGCGTCGCTGGGGACGCTGGAGTTCGAGACACCGGATACGGCCCGTTTCCCGGCCCTGGATCTCGGATTCGAGGTCGTGAGGCGGGGCGGGACGATGGGGGCCGCCCTGGTGGGGGCCGACGAGACGGTCGTCGAGGCGTTTCTCGAGGGCCGCATCCGGTTTACGGACATGGTGCCGCTGGTGCGACAGGTGGTCGAGGCCCACGCGTTCCGGGCCGACCCGTCGCCGGACGAGATTCGGGACGTGGATCGCTGGGCCAGGAAGGAAGCCGCGCGTTGCCTAACCTCCTCTACATCTTCGAGATAGCGATCGCCTTCGGCGTGGTGATTTTCGTCCACGAGCTGGGCCATTTCTGGGCGGCGAAGCACTTCGGCGCCCGGGTCCGCAAGTTCGCCATCGGCATGGGCCCGGCCATCGTGTCATGGACGCGGGGCGAGACGGAGTATTCGCTCCGGTGGCTTCCCCTGGGCGGGTTCGTGGACATCGTCGGCGAGCACCCCGGGGCCGAAGGCGGCGACGAGGCGCGGGCCCTGTGCAACATGGCGGCGTGGAAACGCATCGTCGTGTTTGCGGCCGGGGTGACGATGAACGCCCTGCTGGCGATCGCGCTCTTTACGGCGGCCTCGCTGGTGGGGTTCAAGGCCCCCTCGCCGGTCGTCGGCCGCGTGACCCCCCATCTGGCCGCCGATTATGCCGTCGCGACGGTCGACGGGACCGAGTACGAGATCGAGCCGGGCGACCGCATCCTGGCCGTCGGGCACGGGCGCGTCGATCCCGCCACGGACGAGGTGACCGAGACCGACTGGGAGAAGGTTGAATCGTTCGAGGACGTGATGAGCGTCATCTCGGGCGAGGACAGCGGCACCCGGTTCGCCCTGCGGATGGCGAAGGACGTCCCGGGCCGCGAGGAGCCGCTGGAGCTGGTGTTCGAGGGCCTGGAGAGCCGCAAGGAGGCGGGGGACCTTTTTCCGCGGCTGGGTCTGGAGCCTGCCTCGGCCCCCGTGCTGGACAAGATCATCCCGGGAAGCCCCGAGGATCAGGCGGGCTTGAAGGCCGGCGACCGCATCCTCGCGGTCGGGGAGACGCCCATTGAGCGCTGGTGGCAACTGGCCCGCGTCCTCCAGGAGGGCCCCAAGGGGCCCGTGGCGCTCGCGATCGAGCGCGACGGCGAGCGTCAGACCCTCGAGATCGAGCCCTCCAAGATCTCCGAAGTCGAACTGGGCATGAGCCCGCCCGTCGGCATCCAGCGGGTCATGCCCGAGAGCCCGGCCGAGGAGGCGGGTCTTGAGGCGGGAGACATTGTTCGCCGCATGGGCGACGTGACGTGGCCCGACCTCGAGCAGGTCCAGGAGACCGTCCGGGGGGCGGCAGGGGGGACGGTCGAGATCGAGGTTCTCCGCGACGACAAGGTCAAGACCCTGGCCGCCCGCGTGCCGCCCCCCGAGGGCCCGACCCCGCCGCGCATCGGCATTGCCATGGGGCTGGGCTTCGCGCGGCCCGTCCGGGTGGGCGAGGTGGAGCCGGGCGGGCCGGCGGATGCCGCAGGCCTTCAGCCCGGGGACCTCGTCCTTGAAGTCGGGGAGGGGGACGACGCCGTCACGCCGGGGGCTTGGACGGATATCCTGGCCGTGGCGGGCAAGAACCTGGGGGAGCCCATCCGGCTGCTGATCGAGCGGGACGACCAGAGGGTCGAGCTTCGGCTCCATCCGGACACCGAGCCGATGGAGCGATTCGTCCTGGGCGGGAGCCGGCCCTCCGGGCCGCTCTACGAGCCGATGCCCCGCATCTACAACCCGCTCAAGGCGACGGCCCGGGGCCTGAAGCGGACGTGGACGTGGCTCCAGCGGGTCTACGCGACGATCATCCAGCTCATCAAGGGGCAGGTCAGCACGGAGGCCCTGGGGGGACCGGTCCTCATCTTCAGCGCCAGCTACAAAGTGGCCAGCTACGGTCTGGGCACGTTCATCGACTTCTGGGCCAAGCTGGCGGTGATGCTGGCGGTGCTGAACTTCCTGCCCATCCCCCCGTTCGACGGCGGCCATGCGGTGTTCGTGCTGATCGAGAAGGTCAAGGGCGGGCCGGTGGGCCTGAAGGTCCGCACGTGGATCTGGCTCGCCGCCTGGATTCTGGTCGGCGTGTTCTTCCTTTTCATCCTCTGGCAGGACATCATGCGGCTGGTCGGGTGACGTTACCCGTGGAGCCGCCGTCGGGAGACGGCAATTCCGCTCGAAGAGGCTCGCGTGCCCGCCGCCTGCGCGTTTTCCCGGCTCATGTGCAAAAAGAAACGCGGCGGGTCGGGGACCCGCCGCGCTAAGAGTTTTCACACGCCCTGCTTATAGCTCCTCCAGCTCCACCAGGTGGGCCGAGCAGGAGATGCAGGGGTCGTAGGCCCGGACGAGCATCTCGAGCTGGAACCGGATCTCTTCCTGCGTCTTGCCCTCGCTCATCAGCTGCGGGACGTAGGCCCGGAAGTCGGCGTCGATGTTCGCGAGGTTCTGGTTCGTCGGGATCACCAGGTTCGCGTTCTGGACGATGCCCTCGGCGTCGTACTCGTAGGCGTGCACCAGGGTGCCGCGCGGCACCTCGACGACGCCGACGCCCCATCCCTCGGCGCCGTTCCATTCCATGGGCGGGGTCTCGTCCTGGATGCCGTTTTCGATCAGCTCATCCAGGAGCCGCAGCACCTCGTAGAAGCAGTGGACGCCCTCGACGACCTGAGCCGTGTTGTTGTGGAACGGGTTGGTGCAGGGAGCGGCGAGGCCGAGCTTCTCGGCGGCGGCCTTGCCCTCGGCGTTCAGTTGGGTGTGGTTGTTGTTGAAGCGGGCCAGGGCCCCGACCATGAGGCTCTCGCGGCGGTTCTTCACGTGCTTGGCGGAGGAGTGCCGAACGACCTCCTCGTGGATGATCTCTTTGTATTCGTGGTAATCGACCTTGTCGCCGTCGGTGGTGACGAGGTCGCCCTTGTAGAAGGCGTACTCCTCGGGACAGGTGATGGCCTCGTACTCGGTCTCCCGCTCGAACTGCGGGACGTCGAGGCCGGCAAAGAGGTCGACCGAATCCTGCGTGTCCTTCTCGTGCTTCGCGACGTGGTTCCGCAGCTCCTTCAGCTTTCGGACGGTCGGGAGCTGCATGTAGCCGCCCGGCACCATGGAGACCGGGTGCACGTGCCGCCCCACGAGGACGCGACAGATGTGGTTCGCGAGGCCCTTCAATCGCATGGCGCGCAGGACCACGTCCGTGTGGGTCTTGGCCATGGGAATGACGCTCGGGGCGCCGAAGAAGTCGGGAGCGACGAGGAAGTAGGTGTGGAGCCAGTGGCTCTCGAGCTGCTCGGCATGGAGGACGATGCGGCGGAGGCGCTCCGTCTGCTCGGAGAGCTCCAGGCCCATGGCGTCCTCGGTGGCGTTCAGACTCGCCGTCCCGTGCCCGCACGCGCAGATGCCGCAGATGCGGGTCGTGAGGAACATCGCGTCGGTCCAGGACCGTCCGCGGAGCATCGCTTCGAAGAAGCGGGGGCTCTCGGTGATCTCGAGCTTCGTCTCGACCAGCTCGCCGTCGCGGACCTTGGCGACGATGTTGCCGTGGCCCTCGACGCGCGTGACGTAATCGACCCGGACGTCCAGGTTCTTCGTGGCTTCAGCCATGGTCTATCCTGCTCCCGTCTCTTGGGATTGCCCCATCGCGCCGGGTCGGAAACCCGCCGCGCCCATCGCTCGTTCAGACCTCTTCGGCGACTTCCTTGTAGTAGCCCTGCATCAGGCGGAACTCGCGGAGGATATCGTCCACGGTCAGGCCGAACTCGGCCATGACCTCTTTGGCGGCGTCGGTGTTGGGATTGTCGACGAGGCCGCGGCAGCCGATGCACTTGTGCCCGGCGCTCGGGCACAGGTACGGGCGGCATCCGGCCCGCGTCACCACCCCCAGGCACGGCACGCCCTTGTGCCACAGGCACACGTTGCCGGCCAGCTTGCAATCGACGCACACGGGGTAATTGGGGGCCTTGTAGGGCTTGCCCATGAGGACGCACTTGGCCGCCTCCAGGAACTCCTCCGGATTCAGCGGACAGCCCCGCAGCTCCAGTTCTACCGGCACCTCGGCCTTCAGCGGCCGGGCCGCGATGTGCGGGAACCAGTCCTTCTTGTCCCCGTACACGTACTCGGCCACGTCGTCCGGATCCTGGAAGTTCTTGATCATGTTAACGCTGCCGGAGGCGGCACACTCGCCGAGGGCGACGAGGACGTCGGTCTTGGCGCGGATCTCCTGGATCCGCTCGATGTCGTGGGCGGTGACGATGGACCCCTCGACGAAGGTGATGTCGTAGTGGTCGGCGTCGCCGGTGTGGGCCTCGCGGAACCGGACGATGTCGGCCCGCTCCAGGATCGGCAGCAGCCGGTCCTCGCAGTTCAGGACCTGGAGCTGGCAGCCTTCGCAGCAGGCCAGCGAGAAGAAGGCGAGCTTGGGTTTCTCGGCCATGGGTTGTCCTTCAGTAACCTCGGATCGCGTCGCGCGTGCTTAAATGCCCTCACGCAGGTGCTTGACCTGTTCGTAGGTGAAGACCGGTCCCTCGCGGCAGACGTAAATGCCGCGAATCTGGCAGTGGCCGCACTTGCCGATGCCGCACTTCATGTGCCGCTCCAGCGAGCACAGGATGCGGTGCTCCGGCACGCCCTCGGCCAGGGCCTCCAGGACCGTGAACTTGAACATGACGGGCGGCCCGACGATGACGGCCCAGGTCTTGGCGGCGTCCATCTCGATCTCGCGGAAGAGGCGTGTGATGACGCCCGTCTTGCCCTTCCAGCTCTTGTCGGGCCGGTCGACGGTGACGAGGGCCTCGACGTCGTCACGGTCCTGCCAGGCGGCCAGCTCGTCGGTAAAGAGCAGCAGGTTCGGCTCGCGGGCCCCGACGAGGATGGTGACTTTGCCGTAGTCCTGGCGCTTGTCCAGGACGTAGTTAATGAGGCTCCGCGTGGGCGCAAGACCCAGCCCGCCCGCGACGAAAAGCATGTCCGCGCCCTTCGTCTCCTCGTACGGGAAATGGTTCCCGAAGGGGCCGCGGACGCCCAGGCGGTCGCCCTCGCCGTAGCCCTTGAGGGCGTCCGTGACGGTGCCGACGCTTCGGACCGTCAGCTCGAACGCCTCGCCCTGGGTCGGGCTGGAGCAGATGGAGATGGGCGCCTCGCCCAGCCCGAAGACCGTGACGCCGACGAACTGGCCGGGCTCGTAGACGAGCGGCTCGTCCTCCATCTCGAGGCGGAAGAACCGCTCCGTCTCGGTCATCTGCTCGGCGTGGGTGATGCGCGCCATGCGCGGCACATAGGGGCTCGCGGCCCGGGCGCCCTTCTGGAGACTCGCGTCGGTCTGGGTCACGGTTATCGGCTCCCTGCGATCTGAATGTAGGTATCGCGAATGCTGATGTTGGCGATGCACGCCCGTTCGCACCGGCCGCACCCCACGCAGCCGACCTGGCCGGTCCGTTCGAGGATGAACTTGCCCTTGCGGAACATGCGGTGGCGGAGGCGGCTCCAGCGCTCCTCGCGGAAGTTCTCGCCCCCCGCGACCTCGGCGAACGGGTCGAGCTGGCACGAATCGTACCGCCGCACCCGCGTCCCGCCCGAGAGGTCGTCGGCGATCTCGTCGACCACGTCGAAGCAGTAGCACGTGGGGCAGGTCGTGTTGCACGAGCCGCACGAGAAGCAGCGGCGGGCGATGGCCTCCCACACGAGGCTGTCGTAGGAGGCGTCCAGCACCTCCGGCAGGTACTTGAGCTCGAAGGGCAGCTTGTAGTGGAAGTTCCCCCGCTTCTTCTCCGCCAGCGCCGTCCGGGCCTCCATGTCCTGCTTGGTGGCGGGCCGGACGGGGGCGGCCTCGACGAGGGCTTGGCCGAGCTCGGTCCGCACGTCGATGAAGTACGCCTCGCCCAGGTCCGTCAGCATCAGGTCCGCGCCCGTCTCCGGGTACAGCGACCCCATGTCCAGGCAGAAGCTGGACTCGTGGCACGGCTCGACGCAGTCGACGGCCACGATGGCCGCGTCGGCCCGGCGGGCGAGGTAATGGGGATCGTCGATGTCGCCGTCGAAGGCGGCATCGAGGGTGGCGATGGCCGTCACGTCGCACGGATGCACGCCGAACAGGACCGTCGGCTCGTGTTCGACGAGGGCCTCGGGCTGTGGGTCGGCCGGGTCCAGGCGATAGTGCACCAGGGCCTGCCGCGACGGCCACAGGAACTTCTTCGGGCCGAGGACCGTCAGGTTGTAATCGAGCCGCAGGTCGCCGGCCTCCTCGAGCATCTCCCAGGAGAACTTCTCGGAGCGGTCCGAGGGGCTGATCTCCTTGCGGACGGGCCCGGCGACGCGTCGTTCCTGCATGAGGGCCTCGACCCAGGCCGTCAGGTCGCTCTTCTTGAGGACTTGGGGCAGCATGCGCGATCCACCTCTCTGTGTGCGTGGGCTATGCGTGGGTTAGGCGCTCAGGACCTTCTCGACCGCGGCGAGCAGGTCCTTCGGGTCCACGGGTTTCTCGAGGAAGGCGTCCACCGGCAGGTAGTCGGCGTCGGTCTCAGGCGAGAACTCGAAGCCGGTGGCCTGGCTGACGCTGGTCATCATGACGATGGGCAGGTCGGCCGTCTTCGGGTCGGCCCGCAGGTCCCGGGCCATGCCGAATCCCTCGGTGTCGCGGGTCATCATGACGTCCAGCAGAACGACGTCCACGCCGCCCGCGCAAATCCGTTCCATGCCTTCCTCTCCGGAGGAGGCGGTCTCGACGGCGTATCCGCCTCCCTTCAGGACGACCTTGGTGGCCTCGAGGACGTCGGGATCGTCGTCGACGATGAGGACCGTTTTCTTCTCGGCCATGGCTGGCTCCCTGATGCTGGCGTCGCGTGTTTCCGCCCGTTCGGGCCCGGCTCTAAAGCGACGTTGCCCCGAGACCGTGCTCGGGGCCCCCCGTCAGCTTGGCCGCTACTTTGTGAAACTCTTCACAAGTTCGGCCAAAATTTTTTTGCTCCCTACCCGGCGGAAGCGAGACATTATACGTGTACGGTCCCCTGTGTCAAACCCTTGCTCCCGTTTTTCTTCGGAATGTGGCGGTCCGTGCGCGGGGGGGGGCCGCAACCAGAGGCTGAGATCTCGCTCAATGCTCGTCCGGATCGAGGTCGTCCGGGGGCGGCCGGCCCAGTGCCACGAAGATGACGTAGAACTCCAGCCGCTGACGGACTCGAAGAGGGCCTGCGTGAAGGTCAGGTCCGCGATTCCCATGAAGGGCCACGCCCCCGCGACGATGACCAGGGCCCACGCCAGCACGAGGAAATGGACCGCCGCCGGCGAGACCGCCTCCACGTCCACCCGGCCGTAGAAATCAAGTCGCGAGGGGTCGTGGGCCCGGGCGATGACGCGGCCCACCTTGAAGATCTCCTTGGCGACCTGGCACACGAGCAGGTTGGTGTTGTCGTGGGCGGTGGCGGCGACGACGAAGAGGTCGGCCTCCTCGAGGCGGGCCCGCTTCAGGACGGCGAACTCCGTGGCGTCGCCCCGGGCCTTGTAGCCGGAGAAGCCGACGTCAAGGAGCTGGAAGGCCTCCTCTTCCCAGTCGATGATGACCACGCGGTGGCCGTCGAGACTCGGGCGCCCCGCCAGGAAGGCCCCCATCCGTCCGCACCCCACGATGACGACGTACCATTTCTCCCGGCCGGCCATGGTGCCACCCCTTTCCGTCCCCTCTGATTCTAAAGCCCCGGGGCCCGTGCGAAAAAGACGCGGCGCAAAAGACTTCAAGCCCGGGGCCTTGAGGCCCTGCGCTCATGGGGCCTCGCCTTGACAGGCAAGACTCCCACTTCTAAACTGCCCGGCTATGGACCTCTTCGAGTATCGTGACGGGACGCTCTGGTGCGAGAAAGCGCGGGTGGCGGACTTGGCGCGCGAGTTCGGCACCCCCCTCTACGTCTACAGCGCAGGCACCTTCCGCCATCACTATCGCCGCCTCGCCGAGGCCTTCGCCCCGTGCGATCCGATGATCTGCTACTCGGTGAAGGTCTGCTCGAACACCCACATCCTCGGCCTGTTGGCCGGGGAGGGCAGCGGCTTTGACCTCGTCTCGGGCGGCGAGCTGTACCGCGTTCTGGAGGCGGGCGGCGACCCGGCCCGCTGCTGCTTCGCGGGGGTCGCCAAGACCGACGCCGAGATCCGCTATGCCCTCGGCGAAGGCCTCCACCTGTTTAATTGCGAGAGCGAGGCCGAGATCGAGAACCTCGCGCGCCTCGCCGCCGACACCGGACGCCCGGCCCGGGCCGCGCTCCGCGTCAACCCGGACGTCGATCCCAAGACCCACCGCTACATCACCACCGGCAAGAAGGAGACGAAGTTCGGCGTCGACCTCGAGCGGGCCGAGCGGGTCTTCCGCGAGTTCCACGCCTCCGAGGGGGCCCGCCACGTCGCCCTCGCGGGCCTACACATCCACATCGGAAGCCAAATCACCACCACCGAGCCCTACGTCGAGGCCGTCCGCAAGGTCACGGAGCTGGCTGACCGCCTCCGCGCGGCCGGCATCGAGGTCGAGACGCTCGACATCGGCGGCGGGTTCGGCGTCCATTACGAGGCGGGCGAGGCCCTCGAGGCCGAGGCCTTTGCCGCGGCCCTCGTGCCGGAGATTCGCCGGTCGGGCCTCAGGCTCGTGATGGAGCCGGGCCGCTTCATCGCCGGCAACGCCGGGGTCCTCGTCACGGAGGTCCAGTACGTGAAGGCGGGGGGCGAGCGGCGGTTCCTCCTCTGCGACGCGGGCATGCACACCCTCATCCGGCCCGCCCTCTACGACTCCTACCACCACGTTTGGCCGGTCGAGCCCGGCGAGGCCTTCGCCTCGGCCGAGCGGCGGAGAGACGCCGACGTACCCGGGACCCACGTCTATGATGTGGTCGGCCCGATCTGCGAGTCCACGGACTTCTTCGCCAAGGAGCGGCCCCTGCCGCCCGTCGAGCGGGGTGACCTGCTGGCGATCTTTTCGGCGGGGGCGTATGGGATGTCGATGGCCTCGGAATACAACTCCTTCCCGCGGCCCGCCGAGGTCCTCGTCGAGGCGACCGAGCCGCGCCTCATCCGCCGCCGCGGCACCTACGCCGACCTCGTGGCGCCCGAGAAAGAGGTCTAGCCGGCGTCGCCTACGGCCCCTCGTCCTTGAGCCGCGCCAGCAGCGCCTCGAGGCGTACGGTTGCGAAGCTCGTCCGCGAGTCGCTCATCGCGTAGGGGATGACCAGCCGGCCCTCGTGGATCATCCACCCGCACGTGTAGACGACGTTCGGCACGTACCCTTCCCGTTCCTCGGCCGTCGGCCGCATCAAGGGCTCGCGCAGCCGGCCCAGGACCCGCCGCGGGTCCTCCAGGTCCAACAGCAGCGCCCCGATGGCGTACTCCCGCACCGGGCCCACCCCGTGCGTTAGGACGAGCCACCCCTCCGGCGTCTCCACGGGCGAGCCGCAGTTGCCGATCTGCACCAGCTCCCACGTCTCCGTCGGTTCGCAGAGCAGCTCCGAATCGTTCCACGCGTACAGGTTCCGCGACCGCAGGAGGTGCAGCGACTCCCCGTCGTGCCGCGCCACCATCAGGTACCGCCCGTCCACCTGCCGCGGGAACAGGGCCAGGCCTTTGTTCCGGGCGTACCGGCCGCGCAGCGTCGAGACGTGGAACGTCCGGAAGTCCCGGGTCTCGAGGAGCATCGGGTGAGTGGCGTCGCCGTCGAAGGCCGTGTAGGTGCCGTAATAGGTGACATGGCCGCCGTCGTGCTCGAAGCGGACCAGCCGCACATCCTCCATGCCCCGCTGCTCGTACGTCGTGGCCGGGAAGAGGACCATCTCCGAGGGACGGCAATCCCCGGGGAACTCGAGGCGATAGTTGGCGTGGGCCAGCCAGAGCATCTCGTCTCGGATGTCCCCGAGGGCCTCGGCGTCGTCCCCGGCCGTCTCGGCGGCGCACCGGTCCAGAGCGGTCCGCAGGTCGGCCTGCGTGAACCGCCCCGGCAGGAGATTCAGGACCCGGTCGACCACGGCATCCGGCTCGTCCGATTCGCGGAGCTTGCGGCGAAAGAGGGCCTTGTCGAAGTCGCGGTCGGGATGCGGCCGGGCGGTGTGGGCGAACCGCGGGGCCGGCTCCATGGCCGGCGCCCCGTCCTGCCTCACCACCCCACGCCGGAACACGATCGAGGAAAGGTGCCCCTCGCCTGTCGCACGCAGGCTCAACAGGAACCGCACCTCGCCCCGCGGAAGGTCGCTCTGGTCGGGGTGCGGCACCATGGAGGGGTTGAAGAGGGCCGCCGACTCGATCGAGTATTCCTTCGTGAAGTACGCCGACACGAGCAGACGCCGGGTCTCGCTCATCTCCGGCTCCGTCTCGAGATCCTCGCGCACCCGACGGTACGAGACCCGGAAGGCCTCGACCAGGTCCCGATGCCGCCCCGCGTAGCCCTGCATGACGGCCTTGAGGAGGCCCGGGACCTGCTTCTCGGGGATCTGCATCAGGCGCGAGAAGATCGAGCGGACGCGGGCCGAGTCGTGGAAGTCCATGTACGTGGGGACGACGCGTCGGTCGTCGCTGGCGAACGACTCGGGGCGGCGGGTCACGCGTAGGGGACGTCGGGGCATGGAGGGCTCCTGCGGCGCTTCTTTCGCGCCTGGCATTGTATCGCGCCGTCCCGGCGCGATGCCAACGGCGAGCACTTTTGCCCTGGGCCGGCGCGGCGGTCCGGTTGATTTCCCCCCGCTTTCGTGCCATACTGTGCGGTCCATGGACACGCCCTTCGATGCCCGTCTCATCCCGGAACCCGAGCCGGAGGGCCCGGAGACCGTCTCGCGGGTTGTCCGGCGCCTGAAGGACGTCCTGGAAGTCGAGTTCGACCGGGTCTGGGTTGTCGGCGAGGTCTCCAACTTCAAGCGCCACGGTTCCGGTCACCTCTTCTTCACCTTGAAGGACGCCGGGGCCTCGCTGCGGTGCGTCATGTGGCGGTCCACCGCCGAGCGGCTCCACGAGGCCGTCGAGGACGGCATGGAGGTCGAGGTCAAGGGGCACCTGAGCGTCTTTCCTCGGGCCGGGAACGTCCAGCTCTACGTCTCGTCCCTGAAGCCCCGCGGCGTCGGGCCGCTGGAGGTGGCGTTCCGGAAGCTCAAGGAGAAGCTCGCCGCCGAGGGTCTCTTCGGCCCCGAGCGGAAGCGCCCGCTGCCCGCGTTCCCGCGGTGTGTGGGTGTCGTGACGAGTCCCACCGGGGCGGCGGTTCGCGACATTGTCCACGTGCTCGCGCGGCGATGGCCGGCGGTGCGGGTCGTCCTCGCCCCCACCCGCGTCCAGGGCGACGGGGCCGTCGACGAGATCGTTGCGGCCCTGGGGCGGTTGGAACGCCGGGGCGGTGTGGACGTGGTCATCGTGGGGCGCGGCGGGGGGAGCCTGGAGGACCTCTGGCCCTTCAACGAGGAGCGGGTGGCTCGGGCCCTTTTCGAATATCCCGTGCCCGTTATCAGCGCCGTGGGGCACGAGACGGACGTTTCCATCAGCGATTTCGTGGCCGACGTTCGGGCCCCCACCCCCTCGGCCGCCGCCGAGATGGCCGTGCCCGACGCCCGCGACGTGGGGGCGGCGCTGGCCCGGCGGCTGCGGTACTTGGCGCGCCACGTCGCCCACCGGCTGGAGCGGATGCGCGATCGGCTGGCCCTGGCCGCTCGTAGCCGGGCCCTCGCGCGGCCGGAGGAATGGGTGCTCGCGCGGGTGGAGCGCGTCGAGGATTTGGCCGGGCGCCTCGCCCGGGCGGCCCGGGGGACCCCGGCAACCCGGCGGCTCAGGCTCGCCCAACTGGCCGGGGCCCTCGCCGAGCATACGCCGCGTCTGAAGTGGCAGCAGGGACGCGATGCCCTGGAGATGGCCGCCTGGCGGCTGCGCGCGGCGGGCCGCGACCGGCTGGAGCACCGGTGGCGGGGGGGGCTTGAGCGTATCGAGGGGCGGCTTCGGGACCTCGCGCCCGACCGGGTCCTCGCTCGCGGATACAGTCGGACCGAGCTGGTCCGCACCGGCCGGACCCTGACCCGGGCCGCCGATGCCGACATCGGCGACCGGCTTCGGACACATCTGGCCGAGGGAACCCTCGAAAGCGAGGTGACCGAGGGCGGCGACCCGCCCCGGAACCGCTCTCGGACGAAGATGAAACGCCGCCGGCGCCCCCGCGATCCGGGCGCCGAGGGGCCGCGGCTGTTTGAATAAGGGGAGTCGCGACTCGTATAACAGGGCGGCTGTACCCCGCCCCGTGGAGACCCGCTTATGGCCAAACGCAAAAGAAGTGCGTCGAGTGAACCGACCTTCGAGGCCCGCCTGGAGCGGCTCGATGAGATCGTCGAGACGCTTGAGGGAGGCGAGGCGGGGCTGGACGAGTCCCTGAAGCTCTACACCGAGGGGGCCGACCTCGTCAAGGCCTGCCGCAAGACCCTCGAGGCTGCCGAGAAGAAGATCGCGCGGCTTACCGAATCGGCCGCCGGCGACCTCGTCGAGACGCCCGTCGACGCCGAGACGCTGGATGAAGCCGCCGAGGAGGACTGAGTCCCCCGCGCGGCGGCAGAAGACGGAGTCATGAGTGGAACGCATCCGCAGAAAAGCCAAGAAACGAGGCGCGCGGCGCTTCGGCGAGATGTACACCCGCGAAACGTTCCTCCGCGAGGCCGGGGACCTGCTCGTCCCCCTGCGCGGGGCGACGAGCCTGGAGCGGATCCGGGAGCGGCTGTTCCGGTACCTGGCCCGGGCCCACGGCCGGATGTACCGGGCCGAATCGCCCCCTCCGGAAGGCGTTCTCATCCGCAGCCGCGACTGCGTCCAGGCCCTCTCGAGCATGGTGACCGCCCGGGCCGACGCGAAGGCGGGCTTCAGCGTTGCCCAGGCCCTCTGGGACCTGGCCGAGGGTCGGCCCCGGCCCGACCTGGAGGCCGGGTTCTACGCCGAGATGATCCACCTCGTGCGCGGTCTGGAGCAGCGAAGCAAGCTGCATTACCTGGAGACGATGTGCGTCGAGGAAGGTCTGGAGGGCCGGGCCGCCGCCCGCAGGCGCTCGGCCGAACTGGACGAGCTCTGGCGGGTCGTCCGGGCCCGTATGGACCGCTACGAGGACGGGCTCTCGGAGGCGTCCGTCGCCCGCCGCGCGGCCCGCCGCGCGCATATTCTCCGGACGTTCGGGGCTACGGAGGAGCAGTGGGCCTCCTGGCAATGGCAGATGGCCAACGTCATTACCGATCCGGACCACCTCGCGCTCCTCGTGAACCTGACGGGCGAGGAGCACGCGGCCGTTGCCCGGGCCCGGGCCGAGCGGCTTCCTTTCGGCGTTACGCCCTACTACGCCTCGCTGATGGACGAGTTCCCGTCGGACCGCGACCGGGCCGTCCGGGCCCAGGTCCTGCCGCCGCCCGATTACGTCGAGCGGATGGTCGCCGCCCGCGGCCGGCGCGAGCATTCCTGCGATTTCATGCTCGAGCACGACACCAGCCCCGTCGACCGCGTCACCCGCCGGTACCCCGCGATCTGCATCCTCAAGCCCTGCCACACGTGCCCGCAGATCTGTGTCTACTGCCAGCGGAACTGGGAGATTCAGGAGGCGATGGCCCCGGGGGCCCTGACCCCGTGGGCGGACCTCGAGACGAGCATCCGTTGGATCGAGGACCACGAGGCCATTCGCGAGGTCCTCGTCACCGGCGGCGACCCGTTCGTCATGGCCGACGCCGACCTCGATCGGCTGCTCGCCCGCCTCGCCGAGATCGAACACCTCGACCTTATCCGCCTCGGCACGCGGACGCCCGTGACGGTGCCGATGCGGATCACCGAGGAGCTGGCGGCGCTGCTGGGTCGGTTCCGCGAGCCGGGCAAGCGGCGAATCGCCGTCATCACCCACATCGAGCACCCGTACGAAGTGACGCCCGACGTGGTCGAGGCCGTCGATCGACTGCGGCGGGCGGGCCTCAGCGTCTACAACCAGCAGGTCTTCACGTTCTACGTGTCGCGGCGGTTCGAGACGGCGCGGCTGCGGATGCTCCTCTCGAAGATCGGCATCGACCCGTACTACACCTTCGCCCCCAAGGGCAAGGAGGAGACGGGGGCGTACCGCGTGCCGCTCGCCCGGCTGCTGCAGGAGCGGAAGGAGGAGGCGCGGCTGTTGCCGGGCCTCAGGCGGACCGACGAGGCGGTCTACAACGTGCCGGGCCTCGGGAAGGTCCACCTGCGGGCCCGCCAGCATCGGGACCTGGTGGCGGTGCTGCCGGACGGAAGCCGCGTCTACGAGTTCCACCCCTGGGAGAAGGGCGTCGTCCAGTTCGAGACTTTCGCGGCGGCGACGGTGCCGATCCTCGAGTACCTGAGACGACTCGAGGCCCTGGGCGAGGATTTGGAGGACTACCGGAGCCTCTGGTACTACTTCTGAGGCTCGTCCGGCCCCGCGGGGGGCTCCGGCGGCTCCGGAAGGTAGGAGGGCGGCCGGGCCGTCGAGGTCGAGGCGAACCAGGCCTGGACCTCCGGATCGTCCAGGAACGTCAGCGTCACGATGCCCGCGGCCGGCGACAGGGCGTTGCCCAGGACGATGTTGACGATCTGCATGACGGCCAGCGCCCGGTTCGGCGGAACGTCCCTCGGCCGCGCGGGGAGCAGCTTGGCCGCGTAAACGATCTCCAGGACCCCGAGGACGATAGGATAGGCCCCAACGGGTGCGCAGCAGGCGGTCACGCCAAACAGGACCAGCCCCCCTCCCAGCCCCACCCCCCACGCCAGGTTGAGGATGCCGTCGACCAGCGCGAAGATGGCGATGGCCTGGATTTTCCCGGGCTTGGGTGGAGGCGGGGTGGGCGTCGAGGTCATGATCGTCGTCTCCCGCGGCGCTTCTTGGATTTGGAGGCAGGGCGAGACCCCTTGGCTTTGCCCTTCGACTTGCCCTTCGGCTTACCTTTCCCCTTCCCTTCGCCCCTTGTCGTGTGGCCCTTTTTCTTCGCGGCGCCGCCGGCGTCGACGGGCTCGAGGTCGAGCTTGCGGCGGGGGATGTCGACGCCCTGGATGCGGACCTCGATCTCCGTACCGACGCGGAGGACCCGCCCGTGCCGCCGGCCCACCAGCGACCACCGCCGCCGGTCGAAGGAGTAGTGATCGTCGCGCAGCTCGGAGATGTGCACGAGGCCGTCGATCAGCAGATGGGGGATCTCGACGAACAGGCCGAACGACTCGACGCCCGTGATGACGCCCGTGTAGGCCTCGCCGATCTTGCCCTGGAGGTACTCGAGGAGCTTGACCTTCGTCAGCTCCCGCTCGGCGGCCTCGGCCCGTCGCTCCGTGTCCGAGCAGTGCCGCGCGAGGCCCTCGAGCGCCTCGCCTTCCTTCTCGGGCGGTCCCTTACGTTTCTTCCGCCCCCCGCCGCGCGCCGGGTCGGACTGGCCGCGCACGACGCGGTCGACAGCCCGGTGGACGACCAGGTCCGGGTAGCGGCGGATGGGGGAGGTGAAGTGGCAGTAGGCTTCCGAGCCCAGGGCGAAGTGGCCCTCGGGGCGGGGGCTGTACTCGGCCCGTTTCAGGCTCCGAAGGACCGCCAGGTGGATGCCGTACGCCTCCGGCTTGCCGCGCACGTCGTTCAGGAGCTTCTGAAGCTCGGCCCGTTCGGTGGGGCGACGGAGCTTGTAGCCGATGCTCCGGGCGAAATGCTTGAGCTGCTCGGCCGCGTCGGCCCCCGGCTCGTCATGGACGCGGCGGAGGAAGGGGACACCGAGCCGCTCCAGCTCGCGGGCGACGGCCTCGTTCGCCTCGACCATAAACATCTCGATCACGCGGTGCGAGAAGCTCGCCTCCTCCGGGTGAGCGTCGACGACGTGGCCCTCGTCGTCGAACTCGAGGTCCACGTCCGGCATGTCCAGCTCCAGGTACCCCATCCTCCGCCGCCGCGCAAGCAGCTTCTTCGCCAGGGCCTCCATGCGCTTCAGCAGGTCCACGATCTCCGGCTCCAGGCCGCCCGTCTTGCCCTCCAGGGCGAGGCCGGCCTCGAGGTACGTCAGGCGCTTGGCGCTTCGGATGAGGGTGTTGGCGAGGCGAACGCGGCCGGGCTCGCCCTCGGCGTCGAAGGTGATGAAGACGCTCTTCGTCAGCCGTGTCCGCCCCTCTTGGAGGCTGCAGACGCCATTGGAGAGGACCTCGGGCAGCATCGGCAAAACCATCGTCGGCAGGTAAACGCTCGTGCCGCGCTCCCGGGCCTCCTCGTCGAGCGGCGCCCCCGGCTCGACGAAATGGGCGACGTCGGCGATGTGAACGCCAAGAGTCACGGCTCCGTCGTCGTCGTCGCGGAGGCTGATGGCGTCGTCATAGTCGCGGGCACCCTCGGGATCGATCGTGAGAATGGTCTCACCCGTCAGGTCCTCGCGCCCGGTGGCCTCGGCGTCGCTGAGGCGCTGCGAGGCGCGGCGGGCGTCGGCGAGAACCTCCTCGGGGAACTCGTCGGGCAGGTTGAACTGGCGCACGACGGCCACGGTATCGACGCCGGGGGCCCCGCGCTCCCCTAGCACCTCGACGATGACGGCCTCGCCGGGCTCGTCGCGGAGGGCGTACTTGAGGACCTCGAAGACGACCTTGTCCTTGGCGCCGGCCCCGGCGCTGGGGGCATCCGAGGCGGCGAAGTCCTGGAGGA
This sequence comes from uncultured Anaerolineales bacterium, assembly GCA_964461715.1. GTDB lineage: Bacteria > Planctomycetota > Phycisphaerae > FEN-1346 > FEN-1346 > CAYWVR01. The sequence continues at coordinate 86,165 of CAYWVR010000011.1, forward strand.
GCACGCCCCCGTCAGGCCGCACAATCCACCCGGCGGGCGTCTCGTAGACGGTGCCCACGAAGCGTTCCTGGCCCCGCTCGACGATCTCGACGATCTCGCCGGCGTAGCCGCGCCGGCTCTTGCGGCGGACGCGTGCCAGGACCGTGTCCCCCGTAACGGCCGTGGCGCACGCCTCGGCGGGGATGTAGAGGTCCTCGCCGCCGGTGGGCCCGGAGGCGTCGGCCGGGATGACAAACCCGAACCCCCCCGCGGCCTTCGAGAAGCGGCCCTCGACCCTGTCCTTGACCTTGTCGGGCCGCCGCTCCGGGACGGCCTCGGGCGGGAGGAGCTTGCCCCCGGCGCCGACGACGATCTCGCCCTCGCGGATGAGCTGCTTGATGAGGGACCGGAACTCGCGGTACTCCTCCTCCGCCACGTCGAAGAATCGCGCCAACCGCCGCGTCCGCGTCGGACGGTACCGGTGCGACTTCATGTGCTCGAGAATCCGATCGCGGGTGTTCATGGCGGCTCCAGAATCTGTGACAAGGCGTCGATGCGTGCCCTTTCCAGTATAGCGGCCGGGCGCGGCGTCTCGCAATCGCCTTGCGTCCGGCGCGCCGGGGCCGTAGGGTGGAGGGGTGAACCCCGCCGAAGGAGACCCCCGTGGACGAGATACTCGAACAAGCCCGCACGCTGGGCCGGAAGATGAGCGAGCATCCCCGGTTCCAAGCCTATATGGACGCCAGCCAACAGCTTCACGACGATGCCGAGGCCGCCGAGACCCTCAAGGCCTACAACGAGGCCGTGGCCACGGTCGCCCAGAAGGAGCAGAAGCTCGAGCCCGTGGAGCCGGACGATAAGCAGAAGGTTGAGTCGCTTCGGGCCGTGGTCGCCTCGAACCCGGCCGTCAAGGCCTTCATGCAAGCCCAGGCCGACTACACGGAGCTGATGCGTCGCGTCAACGAGGCGATCTTTGCCGAGCTCGCCCCGCCCGAAGCCGAGGCCGCCGAGCCCGGCGAGGGGGTGGAGGAGCCGTCCGGCCCCCGCATCATCACGCCCTCGTAGAGGCCGGGCGGCCTACGCCGACCAGAGGATGCCCGTCTCGGGGTCCGGCGGTTTCCACGCCTGGAGGCGCTCCAGGCCCGCCTCGTCGGTCCGAAGGGGCGTGTTGTCCTCTTCGGCCTCGCCCATCACGATGACCCACCGCCACTCGGGTTCCCCGCGGGCCGGGCCCGGGGCCCAGCGGAACTGGTCGCGCGCCAGGAGGGTGACGGGCCGTCCGCCCGCGTGGACGAGGAGGGCGGCGTCCCGGCCCAGGCGGCCCTTCCAGGCCCGCCCTCGCGCATCGAACGCCTGGATGACGGTCTCGTCTCGGGCCGGATCGGCGGCGTCGACCTCGGCGGCGCGACGGCGGATCTCCTCGAGGGCGTCCTCGCTCGGCACGGGGCCCAGGGCCCGCATGCGCGGGAGGTCGCGCCGGACGTGGCGGGCCAGCCAACTCGCCAGCACCACCGCCAGGAGGGCCTCCAGGACCGCGAAGGGCACGAGCGGCACCCCTTGCACGACCGACCATCCGAACGCCGCTCCCGTGCCAAGCACCCCGTCACAGAGACCCGCCAGAAGAAGCAGCGCCCCGCCCCGCCCCGGCACCGCCAGCATCCACACCCCCGACGCCACGAGCGACAGGGCCGCCGCATAGTCGGCGAGGGCGGGGACGAGGACGTCGAAATTTCCCGGCGGGGCGTCCGACCAGACCATCCGTGCGATCCCCACCCCGCCCACGATCAGGCCGTAGACGAGGTTGATCCCTGCCGCCCACCGCTGCTCCTTCAGAAACGAGAGCCATGCGGCGGCGCGTTGGAGTTCGAGGAAGGGCATTCGAGCACCTGCTGCCTATGGCCGCGGTCGGTTGCGAGAAATCGCCCCGCAAGCGGGGCGGCGAAACGGGCCCAAGGGCGTAACGTCGCTCGGGGACCGATCAGGTGGTGTGGTGTGGACTACCCCTGCTCCTCCTCCGCCGGTTCGGAGAAACCCTTGAACAGCCGCCCGCCGAACATGCGGTTCCAGGCGGTCCAGCGGCGGGCCGGGTCGGCGTCGCCGGTGGTCTCGCGGAAGAAGGCGTGCAGCTTTGCGTCGAGGTTGTCGAGGTGGTGGATCGCGAACGCCTCCGCCGTCATCGGAAGCTTCGGGCTGCCGAACTCGTACTCGCCGTGGTGGGCCACGATCAGGTGACGCATCACGTCCGCCAGGTCCTCCGGGAACTCGGTGCCCCGTTCGCGAAGGGCGACGATCTTCTCTTCGATCATCAGGACCCCCTGTACGAGGTGCCCGACCAGCCGCCCCGCGTCCGTGTACCCCAGCGACTCGGTGTAGGCCAGCTCGCGGGTCTTGCCGAGGTCGTGCCACAGGACGCCCATCAACAGGAAGTCGCGGTCGAGGTCGGGGTAGTGGTCGGCGATGAGGCGCGCGGCCCCGAGAATGGAGAGGGTGTGCTCGAGGAGTCCCCCGAGGTAGGCGTGGTGGAGCTTCTCGGCCGCCGGGGCGCGTTTCAGGTCCGCCACAAGCCGCTCGTCGGCCCACATCACCTCCAGCAAGGCCCGAAGCGGCGGCCGCTTCACCTCGTCCATGACCTCGACCAGCCGCGCGAAGTCCGCCTCCGAGTCCGTCGGCCCGACCGGCAGGAAATCGGCCGGGTCCACCTCCGCCGGTCGCGCCGGCCGCATGGCGTCGATCACGATCTGCGGGCGGCCCTGGTACTCGCCGACGCGGCCCTTGACGAGGACGTAGCCGTCCTGGGGAATGGCGGCAAAGAGAGATTCGGTGGCATCCCACATGACGGCCGGGACGTCGCCGGTCCGATCCCGCAGCCGGGCGGAGATGAACGGCTTGCCCTTCTTGGTCGTCCGCAGGTCCTTCTCTGCCACCTGGAAGACGCTCTCGACGAGTCCGCCGGGCGTCGTGAGCTGGTCGATGAAGAGGCGCGGCATGGGGTCTCCTTGGCCAGGGTCGCGGGGATTATAGCACGGCCGGCCCCGGCCGCGAAGCGAAAGCCGCATGCAGGCCCTACCGCCCCACCTTGACCGTCTGGTCGAGCAGCGCCCGGAAGCTCCTCCGGTCCACCCGCTCGACGTGCCCGTCGGCGAAGGCGACGGCCAACCGGCCGTCCGGGGCGGCGCCCTCCGGCCAACGCTCGTAGGCCAGGACCTTCAGGAACGCCTTCTCGGCGACGGCCGCGTCAGAGAGGGGCACGAGGGCGTAGTCGCCGTCGGGGTACTGGGCCGCGAGGGCGGGATTCGTGAGGATGCGGTCGTCGGCCAGGAGACCCCGCGCCTGGAGGTCCGCGAGGCCCTTCGGCCACGCCCGCTGCGTGTGCCGGTACAGGGCGACGGCGTGGGCGATCTGTTTCAGGTGATTCATGCTCTGTCGCATCTTGGTCCCGGCTTCAGGTCCCGCCAGGAGCCGGTTCAGCATGTTCGCCATCGCTCCCCGAGATGCCGCCAGCCGGACGGAGCGGCCCTCGATGCCCACCGTGTAGAGGGGCGTTTCCGGCGGGTCGGTGTGCGGCAGGCCGCCGGCCAGGGCCGGGAGCAGCATGGCCAGCGGGTCGGCCATGGCCCGGGCCACCCCGACGAGGGGGGCGAGCATCCGTTCGTCCGAGAGGAGCAGCGTGGCCTGGAGGGCGTCGGCGTCGCGTTCGAGGTTCAGCGTGGCCGTCGCCCGCTCGGCGTCGGCCGCCAGGCGCGCGAGGTTGTAGAGGAAAGAGAACTCGATCAGCTCGTCCTCGTCGATGCGGCCGGACAGTTCCTGCCGCTGCCATGCGGCAAGGGCCCCGTCGACGGCCTCGCGCAGGGCCTCGGGCACGCGGGCCGCGGCGGCGGCCTCGCCCGGCGTGAAGGCGGGGGTTCGGATGAAGGGCGGCACGTCGCCCGGCGGAGCGGCTCGCGCGTCGGCCAGAATCTGCCCCAGCCAGTGCTCGTGCGCCAGGACAAGGACATCCCCCGTCGGCATCACCGCCGCCCACCCGCGCTCGTAGCGGTAGACCGGGACCGAGACGCCGGGCACCTCGCGGACGGGCGGGTCGCCGCCCAGCACGGCCGCCGGCGTCGTCGGCTGCCGCAGCCTCAGGGCCACACTGCCCCACGGAATCTCCACGTTCCCGGTTTCGGGATCGAAGACGAGCTTGAGGGCGAACGCCGCCCCGAGGACGTCCGCCGCCGGATCGATCGCCAGGTTCGCCTCCCGGTGCATTTCGGCCCAGGTCTCGGAGGCGGCGAACATCTTCCACTCCGGCGTCTGCACCAGCCGTGCGACGTCGACGTAAACCGCCAGGTCCGCCTCCAGCGGGATATAGCGATCAAGGCTCGACTGGGCCGCCAGCGGCGGGGTCGCCAGCAATGCCACGAAGAGCGAGAGGACGACGGGGCGGACGGACATTGGGGTCTCCTTCGGTCGGTCGGGCGCAACTTTTCCTTGCTGGGGCCCTTGCGGGGTCCTATGATTCGACCTCTCGGGGGAGAGATCGGTTCGCGTTTTCTACCGAGACAGGCGCGCGATGGCAAGTGAGTACGAACAGCAACGCCGCAAGAAGGCCGAGGCCCTCCGGGCCGCCGGCGACGACCCCTTCGGAGGCCGGTACCCGGAGACCATCTCGACAGCCGAGGCCCGCCGCCATTACGAGGCCGCCGGCGACGGGGCCCCGGCGCGCGTCGCGGGGCGGCTGATGAGCCTGCGGGCCTTTGGCAAGCTCGCCTTCGCCGACCTCCAGGACTCCACCGGCCGCATCCAGATCGCCTTCAACAAGAAGGAGCTGGACGAGGAGGCGTGGACCCGCTTCAAGCAGCTCGACCTCGGGGACCTGGTGGGCGTCGAGGGCACGCTGATGACGACGCGGACGGGCGAGGTGACGGTGGCCGTCCGCACCTTCACGGTGCTCGCCAAGGCCCTCCTCCCGCCGCCCGAGAAGTGGCACGGGCTCCAGGACGTCGAGGCCCGCTACCGTCAGCGGCACGTCGACCTCTTCGCGAACCCGGACGTGCGGGCGCTTTTCCAGACGCGGTCGCTCATCTTCCACGAGACGCGGCGATTCCTGGCGGAGCGGGCATTCATCGAGGTGGAGACGCCGGTCCTGCAGCCCATCTACGGCGGGGCCGCGGCCCAGCCCTTCACCACACACCACAATACGCTGGACCTGGACCTGTACCTTCGCATCTCGCCGGAGCTGTACCTGAAGCGGCTCCTGGTGGGCGGCCTCGAGCGGGTCTTCGAGTTCGCTCGCGTTTTTCGCAACGAGGGCATCTCCACCCGCCACAACCCCGAGTTTTCGCTCCTGGAGGTCTACCAGGCCTACGGCGACTACACCGACATGATGGAGCTGACGGAGACGCTGGTCGAGCACCTCGCCCGGACCGTCTCCGGCGGCCGCACGTCGCTGCCCTTTGGCGAGTGGGAGATCGAGTACAAGGCCCCTTGGCGGCGGGCGCGGTACGCGGACCTGCTGGAGGAGCACGCGGGCGTTTCCCCGGGCGACGAGGCGGCCATCCGCGCCAAAGCCGGCCGGATGGGCTTCGAGGAGTCCAACAAGCACCTCGACGTGGTCACCCACGAGCTCTTCGAGGCCACCGTCGAGGACCACCTCGTGCAGCCGACGTTCGTCCTGGACTGGCCCGCGCGGCTCTGCCCTCTGACGAAACGCAAGGCGGACGATCCCTCCCTGGCCGAGCGGTTCGAGCCGATGGTCGCCCGGATGGAGTTGGGCAACGCGTACACGGAGCTCAACGACCCGGACGTCCAGCGCGAGGCGTTCCAGATTCAGCTCGCCGGCCAGGACGAGACGATGGCCGTCATGGACGAGGACTTCCTGGAGGCCCTCAAGTACGGCATGCCGCCCGCGGGGGGGCTGGGCCTGGGCATGGAGCGGCTGGTCATGCTCCTGACGGACACGGCGAGCATCCGTGACGTGATTCTCTTCCCGCAGCTTCGCCCGCAAAGGTAGGGCGATCCCATGACGGACGGCGCCGGCGAGCTGACGGTTTGGATTCTGGCGGGGGGCGCGGCCGCCCTCGTCGCCGCCTTCGTCTTCATCCTCACCACCCACGTCTACAAGCACGCCATCTGCTGGCGTTACCTGTTCGGCGGGTGGAAGGCCATCGTGCCGATCGTTTCGGCGATGCCGGCGGCGGTGGGCGTCTTTCTTCTGATCGTCGTCTTCGCCATCATGGACGGGTTCGTCCTGGAGACGCGGGAGATGACGCGCGGCACGCTGGCGGACATCATCGTCGACGCCGACCTCGGCGGGATGCCGCATTACGACGAGTTCGTCCGGCGGGTGGAGGCCCTCGAGGGGGTGGCCCAGGCCACGCCCCTGATCCAGACGTACGCGATTCTGCGGATCAAGGCCCCCGAGGAGGCGGCGAAGCCGGTCGTGCGGACGTGCCTGCTCCTGGGTGTTCACCCCGAGGAGAAGGCCGAGATGGGACGGTTCCTGCAGTACCTGGAGCGTCGCCGGCACGCCCTCGAGGAGGGCTATCCGGTGGCCGACCCGTCGGACCTCTTCGAGGTGCCGCCCCGGGTTCGCACCCGGCGCGAGGCCGAGGGGCGGCCCCTTCGGCCGGGATGCATCGCGGGCCTCGGCCTCGTGGGCCGGCCGGAGCCCGTCCACGAGATGGAGCAGGCCCCGAAGGCCCTCAAGACGCGCGTGGCCCTGTGGTCGGCGACGCTCGTGGGGGCCGTGGTGGCCCTGGCGGTATGGCGGGCGGCGCGGCGGCGGCCGGGACGGACGGGGTGGCGCGTGGCTGTTGGGGCCGCCCTGGTCGTCCTCACGGGACTCGTCGGGACGGTCGTGGCGGTCGAGGTCTCCGTCAGCGGCGAGACCGAGACGTTCCTCCGCCGCACCGTCCAGGACATCCCCATCATCGAGTACGGCGAGGACCTGACTGTGGCCACGATCCCGGTCCGCACCTCCGGGGCCGTGGAGACGGCGGCCGGCGGCGTGCCGAAGGTCAATGCCCGGGCCGTCACCCTCCTCGACACCCTGAAGAGCCGGTACTGGGAGGTCGATTCCACGCACCTGTACGTCGATTTCGAGACGGCCCAGGAGATGGCGGGCATGAACGCCACGGGCGATGTCCCCGCCCGCGTCCACCAGGTCCAGGTCAAGCTCACCGACCCCGCCCGGGCGGAGGAACTCGTCCCGCGCATCACCCGCGCGTGGTACGCCCTGGTGGCCGAGAAGCGGATGGCGGAGTTCCCGATGGTGGCGGTCAACACGTGGCAGACGAAGCAGCGGATGATCCTGGGGGTGGTGGAGATGGAGCGGAACATCACGGCCCTGATGCTCGGGGTCATGTTCCTGGGGTTCGCCGTCCTGACCTCCTTGATCAGCTACGTCATGGCCTTCATCAAGAGCCGCGACATCGGCATCATGAAGGCCCTCGGGGCCAGCGACCCGGGCGTGGGGAGCCTGTTCCTGGGCTACGGGTTCGTCATCGGCCTCCTGGGGACGGCGGCGGGTCTGGCGGCGGCGCTGGCGATGATCCACTGGCTCGACCCCATCGAGCTCTACGTCAACCAGATGATCGGGCGCGAGGTCTTCCCCCGGACCGTCTACTACTTCGAGCGCATCCCGCGGCACCTGTCGGCGACGTGGGCGGCAGGGGTGTGCCTGGCGGTGCTGGCCCTGTCGACGCTGGCGAGCGCAGCAGGGGGCCTGCTGGCGGCGATGAAGCAGCCCGTGGAGACGCTCCGGTATGAGTGACCCCATCCTCCAGGTCCGAGCGCTCGTCAAGGACTATCCGATGGGCGGACGGGCCCTGCGCGTGCTGCACGGCGTGGACCTGACGGTTCGCCGGGGCGAGTTCCTCTGCATCCTGGGGCCCTCGGGCAGCGGCAAGTCGACGCTCCTGCACCTGGCGGGCCTCCTGGACCGGCCGACCGAGGGCGAGGTCCACTTCGAGGGCCACGACGCCTTCGCCCGCTCCAAGCGCTGGCGCGACCGCATGCGCAACGAGGCCATCGGCTTCGTCTTCCAGTTCTACTACCTGATGGGCGACCTGACGGTTCTCGAGAACACCCTCCTGCCGGCCATGATCCGGACGCCCGCCCTGGCGTGGCCGATGCGGCGGCAGGCCCACCGGCGGCGGGCCGAGGCGGTGCTCGAGGACCTGGGTCTGGCGGACCGGACCCACCATCTGCCCCGCGAGCTCTCCGGCGGCGAGCGCCAGCGGGCCGCGATCGCCCGGGCCCTCGTGCACGAGCCGCGCGTGCTCTTTGCCGACGAGCCGACCGGGAACCTCGATTCGGCCACCGGGGCCGAGATTATGCGCGTCCTGGAGCGGGCGCGGGAGGAGGCGGGCCTGACGATCGTCATGGTCACCCACGACCCGCGCGTCGCGGAGCGGGCCGACCGCGTTCGCCGCCTCCAGGACGGTAAGCTCTTGCACGAGAACTGATCCCGGGGTACAGTCCCTCCGCCGCTTCCGGGCCCCGCTTCCGGTCACCGGGTCTTCCATAGAGGCGATGCAGCATGGGCCGACTCGTCTACCTCAACGGCGAATACGTCGACCGCGACGAGGCGAAGATCTCCGTCTTCGACCACGGTCTGCTCTACGGCGACGGCGTCTTCGAGGGCATTCGCAGCTACGGAGGCAAGGTGTTCCGCCTGGGCCAGCACGTGCGGCGGCTCTACGACTCAGCGCGCGGCATTCGCCTGGCGATCCCGATGACGCAGGACGAGATGGCCGAGGCGATCCGCGCCACCCTCGAGGCCAACGGGCTCCAGGACGCCTATTTCCGCGTCGTGGTGACGCGGGGGGTGGGGACGCTGGGCCTCGACCCGAACTGCTGCTCCGAACCCAACGTCATCATTATCTGCGACAAGATCACCCTCTATCCGCCCGAGATCTACGAAAACGGCCTCGAGGTGGTTACCGCCGCCACCATGCGGAACCACCCGAACGCCCTCAACCCGCGCCTGAAGAGCCTCAACTACCTCAACAACATCCTTGCCAAGATCGAGGCCATCGACGCGGGCACCCTCGAGGCCGTCATGCTCAACCACCAGGGGTACGTGGCCGAGTGCACCGGCGACAACCTTTTCATCGTTTCGGGCGGTGTCCTCTTCACGCCGCCCATCTCCTCGGGCATCCTCAAGGGCATCACCCGTGACGCCGTCATCGAGATCGCCGCCGACTTCGGGATCGCCGTCCGCGAGGAGGACCTGACGCGGCATGATCTGTACGTGGCGGACGAGTGCTTCCTGACGGGTACCGCGGCGGAGGTCGTGCCGGTCGTGCGGATCGACAAGCGCGACGTCGGCGACGGCTCGCCCGGCCCGGTCACGAAGCGCCTCATGACCGAGTTCCACCGTCGCGCCCGGGCGTAGCGCCGCCCCTCACCCCCTCCGACCTCGTCTTACCTCGCTGCGCCGCGTGGCCATGCGCCCGCGGACGCTCGGTCGCCGGTTGCGCGAACATGCCCACG
>CAYWVR010000012.1:0-89649 GCA_964461715.1 uncultured Anaerolineales bacterium
CGGTGATCGCGGCGTTCCTGGCCTTTGGCGGCGCGGGGAGCCTCGCCAGCGGACGCTGGCGGGCGGGCGACCGGGCCGTCGCCCTCCGCGCGGCAACGGTCGTGGTGGCTCTTGCGGCGGTGTACCTGATGATTATGGGTCCGTGGCTGGCGCTCACGCAGGCAGCGCCGCTGGCGATCCGTTTCGTGATCGCGACGGCGACCATCGCCCCCCTCGCCTTCGCCATGGGCCACATGCTCCCGGCGGGGCTCCGGCTGGCGCGGGCCCGGTCGGAGGCCCTGGTCCCGTGGGCCTGGGCCGCCAACGGATTCGCCTCCGTCGTCGCCACCGTCGGGGCCACGGTCCTCGCGATGGCCATCGGCTTCACGCGCGTCGCCCTGGTCGCCATGGCCTGCTACGCCGCCGCGGGGCTCCTGAGCCGGGTCGTGGGGCCCGAAAGCCTACGATCCAAGACCTAACAGGCCCCCGAAGTCCGCTGTTTCGCCACGAACCGCAGCACCGGATCCACAACCTCCAGCAGCAACGGGCTCCCGCCCAGCCAGACGGCCAGTTCGAGCGTCTCGCGGATGTCGGCGTCCGTGGCCCCGTGGGCCAGAGCCTTGCGGGTCTCCAGGAGGGCCCGCTGCTTCTCGCGCCCGGTGACGGCTGTGGCCAAGGCCATCAGGTACTTCATCTTGAGGGGGATCGCCCCCTCCTCCCCCCAGATGTTGGCATGGTACCGCGCGATCAGCGACCCGAACTCCGGACCCAGCTTCCCCGCCGTCCCCGTCCCGGGGCACTTCTTCCCGGCCACCACGCCCGGGCACGTCTCTTTCGCACAAGTCATCTCGTTCACCCGTGAATGAGAGGAGGCAGGCAGCGGACGCAGACCCACTTGGACCGGCCCTTCGTGCGGCACGGGAAGAGGACGGCGTCGGCCTCGCTCGACCCGCATCGGAAGCACGATTCCTCCAGGATGGGCCTCCCGCGCTCGATCTGGCGGCCCTCCACGGCATCCGGATCGAACGCCGCGGCGTCGCGCTCCTCGATTGAGAGGGCCCCGGTCGGGCACACACCCAGGCAGAACCCCGCCCCGTCGCACAACTCCTCCTTCAGGACCCGGGCCTTCCCGTCCACCAGCTCGATCGCCCCCTCCGCACAGGGCGTCACGCACGCCCCGCACCCGTTGCAGAGCGTTTCGTCGATCTTCACGATCTTCCGTTTCACCGTTCCGGCTGCGGCCATCGCGTGTTCTCCTCCATGGGATTCCGCCCGGGGGCTCGAACCTCCGTATATTCCACCCGCATGATAGGCGGCCCGCGCGGGCGGGGCCTTGATCTGAGTCAAGGCCGACGAATATTCTTCCTGACGGCCCGCGACGGGCCGGAAGGGGGCCTGGCGACGCGTCCACGACGATTCGGCCGGCGGGAATTCTTCCGAAAGACCGCCGCCGGACCGGTGGCGGCGGCCGCATGACCCCTGGCGGAGGAGGCCCTCGCGGACGGGCCCGCGGATCCCCACGCCCTCGGCTTAAAATCCGTCGATACGATGGTCGTCGGCTTCGAGAATCCCGCGGAGATCGACGCCTTCGGCGCCCGCGTCGCGAAGGTGGCGGCAAAGGCGTACGTCCAGGGCCCACAAACCTTTGCGCGGCGGGTCTCCGACCCGACGCGGCCGCCGGCTACTCCTCCTCCAAGGCCAGCCCCCCCGCCAGGGCCTCCAGCCTTGCCGCGTCGCGGAAGATAACGGTCCGGCCGTCGACCTCCACGAGGCCCGCCCCGGCGAGCCGCCCGAGGGCCCTGGAGAGGGTCTCCGGGGCGGTCCCGAGGTGCCGGGCCAGCTCCCCCTTGGCGATGTCCAGCATCACCCGCTCCCCGTCCGCCGGCGCGAGGCCCCGCCGCCGGGCCAATTCGGCCAGATACCGGGCCAGACGCCCCGCCACGTCCGAAAGGGCGAGCTGCTCCACCAGGCCCGCGAGGTCGTGACACAGCCGCGCGAGGCTCTCGATGAGGCCCGTCGCCAGGTCCGTGTTGATCTCCAGCTCCTGGAGGAACCGGTCCCGCGGGAAGAACGCAACTCGGCTGCCGGCAAGGGTTTCCGCGAACGCGGGGAACGCTCCGCCCGCGAACATCGCCGCCTCCGCGAAGGCCTGCCCGGGCCCGAAAACGTGCAGAATCTGCTGACGTCCGTCCGGCGAGAGCTTGTAGACCTTGACCTTGCCCTCGACCACCATGTAGAACCCGTCGGCGGGCTCGCCCTCGCGGAACAGAACCGTCCCGGCGGGGTAGGGCCGGACCAGGGCCAGCGACGCCACGGCCTCCCGTGCCGCCTCGTCCAGACCCCGGAAAAGGGTCACGCTTTCGAGGAATTCCGCGAGGTTCATGGGTCCTTTTTACGCGTTGCGCGCCCGCGAAACAAGGGCGCGCCCGACCCCCACGCCGGGCGCCGCCAGACCCTGGCAACAAGATAGGAAAGATGCGCAGACTAGGCGCTTTCGAGCCCTCGTTTGCCGCAAAACGATAAACCGTTTATCCCTAAGCGACACACTTTTTGCGACTTTTCGCGACTTCTTGGGGGGTACCGGGGTACTTTTCGCACCTTTTGCCCCGCTTCTTGCGCGAATTTGACCCCTCCGAACGCCCTCGCGGCCCTTGTCGCGGCAGCGCGCTTGCGCAAACGGATACGTCGTTTCCTCGAATGCGGCAGATGGGCGCGGCCCCGAGGCGGCCCGCGCACGTTTCACATCAAAGACGCGCTATACGTAGGACGCTTTCGCCGCCGCGCAGCGACCCCCGGGGATCACAAGACATGTCGACGTAACCTGTCGGCGCACCCCCCGGCCATGGCCGGCGCCGCGACCTCGAAGCCGAACGGGCGTGCCACCACGCATGTCGATAGGACAAAGGTTCTGCATCGCGCGGGCCGCTTGCCTTCCCGCGAGCCCGTCCTCGGGGCAGCGCCCGCCCGTGGGCCCGCTTCGCCACCCCGCCTGGGGGCGCTTCCCGCGCAAAGATTACCGCCTGGCTATCCCCCGCGTTCCCCGCGCGAAATCGGGCTGCAACCGGCCCGGCAAAACGCGGCGGGTCCGGCCTTACGGCCGGAGGCGGTACGTCCGGCCCGGCGAGGCCGGGAGCACGGTCACGCCCGGCTCCGGGTGCTCGATCGCGAGGTCGACGTCCCCCACCACGTGCAGGGGGGCGTCCGCGCGGAGGCGCAAGGGGGCGGCCGGTCCGACGTGGATGAGGGCTTCGGTCAGGCGGCCCTCGCGCCAGACGAGGTCGACCGTGTGCCCGCCTCGCGCCCGCAGACCGCGCGCGCTCCCGTCGGGCCAGGCCTTCGGAAGGGCCGGCAGCAGTGCGAGCTCGCCGGCGTGACCCTGGAGGAGCATCTCCGCCACGGCCGCCGCGCCGCCGAGGTTCCCGTCGATCTGGAAGACGTGCGGCGGATGGAGGTCGAAGAGGTTGTCCTCGGTGAAGCGGCGAAGGAGGACGCGGAGGCTCTCCTCGGCCTGGTCGCCCTCCTCGAATCGTGCCCAGAGACACGCGGCCCACGCCCGGCTCCACCCCGTCGACCCGCCGCCGCGGGCCAACCGATGCTCCAGGGACTTGCGGACCGCCGCCGCGAGCTTCGGCGTGCCGCGCAGGGTGATCTCGTCGCCGGGATAGAACGCGTAAAGGTGGGAGACGTGTCGATGCCCGGGATCAAGCTCCTCGAACGGTTCGAGCCACTCCTGGAGCCGTCCGTCGGGGCCGATCTGAAGGGGCGCCAGGCGCTGCCTCGCCTCCTCGAGCCGCCGGACGAAGTCCTCGTCGACGCCAAGAAGGCGCGCGGCCTCGGCCGTCCGGTCGAAGAGGTCGCCGACGAGTTCGAGGTCCATCGTCGGCCCCGCGCACACGCCTGCCTTGCCGCCCTCGTAGACGAACGCGTTCTCGGGCGACAGGGACGGGCTCGTCACGAGCCAGCCGCGTTTCGTGTCCTCCACGAGGAAATCGAGACAGAACGCGGCCGCCTCCTTCATCATCGGGTAGATGCGCTCGAGGTCCGGGCGGCGGCGTCCGAAGTCCCAGTGGTCCCACGCATGCCGCGCCAGCCACGCCGCCCCCATCGGCCAGAGCCCGGAGCGGGCCCCATCGCCGGGCGCGGTGAAACCGAAGACGTCGGTGATGTGATGGGCCACGAACCCGCCGCACCCGTAATGGAGGCGAGCCGTCTCGCGGCCGGGGGCGCGGAGGGCGTCCACGAGATGCAGCAGCGGCACGTGGCACTCGGCCAGGTTCCAGGGCTCGGCGGGCCAGTAATTCATTTGCACGTTGATATTGAGATGATAATCGGAGTTCCAGGACGGTTTCGGCTGTTCGTTCCAGAGGCCCTGGAGGTTGGCGGGGAGGTCGCCGGGACGGCTACTCGCGACGAGCAGATACCGCCCGAACTGGGCGTACTGGGCCACCAGATGCCGGTCCACCCCGCCCTTCTTGACCGCGGCGAGGCGTTCGTCGGTGGGCGCGTCGCCCGCTTCCTCGCCGCCCAGGTCCAGCCGCACCCGCCCGAAGAGCCGCTGATGGTCGGCCACGTGTGCGGCAAGCAGCTCGCCGTACGGCGTCCCGGCCGCCGCATCGAGAGGCGCGAGGCACGCGGCCCCCGGGTGCTCGTGGCGATACGTCGTGGCGGCGGCGACGAGGAGCGTGACGGCGTCGGCCTTCTCGATGCGAAGCGTTCCGCCCTCGACGGCCTCGACCGTCCCGCCGCGCGCGACGGCCCGCATCCGCGCGACCACGTCCATGCCCTCCGGCCCGGGCAGCGTCCCTTCGAGGACCCCGTCGCCCCCCTCGCGCCGCGTGCCCGTGACGACCGTCCCTTCGAGCCGCGCCGTCAGCGTCAGCGCGCCCGGCTTCGACGCCGCCATGTGCACGACCAGCACCCCGCCCGGCGCGCTCGCGAACACGTCCCGCGCGTACGTGACGCCGCCCGATGCGTAGACCGTCCGGGCAAGGCCCGTCGCGAGGTCGAGCGACCGTTCGTAGTCGGGGGCGTCGGCGAGGCCATCGATTTGGAGGACGAGGTCCGCCAGGGGCGTGTAGGGCTTCAGGCGGCTGGGGGCGCCCATGAGATGATCGTCGGCGAGCTTCTCGGCCTCGGCGTAGCGGCCCTCGGCGATGAGGCGACGGACCTCGGGCAGGTGCTTGGCGGCGTCCGGATGGTTGCAGTCGAGGGCGTTTCGGATCCAGAGCGAGTCCTCGTTGAGCTGGATCCGCTCCTTCGCGACGCCGCCGAAGACCATCCCGCCCAGCCGCCCGTTCCCCACCGGCAGGGCCTGGAGCCATCGTTCGGCGGGCCCGCGATACCAGAGGGTCATGGGCCCGTGTTTCGTCGACGCGCCCGGGGCGTCGGGCGTCTCGGGCGCGCCGGCGAGGGCTTCGGCGATCGTCTCGGCGAGAAGGCCCTGCCCTTCGTCCGAAAGGTGCACACCGTCGGGCCCCAAGCACGCATCGCCGCGCGGCTTCAGGGCGGCATGGGCGTCGATGAACCCGGCGCCGAGGCGCGCCGCCAGCGGCCTCATCTCCGCGACGAGGGCTTCGAGCCGCTCCGGCCCGCCCCACCACTTGGCCTGCGTGTCCGTGGGCTCATCGGGCATGGGACGGCCCCGAGCGCGGAGGGCCTCGGTCATCGGCGGCGGGGCGACGATCCAGACGCGGCTGCCCAGCCCGCCGGGCGAGCGGCGAATCCGCGCGACGAGCGTCTCGAGGTTCCGCAGGATGTCCGCCGTTCCCCGGCCGCGCTCCGGCCACATCGTCTGCACGTCGTTCGTGCCGAGGCCGAGGACGACCGCGTCGGGCGGCCGGCCCGCGACGTCGGCGGCCCGGGCGAGGGCCACGTCGACGTTCATCAGCGTGTCGGTGCCCGGTCCCCACTTCTGGAAACCGATCGTCCGGGCGGAGACGGAGTCGTTCGAGAGCCGCACCTGCCGGTCCGGCCGCCGGCCCTGGAGGGCCTCGGCCACGCGGTCGGGCCACTTGCCCGGGCCCGCCCCGTTCGAGTCCCCGAGGGTCATGACGACGAACATGGGTCGCTCCTTGGTCTGGGCCGACACCGGCGCCGCGAGACCGGCGGCCAGGAGTGCGATGACGAGCCGAGGCATGCTTCGTTCCTCCCGCGCGGCAGGAACGGGATACCACCGAGGAGGCGCGCATGCAAGGGAAACCGCGGGTCGGCGCTTCCGCCGCGGGGCGGCGGCGCGCATAATGGGTCCCGACGGGAGTCCGGGGCCCCAAGGAGACCATGCGATGGACCCGCGCCCTTACCTTGTATCGATGGCGGCCGCCGTGCTCGCGTCGGTTGCAACTGGGGCGGACCGCCCATGCGCATCCGGACGGTGACGCGGCGTCTCCCGCCGCCCCGGCCCGGCCACGTGTGGCAGCCCCTCGGCCCGGACGGTCGCCCGGCGGCGCCGGGGCGTCCCACGATGTGGTACCTCCTCGTGCCCCAGACGAAGGAACCGTGATGCCCGACCCCTGGACGATCGTCGAGGACGGCTTCGACCCGGAGACGAGCCGCGCGTATGAGGGCCTGTTCACGCAAGGGTCGGGATACCTGCACGTCCGCGGGAGCCTGGAGGAGCACCTGGCGGGGGCCCCGCAGAACGTCGACTACGACCGCCGCCCCGCCAACACGACCGCCGAACGATTCGCGGCGACGAAGGCGAAGTGGGGCACGTACGTCCCCGGCGTCTTCGGGCCGCACCCCCACCTGAAGCGCGAGATGGTGAACCTCCCGTGGCCCCTCGACCTCGTCCCGACGGTCGACGGCGAGCGGCTCGACGTCGAGACGTCTCGCATCGAGCTCTACCGCCGCACGCTCCGCCTCCGCGACGCGCGGCTGGTGCGAACGCTGACTTGGGCCACGAAGAGCGGGCCGCGGATCAAGGTCGCCTTCGAGCGCTTCGCCAGTGCCGCGCGCCCGCACTTCCTCCTCCAGCGGATGACGCTGGCCTCCGACCGCGAGGTGTCGGTCACGGTCTCCGGCGGCATCGACGCCGACGTCCGCACCAACGGGCACGATCACTTCACCGCGGTCTCGGCTTCGCCGGACGGCACCGACGGCGTGCGCTGCGTCGTCCGCACGGACGGCGGCGACGAGGTGACCATGCTTTCGAGGCTCGCGTGCGACGGAGCGTTGTGGACGGCCGAGACGGGCCCCCGCGCGGCGCGCCGCATCGCGACACGGACGGTCTCCGCGGGCGGGTCCGTCACCGTCGAGAAGCGCACGGCCGTCGTGACCAGCCGCGACCTCGAGCCGATCCGGCCCGAGCAGGTCCTGGCCGAGGCGGCCGGCAAAACATGGGACACGCTCCTCGCCGAGCATGCCGCGGTGTGGGAGGCGCGGTGGGAGGCGTCGGACGTCGTCATCGAGGGCGACCCCGCGTCGCAGGCGGCCATCCGGGCGAGCGTCTATCACCTCTTGCGGACCCCCGCGCGGGGCGACCCGCGGGTCGCGGTCGGGGCGAAGGGCTTCGCGGGCGAGGCGTACCGCGGTCAGTTCTTCTGGGATACCGAGATGTATCTCATTCCGTTCCATCTCTACACCCACCCGCCCGCCGCGCGGCCGCTCGCGGAGTTTCGCATCCGGACGCTCCCGGCGGCCCGGGCCCTGGCCACCCGCTTCGGCTACCCCGGGGCCCGCTACCCCTGGCAGACCGACACCCGGGGCGAGGAGTGCGGCGCCCAGTGGCAGTACACCGACCTCGAAGTCCACGTCACCGCCGCCGTCGCCTATGGCCTCGCGCACCTGGCGGCCGCGACCGGGGACGCGGGGTTCCTCGACGGTCCGGCGGCGGAGGTCCTCGCCGAGACGGCCCGGTACTGGATGGATCGCCTCGATGTGCGGCCCGGCGAGGACCGGCCGAGCCTGCTGGGGGTCATGGGCCCGGACGAATACACGCCGCTTGTCTCGAACAATGCGTACACGAATCGCCTGGCCGCCTTCGCTCTCGCCCTCGCCGCCCGACACGGGGGCGCCGCCGGCGCGACGGAGGAGGAGCGTGCGGCGTGGGCCGCCGCGGCCGAGGCCCTGCCCGTGCGTCCCGGCCCGGACGGCCTCGTGCTCCAGTGCGTCGAGTGGCCGCGCCTGGCCGAGCCGGACTTCGACCGGTTCTGGACGGACCGCTCCCAGCCCTTCGCCCGGTTCGTCTCCCGGGAGCGGCTCTACCGGACCCGCTGCCTCAAGCAGGCCGACGTCCTCATGCTCATGATGCTTTTCCCGGACGAGTTCACGGACGCCGAGGTCGGAAAGGCATGGGACACGTATCTCCCCGTGACGACGCACGACTCGTCGCTCTCGGCGTCGATCCACGCGATCGTCGCGCTTCGGCTCGGTCGGGTGGAGACGGCGTACGACTTCTGGCGCGCGAGCGCCTTCCAGGACCTCGACGTCGCCGGCGGCGGCGCGGCCGAGGGGGTCCACATCGCGGGGTGCGGCGGGAACTGGCAGGTCTGCGTCCTCGGATTCGCGGGGATGCGCACCGCCCTCCAGGCGGACCGGTTGACGCTCCGTCCGCACCTCCCGCCCGCGTGGACGCGCCTCGCCTTCCCCGTCGTCTGGCGCGGCACGCGGGTCCACGTCGAGGTCACGCGCGAGGAGACGACGGTGGCGAACCGCGGGACCGAGGCGCTGGAGGTGGAGGTGAACGGGATCAGGAAGGCGGTGGCGCCGGCCGCGTCGGAGACGTTCGCGCCGTAGCCGCGCGAATCTTCGCGAGCGCCTCGCGGGCCGCCTCGGCAAGGGGCGCCGGGCCTTCCTCGACGAGGCGTTCCAGGGGCGGCACGGCCTTCGCGTCGCGAAGGTCGCCGAGAGACTCGACCAGGAAGAGCCGCATGGGCCCGCTTTGAATCCCGGGCCATGCCGCCAGGATCGCGCGGGCGGCCCGCGGCTCGCGGAGACGCGCGAGCATCCGGGCCGCCCAGACGCGCCGGCCCTCGTCGCGCCTCGGGTCGCCGAGGATCGCGAGGTACTCCCCCACCGTCCGCTCATACGCCGCCCGCTCCTCGGCCAGGTTCTCCTCCAGGGCCGCGACCTGGGCCTCGGTGATCCCGGCCAGGGACCGGGCCTCGGCGAGCGCCTCGGTGGCCTCGGTCACCGTCGTCTCGGACGCCCCGGATTCCTGGAGCTTCTCGATCTTCTTTTGGGCGCGGCGAACGGCGGCCTGCTGGTCGGCGAGGCGGTCGCGGGTCTTGGCGAGGCGACTCTCGGTGTCCTCGAGGAACCCGCCGGGCAGGCGGCCCTGCTCGTCGCGGAGCGGCTCGCGCCACCGGGCCCCCCACGTCTCCTGGACCTTTTCGATGGCGGTCTTGGCCCGGGCGGCACATCGGGCCAGCTCCTCGACGAGCGCGTCGCGTGCCTCGCCCCGCGCCTCGGCCAATTTCGTCTCCAGCGCCAGGCACCGCGCGTTCGTTGCGCGGAGCGTCTCCACCCACTCGGCCGGCGTCTTCGAGGCTTCGGTGCCGGGCGAGGCGGCGGCCAGCAGCACGGCAAGGGCGAGGGCAAGCGTCACGGCCATGGCTCCCTATCGGCGGACACGCTGATTATAGCATCCCCGAGCCGCGTCTTGTAGAATGCGCGGGACCGGCGCGGCCGGGCGGCATTCGAGAATCGGACCCAGGCCGTCGGGTCGGGCCTATCCGGGAAGGGAGAGGACGATGCGGATGTTGGCGGCAGGGATGCTCGTGGGTCTGGTGGCGATGGCGGCCGCCGGGGCCGACAACGTCGTGGCCGTCAATCCGGAGGAAGCCGGGCCCGACTATGCCGTCCAAGGCGAGTACGAGGGGACGGCGGGCGAAGCGAAGCTTGGCGTCCAGGTCATCGCGCTGGGCGACGGCCACGTCCAGGCCGTCTTCCTCCCGGGCGGGCTGCCGGGAGCCGGGTGGAACGAGAAGGAGAGAAGGCTCCTCCAGGGCCGGGTCGAGGGCGGCAAGGTCGCCCTCGCGCCGGCGGAGGGGAACCGGACCTACATGGGCAAGAAACCCGAGGAGTTCAGCGCCACCAAGAAGTTCCCGCCCGAGGGCCACAGGCCCTGGACCGCCGCCATCGAGGGCACAACGATCACCGGCAAGACCGCCGCCGGCACGCCCATCGCCGCGAAGAAGGTCCTCCGCAGGAGCCCGACCCTCGGCCAGGCGCCGCCGGCGGGCGCGATCGTGCTGCTGGCGTATAAGGAAGGCGAAGCGCCGTCCCTGGAGGCGTGGACCAACGACAAGTGGAAGACCGACCCCGCCTGTGGCTGCATGCAGGTCGTCGCGAAGAGGGGCGGCACAAAGACGAAGGAGAAGATCGAGGGGGGGTGGACGATGCACCTCGAGTTCAAGACGCCCTTCATGCCCTCGGCCCGAAGCCAGGGGCGCGGCAACAGCGGCGTGTTCCCTCCGGGCGGGCGCGAGATTCAGGTGCTCGATTCCTTCGGCCTCGAAGGGCTGCCCAACGAGTGCGGCGGCATCTACAAGAGTCATTCGCCGCGCGTCCCCATGTGCCTCCCGCCCCTTTCGTGGCAGACCTACGACGTCGAGTACCATCCGGCCGAGGGCGACGCCCCCGCCTGGTACAAGGTCGCGCATAACGGCGTCGTGATCCACGAGAAGCTCGAGCTCACGAAGGACGGGCCGGGGACGCTCAGCCTCCAGGACCACGGGAATCCGGTCTCGTATCGCAACATCTGGTTGGTGAAGAAATGACATCCGCGGGCCGCCCCCTTTCCCGTCGGAGCTTTCTCGCCGGGGCCGCCTCGGCGGCCGGGGCGTGGGCGCTCGCGCCGGGTCTTCGGGCCGCGCCGGGCCCGGCGAAGCCGGACACCCTGAACGTCGCGCTC
This sequence comes from uncultured Anaerolineales bacterium, assembly GCA_964461715.1. Lineage (GTDB taxonomy): Bacteria > Planctomycetota > Phycisphaerae > FEN-1346 > FEN-1346 > CAYWVR01. The sequence goes on from CAYWVR010000012.1 coordinate 10,832, forward strand.
ATCGGGGCGGGGCTTCATGGGCGGGACCTCCTGACCCACGCCCTCCCGCTCCCCGGCGTCCGCTTCCGGGCCGTCTGCGACATCTGGCCCCGGGCCCGCACCTACGCCATCCGCCGCCTCCGCGCCTACAAGCACGAGGCGACCGGCTACGAGGATTACCGGGCGATGCTCGCCGCCGAGCGGGACCTCGACGCGGCCATCGTCGCGACGCCCGACTGGGTACACGCCGAACAGACGATCGCCTGCCTCGAGGCGGGCCTTCACGTCTACTCGGAAAAGGAGATGGCCACCACGGTCGCGGATGCCCGGGCCATGGTCCGGACCGCGAGCAAGACCGGCAAGCTCCTCCAGGTCGGGCGCCAGCATCGCTCGAACCCGCGGTATCACCGTGCGCGGGCGCTCATCCGGGAGGAGAAGGCCCTCGGCCTCCTGACCCACGTCTCGGGCCACTGGCACGGCCACAAGCGGGTCCGCGTCGGCTGGCCGGAGGGGTCCGCGCTGCCGAAGGCCGTCCTCGACCGCTACGGCTACGGAACCATGGAGCGGCTGAGGAACTGGCGCTGGATCGAGGCCTACTCCGCCGGGCCCATCGCGAACCTCGGCAGCCACCAGGTCGACGTCTTCAACTGGCTGGTCGGCGGGCCCCCGCGCGCGGTTTTCGCGAGCGCCGGGCTCGATACGTACGACTTCTTCGAGTGGTACGACAACCTCGCGTGCGTGTGGGAATGGGAGCGTCCCGCCCCGGGCGGCGGGACGAGGGTCGTGCGCGGGACGTACGAAATCGCCAATACGACCGACGCCCTCGGGTTCCTCGAGCGTTTCATCGGCGACGCGGGGACGCTCGAAATCTCCGAGGACGCCTCGCGCGGGGGCCTCTGGCGAGAGACCTCGGCCCCGCTCGCCGCATGGGAGAAGCCGCTCAAGGAGGTCCCCGACACCGAGCCCGCGACGCGGGCCTACGGTCCGATCCCGGAGCCCGAGGACGGGCGGACCGTCTACACCCTTCACCTCGCGAACTTTTTCGATTCCGTCCGCGGCTGGGCCACCCTCGCCTGCCCCGGCGAGACGGCCTTCACGACGACCGCGTGCGTCCTCAAGGTCAACGAAGCGATCCGCGCGGGGCGGCGGCTGAGTTTCTCGCAGGAGGACTTCACCGCGTGACCCCGCGTCCGGCTCAACGTGCCGCCTTGTACCCAGGACCTCGCCCTCGCGCTGCGTCGCGCGGGGCCTTGAAGGAAGGAGATTTGACGATGAGACAGGGCCTTTCGGCCGTCGTGCTGGCACTCGCCCTCGCCGCCCCCGCGTGGGCCGGTCAAGGGTTCGAATGGAAGGAGATCGAGGGGGGGCGTCTAGAGCTGACGCTCGACTCCAAGCCGGTCCTCCGGCATATGCACGCCTTCGACACCTCGACGCCCGAGCGGGCCCACGAGACGTACAAGGTCTACACGCACGTGATCGACCCCGCCACGGGCGAGCCCATCACCAAGGGCGCCGGCGGCCGCTACACCCATCACCGCGGCCTCTTTATCGGCTTCTCGAAGCTCGAGTACGATGGCGGAAAGAAGGGCGACTGGTGGCACATGAAGGGCGTCCACATGGTCCACCGGAAGTTCCTCGAGAAGACCGCCGACGCCGACTCCGCCTCCTTCACCGAGCTCATCCACTGGGTCGACGGCGAGGGCGAGCCGGTCGTCATCGAGGAGCGGACCATCACCGTCCACCGGCGCCCCGAGCCGGTCCTCGCCCTGGTGGACTTCAGCTCGAAGCTCAAGGCCTCCCGAAGCGACGTGGTCCTCGCGGGAGACCCCGAGCACGCGGGCATGCAATACCGCGCGGCAAACGAGGTCAACGAGAACAAGTCCGCCCAGTACGCATTCCCCGCCGAGGACACCGAGGTCAAGAAGGACCGCGACCTGCCGTGGGCGGGCCTCGAGTATCGCCTGGGCGACCGCACCTACCACGTCCAGCACATGAATCACCCCGAGAACCCGAAGGGCACCCTCTACTCGGCCTACCGCCCCTACGGCCGCTTCGGGGCCTACGCGAAGACGGAAGTCAAGCAGGGCGAGTCCGTGACGATGCGGTATCGCCTTCGGATCGCGCGCGGCCCGATGCCGCAGCGCGAGACGATGCAAGAGAAGTACGAGACGTACGCGAAGGGGGAGTGAGGGGAGCCCGGGTGCGGGTCCGCCGGCACAGCGTTGGGGCGCCGCCCCCTACCCTCCCTCCCCGCCGCCGAAGAGGGCCTGGAAGAAGGCCTTCATGCCCTCGATATAGGGCCCCTGGGTCGCGTAGACGAGGTAGGCGAGCGTCGCGAGGATCGCCAGGCCCATCCCCAGGTTCCAGAGCACGCGCTTCGCTCCCCGCGGCATGGCGTCGCCGAGGTACGCCCGGCGGTTGTGCAGGACGAAGAACCCGATGTAGGCGATGGGCAACATCAGGCCGCACACCGCGCTCGTCCACACGGCCACGTAGAACCCCATCGTCTTCCAGACGACGACGCCGAGCATCCCCGGCGCCGGGATCAGGCACGCCAGCTTGTACTTCCAGCCCTTCGGCTCCACGTCGAAGATCTCGCATGCTGCGAACCCCGCCACGATCATGTGCGTCGTGATCGACGAGAGGACCATCCCCAGGATGCCGAGCCCGAAGATGTAATGACCGACGGTCGTGCCCACGCCCGCCCGGGCGATCATCGAGGCCGCGTCGACCGGCTTGATCTGGCCCTCGACCGGGTAGATGGTACACGCCGCCGCAATGGCCATCAGGCTCGTGGCGATGGCGAAGGGGATGAGCATGCCCGTGACGAGGTCGAACCGGGCCAGGCCGCGGTGCGCCGGTCCCCACCGCCGCGCCAGCAGGGAGTACGGGAAAAGGAACGTCATGTTGATGCCCACCGCGGCCCCGAACGCGCCGAGGACGGCCCCCACGCCCTTCGCATCGGTCGGGATGTGCAGAGGCAGGAACCCCTTGGCCACCTCGCCCCATGGGATGTCGCCCTTCCACGCCGCCCGCACGACCACCACCAGGAACGAGGCGATGATGACCCAGACCATGGCCTTGAGGGCCCGTTCATAGAGCCGGATGCCCTTCCAGCCGGCCCCGTAGTTCCATGTGATGATCGTCGAGAGGACGAGGATCACCGCCCCGATCCCGAGCATCATCGCCGTGTGGGCCCCGCCGGTCGGGGCGTAGCCCGTGCCGGTCTTGATCATGTCCTCGGCCATCCCCGCCGCCAGGCCGTACTGGGGAAAATGCCAGATGACCGTGGCGACGAGGCTGGCGATGGCCCAGGCCCACGCGACGGCGGGCGTGACGAACCGCTTCATCGCCCCGAACGGGCGCGCCCCCGTCGAGAGCGTCTGGTAGCTCATTGCCGAGAGCATGATGATCCCGAGGACCATGGCGATGGGCTGGACCCAGAGGAGCTTGTAGCCGAACAGGGCCCCGATCGTCAGACTCGATGCCGCGCTACCCCCGCCGAGGGTCATCGCGCTCTGGAGCCACCCGGGACCCGTCATCCGCGCATACCCGGCCCACCGCGCCGGCGCCGGCTTCTGCGCCAACTCCGCGAGGTGGGCCTCCTCCTCCGCCAGCACCGCCGCGTCCTTCGCCGTCACCATCGGCAGCCCGTGCTCGAGGATCGCGCCCTCCGGGCCGGCGCCGCCCGCGGGCCGCTCGGGTCCCGTCTCACTCATGCCGTGCTCCTTGGGCAAGGCCGCGACCGATGCTCCGTCCCGTAGCGGTGCGTCTCATCGTAGAACGCGGCCAGGTTCTCGAGGGGAACGTCGCCGGTGATCATGTTGCCGGCGGTGATCATGCATCCCCCGTCGGGGCGGTCGAATGTGTCCACCAGGTGCCGCACCTCGGCCCGCACCTCCTCGGGCGTGCCCTCCGGCAGGATCTTCTGAACGTCCATCCCGGCCCAGAAGGCGACCCGTCCGCCGAAGCGCTCCGCCACCGCCCGCTCGTCCATCGCGTACTTCTGCACCGGGTGAATGACGTCGAAACCGACCTCGATCAGCTCGTCGAGGAACATCCGGATGTCGCCGCACGTGTGCAGCCAGACATGCATGCCCGACTCGTGGGCCGCCGTCGCCAGCCGCCGGTACCGCTCCTTGAAAAACGTGCGGAAGACCTCCGGGCTGAACATCGGTCCCGTCTGCATGCCGATGTCGTCGGTGATCCAGACGGCGTCGGGGCCGATCTCGCGTCCCGCGCGGCGAATCCAGCCCTCGTAGAAGTCGGCCATCGCGTCGAGAAGGCGATGGACGGGCCCCGGGTGCAGATGGAAATCCATGAGCGTCTCGGCCATGCCCCGCAGGCTCCAGAGCCGCTCGTAGAATCCGTACCACCAGTGAAAGACCGTGTAACGTCCCTGTGCGGCCTCCGCGACGCCCGCCTTCGTCGCCCCGCCGAGGGCCTCCGGTCGCGCGGCGTCGGGCCACGCGTCGAGGACCTCGTCGAGCTGGGCCCAGTCGGCGATCCCCCCGGCGGCATCGTGGCCCACCGACTCGGCCCGCTCGGGCGGCGGATGGGGGAGCCACGACCACCCTTCGAGGTAGTCCTCACGCGACGGATCGTCCCACACGGGCGGAATCCGCGGCTGGAACCAGTACGCGTCGCATGGGTACGCCGCGCGAAGCGCCTCGACCTCCCCGGCCCGGTCGCCGAACTCCCCGGGATCGTTCCACCGATGGATCATCATCGGAACGCGCACCGGCCCCCGATGCTCGACGGCCTTGACGACCTCCTCGCGCGGCAGCGCCGTTCGCATGAGACGTGTCCTTTCCCGCCAACGTCGCCGCGATGATGACCAACCGACGGGCTAAGTTCAAGGAAAACCACGGCACCTGCGTCTTGCCGTTGTCGTTGCCGTTCGCTTCCGACCTCAACCCTCCTTGCTCGGACCTCGGACCTCACGGGTTGCGCCGTGCGCTTTTCCCGTGCACCCTGCCCCACCCCGTGCGATCATCGGCGAGGCGTCCCCCGGAATGGGGCGGAACCGGGGACGGGGGAGACGGTTTAAGGGCAAGATTGCGAGGACCCGATGCGCCCTGGCCCCAAGCTCAGTCGACGCCGATTCCTGAAATCCGCCGCCGCCGGACTCGCCGCGCCCTACGTCCTGACGAGTGCCGCCCTCGGCGCCGAAGGGCGTCCCCCCGCCTCCGAACGGATCACGATGGGGGCCATCGGCCTGGGCGGCATGGGTGGCGGCGACCTCCGCGGCTTCCTCGGCTTCCGCGAGGTCCAGATGGTGGCCGTCTGCGACGTCGACGCCCGCCACGTCGCCGGGGCACGCAAGATGGTCAACGACCACTACGGCACCGCCGACTGTGCGGCCACGGCCGACTTCCGCGAGATCACCCGCCGCGACGACGTCGACGCCGTCATGATCGCCACGCCCGACCACTGGCACGCCCTGCCCGTCCTGGATGCGGCGCGCCACGGCCAGGACATCCACTGCCAGAAACCGTTGTCGCTGACGATCGCCGAGGGCCGGGCCATGAGCGACGCCGTCCGCCGCTACGGCCGCGTCTTTCAGACCGGCAGCCAGCAGCGCTCGAACGGCCGCTTCTGGCAGGCCTGCATGCTCGCGCGGAACGGGCGGCTGGGCCGGTTGCACACCATCCGCACGGGCCTGCCGACCGGGCCGCAATCGGTGCCCCTCCAGCCGGAGCCGGTCCCGGGGCGCCTCGATTATGACCGGTGGCTGGGCTCGGCCCCGTGGGCCCCGTACCAGGGCCGCCGCTGCCACCGCAGCTTCCGCTGGATTCTCGACTACTCGGGCGGCCAGGTCACCGACTGGGGCGCCCACCACAACGACATCGCCCAGTGGGGCGGCGGGTACACCGGCTCCGGCCCCGTCGAGATCGAGGGCCGGGCCGAGTGGCCCCGCCCGGGCCTCTACAACACGGCCATCCACTACGAGTTCACCGCCACCTACGCCGACGGGGTGCGCCTCGTTTGCACGAACCGGTTCCCCAACGGGTGCCAGTTCGAGGGCGACCTGGGCCGCGTCCGCGTCTGGCGCGGCGGGATCGAGGCCGACCCGCCGTCGCTGCTCCAGGAGGAGTTCGGGCCCGACGACGTCCGGCTCGTGTGCAGCCGGCACCATCGCGGCAACTTCCTCGAGTGCGTGAAGAGCCGCCGCGATTGCGTGGCCCCGATCGAGGACGCCCACCGAAGCGTCACCGTCTGCCACCTCGGAAACATCGCGATGCTGCTGGAGCGGAAGGTCCGCTGGGACCCGAAGAACGAGTCGTTCATCGGCGACGACGAGGCGAACCGGATGCGCCGCCGGGCCATGCGCCCCCCGTGGCGCCTATAGGACAAGATCAAGAACAAGGAGAGCCCCCGATGGTCCTCGATACGAAAGTCAATCGCCGCCGCTTCCTGAAGACCGCCGCCGCGGGCCTGGCGGCCCCGTACGTGCTGACGAGCACGGCCCTGGGCGGCGAGGGACGGCCCCCCGCCTCCGAGCGGATCACGGTCGTCTGCATCGGCGTCAAGAACCGCGGCGGGAACCACATGTCCGGCGTCCTCGGCGCCCAGGACGCCCAGCTCGTCGGCATCTGCGACGTCGACGACCAGGTCCGCGCAAAGGCCGTCAAGAGGGTCGCCGACCGCTACGGCAAGCCCTGCCGGCACGGGCGCGACTTCCGCGACTTCATCGCCCGCGACGACATCGACGCCGTCACCATCGGCACCCCCGACCACTCGCACGCCCTGCTGTCGATCGAGGCCTGCAAGCACGGCAAGGACGTGTTCGTCGAGAAGCCGATGACGCTGACCATCGCGGAAGGCCAGGCCATGGTCAAGGCCGTCCGCCGCTACGGCCGCGTCCTCCAGGTGGGCAGCGGGCGCCGCAGCATCGACTCCACCGCCCGCGAGGTCGAGCTCGTCCGCAACGGCCGCATCGGAAAGGTCCGCCGGGTCGAGGTCAGCATCAAGACCCGCTCCGGCAAGAACGCCCCCTTCGAGGTCCAGCCCGTGCCCGACCACCTCGACTACGACCTCTGGCTCGGGCCCGCCCCCTGGACCGCCTACGACCCCCGCCGCGTCCATTACAACTTTCGCTTCGTCACGGACTTCTCGGGCGGCGACGTGACGAACTGGGGGGCCCACTACCTCGACGTCGCCCAGTGGGGCCTCGGCATGGACCACGCCGGACCCATCGCCGTCGAGGGGCGCGGCAAGCACTACCACGGCATCCACGACTGCTTCTTCGACATCGACGTCCACTACCAATACCCCGGCGACATCGACCTGCACCTGAAGAGCGGCGGCAACCACTACAAGTGGATCGGCACCGAGGGTTCCGTCCCCGGCAAGGTCGCCGACGACAAGATCGGTCCCGACGACATCCAGGTCCGCCGCGCCCAAGGCGGGCACTTCGGCGACTGGCTCCACTGCATCAAGACGCGCGAGGACCCGACGGCCCCCGTCGAGGCGGGCCACCGCAGCGCCACCGTCTGCCACCTCGCGAACATCGCCATGCGGCTCGAGCGGCCCCTGAAGTGGGACCCCGTCAAGGAGGAGTTCCCCGGCGACGACGAGGCCAACCGCATGCGCCACCGGCCCTACCGGGCCCCGTGGATGCTGAAGGTGTAACCCATGAACCGAGCCACCCTCACCCTCCTCGCTCTCGCCCTCCTGGCCTGCCCCGCCTGCGCGAAGGAGAAGGCTTGGACCGACCCCGAGAACGTCCCGCCCGACTACCGCGTCCAGGGCGAGTACCGGGGCAAGATCGCTCTCGACGGCGCGCCCGCCGCGTCCATGGCCGCCCAGGTCATGGCCCGCGGCGAGGGGACGTTCGACGCGGTGTTGCTGCGCGGCGGGCTGCCCGGCGAGGGATGGGACAACAAGACCCGCATCCCCCTCTCCGGAAAAACCGAGGACGACAAGACCGTCCTCGCCTCCAACGACGGAAAGGCCGCCGCGACGATTGAGGGCCGCGCGATGCGGGGCACGCTCGACGGCGAGGCGTTCGAGCTGGAGAAGGTCGAGCGGGCGAGCCCCACCCTCGGCGCCGAGCCGCCCGAGGGCGCCGACGTCCTCTTCCGAGACGCCAAGGCCGCCGGCCTCGCCAAGGGCAAGGTGAATGACCCGGGACACCTGACCGTCCCCGTCCTCACGGAGAAGGCCTACGGGGATTTCGTCATGCACCTGGAGTTCCGCACGCCCTTCATGCCCGCGGCCGGGAGCCAGGGGCGAGGCAACTCGGGCGTCTACATCCAGCAGCGGTACGAGGTCCAGGTCCTCGACTCGTTCGGCCTGGAGGGAAAGACGAACGAGTGCGGCGGGCTCTACAAGCTCCAGGCCCCGGACGTCAACATGTGCCTGCCGCCCCTGGTCTGGCAGACCTACGACATCGACTTCACCGCCCCCCGCTGGGACAAGGCCGGCCACAAGACGAAGGACGCCGTCCTCACCGTCCGCCACAACGGCGTCCTCATCCACGACGCCGTCCGAGTGCCCAAGAAGACCGGCGCCGGCAGGTCCGAGGGCCCCGAGCCCCGGCCGATCCTGCTGCAGGACCACGGCGACCCGGTCGTCTACCGGAACGTCTGGATCAAAGAGAAATGAGCCGCGATCGTGCGATCGCCCACACGAGAGGAGAGCCACACATGATGCGCCACGCTTGGCTGATCTTCGCCGCCTTCGCCATGACGGCCCTCGTCGCCGTCGCCGACGACGAGCCCGCCGCCGACCCCTTGCACGTCCACATGATCTCCGGCTCGAAGGCATACCAGAGCGAGCCGTCGCTCAAGGCTTTCGCCGCCTACCTCGAAAAGGAGCTCGGCGCCACGTGCACGTTTTCGCTCGGCTCCGACCGCGGCAAGGACCTGCCGAACCTCGATGCGCTCGGCTCGGCCGACGTCCTCGTCGTCTTCTGCCGCCGCCAGAAGGTCCCGGAGGACCAGCTCAAGAAGATCAAGGACTGGTGCGCGGCCGGCAAGCCGGTCGTCGGCATCCGCACCGCCAGCCACGCGTTCCAGGACTGGCTCGCCATGGACAAGGAAATCTTCGGCGGCAGCTACAAGGGACACGGCAAGGGCGAACCCGTCCAGGTCAAGGTCCACGAGGCCAACCAGGACCACCCCATCCTCGAAGGCGTCGAGCCCTGGACACGCGACGGCGCGCTCTACCGCAACCCCGACAACGCCGGGGACGCGATCCTGCTCCTGACCGGGACCGGCGCAAACTCCGGCGACACGCAGCCGGTCGCCTGGGCCCGCGTCTATGACAAGAAGAAGGATGCCCGCGCCTTCATGACGAGCATGGGCTATCCGCACGATTTCAAGAACGAAAACTTCCGCCGCCTCCTCGTGGGCGCCATCCGCTGGACCGCCAAGCGCAACAAGTGAGCCCAGGGGCGCCGCCCGTGGCCCCCCGAAGACGCCGAACCAAGGAGACCGACATGCGCCGTCGCATCCGCCTGATCGCCGCGTTGGCCCCCCTCGCCGCGCTGCTCGTCGCCGTGCCGATCGTTCGGGCCGCCGACCTCGACGCGGCCTTCGACGCCCTCAAGGCCTACGACTGGGGCCAGGGACGCGAACCCCTCGGCGCCATCGAGACCGCCGTCTACGCCTCCGCGGGAAAGCCCGCCGTCCAGGCCGACCTGCAGAAGCGTCTGGTGGCGGTGCTGGAGTCCGACGCCTCGCGCGCGGCCAAGCAGTTCGCCTGCCGCCGGCTCAGCCTGTTCGCCGACGCGAAGGTCGTGCCGGTGGCCGCGAAACTGCTCACCGACCCCGATCTCTCGCACATGGGCCGCATGGTCCTCGAACGGGTCCCCGACCCCTCCGCCGCGAAGGCCCTCCGCGACGCCCTGCCGAAGACCGAGGACGCGCTGAAGGTGGGCGTCCTGAACTCGCTCGGGGCCATCGAGGACGGCGCCGCCGTGCCCCTGCTTGTGCCCCTCATGAAGGCCTCCGACGCCGAGGTCGCCGACGCCGCCGCCGCCGCCCTCGGGCGCATCGGCACCCCCGACGCCGCCTCGGCCCTGATGGACTTCAAGGGCGCGGCCCCGACGGAAATCCGCCCCACCGTCATCGACGCCCTGCTCGATGCCGCCCGAGCCCTTTTGGAGGCCGACAAGGTCGCCGACGCCGGCCGCATCTATGACGACCTCAACAAGCCCGCCGAGGCCGAGCACGTCCGGGCCGCCGCGTTCCGGGGGCTGGTCGGCGCCAGGCCCGCCGAGGCCCTGCCGCGCCTGCAGGCGGCCCTCGCCGGGGACGACGAGTCGATGCGCGGCATGGCGGGGAGGCTGATCCGCGAGACGCCCGGCACGGAGGCCACGAAGACCTTCGCGGGGGCGTACACCGACCTGCCACCCGCGGGCCGGGCCGCCTTGATCGAGGCGCTCGGCGCGCGCGGCGACCCGGCGGCCCGGGCCGTCGTGGTCCAGGCCCTCGCGGCCGAGGATGACGCGGTCCGTCTGGCGGCCCTGGAGGCCGCCGGCCGCATCGGCAGCGCAAAGGAGGTGCCCGCCCTCGCCAAGGCCACCGCCAGTGGGAAGGACGCCGAGGCCGAGGCCGCGCGGGCGGCGCTCGCGCACCTGGCCGGGGCGGACGTGAACGCGGCCCTTCTGGCCGAGATGGCCGGCGCGCCGCCGGTGGTCCGGGCCGCCCTCATTCAAGCCCTGGCCGCCCGCGGGGCCCGCCTGGCCGCCGCCCCCATCCTCGCCGCCGCCGCCGACGCCGACGCCGGCGTCCGCACCGCCGCCTTCGAGGCCCTCCAGACACTCTCGGGCGAGAAGGAAGTGCCGGAGCTCGCGAGGCTCGTCAAGACCGCCCCCGACGAGGCCACCCGCGACGCCGCCGAGGCCGCCCTCGTCGCCGCCTGCGGACGGACCGGCGAAGCCTGTGCCCGGACCGTCGTCGAAGCCCTGCCGGGGGCCGAGCCGGTCGCCCGGTTCGCCCTCCTGCACGCCCTGGCCCGTGCGGGCGGGGACGAAGCCTTGAGCGCGGTCGCCGCGGCCACCAAGGACGACGCCCCGGCCGTCCGCGACGAGGCCGTCCGCGTCCTTTCCACGTGGCCCGACGCCTCGGCCGTCCCGCACTTGGTGCGCATCGCCGAGTCCGGCGAGAGCCTCAAGCACAAGGTCCTGGCCGTCCAGGGTTACGTCCGCCTGGCCCAAGCCCAGAAGGCCGATGACGAGATGAAGCTCCGGATGTTCACGAAGGCCCTGGAGCTGGCCCCCCGCCCCGAGGAAAAGCGCCTCGCCATCGGGGCCCTCGGCAACGTCAAGACCGCCGACGCCCTCCGGGCCGTCATGCCCTACCTCGCCGACCCGACCCTCGGGCGCGAGGCCGCGACGGCCGCCGTCTCGATCGGCGACAAGATCGCCGGCCAGGAGAAGGACCTGGTCCGCGAGGCCATGGAGAAGGTCACGACGCACGTCAAGGACAGGCGCCTGGAGAAGAAGGCCCGGGAGCTCCTCGGCAAGATCGGCCCGAAGCCGCTGAGCGCGGCCCCGTCCTCCGGCCTCCGCCTCTACGCCGCCCCCCTCCAAGGGGCCGCCCGCGACGATGCCGCCGCCGAGAAGCTCGGCTGGAAACTCGGCGTCCAGACCTACACCTTCCGCAAGCTCACGTTCTTCGAGACGCTCGACCGGGCCCGGGAGCTGGGCCTGAAGTATGTCGAGATCTGGCCCGGCCAGAAGCTGAGTCCCGACCACCCGAAGGCCCGCTGCGGCGCGTCCCTCTCCGACGAACAGAAGGCCGCCGTCAAGGCCAAGCTCGCCGAGACGGGCATCACGCCCCTCTGCATCGGCGTCACCGGATGCGACGAGTCGATGATGGCCTTCGCCAAGGAGATGGGAATCGGCGTCATCGTCACCGAAACCAAGCCCACCCCCGAGCTGGACGCCAAGCTCGGCGAGATGGGCCTTCGGATGGCCCTGCACAACCACCCGAAGTCCTGGCACCCCGACGAGGTCCTGGCCGCCTCGAAGGGCCTGAGCGACCGCGTCGGCGCCTGTGCCGACACGGGCCACTGGATGCGACGCGACCTGAGGCCCGTCGAGACCCTCAACAAGCTCGAGGGCCGCATCGTCAGCCTGCATCTCAAGGACCTCGACGGGTACGGCAAGGCGGGCGACGTGCCCTGGGGCACCGGCGAGGGCGACGCGCGCGGCATGCTGGAGGAGCTGGCCCGTCAGGGCTGGCGTGGCCCGGTCTCCATCGAGTACGAGCGCGGCTCGGTCGAGGAGCTGATGACGAACCTCGCCCGATGCATCGCGTGGTTCGACCAGACCTGCGCCGAGATCGTCGCCCAGCAGGACAAGTAACGCCGCATACTCCTTCTTGCCCCCCGCGAGCGAGACGATAGAATAGGCCGCCTCCGCCTCGGGCTTTGGGGACGCACGCGAAGACGAGGAGTTCGACGCTGATGACGAATCGTGAGATGAGGCCCACGGGAATGAGCCGCCGCCAGTTCCTTCGAAAAGGCGCCGTCGCCGGGGCGGGGCTGGCCGTGGCCCCCTCCATCCTCCACGCCGCCGCCGCCGCGGGCGACGAGATCCGCGTCGCCATCATCGGCGCGGGCACCCAGGGCCGCGTCCTCATCGAGCAGGCCATCAAAATCCCCGGCGTCCGCTTCAAGGCCGTCTGCGACATCTGGCCTTACAGCCAGAAGTACTCTTCCCGCCGCCTCAAGGCCTACGACCACGAGACGAACGTCTACGAGGATTACCGCGAGATGCTCGCCCGGGAGAAAGACCTGGACGCGGCCATCGTCGCGACGCCTGACTGGATGCACGCCGAGCACGCCATCGCCTGCATGAAGGCGGGCCTCGACGTCTACTGCGAGAAGGAGATGTCGAACGACCTGGCGGAGGCCCGGGCCATGGTCGACGCGGCCCGCGAAACGGGCAAGCTTCTCCAGATCGGCCACCAGCGGCGCTCCAATCCCCGCTACCTCCACGCCCGGGAGAAACTGCTGGAGGAGGCCGCCCTCCTCGGCCGCATCACCCACATCTACGGCCAGTGGAACCGAGGCACCGCGGCCAGCGGACCCCGCGGCTGCCCGCGCGGCCAGGAGATGCAGCCGGACTTGCTCGCCAAGTACGGCTACGAGAACATGCGCCAGTTCCGCGACTGGCGCTGGTTCAAGAAGTACGGCGGCGGGCCCATCGTCGATCTCGGATCCCATCAGATCGACATCTTCGGATGGTTCCTCGGCGACGCCATGCCCGCCTCCGTCCAGGCCTCCGGCGGCGTCGACTATTACACCGACGTCGAGTGGTACGACAACGTCCTCGCCATCTACACATTCGAGACGGACCAGGGCCCCGTCCGCGCGTTCTACCAGACCCTGACGACCAGCTCGGCCCGCGGATACTACGAGACGTTCATGGGCGACGAGGGCACCCTCCAGATCTCCGAGGACCCCCGCAAGTGTCGCGTCTACGCCGAGGGCCACCTGCCCCTGACGGACACCGGCACGCACCCGTGGGCGACGTGGGTGGACAAGGGGTACCTCCTGCGCTACGAGCCGCCCGCCGAAGCATCCGCCACGACCGACCAGGACGCCATCATCGCCGTCTACAAGAGCATGCCGCCGGCCGAGTTCCTCATGAAGATCGACGTCGAGGCCTCGTACCACCAGCCGCACCTTGCGAACTTCTTCGACACGATGCGCGGCAAGGCCGAGCTCAACTGCCCGGCCCAGGTGGGCTACGAGACCGCCGTGCAGGTCCTGAAGGTGAACGAGGCCGTCGAAGCCCGCCGCACGCTGGACTTCGCCGAAGGCGACTTCAAGGCCTAGGGGCCCCCGATCGTGCGACCCACGCTCCTCCGCGCTTCCCGCGCCCTCGTGCTCCTCGTACCCGCCGCGGCCCTCGTCGCGACGCGGGTCGCCTCCGCCGCCGAGACCGACCTCGAACACACCACGGGCACCCGCTCGACGTTCGTCCACCGGCTGCCGCTTCTCAATACCGAGGGCGAGCCCATCCGGCCCGACGACCCGATCGTCCTGCCCTTTTCGTTCCGAACCTCCTGCACCCAATGCCACGACTACGGCGAGGTGCGCGGCGGGCGGCACTTTAACTACATGGACCCGCTCGTCCCGCCCGGCCGCCCGGGCCAGCCCTGGTTCGTCACGGACCGGGCCACGGGCACCCAGATCCCCGTCTCCCACCGACCGTGGCCGAACACGTATCGGCCCGGCGACCTGGGCATGACCCCCGGGCAGTTCTGCCGCCGCTTCGGCCGCCACCTGCCGGGCGGCGGGGCGGGCGAGGCCACGGACGCCCCCGACCCCGCCGCCCGATGGCTCGTCTCCGGCAAGCTCGAGATCAACTGCCAGGCCTGCCACAGCGGAAACCCTCAGTACGATCACGTGGCGTGGTTCCTCCAGATCTCCGCCGAGAACTTCATGTGGGCCCCCGCCGCCACCACCGACCTCGCCACCGTCACCGGCGCCGCCGCCGGCATGCCCCACTACTACGACCCGTACATGGGCCCGGAGGACGAGCGACAGGCTCGCACCGCCCCGACGATCGTCTACGACGCCTCGAAGTTCGACGCGAAGGGCCAGGTCTTCTTCGACATCCCGAACCGCCCGCCTGACACACGATGCTTCTACTGTCACACGAACGTCGAGGTCGGGCCGGACGCCCCCGAGCCCTGGGAGGCCGACGCCGACGTCCACCTCGCCGCCGGGCTTCACTGTGCCACCTGCCACCGCAACGGTCTCGACCACCTCACGGTCCGCGGCTACGAGGGCGAGGCCGAGAGGGAGAACCGCCCGGACCTGCCGACCCTGACCTGTCGCGGCTGCCACCTGGGCGACGAGTCGGCGGCGGCCGGAGCGGGCGCCGCCGGCGGACGGCTCGGCGCGCCGGTCCCGGCCCACCGGGGCCTCCCGGCCCACCACATCGAAAAACTCTCCTGCACGGCCTGCCACAGCGGCCTCAGGCCCCAGGCGACGACCCGCCGCACCCAGACGAGCCGCGGCCACGCACTCGAGTTCCAGGGCCCGCATCGCGCCCCCGACGCCCTGCCCTGGATCCATGAGCCGGTCTTCCTGCGCGACG
Source organism: uncultured Anaerolineales bacterium (assembly GCA_964461715.1). Taxonomy (GTDB): domain Bacteria; phylum Planctomycetota; class Phycisphaerae; order FEN-1346; family FEN-1346; genus CAYWVR01. Next base: position 25,878 of record CAYWVR010000012.1, read on the forward strand.
CGCGAGGCGTGATCGTGCCTCACCGCGCCGTCTGGCCGGCGTTCTGGTGCACGGTCGAGGAGGACGGGGCCGTCAAGCCGCTCGCCCCGGAGACGGTCCTCGAGGACGCCCGGGACGCCTTCGACGATGCCGCCACCGCGCGGGAGGATGGCCGCCTCTCCGACGCCCGCATCCTCGCGGTGCTCGCGGCCCTTCGGGAAACCGGCCACGGGCCCGAGGTCGGATACGTGACGGGCGGCAAGATGCACCGGGCCGAGTCGCGCGGCACGCTGACCGCGTCGGCGCATCCGGCGGGCGCCTTGGTCGGCTGGCCCATCGGGCACGACGTGCGGCCGGTGCCCGAGTCGCTCGGGGCGGGCGGATGTACGGATTGCCACGGCACCGGCGCGCCGATCTACTTCGGCGAGGTCGAGGTCCCATCGCTGACCGAGGGGGCGGACGAGACGCGGCCCATGCACGCGATGCGGGGCGAATCGGAGACCGAGCTGCGGGCGTGGGCCCTCTCCTACACCTTCCGGCCCTACTTCAAGATCACCGGCTACGCGGCGATGATCGTCATGGGCGCGGTGCTGGCGTGGTACGGCCTGCGCGCGGTGGGGGCGGTGTCACGCTGGTTCGCCGCCCGGGCCGCCCGAGGCGAAGGAGACGAGGCATGAGCGCCTTTCGATGGGCCACCTTTCTCGCCCCGGCCGTCGCCGCGATCCTTTGCCTGCTGCACCTGGTTGTGGCCCGCCCGCGACGCGGCGCGCCGCCGACCGACGACCGCACGCTCCGCCGCTACAGTGGCTGGGAGCGGCTGGCGCACGCGGCGACGATGCTGGGCTTTCTGCTGCTGGCGGCGACGGGGTTCTGGCCGGTCCTCGTGGGCGAGCGCCTCTCGGGGTGGCTCCTGATGATCCACACGGGGCTCTCGCCGCTCTTCTTTCTGGGTCTCCTGGCCGGCCTGCTGACGTGGGCCCATGACAACCGGTTCGCGGCCCGCGACGGGCGATGGATGCGGACGTGCCCGAGGGTCCGGGCCGCCGACGGCGCCCCCGCGGGACGTTTCGACGCGGGCCAGAAGCTCTACTTCTGGATCGCCGGTGTCTCCGGGTTCGTGCTCCTCGGCACGATGATGCTCGCCATGGTCGACCTTTTCGGCCCGCCGGGCCAGGTGCTCCTCTACCAGGTCCACCGTTGGACGGCCCTGGTGCTGGTGGTGGCGACGCTCGTCCACGCGTATCGCACAGCGGTCGCGAAGCCGGGCGGATGGGCGGCGATCGTCGGCGGGCGCGTCTCGGAGGCGTGGCGTACGCGGTATCATCCCGACGCCCCGGCCCCGCGGACGCGGCCGGACGCCTGATGGATCTCTCGATCGTGATCCCGGCCTTCAACGAGGCCGCCAAGATCGAGCGCGACGTGCTCGCCGCCGAGGCGTTCCTGGCGGGCGAGGCCCTCGAGGGCGAGATTCTCGTCGTCGACGACGGCAGCGACGACGCCACCTGCGAGGCCGCCTGCGCCGTCGGGCTGCGGCCCGGCACGCGCCTTCGCGTCCTTCGGTTCGAACGCCACGCCGGCAAGGGCCGCGCCGTGCGCGAGGGCATGCTCCGCACCGAGGGCCGGATCGTCATGTTCGCCGACGCGGGGCTCTGCGTCCCGTTCGACAACGCGCTTCGCGGCATGAAGCTGATCGAGGGCGGCCCGTGCGAGATCGCCCACGGCTCCCGCAAGCTCGCCTCCAGCCTCATCACCCTCCCCCAGCCCTTCTACCGCCGCGCGATCTCGAAGCTCTTCCGGGCGGTGGTCCACGCGGTCATGGGCATCCCCTGGCGCCTGACGGACACACAGTGCGGGTTCAAGCTGTACCGCGGGGACGTGGGCCGCGAGCTCTACGCGGCGACCCGCTCCGACGGGTTCGTCTTCGACGTGGAAGTGCTGTTGCGGGCCCTGCGGCGCGGGTACCGCGTCAAGGAGTTTCCCGTCGAGTGGTGCTGCGACATCGACTCGCGCCTCCACCCCGCCCGAAGCGCCGCCGCGATCCTCAAGGACCTCGTCGAGATTCGCCTTCGGCTGGGGCGCGAGCGGCCTTGAGGCGTCACGTTCCATACGCAAGCAGGCGTCTATCGTTCTCCGTTGCCAGCATCGCGCTCACCTCCCGGTGGGCTTGGCAATAGGCCGCCACCTCCTCGGGCGCCATGACGAGAAACGCCGTGGCGAGGGCGTCGCTCTCGGCCGCCGAGGGGCCCGCCGCCCACGCGCCCCGGCGATCGAGCGCGGGCCGCCCCGTGCGCGGGTCGAAGACGTGCGGTCGCGCGGCCTCCGGGCCGGACCCGCTGAAGGCCCGGTCGCGGAGGTGGATTGGCGGAGGCGCGTCGCCCTCCTGCGCCGGGCCGCCCGCCCGCGCGGGCCACGCCGACCCGTCCGCCCGCGTCCCGACCGCGAGCACCGTGCTCCGCCCCGCCGAAAGGAACGCCCGCCCCACGTCCCAGTCCCCGAGCACCGCCGCCGCGCGGTCGAGCGCGAAGCCCTTGCCGATCGCGCCCGGGTCCACCGTCACCCCGGCCCGCCGCACGGTCACCGTCCGGGCCGCCTCGTCGACGACGAGCCACTCCATGCCCACCCGCGCCCGGGCCGCGCGCAGCGCTTCCGGCGCGGGCTCCCGCAGCCGCCCGTCCGGCCCGCGCCAGACCTCCCGGAGCGGCCCGACCGTCACGTCGAACGCCCCGTCGGTCTCCCGCCAGAGGCGCTCGGCGATCGCGAGACACCGAACCGTGGCCTCCTCGGCGACAAGCGTCTCGCCCGAGCCGAGCCGTGCGATGCGGGCCACGTCGCCCGTCGCAATGAACCGCGACAGGGTCGCTTCGAGGCGGTCGACCTCCTCCACGGCGGCCCGGGCGGCCCGGGCGGCATAGGGGTCGTCCTCGCCCTCGATGAGGACCTCGAAGGCCGTGCCCATCGCACGGTGCGCAGTCCGGTGGAGGGTCACGGGCCGCCCTCCCCCGCCGGCGGGCCGCCGCGCGCCTCCATGAACCGGTCCCAGAGGTCCCGCTCGACCCGGAGCTCCAGCAGCACCCCCGGCCGCAAGGCGAAGAGGCCCGTCTGATCGTCGCCGCGCGCCCGGGCCGCCACCTCCGCGGAGACCTCCGCCTGGACGATGAGGATCGGGGCGTCGGGCCGCGCCGGCACCTCCCTCCACCACCCCGTCCGCGACCAGCCGCGCAGGTACCAGGGCAGCGGCCAGTAGTTTCCGGGGACGATGGTCTGGACGGGCGTTGCGCGGCCGGCGGGAGCGACCGCGGCCAGCGCCTCCAGGCGCGCCAGGAGTCGCTCGACCATGGGCGAGGTATGGGCATAGGCGTACGGGTTCCGCGGGTCGGCGAAGAACCGCCGGTCGAAGCTCGCCGCGTGGGCCTGCCACGCCAGATGCGCGACCCCCGCCGCCAGAAGCACAAGGACGGCGGCCTTGGCGGTGTGCGGCCGGGCCCACCGCACAAGGGCCGCGCCCCCGACGCCCGCCAGGAGGGCCATCCCCGCGAGGAACGTCAGGGCGCACCACGGCGTCTTGTACGGGACGATCGCATAGGCCGCCGTCGTCACGATCGTAAACGCCGCCACCCCGCGCACGAACGGGACGCTCGCGCGGCCGACCTTCCCCGCCGCCGCCGCCCCCGTCCCGACGGCGGCCAGGGCGAGAACGAGGCCCTCCGTCCAGTGCGGCCCGGGGCCGTCGTGGAAGTACGCGAGCCGCGCCAGGTACCAGTGCCAGGGGTGGTCGTGAAGACCCGCGCCGCCGGCCCGCTCCGTCGCATAGTAGACGTACGCCAGGAACGCGTCGGCGAGGCCCTTCGGGTTCGTCAGGAACGAGCTGAAGAAGAGGAGCCACACGGCGGCGAACGCCCCGAGCGCAAGGGCCACGTGCCGGGCCCGCACGCGGACGCCCCCTTTCCCGCCCCCCCGCGCCGCCGCCAGGCCCGCGGCCATTCCCGGCAGCGCGAGGACCCACGTCTCCTTCGTCGCGAACGCCAGACCCAGCATCGCGCCGCCCGCCGCCGCCCACGCCGCGGCGCGCTTGTCCGTCGTGGCTTTCGCATATCTCCACGCCGAGGCGATCGCCCCGAGCGTGAAGACCACGAGCATCACCTCCTGGATGTAGTAGCGGCTGTAGTAGACCATCGCGGGACTCGCGGCGAGGAGGATGGCCGCCCCGACCGTCGCCGGCCGCCCGAGCCCGTCGGCCATGGCCAGGACGAGAAGCACCAGGGCCACGCCGAACAGCGCCGGAACGACGCGATAGGCCGCCTCGGTCGTCTCCGCGAAGTCCTCCGCCCCGCTCGCGGCCAGCGCGCCCAGAGCGGCGTAGTAGAGGGTGGGTCCGTGGTTATCGTGGGGATCGTACGTGTAGATGCCGAGATCATACAGGGTCCCGGTCTTGACGAACTGGTTCCCCTCGTCGGGATGGGGCGGCCGCCGCCCGAGGTCCGGCAGCCTCAGGGACGCCGCCCCGGCCACCGCGACCCCGACGCACGCCGCCAGCGCCAGCGTCGCTCGCGTCATTCGACCGGTTTGCCGACCACCTCCACCTCGATGTAATGGTTCATCTCGTTGGAGGTGCTCCCGTTCGAGTGGAGCCGCACGTACCGGGCCGGGACGCCGTCGACCGGGATCAGGCGGCCCTCGTACGTCTCCAGGTACTCGGCGTCCGAACCGATGCCCAGGCCCGCCGTATTGTCGTAATCGTTATTGTAGACGGTCCGCACGTTCTCGATGAAGTCCGGGTCGTCGGCCACCTGGACCACCACGTCGTAGTACACGCGGCCCTCGCCGTGGAAGTGCCAGAGAAGGATGGCATGCAGGGCATAGGTCTCCTTCAAATCGATCTGGACCCATTGCACGCCCGGCCCGAGCTCGACGTAGCTGCCCTCGGTGCCCTCCTTGTCGCCGTCGGTCACCATCTTCAGCTCGCCGATGATCGGCTCCGGGTCGCTGGCCGTGACGGGCTTGCCGGCCGCGACGTTCGTCGACCCCTTCGGGACGTGGAACGGAGGGCGCGGTTTGCCGGAGGGCTTCTCGCGGTGCTCGTTGAACTTGATGTTCTTGGGCGTGCCCTGGAACTGGGGGCGCGGCAGGTCGATCTTGAGGGGGGCGTAGTCGGGGTCGTCGGCCCGGGGATCGGGCGGCGGGGGCGGTTCCTCGGCGGCCGCCTCGCCTTCGCCCTCGGCCGGCGCCTGGCCCTCTTCCTCGGCCGGTTCCTCGGCCTCGCCGGGCTCTTCGGCGGGCGTCGCCTCCTCGGACGCGGCTTCGGGCGTCGCTTGCTCGGCGGGCGTCACCTTCTCAGGCGCCGGCGCCTCGCTCTTGCACCCGGCCCCGGCCAGGATCAGGCCCGCCAGGGCCATCGCCCCGATCACCATCCACGCGTGCATCGTCTTCATGGCCGTGCGGCTCCTACCCATGCCCTTCGGTTCCGTCTCCATTCGATGCCGGACCGTGCACCCCTCGGGGTCCCGGTCCCCTCGGGTGCTGAAACCCCTGCCGGGACCGTCCGGTCCCGCCCGAACCGCCCTCGGCGGAAACCGCCGGGCGAAGCTACCACTTGGACCTGTAGAGCTCAATATACCCGCATCCCTCGCAGGCCCGCGCCCGGACGCGTTTCTTGAGGGAGAGGAGGGAGGCGTCGGCGGCCTTGAAGCGGATGTCCCAGAAGACCCCCGCCGGATACAGCGTCCCCTTCTCCCACCCCTGTGCCCCGCACTTCGGGCACCCACCGGGCGTGTGTATGGATTCGGCCATCCTGGTCCCCCCGCGTCCTGTTTTCGATACCCATACCGCCGGGCCGCCGCAGTGTACCCGCGCAACACGGGTGCAGGCAAGACAAGACTTCGCCGCGGCGAGCCCGGCAAAGGACGCATGGCCATACCAAGCCGAAATAACCCCGGGTCTCGGTTCTCGCTCTGTCGCACACGCGCACGCTCTCAACGGATGTGCGTCACGCAGCGCTGCCCGGAGCCGGCAAGTTCGGGCAAAAGGGGGGCAAAAGGTGCGAGAAGTACCCCACTACCCCCCCGCTACCCCCCGAAAAGTCGCAAAAAGTGTGTCGTTTAGGGATAAACCGTTTCACGAATCCCGCCAAACGTATACTCCGGGATACGGCGCGATCCTGAAGTAAACAGGCGCGGGCGGGGCGGCCGGAGGGGGCGGCGGCGCGGCGCAGGCGGCCGGGGAAATCCGGCGCATCCTGAAACCCTTGCATCGCACCCATCGGCCCGGCACAATGGGCCCGAACCCGGGAGGCGAGACCCCAATGCTGGACCTGGACACGATCCGCGAACGGAGCGAGGAAGTCCGCCAGAACCTCGAACAACGCCACGTGGAGGCGGACGTCGACCAGGTCCTCAACCTGGCGGACGCGCGGTCCGCCCTCATCGTCGAGGCGGACGGCCTCCGCAGGCGCCGCAACGAAATCAATGCCCGGATTCCCAAGGCCGCACCCGACGAGCGGCAGGCCCTCGTGGCCGAATCGGGCGAGCTGAAGGCGAAAATCGCGGACCTCGAAACCCGCCTGGAGGCCGCGGAGGCGGCCCTGCGGGAGGAGCAGGCCAAAATCCCGAACCTCACGCACCCCGACGCCCCCGTCGGCCGCGACGACACCGAGAACCGCGAGATTCGCCGCTGGGGTGCGCCGCCCGAGTTCGACTTCGAGCCGAAGGATCACGTCGCCCTCGGCGAGCGGCTCGATCTTCTGGACTTCGACGGCGGCACGAAGGTGGCCGGGTCGAACTTCTACTTCCTCAAGAACGAGGCGGTTCTGCTGGAGCTGGCGCTGGCGCGGTTCGCGATGCAAAAGCTTGCGGAGGAAGGGTTTACGCTCCACACGACACCGGACCTGGCGAAGATGCGGGTGCTGGACGGCTGCGGCTTCAATCCCCGGGGCGAGGAGACCCAGATTTACCGCGTGGAGGGGTTCGACCTGGGCCTGATTGCCACGGCGGAGATCACGCTCGGGGGGTTGATGATGGACGAAATTCTCCCCGACGAGGCGTTGCCGGCGAAATTGGGGGGCCTCAGCCACTGTTTCCGGGTCGAGGCGGGGGCCTACGGGCGGGCCGGCCGGGGCCTCTATCGCGTGCACCAGTTTACGAAGGTCGAAATGTTTGCGTTCACGCGGCCGGAGGAATCCGACGCGATGCACCACGAGATGTTGCGGATCGAGGAGGAGCTCTACCAGGCGTTGGGGCTCCCGTATCGCGTGGTGGACGTCTGCACGGGCGACCTGGGCGGCCCGGCGTATCGCAAGTTCGACATTGAGGCATGGATGCCCGGGCGCGGCGAGGGGGGCGCGTACGGAGAAATTACCTCCACCTCCAACTGCACGGATTATCAGGCCCGCCGACTGGGCATCCGCTTTCGTCGCGAACAGGGCAAAAAGCCGGAGCTCGTCCACACCTTGAACGGCACCGCCATCGCCATGTCGCGGACGCTGGTGGCGCTGTTGGAGAACGGGCAGCAGCCGGACGGGTCGGTGGCGGTGCCGGAGGCGCTGCGGCCCATGACGGGGTTCGAGCGGATCGGGCCGCACGCGTAGCATCCTAAACGCCGCTTGCGTCGGGGCTTGCGTACGTGCTAGAGTTGATGCTGGAAGGGCCTGAGGGTGCCCGGACGCAGGGGGGTGGGCCATGTTCCAGTTCGGCGAAATCCTGACGCTGGGGATCGGGATCGTGGTCCTGGCGGTGCTGGGACTGCGATGGCGGCGTCTGTGGGGCTCGCCAACCCAGCGCCCGTTCATCCTTCCGCTGGCCTTGATGGCCGCCTCGTGGGTGTTTACGGTCGTTGAGGGCATCACCCCCGAGCATGCCCAGCAGGCGACGCTCATCCTCTACAGCGAGAGCGCCGGCCGGGGCGCCGATCCCCCCTGGACCCAGTTCTGTAACCTTCTGGAGCACCTGACGGCGACGGCGGCGGCGGTGGCGCTGCTGGTCGCGGTGCTCAAGGCCCGTCTTCCGCGGCAGAGGGCGGCCTGATGGACCTGCCCCGGACGATCCTCCGAATCCTTCAGACGGAACCCCTGATCGCGGTCCTGTCGATCGTGGCCTTCGCCGCCCTCGTGGCCGCGCTGGCGGTGCTGGCGGTCCGCTGGCGGGGGGTGAATCGGCTGATTCGGGGGCTGGTGGGGGTGTTGGCGCTGCTTCTGGCGGCCACGGCCTTCAGCGACGTCCTGGAGTGGATGGACGTGTATCCGCAGGCCGACCTGGCGGAGAACTTCCTGGAGCCCCTGATCCCGGCGTTCTGGCTATTCCTGTTCATCGTCCAGCTCGAGCATGAGGACCGCCGACGCGTCCAGGACCTCAACGCCCGCCTCGTGGCCGTTCACGACCTGGCGACCCGATTGACGGCCAAGACCGACTCCTCCGCTCTCCTCCAGGAGGCCGTGGACCACGTCGCTGCCCTGTTCGAGGCCCCGTATGCGGCCCTTTTTCTGATGGACCACTCGGAGGGCAAGCTGCGGGCCCGCGCGACCCACGGCCTGACGGAGGCCGAAACCCGCCAATTCGCCCTCGAGCCCGGCGAGGGCATCAGCGGGCGGGCCTTCGCCGAGGGCCGCCCCCTGCGGTGCCCGACCCCCGCGACTATCGCCTCGGGCGTCGGGGCGCAGATCGTCCGCCGCTATCGCATCACGAACGTGGCCGCGGTCCCTTTGACGAGCGACGGGCGCACGATCGGCGTCCTTTCGGCCGTACGCAGCAGTGGGACGCCGTTTACGGAGGACGACCTGGCGGTCCTGGCAACGCTGGGGGCCCATGCGTGCGCGGCCCTCAAGAACACCGCACTGTACGAGAAGGTGGCCGAGAGCGAGGCGAAGCTCCGCACGCTGGTCGAGAACGCCGAGGTGGCCATTGTGGTCGTCGATGAGGACCGCCACATCATCCTGTGGAACCACGGGGCCGAGAAGCTCTACGGCTGGTCCCGCGAGGAAGTCGCGGGACGCCACATCAGCCTCATCTACCCCGAGGAGAAGCGCGACGACGTGCCCCACGACATCCTGCCCGCCCTCCGCCACAAGGGCGCCTGGTTCGGCGAATACCCCGCCGTGCGCAAGGACGGCACGCGTTTCACCGCTTGGATGAACCTGAGCCGCGTCTTCGACGCCGCGGGACGGGCCGTCTGCACCCTGGGGATCGTCATGGACGTAACCGAGCGAGTCCAGCTTCGGGCCATGCTCGTCCAAGCCCAGAAGATGGAGACGGTGGGGATGCTGGCGGGGGGCATCGCCCACGACTTCTCGAACCTTCTGACGGGGATTCTGGGCTTTGCGGGGCTTCTGAAGGGGTCCCTGGAGGCCGGCACGGAGGGGCAAGACGCCGCCCGCCAAATCGAGGAAGCCGCCCAGCGCGGCGTCGACCTGGTGCGCCGGCTCATGGCCTTCAGCCACCGCCACCCCATCAAGCCGCAGCCCGTGAACCTGAACGACATCGTCGACGAGGTCACCCGGCTGCTCGAGCGGACCTTCACCCGCCACGTCGAGGTCGAGACGGACCTGGACCGCGACCTGCACCTCGTGCGGGCCGATGCCGCCCAGATACACCAGGTGCTCATGAATCTGACCGTCAACGCCCGCGACGCGATGCCGAAGGGCGGGACACTGACCCTCGCCACGCGCAACGCCGCTCTGGACACGACCGACGCCCAGGCCCTGGGCCTGGAGCCGGGCCCCTACGTCCGCCTGACGGTCCGCGACACGGGCGAAGGCATGGACGAGGAGGTCCAGGCCTGCATCTTCGAGCCGTTCTTCACCACAAAACCCGCCGAAACGGGCACGGGACTGGGACTGGCCACGGTTCTGGCCATCGTCAGCCGCAACGGCGGCCGCATCAACTGCGAAAGCCGCCCCGGCGAGGGCACGACCTTCACGGTGCTGCTGCCGGCGTTGCCGCTGGAGGGCGTCGCATCCGAGGGATCGCAGGCTGGGGGCGTAGATCCGCTCTCGTAGGCCCCCACGGGCAGACAACCTGCCCCTGCCACCAACAGGCCCCACGAAACCCTCTGGACTTCTTCGCCGGCGGCGTCTAAAAAGGGTCTGGAGGCCCCGCCTATGGCGAAGAAGCCGAAATCCGGTCCCCGGCCGATGCGCGTCAGCGAGTTTCAGAAGGCCCTCAAAGGGGCCGAGCCGCGCTCCGTCTACGTCCTGACGGGGTCCGATCCCTACCTGTTGCGACAGGCCCGCGACGCCATCCGGGCGGCCGTTCTCGGCGACGCCGACCCCGCCCTGGCCCTGATGCAGGTGGACGGCCCGCAGAGCGAGACGGCGGGGGTCCTCGACGCCCTGCGGACGCCCCCGTTCCTGGCCCCGAAGCGGCTGGTCATCGTGCGGGAGGCCGATAAGTTCGTCCAGAGGGCCCGGGGGGCCCTGGAGAAGCACTTCGCGGCCAACGATCCCCCGGGGTGCCTGGTCCTTGAATCCCTCGGCTGGAACGCCTCCACGAAGCTCGGCAAGCGCGTGGCCGAGATCGGCACGGTGGTGGCCTGCGAGGCGGACCGGCCGGACGCCCTGCCCGGGTGGTTGGCCGCCCGGGCAAAGGAGGCCGGCAAGCCGATGAGCCGCGAGGCCGCCCGTATGCTCCCGGAGTACCTCGGCACGGACATGGCCTCGCTGCTCGGGGCGCTCGAACAGCTGGTCCTTTACGTCGGCGACGCGGAGCAGATCACGGAGAAGGACGTGGACGCGGTCGTCGCCCGGGGCCACCACGAGCGGGTCTGGGCCCTCTGCGATGCGGTGGGCGAGGGAAACCTGCCGCGAGCCCTGGAGCTGCTGGACGCCTTCTTGGCCGAGGGCATGGTCGTGCCGCAGCTCGTGGGCCTCTTGAGGCGGGAGGTGCGTCAGATGGTCCAGGTGGGGGCCCTGGCGCGGCGAATGAGCGTGGACATGGCCCTGCGAGAGGCCCGCGTCCATCCGGCGGCGGCGCCGCGGCTTCGGAAGGCCCTGACGAAGCTCTCGCCCGCCCAGCTCGCCGACAAGCTTCAGGCCCTCGTGGATGCCGATCTGGCCGCCAAGACCGGCACCGACGACCGTGTGGCCATGGAAACGCTGATTCACCGGCTCTGCGGCCCGGGGGCCTCGCGGGCCCTCGCCCGGACCGGCAACTGATCGTGGAGTCCCCATGCCGTCCGACGCGTCGAACCGACCGCTGGCCGTCCAGTTCGGGGCCGGCAACATCGGCCGGGGCTTCATGGGCGAGCTCTTTTCGGCCGGGGGCTATCACACCCGGTTTGTGGACGTCGACCCCGTCCTCGTCGAGGCCCTCCAGGCGCGCGGGCGGTACGTCGTGCACCACATCACGAACGCGGGCGACGAGCCCATGCCTGTCGAGCACGTCTCGGCCCTGGATGGCCGCGACACCGAGGCCGTGGCCGAGGCCGTGACCCGGGCCGACCTGGCGTGCACGGCAGTGGGCGTGCGGGCCCTGCCCCACGTGGCCCCGGTCCTGGCGCGGGGGCTGGCAACGCGGCTGGCGGACGGGGACACCCCGCCTCTCGACGTCATCACCTGCGAGAACCTCGTGGGGGCGGGAAAGGCCCTTCGCGACATGGTGGCGGGCCATCTGGCCGAGGCGAACGTCGTCGACCCGGCCCGCCTGGACGCCCGCGTCGGTTTCGTCGAGGCCGTCGTCAGCCGCATGGTCCCCATCGTTCCCGAGGACGTCCACCGCGAGGACCCCCTCTGGGTGGCCTGCGAACCCTATGCCCGCCTTCCCGTCGACGGAACCGCCCTTCGCGGCCCCGTGCCGCCCGTCCCGGGCCTGGAGCCCGTGCCCAACATCCTGGCCTGGCAGCGGCGGAAGCTCGCCTGCCACAACATGAGCCACGCCGTCTGTGCGTATCTGGGCTACCGGGCGGGGCACGAACTCATCTGGCAGGCCATGGAGGACGCGGCGGTGGTCCGGGACGTGCGGGGGGCCCTGGCGGAGACGGGACGGGCCCTGGTCAAGCGGTTCGATTTCGACCCCGACGCCCAGCGGGAACACGAGGCAGACCTCCTGGAGCGGTACCGGAACCGGGCCCTCGGCGACCAGGTCCACCGCGTCGCCGCCGACCCGCTACGGAAACTGGGCCCGGAAGACCGTCTCGTGGGCTCGGCGCGGCTCTGCCTGGAGGAGGGCATCGAGCCGGACCACGTGATCCCGGGCATCCGGGCGGCCTTGGCGTACGACCATCCGGCCGACCCGTCGGCCCAGCAGCTCCAGGCCCGGCTCCGCAAAGAGGGGTTAAAGGCGGTCCTCAGGGATGTCTGCGGCCTGGAGCCCGGCGAACCGCTGTGGGAGCGTCTCCTCCAGCCGACCGGGCGGAAGGAGTAGCCGCGGTGCGTCTCCTTCTCGTCCAGCCGACGGTCTCGCAGGCGGGGCAGCCCGGCGTCTACCGGCACGAGGTCGCGTCGCTGGGCGGGCAGCTCCTGCACGAGGGCCACACCGTCCGGCTGCGGGTCGTCCGGCGGCCGGAGGAGGTCGCCTCGGCCCCCGCGGACGCCGACCGTGCCCCCGCCACGGTCCTCGTATACGTCGAGCCACCGGCGGTGGATCTGGCGTTTCGCGTGACCGAGGCCCTGCACGCGGCCTGGCCGTCGGCGCTGGTCCTTTTCGGCCCGCACGCGGTCCGGTGCCCGGACGAGTGCCTCAGCCGGCCCGGCGTGGAGGCGGTGGCGGTGGCCCGGGCGGAGTTCTGCGTGCCCCGATACCTGGCGGCCCCCGAGGCGGGGACGGAGCGGCTCCAGGGGCGGGGCCTGTGGGTGAACGCCGACACGGGCGTCATGCGCAATCCCCCGCCGGAGCCGCCCGCGAACCTCGCGGACCTGCCCTGGCCCGCCCGCGAGCTCTACGGCCGCGAGCCCGTCCTCGACGCCGCCGGGCTGGCCTACGTCCGCGTGGCCGCGGGGGGCGACGTGCCGACCCGGGGCAGCCGGAACATTCCCGAGCCGCTCGCCCGCGATGCGTGGCCCGTCCTGCACCGGCCCATCGACGCGGTCCTCAGGGAGATGACCTCGCTGGCGGCCAAGCAGCTCGACCTGGGAGGATTTCGGATCGGGAATCACCGCTGGCCGGCCTCTTTCGAGTGGGTCCAGACGTTCGCCCGCCGCTATCCGCAGGAGGTCCGGCTGCCGCTCCGGACGACGCTCGATCCGCGGGACCTGGACGCGGAGACCGCCCGGTTCCTGGCCGCCGCGGGGGTCGAGCAGGCGGAGATCGACGTGGGGAGCGGCTCGACGCTTATCCGGCATGACATCCTGCGGCGGGAGACCACGCCCGAGCAGTTGGAGGGGGCCTTCGCGGCTCTGGCGGAGGCGGGCATCCGGAGCGTGGCCCGGATCGAGATCGGGGCCCCCTACGAGACGCCTCTGACGCTCGGCGAGACGCTGGAGCTGCTGCGCAGGCTCGATCCGGACCTTGTGGAGGCCCGCCTGCACTTCCCGGCCCCGGGGACGGCCTCGTGGGAGGCGGCCCGAGAGAACGGGTGGCTGGTCCCGGACCCGGCGGCGGCCCATCTGGCGGGGCGTCCGTCGCTGGCGCTACCCGCCCTTCCGCCGGACGCCCTCGTCACCGCCTGCCGGGCCCTGCCCTATGCGGTGCACCGGCCGAAGACGGCAACGCTGGTGCGGCTGGCGCGGAGGATCCCGATGGGCGGCGGGCAGACGGCCTATGAACGGGTCCTGGGGCCGCTTCTCGGGCCGGCCGTCCGCAGGAAGCAGAGGCGGACCCGCGATGCCTGACCGGACGAAGGAGGGGCTCTCGACGCTCGCCCGCAAGGCCCGCCTCGTGCGGGCGTACCTTGCGCGGCGACCGGTCTGGTGCGCCTGGCAGGTCACCTACCGCTGCAACTTCCGCTGCCGCATCTGCGGCTACTGGCGCGAGCCGCATTCGACCGCGGAGGAGCTCTCGGTTGCCGAGTTCGCCCGCGGGGCCCGGAACCTGGCCCGCAGCGGCTCGATGCTCGTCAACCTCGCGGGCGGCGAGCCCATGCTGCGCCCGGATCTGCCGGAGATCGTCCGGGCCCTGGCCAGGTGGCACTTCCCCATGCTGACGACCAACGGCTGGCGGGTGCGGCCGGAGGCGGCCCGGGCCCTCTGGAAGGCCGACCTGGAGGGCGTCAGCGTCTCGATCGACTATCCCGACGCGGCCCGCCACGACGCCCAGCGCGGCCGGGAGGGGGCCTGGGACGAGGCCGTCCGGGCCCTCGAGGTCTTTCGCGACACGCGCCGGCGGCGGGATCAGCGCGTCAACCTCATGTGCGTCCTGACAGCCGAGAACCAGGACTCCGTGGGCGAGGTGGTGGCCCTGGCCGAGCGGCTGGGGGTCCACTTCATGGTCCAACCTTACGGGATTCTGAAGACCGGCGACGCCTCGCATCGACCCCGCCCGCCGGTGTCGGAGGCGCTGCTGGCGCTTCGACGGCGGCACGGGGCGGTCCTCTCGAATCCCTACTTCCTGGAGCGATTCGACGCGTTTCTCGCGGGCGGGGTGCCCGGGTGCCGGGCGGGGCTGGCCACCTTCAACATCGACCAGTGCGGCCGGGTGGCCAAGTGCGTGGAGGATCGCCGACACCCGGTCGGGTCGGTCGTCGAGACACCCATGCCGGTGCTCGTCGAGCGGCTGCGGGCCCGCCGGCGCGCCAACACCTGTCGCTTGTGCTGGTACAACTGCCGCGGCGAGGTGGAAGCGCTCTATCGTCCCTCCGGGATCCTGAGCGCCGTTCCGATGCTGTTCGCCGGCCGTCCGGTGCGGGAGGAATGAGCGGGCGACCCTAGAACCCGGCCTGGCCCCACCGCTCGACCTCCGCGACGACCGACTTCCGCATGAACCAGATGAGCAGGAAGATCGGGTAGGCCAGCCCGATCACCATGCCGCAGCACATGCCGCCGGCAGCCCCGATGGCGACGTCCTGTTCCACCGCCGGAAGCAGTCCGACGACGGCGACCACCACGTTGACGACGGCTATGGCCAGGCCCAGGCCAGCCCACATCAAGTGAAGGGTCCGTCCGGCGGGCCGCCGCCGAAGGGTCTGGATGCCCGCGGCCAGAAGAACGAAGGACAGCAGGATGCCGGCCAACCCGGCCGCGGTGTTGTAGGTCTGCCACCACGCCGGGAACCCGGCCTGCTCCATCATGCGCTGCTGCTCGGGGTTGAGCATCGGCGCGAGCATCGAAATACGCTAACGCTGGCCGCGCGAGGATGCAAGCGAATGTCGATCCCGCCGTTCCGATAGTTCTCACGCGTCCGCGAAAACCGTCGCCCGGACCGGAGGGGTAACGTTTTTCATTGCCGCGGGCGGCCGCGCGAAGTATCATCGGCGGCCGGCGTCGGGGCGAGAGACGGGGGCCGGCCATGCCGAGACTCACCACCGGACACTGGACGCGGAAGCACCTGCTGGGCCTGGAGGGGCTTTCGGCCGAGGAGCTCCGCCTCCTGCTGAGGCAAGCCGACGAGTTCCACCCCTTCGCCACGGGCACGCGGCCCGCCCCGCCGGTCCTCGCGGGGCGGACGGTCCTGAACCTCTTCTGCGAGGAATCCACGCGGACGCGGACCAGCTTCACCCTGGCCGCCGAGCGTCTGGGGGCCCGCGTCGTCCAGTTCCACGCCGATTCCTCCAGCCTCCAGAAACGCGAGACCCTCGCCGACACCGCCCGCACGGTCGAGGCGATGGGCCTCGACGCCATCGTCCTCCGGCACCGCGAGCGGCACGCGCCGCACCGGCTGGCGGAGGTCGTCGAGTGCTCGGTCCTGAACGCCGGTGACGACGCCCACGAACACCCCACCCAGGGCCTCCTGGACATGTTCGCTATCCGCCGGGCCCTCGGACACATCGAGGACCTGACCGTCGCGTGCGTGGGGGACGTGCGGCACAGCCGGGTGGCGCGGTCGAACTTTTACGGCCTCGCGGCCCTCGGGAACCGCGTCGTCTTCGTCGGACCCCAGGTCTTCCTCGACGGGGTCGAGCTGGACGTCGAGAAGACCACCGATTTCGACGCCGTCCTGCCGGAGCTGGACGCCATCATGATGCTCCGCGTCCAGTTCGAGCGGCACGACGCCGTAGCCCTGGACATGGACGCCTACATCGCCGGCTACCAGCTCAATGCCGAGCGGCTGGAGCGGGCCAAGGAGGAGGCGGTGGTCCTCCATCCCGGGCCCATGAACCGCGGCATCGAGCTGACGAGCGAGGTCGCCGACGGGCCCCGCAGCCTGATCCTCCCGCAGGTGACGTGCGGCGTGGCGGTGCGGATGGGAGTCCTGACACTGGCCATCGGGGCGAAGGACCGGCTGTCGGGGCAGGACGAGGAGGCGTCCTAGTGCGACTCCTCCTCGCCGGCGGACGCATCCTCGACCCGGCCTGCGGCCGCGACTCACGCGGCGACCTGGTCATCGAGAATGGCCGCGTCGCGTCCGTCACCCCGCCCGGCGAGGGCGGCCCGGCCGACAAGACGGTCGACTGCACCGGCCGTATCGTCGCCCCGGGGTTCGTGGACCTCCACGTCCACCTTCGCGAGCCCCCCGAGGCGGCCACCGACCCCTCCGCCCTGCCCGAGACGGTCGCCACGGGGTCTGCCGCGGCCGTCGCAGGCGGCTTCACGACCGTCTGCGCGATGCCCAACACGACGCCGCCCCTCGATTCCCCCGAGGCCGTCCGCTGGTACCTCGAGCGCGGCCGGGAGGCGAACCTGGCCCGCGTGCTCCCGGTGGGGGCGATGACGCGCGGCCGGGCGGGCGGCGAGCCGGCCGACCTGGCGGCCATGCGGGACGCCGGGGCCGTCGCCTTCTCCGACGACGGGTGCGACATCGCCGACGACGCGGTCTTCGAGGCGGTCCTCCGGCGGGCAGCCGTCCTCGGCGTGCCCGTCATCTGTCATTGCGAGAACGCAGAGCTGGCGGGCGATGGAGTGATCTTCGACGGTCCCCTGGCCACGGCCCTGGGCCTGCCGGGCATCCCCGCGGGGGCCGAGGAGTCGGCCGTGGACCGGGCCTGCGCCATGGCCGCCCGGACCGCCTGCCGGGTGCATATCGCCCACGTCTCAACCGAGGGGTCCGTCGAAACGATCCGCCGCGCCAAGGCCGCGGGCCACCCCGTCACGGCCGAGGCCACGCCCCATCACCTGTCGCTGACGTACGATGAGCTCCGCTCACGGGACGCGGTCTACAAGGTGAATCCGCCGCTGGCGAGCGGCCACGACGTCGATGCGGTCGTCAAGGGCATCCGCGACGGGACGATTGACGCCTTGGCCACGGACCACGCCCCGCACACCGCCGAGGCGAAGGCCCGGGGCCTGGCGGCGGCCCCGTTCGGGATGATCGGGCTGGAATCGGCCCTCGCGGTCTACGTAAAGGTACTCGTTGAGGGGCGCGTCGCGAGCTGGCCCGGCCTCATCGAGCGGCTCACCGCGGGGCCCGCCCGGGTCCTGGGCCTACCGGTCGGGACGCTGGCTCCGGGGTCCGCGGCGGATGTGGCGGTCCTCGACCCGGAGGCCCGCTGGACGATCAACCCGGACCGCTTCGCGAGCCGGGCGCGCAATTGCCCCTTCACGGGCTGGGACGTGCAGGCTCGGTGCGTTCTAACACTGGTGGGCGGGCGGGTGGTCTACCGTCTGGACACCTGATCAGGGCAAATCCACGTCCAGCGGCTTCCGGAAGGCCAGGGCCACGCCCTCGGCCTCCTCGTGCGCCTGGCGGCGGGCCACGGCCGCCTCCGCCACCACCTGCTCCAGGAAGAACGTATTGGCCGTGTCGCGGGGAACGGCGAGGCGGACGCGGAGCGGGGCGTCGACCTTGGGCAGCCGATCGACGAGGAAATACACGCCGCCCTTGCTGATGTTGACCGCCCGGGCCCGGACGCTCCGTCCGCCGGGCAGCTCCAGCCTCAGGCGGCAGGCCAGGGCGTACCTCGGGTGGCTCCGACGCTCCTTCGGCGCGGCCATGTCGAAGTCTCCCCAAATCCCTGCGTGACGTGCGTGCGGCGAGAAGAAGCCCAAGCGGAACCATAATGCACATCCGGGCCCGACGCAAGCGTAAAAACCCGCCCCGGGAGCCTCAACGGAGCTCGCTCAGACGCTCGTAGTACTGCTTCAGGTACTCCTCGTAGCCGCGCGGCATGGGTTTTTGGAGGGCGTCAAGGACCTCGTCCTGGATCTCGTTGGGCAGGGCGGCGGAGGCGTCCTTGCGGATGCGGATCTCGCCCCCGAGGAGCATCTTCGAGTTCTTGAGATTCTCCAGGACGACGTCGCGGCGACGGAGGGCGTTCTCGTAGCGGCCGGCGAGCAGGTCTCGCTGGACCTTGCGCATCTCGTCGATGGCGTCGTCCAGGGCGAAGGATTCGTAGTTTTTGACCGCCAGGCCCGCCTTGACGCCCTCGGCCTTGTTGCGGAGTTGGGCCTGGCGTCCGGCCAGGTCGCCCATTTTGCGCTGGATCTCGGGCGGGACGGGCCCTTCGAGGCCCTCGCTGCCGGCGCCGGAGATCTTCCCGCCGCCCGTCGCCCCGGTGGGGGCTTCGGGGCTGGTGTCCTTGACCTCGCCCTTGGAAAAGGCGTCAGGCGAGAGGCGGGTGGGGGTGCGGCGGCCGCCCTTGCCGGTGGCCTCCTCCTCGACAAACTCGCCGGAGGACTTGCCGGTGCGTCCCTCGCCGCTTCGGCCGGAGATCTCGCTCGTGTTGGGGAGGCGGTTGCCCGTGACGCCCTTGGCCGAGAAGTTGGAGATGGGCCCGTCCATGGCGTCCCAGCCGGCACCCTTATCGAGCGAGTCGCCGAGGCCGCTCGTAACGTCCTCGATCTCCTCAAACAGGTCCTCTTCCTCCTCCAGGAGGTCCCCGACGAGGTCCTCCATCTGCTCGGGCAGCTCGGCGTGGGGAATCTCGGCCTCGCCGGTGAACTCCTCCTGCTGCCACTTCTGCCGGTCGGGCGTATCGGGCAACCACCGTTCGAGGTTCTCGACGATCTCCTCGGCCCCCTCCATGCCCAGCTCTTCCAGGGGCACGACGATGTCCATGGCCTTCTTCGACAGGGCGTCGGCGGCCATCTCGACGTCCGTCTTGACCTCGATCAACTCGCGGACGAGGCTCGGGTTCGAGGCGTCGACCTCGGGCACCTTCGAGAAGTCGGCGATGGCCTCGGTCATGAACTTGTCCCACTGGTCCTCGATGGCCTTGAGCTTCTCGAGCTCCTGCTGATCGGCCTCCTGGAAGTCGTCGACGGGCTTCTTCGCAAGGTCCTTGGAGGCCTCGATGACGCGTTTCTGCTCCTCGACGAACTCCTTGAGCTTGTCGCGGAGGGCCTTGAGCTTCGCCAGTTCCTCGGGCGGAAGGTCGGAGGCGGCCAGCTTCTTCTTCTCCTCCTCCACCGCGTCCTGGAGCTTTGGGACGATGTCCAGAATCTGCCGCAGGACGGTGATGATGGCGTCCTGGTCGCCCGCCAGGACCCGGGCCAGTTGCGACACGATGGCCAGGCGCTCCGCCCCATCGAGAGCCCCGACAGCCGCGGCCTTCGTCACGGCGGCGGCCATCTCGTTCGCCGCCAGAACCTGGAGCGTCTCGCGGATGGGCATCGTGTCGGCGTCAAAGGTGACGTCGCGGATGACGGCGAGGGTGGCCTCGCGGATCGAGCCCTGGGCCTCGGCGAGGGCCGTCCCGACGGTGCGGACGTCGGCCACGGCCGTCTGCTGCGGGAGGGTCGAGGTGGTGGCCCGGGCGGCCTCCTGGGCCTTCAGAATCTCGCGAATCCGCTCGTAGATCTGCCCGAGGCGGCGGAGCTTCTCCCGGGCGGCCTTCTCGGCGTCCTGGACGAGCACCTTGTAGCGGGCCGTCTCGACAACGTTCGGGCCCTTGGGCGTCGCGCCGCCCTGGTAGGTGCGGCGGTCGGCGGCCACGGCCCAGTAGGTGAGCGTCTGGCCGAGCGTGTAGCGGGCCGGGTCGATTTCGAGGGCGTGGTCGAGCACCGCCTCGGTCGGGTTCGTGAAGCGCGTCCACCGCCGGACGATCTCCGGCTTGGCGGCGTCCCCGGCCTGGACCATCAGCCGCACCTCGCCCAGACCGTACCGGTCCGCCGCCTTCAAGCCCAGCTTGACCCTTTCGCCGGGGGCGGCGGCGACGTCGCGGCGGGGCATCGTGAAGGTGGCGACGGGAGGCTCGTCCTCCAGGGCGATGATGCGGTAGGCAACGGCGGCCCCGTTCGGGCCCTCGCCCTCGAGGCGGACCTGGTAGGTGTCGTCGGCGAGAACCGTGAAGCGGGCCGTCAGGCTGCGCCCGCCCTCGCCCGCCATACAGTTCAGGACCTTGCCGCTCCCGAAGAGCACCGCCCCGGTCTTGACGGGGGCCGTCGTGCGGGCCGTCAGTTGGACGTCCGTGCCGATGAGGCAGCGGATCTCGCCGCCCGAGTCCGTCACGATCTGCGGCTCCAAGTCGGTGTAGTCCGGATACGTGTAGCCGACGTCGAACCTCTCGATGAGCGGCGGCTCGCGGAGCGTCACGGTGTACGTCTCGCTCTCCGTGCCGCCGATCGCCAGACGGAACCGGAACGGCTGGAGGACCTTCGGCACGTGGTATGAATACAGGCCGCGCTGCTGCGCGGAGCGGACCAGGGGAGCGATCTGCGGCTCCTCGGCCGCGGCGCCGAGCAGCCGGATCGTGCCGTCGTAATCTCGCTTGACGGGGCCGACGATCCTGGCCTGGATGTCCATGGGCTCGCCCTTGGTCCACTCGCCGCCCTCGGGCGTCACGGTGAAGCGGACGGCCCCGACGGAAGCGATGGTCCGGTCGAAAGGGCTCAGAATCTGGAGTCCAGCGGACTCGAAGCGCGGCCAGGCGGCCGCCACGTAGGTCCCGAGGAGGAGAACGGCGGCCGCGGCGGCGACGGCCCGTCGCTTCGCCCCGCGGAAGCTGACGGCTTGTCTCAGGTCCACGCCCCGGGCCCCGGAGGCGGCCTCGTGGATGGCGTGCTCGACGAGCACACCTGACCACTCGTCCGCGTGCTCGGTCAGAAGGAGCGTGTTGATGAGCGTGTTCCCCAGCTCCGGCAGGCGCGTCTCGACAAACCGGGCGGTCTCCTTCTCCGACGGCTCGTACCGGACGGGCACGACGATGCCCTTCCAGAACGCCGCCAGAATCCCCGCCGATCCCGCCGCCAGCAGCGTCACGCGCCCGAACGACCCGAAGCGCAGGAACCCCTGGGCCAGCGTCGCCAGGAGCACGCAGCCGCACGCCACCGTCAGAAAAAGGAACAGGCCCTCGACCATGCGGATGGACCGCATGCGGCCGCGCACCTCGTCGACGCGGATCTGGATCTCGTGGTAGGGACGGTAATCAGTCAGAGTGCTCATGCCTCAGCCCTCGAACTGGGGCGCATCGCACCCGCGCGCCGAAGCGTCCCGCGGTTTTACTATACCTCACAAATCCCCGCGCCGTCGCCGGAAAACGGCCTAAGGGAAGATCTCGACGGTGCTCGCGCCCGGATGGACCAGGTCGTAGACCAGCTCGACGTCGCGGTTGTGCATGCGGATGCACCCCTCGGAGACGGACCGGCCGATGGACAGCGGCTCGATCGTCCCGTGGATGCCGTAGTGGTTCCCGATGTCGATCCAGCGGGTGCCGAGGGGGTTGTCCGGGGCGCCCGGCTCGCGGAACTCGCTCGTGGGCTTGTGCTGGGGCTGGTAGGGCGGGTCCTTGAGCTTCATCTTAACGACGAAGGTGCCCTCGGGGGTCGAATTCGCCTCGCCCACACCCACGGACCGCACCAGCATGCAGACCTCGCCCAGCCACGCCTGAAGCTCGTGCCGGCGCTTCAAGACCTTCAGGTTCACCGGGCCCTGGATGACGCGGATGGCCTCGTCGGCCCGGAGGCTGGTGGAGGTCATGCCGTTGGCCCGCATGATCAGCTCGTAGGGGACGAGGAACCGCTTTCCGATGGCCGAAAGGGTGTCGCCGGATCGAACACGGTAGGCCTTGACGTAGGGGGCGCCGGGAACGTGGGTGGCGCTGAGGTAGATGCGGGAACCCAGCTCCGTGAGGGCCTTCCGAACCCGCGCGCCCTTCTCGCCGCCCACGCCGAGGGCCAGGGCCTGACTGAGCGTCTTCTGGGCCTGGAGCCACCGTCCGCCGTCGTAGAGGGCAAGGCCCTGGTCGGCCAGCTCGGAGGCACGCTCGCTCGTCTCCTCCGGGGGGGGCGCAGGCGGGGGCGGGGCAGGATCGGGTGCCGCCGGGGGGGCGACGGCCTCGGGTGGCGGAGTCGCGGGCGACGGGGCAGGACCCGAGGGGGGCGTGTAGCCCGCGAACCAGTCGGCCCCCGTCTCCTTCGGCGGCGTCGGGGCCGCGGGCGACCGGGGCGGGTCCGGCGTCGGCGTCTCCACCACGACCGGTCCGGGCGGCTCGGGCGGCCCGCCGCTCGCCGGCTCCTCCGCCCGCGGACGCAGCCAGTGCACGGCCACCAGCGTGATCCCCACCAGAAGCCCCGCGACGAGGATCGTGACGACAATGCGTCCCATCGTGGTCATCGAGGTGCATCTCCTCCCTTCTTGAACCCCGGGGTCGGGCTCCCGGGGCTTGCGAATTCATGGCATCCTAGGGGACGGTTCCGCCCCCGACAACCGCCTCGGCGTCGGTGACCACCGCGTCGACGGGCCGATCCCACGCCGCCACCGGAACCGACTCGACGAGCTGGGCCGCAAAGGCCAGCGCCACAACCGTCGCATTCAGCTCCGGCCGCGCGAGGAACCGGTCGTAGAACCCCCCGCCCTTGCCCAGCCGCCGCCCGTGGCGGTCCACGGCCGCACACGGGGCCAGCACGACGTCAATCGCCTCGGCGGGGAACGGGTCGAGGCCCCGGACCTCCAGAATCCCGTAGGCCCCCGGCTCGACGGCCGGATGCAGGGATGCCTCCGCCACGTCCAAGGGGGCCAGCTCCACCGGCACGATTCGCCGCTCGTGGACGGGCATGGCCTCGCGGGCGAGCGGGGGCTCGATGCGAGGCACGGCGATGCGCTTGCCCTCGTCCCAGGCCCGCCGGATGAGCGGCCAGGTGTCGATCTCGGTCGGCAGGGCCAGGTACGCCATCAGCGTCTCTGCCGCCTGCACCGCCGGGAACCCCGCGACGCGCTCGGCCAGCCGCTCCGCCGCCATGCGACGAGCCGCCGGCGAGAGGCGCGCCACGGCCTCGGCCACGCGCCGCCGGAGCGCGGCCTTGGGGAGGAGCATGTCGTCCTGACTCTGAGCCATAGAACGCCGCATGGTGGCACGGGCAGCTTGTCTGCCCGTGCATGCCCGCAATTACAGGCCGAAGAAGTCGCCCGGCTCGCGATCCCTGTTGCCCGCCGGCTCGCGATCGGGCGGGCCTGACGGTTTGCCGGGGGGCCGGGTTCCGGGCCGCGGTGGGGCGGGCCCCAGGTTCGGGCCGGGGGCCCACGCGAGCGGCCGGACGAGGATGAATCCCTCGCCCTTGAGACTCACCTGTCTCTGCGCGAGGCCCGCCAGCACGATCCACCGCCCGTACGCCGCCTCGGACGCAGGTGTTGCCGGAGCGACCGCCGGTCCGGTGGCCTGGGCCTCGTCGAATCGCACAACGAGCCGGTATGGCGACTCGTACGCCGCCAACGCCACGTACTTGCCGTCCGGCCCCTCGATGGTCTCGCGGACCTGGGTGTAGAGGAAGACGCCGGTCGGGAGGGCCTCGCGGGCCTCGTGCAGGGCTACGGCCGCCTCCCGGGCCAGCCCGCCGCGAAACTCGCCGCCCACCCGGGCCATCGCCTCGACCACCTCGCGGGCGCTCTCCGTGACGGCGTCGGTGGCCGCTTTGTCCAGCTCCGGCGCGTACCGGAGGCGTGTGCCCTGCTCCGCCAGCGTCGCGAACGGCCCGTACATCCCGTTTCTCCACTCGACGGTCTCGCCGTGGCAGGTGGGACACGGGTGATCGTCGTATCGGTAGATGGCCTTCCGCGTCGTGCCGATCGTGACCCAGTGGTCGAAGACCTTGACCTTGACGGTGCCCTTGCCCTTGCACCGGCCGCACCGGGCCCGGAGCTTGATGCTGCGGACCGTGCGGGCGAACATGACCGGATGGCCGGGATCGCCGGGGAGGCGGCGGACGTGGATCGGCCAGTGGGGCGCGGGAAGCTCCGCCAGGGGCCGAAGCTCCGGCCGCTGCCCGATAAGCAGCCGCCGGACGACGGCCGCGGGCATCGCCACGGCCACGTTGCCCTCCGCCTTAACGTTGAGGTAGACGGCGGCGATCTCGCCGCTCGCGTCGACGATCGGGGCCGCCGACGTCCCCGCCAAGGCCCCGCCCGTCAGCTTCAGCAACGTGAGGGTCTCGCTCGGCGGGTCGACCCCCGCCGCCTCGGCCAGCTCCTCGGCCGTCGGCCCCTCGATGAGCCACCCCGTCACGACGTCCATCCGTTCCCCGTGGAGCCATCCCACGGTCGCGATGCCGGGAGGATCGGCAACGTCGGGCACCTCCGTGGCCAGCGTCACGCCCCCCCGAGCGGCGGGTCCGCCCTCCATCTTGAGAACCGCCAGCCCGACCGCGGGCATGGCCATGGCGAACTGGGTGGCGTGGGCCCGGGTCCCGTCCTCGAACTCGAGGTCCGCCCGGGCGACCCCCGTCTGCCGCATCGACGCCAGGTCCGTGAACACGAACCGCCCGTCGCCCATCAGGAAGCCGGTGGCGTAGGCCAGGGGCATGCCGGCGGCGTTGGCAGCCACAACGCGACAGGTCCGTCCGCCCACGGCCTGTCGGGCCTCGCCGGGGCTGACCAGCTCGGCGGCGCGTGCCACGGGCGCCGCGACCACGACGGCCGCGAGAAGCAGGACCCGGAATGCGACATGCGCGCGCGTCATCCGGCTCTCTTTTCGGTCGAATCGCCCGGTTGTCTTCACTCTACGGACGGAAGGGCGCGGCGTCCATTCACCGGCGCCCGGAAGGCGGGCCTCGGCGAGGTATTTTGTCGGCCCGGGGGCCCGGCGTCCAGTGTTCATTTACGAGGGAACGGGCGAAAAGCGCCATGAACGATCCGCCCACGCGGCGTTCGGCCCTGGACGCCCGACCCGGGGACCGCTATAATCGGGTGGCCCGCCCGACGCCCTGCCCCGTGGAACAGGGATCCCGATGACCGATTCACCCGCCGCCCCAACGCCGACCGTGCCGCGTCTCTCGCGCCATCGTCGCACCATGCGCGCGCTGCTCCTTCTGGCCCTCGCGACGGGCGGGACGTGGCTAACGGGATGGGCCGTCATGCCCTCGGGCGGGGCGCCGACGAGGGAGGCGGGGCTTGTGCCGGAGACCGAACGGGGGCCCCGCAAGAGCGTCCTCCCGAAGACTGCCGCCGTCGACCGCGGCTGGGACTACATCGTCATTCACCACTCCGCAACCGCCGGGGGGACCCTCGAATCCATCAGGCGGGGCCACCGGGAGCGACTCCACGTGGAGGAGATCGGCTACCACTTCATCATCAACAACGGGCGCAGCCCCGGGACGAGCGACGGCGAGTTGACACCCACGTCCCGCTGGTTGGCTCAGCAGGGAGGGGCCCATTGTGCGGTGCGGGGGCACCCGGAGTTCAACGCGCGCGGCATCGGGATCTGCCTGATCGGCCACTTCGATCTCCAGACCCCCACACCGCGCCAGATGGCCTGCCTCGAGCGGCTGGTGACGGACCTGAGGCAGCGCTACGGCATCCCGCTGGAGAACATCTTCGGGCACGGCGAGCTCAAGGCCACCGACTGTCCGGGCCGAAACTTCCCGATGGAGGCGTTCCTGTGGGGTCTTCGGGCCAACCACATCGAGGCGCAGTTGGACTGACCCTCCGCCCGACGCGCGGCAAGGAGACGCGGGCTTGATGAACGGTGCCGAAGACTGGGACCTGGACCTCGAACGGGCCGCCGCCGGCACCGGCCAGGTGACCGACCTGATGGACCGGGCCGCCGTGCTGACGCGGCGGGACTCGCTGCGGCGGGGGAACATCGTCCACCTGCCCGCCACCGGCGACGCGGTCGTCCTGGGCGACCTCCACGGCGACCGCGAGAACTTCGACCGCGTCCTCGAATGGGCCGGTCTCCATAAGCACCGCGACCGGTACCTCGTGCTCCAGGAGGTCATCCACCGCCCCGCCCGGGGTCCGGCCGACACGGACGAGAGCTTCCGCCTGCTGGAGGGGATCGCCCGCCTCAAGATTCGCTACAAGAGCCAAGTCCAGATGGTCCTCTCGAACCACGACCTCGGCGAAATCACCGGGGCGAACATGACGAAGCAGGGAGCCAGCGTCAGCGAGCCCTTCCGCGAAGCCGTCTGCGAGGCCTACGGGCGGGACTGGGAGAAGGTCCACCTGGCGTATCGCCGATTCCTGGCCGACCTGCCCCTGGCGGTCCGGACGCAGAACGGCGTGTTCATCAGCCACTCGACACCGACGGCCGAGGCCCTGGAATCGTTCGATTACGGGGTCTTCGACCATCCCCTGAGCGTCGAGGATTGCTGGCCGGGCATGAGCGTCTACGAGCTGGTCTGGGGTCGCCGCCACGACCAGCAAGCCGCCGACCGGTTCGCCGAGGCGGTCGGGGCGCGGCTGCTGGTAACCGGGCATCAGACGTCGACGCGCGGCGTGAAGACGCCGACGACGCGTCACATCGTGCTGACGAGCGACGGCCCGCTCGGCCGCTTCCTCCTCCTGCCGCTCGACACGGAAGTTCCGCACGGGGCCCTGGCGAGGCAGGTGATGAAGATCAGCTCGCTGGCCCCCGTCCGCCGCCGCAAACGCGGCACCGGCAGCTCGTCGTGAGAACGAGACGCGAAACCGGCACGGTCGTCCGTCTCGAGGGCGATAGGGCCCTCGTCCGGTTCCGCCACCAGGGCGGCCCGCAGTGCCGCGGGTGCACCGCCTGCAAGCCCGCGGGGGACCGGACCTTCGCCCTTCGGGTCCCCGCCGAAGACCTGGCCGCGGGAGACCGCGTGACCGTCGAAATCCCCGTCCCCAGCCCGTGGCGGGCCCTGGCGCTGGTGTTCGTCCTGCCGCTGGTAGGCCTGATGGCCGGGATGGCCGTCGGGTCCGCCTGGAAGGGGCTCCAGCGGGCGCTGGGTCTGATGGCCGACGCCGCGGCCCTGGCCCTCGGGTGCGCCCTGGCCCTGGCGGCGTTCGCGCTTGCGGTGTTCGAGGAGCGGCGCCTGCGCCGGCGACACGTGCCGCGCGTCGTCAAGGAAGGCTGAGGGCCCTCTTCCTTCCCCTGCCTTCATCCCCACTTGGGAAGAGCTTTGACGGAGCGCCTCGTGGCCACGATAATGAGCGTCAACACAACGCTGGCTCGACCGGCGCCGTGCGGGCACGCCGGGACACCGCGCGGCTCGTTCGAGCGACAGCCGGGCCCCGGCCTGAAAGGACCGCCGATGGTCGACCTCGACAAGGTCAGGCAGGCGATGCGAATGCTGCTGGAGGGGATCGGCGAGGATCCCGACCGGCCCGGCCTCCTGGAGACGCCGCGCCGCGTCGCGGAGATGTGGGTCGAACTCGTTCAGGGTATGGACCAGCGGGCCGAGGAGATCATGACGATCCTCCCGTGCGAGCAGCACGACGAGATCGTCCTGATGCGCGACATCCCGTTCGTCAGCCTGTGCGAGCATCACCTCGTCCCCTTCCTCGGCCACGCCCACGTCGCGTACCTGCCGCGCCGCAACCGCGTCACGGGCCTCTCGAAACTCGCCCGCATCGTCGAGATGGAGGCCCGCAAGCTCCAGATCCAGGAACGCATGACCCAGGACATCGCCGACGACCTGATGCGGACCCTGAACCCCATCGGGGCGATGGTCGTCCTGGAGGCCGAGCACCTGTGCATGACGATCCGCGGGGTCCAGAAACCGGGCACGATCACCGTCACGAGCGTCGTGCGGGGCCTCTTTCGCGAGAGCGATAAGACGCGCAACGAGGCCCTCGCGCTGCTGACCCATCGGAGAACACCAAGGTAAGTCGGAAGTGCGGAGTGCGAACTCGGAAGGGCCGACCCCGGCGCAGCCGACTTCCCGCTCCCGACTTCCGACTTCCCCCTTCGCCCCGAATCCCGAATCCCATGAAGGAGTCCATCGATGGTCGACCCTCGAACCCAGGCCCTCGCCCGGGTGCTCATCCGGTATGCACGGAACGTCCAGAAAGGACAGACGGTGTTGATCATGGGCCCCGCGGCGGCGGAGCCGCTGGTGCTGGAGTGCGTCCGCGAGGTATACCGGGCGGGCGGGCACCCCTCCACGCGCCTCGCGCCCGACCGGAGCCGCGAGGTCATGTACGCCGAGGCCAACGACGAGCAGATCGCGTTCATGCCGAAGTGGGCCCTCGCCATGGCACGCCAGAGCGACCACCTCGTCAACATCCTCGGCGAAACGAACACCCAGGCCCACGCCGCCGTCCCGCCCAAGAAGATGGCCGCGTTCGAGAAGGCGCGGCGGAAGCTACTGGACATCATGCTCGATAAGAACGAGTGGACCCTCTCCCTCTGGCCCACTGCCGCCTACGCCCAGGATGCGGGCATGGGCCTCGAAGAGTTCGAGGACTTCGCCTATGCGGCCATGCGGGTCGACGCCAAGGATCCGGTGGCCGAGTGGAAGAAGGCGAAGGATTTCCAGGCCAAGATCATGCGGAAGCTCAACGGGGCCAAGGAGGTCCGCATCGTCGCCCCCGACACGGACCTCACGATGAGCGTCGAGGGCCGCTCCTTCATCTCCAGCTACGGCTCGCACAACATGCCCGACGGCGAGGTCTTCACCGGTCCCGTCGAGACGAGCGCCGAGGGCCACATCCGCTACTCCTTCCCCGTCTGCTACCGCGGCAAGGAGGTCCACGACGTGCGCCTCGAGTTCGAGAAGGGCAAGGTCACGAAGGCCACCGCCGCCAAGAACGAGGCGTTCCTCAGGGAAATGATCGGGATGGACAAGGGGGCCACGCGCCTCGGCGAGCTGGGCATCGGCACGAACTACGGCATCACCCGATTCATCAAGAACATCCTCTTCGACGAGAAGATCGGCGGCACGGTCCACCTGGCTCTCGGCAAGAGCTACGCCGAGACGGGCGGCACGAACAAGTCGAGCCTCCACTGGGACATGATCTGCGACCTGCGCCAGGGCGGGCGGCTGGAGGTGGATGGGAAGGTGCTTCAGGAGGGGGGGAAATTCAACGTCTGAAACGGCTATCGCGAACGTCCAACAGCGTTCGACATTCGATGTTGGATATTCCGACGTAGGATGCACGCCATGTCCAGGGACGCCAGGATCTACAGATCCCTCGCCGCCCTCCGGTCCACCCTCGCCGACTGCACTTTGTGCCCGCGCGATTGCCACGTCGACCGCACGGCCGGCCCGCGGGGGTTCTGCGGGGGCGGGGTCGAGGCGGTGGTCGCGAGCGCGGGGCCGCATAGCGGAGAGGAGCCGTGCCTGGTGGCCTCGGGGGGCAGCGGCACCATCTTCCTGGCCGGGTGCAACCTCGGGTGCGTCTTCTGCCAGAACGCCGACATCAGCCGCGAGACGGCCGGCCGCGCCCTCTCTACCGACGCCCTCGTGCAGCTGATGCTCGGCCTCGAGGCCCGCGGCTGCGCGAACGTGAACCTCGTGACGCCGTCGCACTTCACGGCGGCGCTGGCCGAGGCGATCGCCGCGGCCCGAGAGGCGGGCCTGCGGGGGCCCATCGTCTGGAACTCGAACGCCTATGAGCACGCCGCGGTGCTCGCGCACCTGGAGGGCCTCGTCGAGATCTACATGCCCGATCTGAAGTTCGCCCGGGCCGAGAGCGGACGCCGCTATTGCGACGCGCCCGACTACGCCGCCCAAGCCCGCAAGGCCCTCCGCGAGATGCATCGCCAGGTCGGCGACCTGCGGATCGAGGACAGACGGGCGACCCGCGGCCTGCTGGTGCGGCACCTCGTGATGCCGGGCGCGCGAGAGGAGACGCGGGAGGTCCTCGATTTCCTCGCCAATACCGTCTCGCCCGGGACGTTCGTCAACGTGATGGGCCAGTATCACCCGGCGGGCGACGTCCTAACGGCCGAGGGCCGCGCCGCCTACGCCGAGATCGGCCGCCGCCCCACACCGGCCGCGGTTGCCGAGGCCCGGGCGTACGCGACCTCGCTGGGGCTGCGCCTGGCCCGGGAGGGATGAAAGCTTGCCGGGGGCGGCGCCGCGGGGCGCGCATATGATTTGACCGGGCCCCCGTTTTGCGGTACCATTTGGCCGTGCGTCGGGGGGAGACGCTGACCGTCGAGGATCGCCGAAGGCTGGGTGTGTGCCCGCTTTCGGCATGGGGCACGTCAAGCGCGAGGCCCGGGGCGGTCGATGTACCCGGGGACCCCTGACCGCGGACCACGTGGCGGTTCGTCGCCCATGACCGAAACGAACGAGACGCCGCGCGTGCCCAGCCCGTATGCACCCCTGCTGCGCCATGCGGCAGTGGCGACGGTGCACGTGGCCCTGTTTGCCCTGGCCTTCTGGCTGGCGTTCGGGCTGCGGTACGAGTTCAAAATCCCGCCATTCATCTCCGCCATTCCCAACGTCATCCCCGCGGACGCCGTGGGCATGCCGGTCCAGACATACGTCGGCGTGCCCGGGGCCGTCTGGGACATGTTCCACGAGCTCCTGGCGTTCACCCTCGTCGTCAAGATTCTCGTCTTCGGCTACTTCCGCCTGTACGCGGGGTGGTGGCAGTACGTCAGCATCCAGGATTTGGTGGAGACGTTCAAGGCCAGCCACATCTCCACGGCCCTCATCCTTGTCGGCGTCTACGTGACGCGGGCCCTGGCCCAGGCCGACATGCTGGAGGTGGAGTTGGTCGTGCCGGACACGGTGCTGATCATCGACTGGGCGGCGACGATCGCCCTGGTGGGCGGCATGCGGTTCCTGGTGCGGATCATCCGGGAGGGCTCGCGGCCGGTCAGCCCGGCGGGCCTGACGCGGGTCCTCATCATCGGGGCGGGCAACGCCGGCGAGGGCGTCCTCCGCGAGCTCTACCGCCTCCCCGTCGAGCGGTACCACGTCGTTGGCTTCGTCGACGACGACCCGAAGAAGCGCGGCATCCGGATCCACGGGGTACCGGTGCTGGGCGGAGTGGACGACCTGGCGGAGGTGGCCGAGAAGCAGCGGGCCGAGGAGGTCATCATCGCCCTGCCCCAGCCCACGCGCGACGAGCTTCGCCGCATCATCGAGGTCTGCAAGGGCCAGAAGCTCGTCTTCCGCATCGTGCCGGGCGTGGCCGACCTGATCGAGGGCCGGGGCGACGTCAACCGCCTGCGCGAGGTCGACATCAACGACCTCCTCGGCCGCGAGCCGGTGAGCCTGGACCTCGACGAGATCGGCCAGTTCCTGGCCGACAAGGTCATCCTCGTGACCGGGGCGGGCGGGTCGATCGGCTCGGAGCTCTGCCGCCAGGTTGCCCAGTTCAACCCGAAGCTGCTGGTGATGCTGGACCAGGCGGAAAACAACCTCTTCCACGTTGATCGCGAGCTGCGGGCCGCGGCCCCGGAGATAGACCTGGCGCCCGTGATCGCCGACGTCTGCGACCGCCGGCGCGTCGAGTGCATCTTCCAGACCTACCGCCCCCGCGTCGTCTTCCATGCCGCCGCCCACAAGCATGTCCCCATGATGGAGCTGAACCCCGGCGAGGCCGTCAAGAACAACGTCTTCGGGACGAAGAACGTGGCCGACCTGGCCCGCGAGACGGGGGCCGACGCCTTCGTCATGATCTCCACCGACAAGGCCGTCAATCCCACCTCCGTCATGGGTTGCACGAAGCGTGTCGCCGAGATGTGCTGCCAGAGCATCCGGGCCGGCCATCCCGACGTCAAGACCAAGTACGTCACCGTCCGCTTCGGCAACGTCCTGGGATCCGCCGGGAGCGTCGTGCCCATCTTCCGCGAGCAGATCGCGCGCGGCGGGCCGGTGACGGTCACGCATCCGGAGATGCGGCGGTACTTCATGACCATCCCGGAGGCGACGCAGCTCGTGATCCAGGCCGGCGCCATCGGTGAAGGTGCCGAGATCATGCTCCTGGACATGGGCGAGCCCGTGAAGATCGTCGACCTGGCGCGCGACATGATCACCCTCTCGGGATACCGCCCGGACGCGGACATTGAGATCGAGTTCCTGGGCATGCGCCCCGGCGAGAAGCTCTTCGAGGAGCTTCGCACGAGCGGCGAGAACGTCCTGCCAACCCACCACCGCAAGATCTTCGTCTGGCAGAGCCGGGCCTGT
This sequence comes from uncultured Anaerolineales bacterium, assembly GCA_964461715.1. Classification (GTDB taxonomy): domain Bacteria; phylum Planctomycetota; class Phycisphaerae; order FEN-1346; family FEN-1346; genus CAYWVR01. The sequence continues at coordinate 58,069 of CAYWVR010000012.1, forward strand.
CCCACCGACGAGCTGACCGCGGCCCTGGACCGGCTCCGCGAGGCCACCCTGGACGCGTCGCGCGAGCGCATCCAGGAAATCCTGAAGGGGATCGTGCCGGAGTACGAGCCGTCGGCGCCCCCGAATCCGGCGCCTCGACCGGCCCCGCGCGCCGCCTCGTCCTGAGCCGTCGCGGCCCCCCCGCCGATTTCATGCGTTCGCAGTTTGACCCCGCCCGGCCCGCAAGATAGACTCCTCCATGGTCCCGGACGCGGACCGTCCGGTCCGGGGGAGGTCCACGGCCGGGAAACAGGCGGGTCTGGGGTGTGCGCCGACCGGGGGGAGAGGGTGCGCGGAGACGACCCGTCCCAGGGGGGGCACGCCTATGCTGCGCCCCGGTCGTTTCTCTGTCGTACTCGCCGTCCTCGTCATGTTCTCGATGCCCCGGATCGTCGCCTGGGCCAAAGCCGCCACGCCCGAAGCACGGTGCTGGGCCGCTGACCGGCGAGCTCTTCCTCAGTGCCGACGCCGTCCCGACGCGCGAGACCGAGATCCTGCCGTTCTGCGTCACGTGGACCGTCTCGGACCCCGTCCTGACGGCCGACACTTCCACGCAGACGGTCGCCGTCGACGTTACCTTCGACGCCTCGTTCGGGGGATGGGAGTGGACCCGCGTCAATCCGGTCGCCCGTCACCGCCATGACCCCTCCGGCGAGCACCAGTACGCCTTGGGGATCTCGGGCGGGCCGGACGCGCTGGGCCGCGCGGCACGTCGGGCGGCGGGCCGTCTGAGGTTGGGCCAGGCCGAGGAGAAGGTGGCGGTGGTGGACGGGACGCCGTGAATCCGTCGGCAACTGCAGACGTAGTTGCCGATGCTGGACGCGCACATCCTGGACTACTACCCCCTGATGGAGCACGTGGCGAAGACGGCGTGGACGTGCTTCGGGGAAGGGACAGCCGAGGCGCGGGCGTGGTGCCAGGCGGCCTCGGGGGCCCTGCTTGAGAAGGGTGCCGCGGGCCTGCCGGCGGTGATCCGGGACCAGCGGAAGGCCACCCGTTCTCGGGCGAAACGCGAGGACCTCCGGGCATTGGAACAGTACGTGGCAGTCCGCGGTGACATGCGCGATTACCCGACGTTCCTGGCACGGGGCTGGGACATCGGGAGCGGTCCGACGGAAGCGTTCTGCAGGACCCTGACGCGTCGGCTGAAAGGTAGCGGCATGCGTTGAAACACGCCCAATGCCGAGGCGATGATGGCCCTGGGGGCCCTCTACCACTCGAACCTGTGGAAACTCCATTGGACTGAACAACGCCGGGCCGCATAGTGCCACAAACGCCGGGCACACCCGCGCGTGACAGGTCCGACTTTTTTGTTTGGCATCGGGGGCCCATGTCGCTAGACTTGCTCCACGGCGCGGCTCCGGGCGAGGAGCGGCGCCGGCGCTTTGCGCCGACCGGACGACCCGTAGGGAGGCGGACCTGCCGTGAAAATTCGGGGCAACACGTGTGTCGTCGGCCTGACGTGGGGCGACGAGGCCAAGGGCAAGATCGTCGACATCCTCGCCGCCGAGCACGACGTCGTCGTTCGGTGGGCGGGCGGCAACAATGCCGGGCACACCGTCGTCATCGACGGCCAGACGCACAAGCTCCACCTCATCCCCTCGGGGTGCTTTCACGAGCGGACGACGAACGTCATCGGCCACGGGCTGGTGGTCGACCCGAAGGTGCTGCTTGAGGAGATAGAGCGGCACGAAGGGACGGCGCCGCGGCTTCGGGAGCGCCTGAAGGTCTCCAGCCGCGCCCACACCATCTGGCCCTGGCACACGAAGATCGAGGCCCTCTCCGAGAAGTTCCAGGGCAAGGGCAAGATCGGGACGACGCTCCGCGGCATCGGCCCGGCCTACGCCGAGAAGGCGAACCGCGTGATGGCCATCCGGGTCGGGGAGCTGGCGCGGCCCGAGCACCTCGAGCCCAAGGTGCGGCGCATCGTCGAGGCGAAGAACCGCGAGTTCGAGGGCGCCTTCGGCGAGGGCGGACTCGACGCCGACGCCATCTGGGATGAGTACGCGGCGTACGCCGCCGAGATCGCCCCGATGGTGACCGACACGACGACGCTCCTGCACGAGGCCCTCGAAGCCGGGAAGCGGATCCTTTTCGAGGGGGCCCAGGGCACGCTCCTCGACATCGACCACGGGACGTATCCCTACGTGACCAGCTCCTCGAGCTCCGCGGGCGGCGTCTGGTGCGGGACGGGCGTGCCGGGGCGGCGGATCGACCGCATCCTCGGCGTCGTCAAGGCCTACACGACCCGCGTCGGCGAGGGGCCCTTCCCCACCGAGTTGGACGATTCGGTCGGCGACCAGATCCGCGAGCAGGGCCAGGAATACGGCACAACCACCGGCCGCCCGCGGCGGTGCGGGTGGCTGGACACGTTCGCGATCCGCTACGCGGCCCGCGTCAACGGGCTCGACGGGATTGTCATCACGCTGCTGGACGTCCTGGCGGGCCTGCCGGAGCTGAAGGTCTGCACGGGCTACGAGGTGGACGGCAAGGCGCTGCCGGCGTTTCCGGAGGACCCGCAGGTGCTGGCGAAGGCGCGGCCGGTGCTCGAGGCGCTCGCGCCGTGGACGGAGGACATCTCGGGCGTGACCGAGTTCGATCGTCTGCCGGCGGCGGCGAAGGCCTACGTCGCGCGGGTCGAGGTCCTGGTGGGGGCCCCGGTCGCGGTGATCAGCGTGGGGCCGGACCGCGAGCAGACGATCTTTCGAGAATAGCTTCCTGCGTGAATGCATAGATTCCGGGGTCGGAAGGCCCCGAGCCTTGGGCCCCGGGATCAGGCAGGCGGGTATGGCCGAAACCGGTACCACCCCCGACGCGCTGGCCGACGTGCCCCGCGAGCGCTGGCCGCGCCACGTGGCGATCATCATGGACGGCAACGGGCGCTGGGCCCGGGCCCGGGAGCTGGAGCGCATCGAGGGCCACCGCCGCGGGGCCGCCGTCGTCCGGACGATCACCGAGGAGGCGGCGCGCCTCGGCCTCGCCCAACTCACCCTCTACGCCTTCTCCAGCGAGAACTGGCGGCGTCCGCGGGCGGAGGTCGACTTTCTCATGGAACTGTACCGGGCGCACCTCGTCGAGGAGCGCCCGACGCTGATGGAGAATCGCATCCGCTTCCGCAACATCGGCCGTCGCGAGGGCATCCCGGAAGCGACGCTCGAGGAGGTCGATCGCACGGTCGCCATGACCGCGGCCAACAGCGGCATGACGCTCTGCCTGGCGGTCAACTACGGCGCGCGGCAGGAGATCGCGGACGCGGCCCGGTCGCTGGCGCGGCGTGCGGCCGAGGGGACGCTCGACCCGGTGGCTGTCGACGAGACCACCTTCGCCGCCGCCCTCGACACCGCCGGCATGCCGGACCCGGACCTGCTGGTCCGGACGGCGAACGAGATGCGGCTCTCGAACTTCCTCCTCTGGCAAATCTCGTACGCCGAGCTCTGGGTCAGCCCGACGCTGTGGCCGGATTTTGAGAAGGCGGACCTGCACTCGGCGATCCGCGACTACGCGGGCCGCGAGCGGCGATTCGGCGGACTCGCCCGAGGCGGAGGGACGCCATGAGTCGCATCGGCGTGCGCGTGACCATCGGGGCGGGGCTCATCGCTGGGTTCGTCGGGCTCCTGCTGGCGGACGTGGCGCTGGTGCGCTGGGCGGACTTCGCGTACGCCCCGTTCTTCTGGGCGATGCTGACGGCGGCCCTGGTGACGGGGGCCTGGGAGTTTTTCCGGATGATGCGGGCGAAGGACCGCCCCTGCCAGCCCGCCATCGGCCTCGTGTTCATCGTCGTCATGGTGGCGATGGTCTTCGGGGAGACGCAGTTCGAGCCGCGCCTGCGGCCGTGGCTCCACACGCGGGGGCTGGAGCAGTACCTGCTGGTGATCGTGGCCCTGGTGTTCACGACGTTCATCGCCGAGATCGTCGGGGTCGAGCGAAACGGCACCGAGCCCGCCCGGGCCGTCGCGGCCGTGGGGTGGACGGTGCTCGTGGTGCTGACGGTGGGCCTCTTGGGGGTGTTTCTCGCGAAGATTCGGTTCCTGCCGCGCACGCTCCGGGCGGACGTCGACCCGATAGAAGGGTTCCTGTACCTGGTCTTGGCCATCGGGTGCGTCAAGGGGAGCGACATTGGGGCCTATTTCACGGGCACGGCCATCGGGCGGCACAAGCTCGTGCCGCGCCTCTCTCCCGGTAAGACGGTCGAGGGGTTGGTGGGGGCGCTGGTGTGCGGGACGGCGGGGGCGGTGGCGATCGGGCTGGCGTGGGGACGGTTCACGCTGGGCCAGATGCTCCTGTTTGGCGCCGTGGTGAGCGTCTCGAGCATCCTCGGGGACCTGGCCGAGAGCCTGATCAAGCGGTCCTGCGAGGTGAAGGATTCCGGGCCGATCCCGACGTTCGGCGGGGCGCTGGATATCCTCGACTCGATGCTCGCGGCGGCGCCGGTGGCGTACCTGCTGCTCGTGCTTCTCAGCGGCCCGGCCGCCCCGTGACGGGAAGGTCTTGAACTGCCCCGCCCGATGTGCTACCTATGGTCCCCGAACGGGGGGCCCCGCGGGGATCGGGTCGCGGGGTCTTTTTGCGCGTCGCCGGTGTGGAGCTTTCGATGGGACCCATGGTCGAACCGCGTCTACTTCTCTCGGGGAACGAGGCCGTCGCCCGTGCCGCCTTGGAGGCGGGCATCGCCCTGGGGGTCGGGTACCCGGGCACACCCTCGACGGAGATCCTGGAGAACTTCTCGGAGCTGGGCGGCCGCGCCCAATGGGCCCCCAACGAGAAGGTGGCCCTGGAGGTCGGCATCGGGGCCGCTTTCGGCCGCGCCCGGGCCCTCGTCACCATGAAGCACGTCGGCGTGAACGTGGCCGCCGACCCGCTCTTCACGGCCGCCTACACGGGCGTCGACGGGGCCCTGGTGCTCGTCTCGGCCGACGATCCCGGCATGGCTTCGAGCCAGAACGAGCAGGACAACCGCCGCTACGCTGTCGCCGCCGGCGTCCCGATGCTCGAGCCCGCCGATTCCAACGAGTGCTACCGGCTCGTGGGCCGGGCCGTCGAGCTGTCGGAGCGGTGGAAGCTGCCCGTGATGCTGCGGATGACGACGCGGCTCTGCCACTCGAAGACGGTCGTCCGTCCGGTCGAGTTCGCCCCACCCCCCGAGTCGCCGCACTTCGAGCGGGACGTCAAGGGCCGCGTCATGATCCCGGCCTACGCCCGCCCGGCCCACCGTCGCCTGCGGGAAAAGCTCTCCGAGATCCAGGCCTGGAACGAGACGTCGGACCTCGTGGAGGAGATCGAGGGCGACGCGTCGCTGGGCATCATCACCAGCGGCATCAGCTTCGTCCACGGCCGGGAGGCGGCCCCGGAGGCCCGGTTCCTGAAGCTGACGATGACCCATCCCCTTCCCCTGGAGCGGATCCGCCGCTTCGCCGAGGACGTCGAGCGGTGCGTCGTCATCGAGGAGGGCGACCCGTACCTCGTCGACGCCTGCCGCGCCGCCGGCATCGAAGTCGAGGGCAAGCCCGAGATGTACCGGTTCGGAGAGCTGAACGTGGCGCGGGTGCGGCGCATCCTGGCCAGGGACACCTCCCCCGAGCCCGCCCCGCCGCGCGGCCGGCCGCCCCAGCTTTGCCCGGGGTGCCCGCACCGGAGCGTCTTCGAGACGCTGCGCGACCTCGGGTGCATCGTGACGGGCGACATCGGGTGCTACACGCTGGGCGTCCTGCCACCGTTCGAGGCGATGGACTCGTGCGTCTGCATGGGGGCGTCGGTGGGCGTGGGCCTCGGGCTCCGGCACGTCCTTCCGGAGGAGGAGGCGCGGCGGGTGGTCTCCGTCATCGGCGACTCGACCTTCGTCCACAGCGGCATCACGGGCCTCGTGGAGATGGTTTATAACCCGCCGCACACCGGCCATGTCGTTCTCATCCTCGATAACGGCACGACGGCCATGACGGGCCTCCAGGAGCATCCCGGCACGGGGCGCACCCTGGCCCACGAGCCGACGAACCAGCTCGTCTTCGAGGATCTCGGCCGCGCCATGGGCATCCCGCGGGTCCATGTCCTGGACCCCTTCAAGGAGAAGGACGGGTTCCGCCGGGTGATGGAAGAGTCGCTGGCGAGCGGCGAGTTGTGCTTGATTATCGCCCGCCGCCCGTGCATCCTCTCGATGAAGAAGCTTCGCCAGATCGAGGACCAGGGAGAAACCTGTCGCACCGAGGGCTCGAATGGCTAACCACACGGTCACCAACGTCGTCATCGCCGGTATCGGGGGACAGGGCGTCCTGAAGGCGTCCGACATCCTTGCGGAGGCGGCCTTCCGGGCCGGGCGGGACGTCAAGAAGAGCGAGATCCACGGCATGAGCCAGCGGGGCGGGAGCGTGAACAGCGACGTCCGCTTCGGCGACGACGTGGCCAGCCCCATGGTCCCCGCGGGCGAGGCGGATTTCCTCGTCGTCCTGACGGAGGACCAGGTCGACGTGAACCGGCAGGCGCTGAAGGAGGGGGGCGTGCTTCTGTCGGAAACGCTTGTCGACGCCCAGGATCTGCCCCATCCGCGGAGCCTGAACGTGGCCATGCTCGGGGCCCTCTCCGTCCACCTGGACCTGCCGGAGGACGCCTGGCACGAGGCCATCCGGGCCAACCTGCCCGAGAAGGTCCACGCCGTCAACGCCGACGCCTTCGCCCTCGGCCGCCGCCGGGCCGCCGACGTCGGCTGACCCGCAAGGAGGAACGCGACGATGCTCGAGCAGTGGAACGATGCCCCCGGAGGGTTCCATCCCGCCTCCGCCCCGGACTATCTGCCCCTGCCGCAGCTTCGCCGGCTCCAGCTCGCCCGGCTCCAGGGGGTCGTCCGCCGCGCATACGATCACCAGGACCTCTTCCGCACGCGCATGGAGGGGCGGGGCCTCACGCCCGACGACGTCGGCCGCCTCGAGGACATCGCCAAGCTCCCCTTCACCGTCAAGACCGACCTGCGGGACACCTACCCGTTCGGACTCTTCGCCAGCCCCCTGAGCGAGGTCGTCCGCGTCCACGCCTCGAGCGGCACGACGGGCAAGCCCATTGTCGTCGCGTATACCGAGCAGGACATCGAGGTCTGGACCCGAGTCATGGTCCGGACATTCGCGTGCTGCGGGTGCCACCGCGGCGACGTCATCCAGAACGCCTATGGCTACGGCCTGTTCACGGGCGGCCTGGGGGCCCATTACGGGGCCGAGGCCCTCGGGGCCACGGTCATCCCGATCTCGGGCGGCAACACGGATCGCCAGATCATGGTCATGAAGGACTTCGGCGTCACGGCCATCTGTGCGACGCCCAGCTACTTCCTGCACATCGTCGAGCGGGCCCTGGACATGGGCATCGACTTGAAAGAGCTGCCGCTGAAGGCCGGCATCTTCGGGGCCGAGCCCTGGACCGAGGCGATGCGCGGCCACGTGGAGGAGGCGGCGGGGATCAAAGCCTACGACATCTACGGCCTCTCCGAGATCATCGGGCCCGGCGTGGCCAGCGAGTGCGCCGACCAAGCCGGCCTCCACATCTTCGAGGACCACTTCTACCCCGAGATCATCGACCCGGAGTCCGGCACGCCGCTGCCCGACGGCACGGAGGGCGAGCTGGTGCTGACGACCCTCTCCAAAAAGGCCATGCCGATGATCCGGTACCGCACGCGGGATATCACGAACATCGTGCCCGAGCCGTGCGCCTGCGGCCGGACCATCCGCCGGGTCAAGCGCGTCGGCCGCCGCACCGACGACATGCTCATCATTCGCGGCGTGAACGTGTTCCCGTCGCAGGTGGAGGCGGCCCTTTTGTCGGTCGAGGGCACGCTGCCCCACTACCAGATCCTGTTGACGCGGGCCAAGGGTCTCGACCAGATGGAGGTCCAGGTCGAGGTGACCCAGGAGTTCTTCGGCGACCGCATCAAGGAACTGGAGGACCTGAAGCGGCGCCTCGCCCACGCCTGCGAGCAGACCATCGGCATCCGCGTTGGGGTCCGCCTCGTCGAGCCCCACACCATCGAGCGGAGCCAGGGCAAAGCCAAGCGCGTGATGGACCGCCGCCAGCAATAAACGCCGTCCTCACATAAAGGGCACACAATGAAACTCCACCAGCTATCCGTTTTCCTCGAGAACCGTCCCGGCCAACTGACCGTCCCCTGCAAGGCCCTCGCCGAGGCCGGCCTCAACATCCTGACCCTCTCCCTGGCCGACACCCACCAGTTCGGCATCCTGCGGCTCATCGTCCGCGACTGGGAGAAGGCCCGCGACGTCCTCGACGAAGCCGGCTGCGTCGTCAAGGCCACCGAGGTCACAGCCATCGAGGTGCCCGACCGGCCGGGGGGCCTCCTGGACCTGCTGGACGTGATCGAGGACGCCGCCCTCAACGTCGAGTACATGTACGCCTTCACCTATCGCAGCGAAGAGAAGGCCATCATGGTCTTCCGGTTCGAGAAGCCGGACGAGGCCATCGAGAAGCTCCAGGCCGCGGGGGTCAACCTCCTATCGAGCGTCGAGCTCTACGGGCGCGTCGAGTCGTAACGTGCCGCCGGGCCCGACCGCGTACTCCGCGGAGACCCCCATGGCCGATCCTTTCGTCATCCCCAACCGCGTCTGGGATATCGACGAGACCCTCCCCCGAGGCGAGCTCGAGGCCCTTCAGCTCGAGCGCCTGCGCGGCGTCGTCGAGCGCGTCGGCGCCACGGTCCCCTTCTACCGCGACGCTTTCACCCGGGAGAAGGTCTCGGCCGACGCCATACGCACCCTCGACGACCTCCGCCGGTTTCCTTTCACCACCAAGGCCGACCTCCGGGAACATTACCCGCTGGGCTTCCTGGCGGTGCCCCGTGAGGAGGTCGTCCGCGTCCACGGCTCCAGCGGCACGACCGGCAAGCCGACGTTCGTCGCGTACACGGCGGCGGACCGGGAGTTGTGGGCAAACCTCTGCGCCCGGTTCCTGGTGGCGGGGGGCCTGGAGCCGGGGCACACCGTCCATATCGCCTTTGGCTACGGCCTCTTCACGGGCGGCTTCGGACTCCACTACGGCGTCGAGAAGGTGGGGGCGGCGGTGGTGCCGGCGGCGAGCGGCAACACGCCCCGCCAGGTCATGCTTATCCGGGACCTCGGGGCCCGGGTCCTCGTGTGCACGCCCAGCTACTCGCTCCAGATCGCCGAGGTCGCCCGCCAGCAGGGCGTCGACCCGCGAGAGTTGCCCCTGGAGTTCGCCCACTTCGGCGGCGAGCCCTGGACCGAGGACATGCGCGGCGAGATCGAGCGCGAGCTGAATCTCCTGGCCTTCAACAACTACGGCCTCTCGGAGGTCATCGGGCCCGGCGTCAGCGGCGAGTGCGCCGCTCGCTCGGGCATGCACATCCAGGAGGACCACTTCCTCGTCGAGTGCATCGATCCCGAGACCTTCGAGCCCGTCGCCCCCGGCGAGCCGGGCGAGCTGGTCTTTACGGCCATGACGAAGGAGGCGATGCCCATCCTCCGCTACCGAACCCGCGACATCGCCGTCCTCAACCCGTCGCCCTGCCCCTGTGGGCGGACGACCGTCCGCCACGGACGCATCATCGGTCGCACCGACGACATGCTCATCATCCGCGGCGTGAACGTGTTCCCATCGCAGATCGAGGAGGCGCTGCTGCGGGTCGAGGGCACCGCCCCCCACTACCTCATCGAGGTCGACCGCCCCGGCAACCTCGACACGGTCACCGTCCACGTGGAGGTCCGGCCGCAGGACTTCGCAGACACGATGCGCGAGATGCAGGAGCTGCACGATCGGCTGGAGCGGGAGATCGGCTCGATTCTGGGAATCCGCGCGACGGTCAACCTGGTCGAGCCTCAGACGCTCGATCGGACGGGCGGCAAAGCCCGCCGCGTCATGGACCACCGGCGGGAGAAGGGACCGATCTGACGGGCGAGTGCCGGGCGCGCTTCGCCGGGGCGTCGGGCGCCGCAGCCGGGCGCGGCCCGTCGCGGTCTTCGCGGGAGGATGCCGGACGGTCGCGCAGGCTTCCGCTCCACATCTCGAACTCGTGGCTCCCCCGCCCCTCCTCGGGGGCGTAGAGGACCACGTAGCTCATCTCCTTCCACGACGCGAAGTGCGGGGCCCCGTCGGCCGTGCGCGACTTCTCCCACACGCTCCGCCACGTACCCGTGTTCAGGTAGAACCGGTCCCCGCCCCGCCGCGACGGCCCGATGGGCACGCTCTCGACGTGGTGCGTGTGACCGTAGACGACGAACCGCGGCAGGCGGCCGTCGGGAAGCCGCTCATGCAGCGCCCGCCCGCAGTACCGCGACCCGGGCAGGTTCCCGAGCAGCCGGTAGCCCTTGATGACCCGGTCCGCCAGGCGCGTCCAGAAGTTCAGCGACCGCACCCGCCGCCGCTGGACCTGGTGCAACAGGAGCCGCATGTACAGCCGCTCCAAGCACGTCAGTTGCCTCCGCACGAGCCCCTGAATCCGCGGGCACCGCTCGAAGTCGCGGATGCATCGGGCCAGGGCGGTCCGCGCGCCGCGCACGGCGTCGGGGTGACCCTGGACGAGCTTCGCGAGGGCCTCGGCCACCCACGCCGGGATCACCGTGTACGGCCGGACGCTGTCGACCTCCTGCAGGTGCGTCTTGACGGCCTCGCCGAACCGGTGCCCGAGGGCCCGGCCGACCTCGATGGGAAAGCGGCAGATCAGCTCGATGACGACGGCGTCGCCGAGGCTCGAGGCGTCGCTCGGCATCGACCCGTCGCAGTTGAGCCGGTCGTACACGTCCCCGTGCCGCGCCACCACGTCGTACGCCTCGGGCGGCGAGCTGTAGACGAGCGGAAAGCCGCCGGTGACGTAGCGGGGCGGCAGGTCCAGGGCGTCCGCCACGACCTGGCGCGTGGCCCGGTAGCGGTTGATGATCCAGTCGTGGTTCCCGAGGACGTAATCGAGCGTGACGTTGCGGCAGGGGACGCGGCTGCGGGCGGCCACCCGATGGGACAACTCGCGCAGGGCCGCGACGGCCTCGCGGTTCCGCTCGACGATGGTATCGAGGATGTCGAGGGCGATGCGGCGCTGGGCAGGCGAAGGATGCGTCCACGGACGCACGCGGGGCTCTTCGAGCCAGCGGCCGCTTCGGATCACGTCCAGGCCGTCGCCCAGGAGCACGACGCGCACATCATGGGCCCGGCGGCGCTCGGCCAGGTCGGCGATCTGGTCGACGAAGTGATCGAAGGCCTCGCCACTGATCGACTCCCCCGCCGTGCCGTCGGTCAGGTGCACGTCGCTGAAAAGGACGAGCATCGCACGCGCTCCATCGCCCCGTTCCGGACATGGCCCGCTGCCATGTTCTTCGGGAAGTATAGGCGCGCAAGCCCAGCCCAAAAGCGAACTTACGGCGAAAGATGAAAAGTTAATGCCCGCTTAATGCGTGAATAATCGGGAGTGAACGAAAAGGCCGTTTTTGCGCCCCCCGCGCGGCCTATTTCGTGACCGGCAGAATCCGCCACCCCTGGAACGCCTCCGTGAACTCCCGCGCCGAGAGACACCAGATGACAAGCTTCTTCGCCTCCAGATACGCCGGGTCCCGGATCGCCTTCCGGGCCAGCGTCATCCGCACCGGCGTCGCTCCGCTACCGCGCGTCCCGATCAGGTCGACCGCCACGCCCAGCTCCGCCGCGAGCTGATCCGCCAGCCCCGCCCCCGAAGCGTGCAGGTCGCCGCCGAGATGGAAGACCAGCGTGTGGCTGTCGCCGAGAAGGAGGACGGGGCTCGCCGCGTCGGGCTCGACGGGCCGGCCGGTCGCCTTCTCGGTCACGAAGCGGAGCTTCAGCGTCTCCTTCGGCGGCATCGGGGTGCCCTCGGCAAGGAGGTCCGGCAGATCGCCGGCAATCTCGACGTCGCGCCACGCGGCGGCCGTCTCGGTCTTCCCTGCCACCTTGAGCCACGGCTTCTCCTTGATCTGTCGCGCCAGCGCCTCCGCCGCCAGGACGCATGCCCGGCCCGACCAATGGCTGTCGGTGCGGCAGCCGAGGGGCTCGTCGTCCAGGGCCCGGGCCTGGCGCATCAGCGGCCCGAGGTCCAGCACGTTCACGCCGCCCGCCCGCAGCCGCTCGTAGAACGCCTGGTGGGCGGCGTCGAGGGCGGGGGGCTCGCCCTCCGGGGCGGAAACGACGCCGGAGGCCTTCTCCGGATAAACGAGGGCCTTGGGCGGCACGGGCAGGAAGATCAGCTCGACGCCCTCGGCCGCCAACTTCTCGTGGAAGTCCACGATGGCGGGAAGCGGGTCGGCGTGGTCGGGATTGGGTGCGCGGCTGACCTGGGCGGCCACGTCGCCCCACCAGGAGCCGACCGAGACGTGCCGGAGCTCGCTCGTCAGGAAGAGCCACCCGTCCCGCCCCGCCACGGCGGCGGCCTCCGCCTTTTCCGCTGCGGCGGCCCGCCGGCCGAGGTCGGCCATGAACTTGCGCTGGAGAGGCGAGAGGTCGGGGTCGGCCGCCAGGGCCGTCGTCGCAAGTGCCGCCAGCGCGACGCATATCGTAAGTCGTCGGGTCATACCCGCCTCCAATGCCCGTGCATTCGTGGATACCCGCGATCTTACGATCGCGGCTCACGGCGCGGCGCGATCGCGTGCGTCATGCGAAGCGCCAAGCACGCGGTCAGGATGCCCGCCAGCACGCCGATGGGCCAGAGCTTGACCGGCTCGCGGGCGGCGAGCACGTCCGCGCCCTCGACGAGCGTCCCCAGGTTAAACTCCTGAAACACGAGCGTGGCATCGGCGAGTTCGCTGCGATTGATCGTCGCCACGCCCGGGTCCGCCTCGACCGCCGCCTGCCAAGAGACCAGCTCCATCGTCACGCGGTCCCCGATCCGCAGCCGCGCCGCGTCGGTCCATTTCCCGTCGGTCATGCTGCGGACGTAGACGACCGCCTGCCCGTCCGTCATCGCGCCGCCTTCGCTTTCGAGGTCCACGAGGTGCAGCGAGATGAAGTGCTCCTTGTACGGGACCGTGCCCGGCTTCGGGACGCTGGAGGCGATGGCGACGGTCGCGGTCACGGTGAGCGTCTCGCCGAGCGGGGCGACGACGAACTGCTCCTCGGGCGGCGTCCCCAGTTCCATCTCCAGGAGCTTCCAGTCGCCGATCGAAAGCTCGCGATCGGCGAACTGCCAGACGACGACGCGCGCGCCGGCCAGGCGGTCGCGGCCGCGGGCCAGCTCGCGGGCGAGGATCTCGCGCGTCGCGAAGGCCCCGTCGGAGTTGCGGACGATGCGGTCGATCGGACGCTGGAGCGCGACGGCGAGGTGCTCCGCGAGACCCGCCGACTCGCCCCACCCCATCGCGCCGAGCGAGTAGATGTTCGAGAAGCTGTCGCCGAGGAGGAGGACGTCCGAGGTCTTCTCGGCCCGCCAGAGCTGGCCCTGGCTCCCGAGGACAGCCCGCGTCTCGACGGTCTCGGCCTGGCCGTCGATGCCCAGGAGGCGGGCGACGTCGCCGACGTTCGTCTCGGTGCGGGTCTCGACGCGCCACGCTGGCGGCCGAATCTCCGGCAATGCCACATGCTCACGGGTCGATGCCGCCAGGGCCGCCGCCACCCGCTCCATCGCGTCCGGCCGCCAGTGCGTGTCCGTGGCCAGGTACTGCGGCGCGCCCTCGGCCTGCCGCCACTCGACGAGCGCCGGCGCCGGGTCGAAGACGCGCACCCCCGCCTCTTCGAGATCCGAAAGGAGCGCCGCATACGAGGGGTTCTGCACCGGCTCGGCGCGGCCCTCGTACCGCCCCGAGAAGCGCGCCGGATGGACCGTCGGCTTGACGGGCGTCGGCATGACAATCAGCGCGATGCCGCGCGCGGCCAGTTGCGTGTGGAACTGACGGATGGCCTTCCGCGGATCGGGCTGCGGCGGGGCGACGATCTCGCTGCCTGCCGCGGCGCGGCGGGCGAGCTGGGCCTCCTCCAGGAAGCCCGGCCCGGTAGCGTAGTCGATGTCCGGGCGATAGAAAGTCCACCCGCCGCGGCCGACGTAGGCCTGCTCGTTGCCCGAGCCGAGGACCTCGGTCAGGACCCGCTGGGCGGGGGCCTGGACGTACGGAAGCAGCGCGTCCTCCTCCTTGAGCTCCGCCTCGAAGGTCTCGATGGAGCGGAGCATGCGACGGTTGGCGGCGATGACGCGGCCGAAGACCGAGCCGCGGGCCGTGAGCCCTTCCTGGACCGCCTCGGGGACGCGGAGGTAGATGCCGAAGGCCTGCGGCACGGGGCTCTCGCGCGTGCCCCGGAGCCACCCGACGAGGGCCCCGCCGAAGTGGACGAGCGGCCCGGTCGCCACGATCGCCAGGAACGCCGCGATGAGGGCGGCCTTGACGGGGCCGGTCACGTCGGTGTGGCCGACCTCGGCCTTGGCCATGTCCTCGCGCGTCCAGAGATGGGCCGGTTTCGTCATCGCCGCCGCCTAGAAGATGAAGTAGATGAACGGGTTGAACTCTTGCGTCGAGAGCGCCACCAGGGCCAGCACGAAGAGGGCCAGAATCCCCGCGACCTTCGGCCACGTCAGCCGCCGCGTGAAGTCCCACGTCTGTGGCAGGAACCAGACGGTCGCCGCCGCCACCAGGAACATGCCGAGATAGTACGGCTGATAGACGAGCCCCGCGAGGAGGCCCGCCCCCTCCTGTGCCTCGCCCAGGCCGACCATGCTCCGGAGGTACGCGAGGGCGCTCGCCAGGTCGCTCGCCCGGAAGAAGACCCATGTGAACAGGAGCAGGACGAACGTGAGGGCGATCTTCAGCGGGCGCGGCAGGTCGCGGTAAAGGGCGTTCTTGCCGAGGAGCCGCTCGAAGCACAGCGCCGCCCCGTGGATGCCGCCCCAGAGGACGAAGTTCCAGCTCGCCCCGTGCCACAAGCCCCCCAGCAGCATCACGGTCATGAGGTTGACATAGGTTCGGACCGCGCCCGCGCGGTTCCCGCCCAGCGGGATGTAGAGGTAATCGCGGAGCCACGAGGAGAGCGACAGGTGCCACCGACGCCAGAACTCCGTGATCGATTTGCTACGGTACGGCGAGTCGAAGTTCTTCGGAAACACGAACCCGAGCATCAGTCCGAGACCGATGGCCATGTCCGAGTAGCCGCTGAAGTCGAAGTAGATTTGGAAGGCGTAGGCACTCGCGCCGTACCACGCGTCGAACGTGGCCACAGACCCGGCGTTGAAGGCCATGTCGGCGATCTTGCCGACGGCGTTGGCGATCAGGACCTTTTTCGCAAGGCCCAGGGCGATGAACGCCGCCCCCCGGGCGAACTTCTCCGACGTGTGGTCGCGACAGCGAAGCTGGTCGTCGACCTCCGAGAAGCGAATGATCGGCCCGGCCACGAGCTGCGGGAACATCGAGACATAGCACGCAAAGTCGATGAAGTTGCGGATGGCCCGGGCATCGCCGCGGTAGACGTCGATGGAGTAGCTCATCGACTGGAAGGTGTAAAAGCTGATGCCCAGCGGCAGCGTGATGCGGAACGCCAGGTTCAGCGGCTCGAGCCCCGCGCCCCACGTCTCGTGCACCCAGCCGGCGAGCGCGTCATAGTTCCCGACGCCGAAGTTGAAGTACTTGAAGAACCCGAGGAGCGAGAGGTTCGTGCAGATCGAGAAGACCAAGGCGAACTTCTGCCCCGCGGTGCGGGCCCCGCCTCGATCGAGGATCGGGATCGGCCCCCCCGACGCGCGGCGCGCGAGCTGCCCCGTCATCCCCAACCCGCAGAAGTAGTCGATGACCGTCGAGTAGAACATCAGGACGACGAACAGGGGGTTGGCCCATCCGTAGAAGACATACGAGAGGAGCGTCAGGACGAAGTGCTTGGCCCGCCGCTGCGGGACGAGGTAATAGAGCCCGAGCGCCAGGGGCAAGAAGAAAAAGATGAACAGGTGGCTGCTGAAGACCATGCGGTTTCCGTGATCGGGCGCCGGCGCCTCGGACTGCCCCTATACGCGCCGCGGCAGGGAGCGCCAAGCATCCCGCGCCGCGAGCACATCCCCTTTCAGTCCTCGATCGCGTGGAAGCGCGGCGTGTCGAAGTCGACCGCGTCGCCGAAGACGAGACGCTCGCTCTCGAGCTCCGGGTGCTCATCAAAAGGTTCGAGGACGAGGCGGCGAACGTCGCCCACCTTCGCGGGGGGCTTCAGGACCTGGCCGCCGAGGATCACCCAGTGCGTCACGTCGATCCGCTTCGCCTCCAGCGTCCCCTCGACGACGTTCCGCACCTCGTACGTGTACAGGGCCAGGCACCGCCGATACGGGGCGATGGCCGCCGGCTCCGGCGTGGGCGTCGTCTCGATGCACGCGGCCTCGACGACGATCGGCTCGATGCGCTCGCGTCCCGCGAGGCGGGCCGTCGCCAGCGCGTAGCGGCGGCGGGCCTCCTCGGGGCCGACGAAGCGGCTGAAAATGGCGATCCCCTCCAGCCGCCCGCGCCAGTCGCGCCCGCCGTTCCACTCGCCGCCGAAGAGGAGGTGCTGCGGCTCCCAGTTCGCGAAACCTCCCCGCACAGCCTGCGACGCGACCGTCTGCATCCCGTCCACCCAGCAGAAGAGCCGCCCCGGCAGGTAGCTGACGACGACGTGGTGGGTGCGGCCGGCCTCGAGCGTCGCGAGGTCCACCTGCGGGTTCACGCCGTTCGGGCCGGTGGCGGGGGTGCGAAGGCGGAGAATGAGCTTCTCGCCCTGCTGGCCGAGAGTGAAATTGCGGGAAGAGGCGCTCGAAGAGAAGGTGACGATCCGCGCGGGGCCGGAGGCCTTCAGGTCGTCGGGCGTGATGAGAGCCTCGATGGCGAGCTGGTCGGACGCCTGGCAGGCCTCGAGGCGCCTCGCGTCGGCGTCCTCGGCCAGGCACGCCCCCCCGGCGAGGATCATCTCGAAGAACCGCCCGTACCGGGCCCGGCCGCGCTCGGTCACCTGGCAGGTCGGGCCGCCCATGGTGTCGGGGCGGAGGATTTGGTTGGTGGCATCGGCGGTTTCCCAGAGGAACTGGAGGCCCTTGGTGGGGCCGGGCCAGGCGTCGGCGTCGCCCAGATCCTCCTCGGGAAGGGCCGCCGACCGGACGGCCCGGGCCATCGTGTCGGAAACGGTGGCCCGTTCGCCGCCCTCGATCCACGCATCCGGGTAGAAGTCGCCGCGCTCGTTGTGCGTGACGCGGACCCAGTCGACATGGACGAAGGTGGGGTCGAATCGTCCGAGGTAGACTTCGACGGCCTCGCCGCCCTCACGGATACGGTTGCCGCCCGGCTTGCCGCCCTTGCCGAGGTACGGGCCGGTCATCGTAAGGTACCGGGCGTGGTTGGACCACTTGGGATGGTAGACCTCGAAGCCGCGGATACCGGGGGGGGCGGCGATGTCGACCTTCCAGTCCCCGCCGCCCTGAGGGATCATCTTGAGGCCGCGATGGGCTCCGTCGAATATCCAGTAGAGGTAGGAGTTGTCGGGAGCGAGGTTGGACCAGCACCCGCCGGCGAGCCGCTGCCAGCCCCCGTCGGGCAGCTGCGCCACGCCGCCGTTCGACCACGGCCAGAGGCCCCCGGCCCGCGTCCCGTCGGCGGAGACGTGGAATCCGTCGCGGCTGACGCGGGTCTGGGCCCAGACGCGCTCTCCGTTGCCGGGGCGGTCGAGGCGATAGCGGCGAAGCTCTCCGAAGTCCGGGCCGCGCCCGCTCCGCTTGCCGACGCCGACGTAAGCCCACTCCTGGCCCGTCTGCGGGTCGCGCCAGACGTCCAGAGCCATGCCCCCGACGAGGTCGCGCCGGCCCGTGCCGTCCCAGTTGACGACGTGGACCTTATCCGTCTCGGTGCTCGAGAAGACGACGCGGTCACCGCGCGGCGTCAGCAGGGGCTTCGAGTAGTTAGTGATCTCCGGGAGAATGCGGCGCTCCCCGCGCCCGTCCGCGGTGTCGAACCCCATCAGGGCGAGCGTCGTGCCCCGGGCGAAGGTATCGCGGTTGTCGCCGCAGTCCTGGACCCAGACGACGCGGGTGCGGGCGCCGGTCAAGGCGCGGACCTTGGCCACCGTGTCGGCGCGGGCAGCAGGGGCGATGGCGAGGACGGCGGCAAGGAGGAGAACGAGGCGTCGGGATCGGCGCGTGGCGTCGGGCATGGATGGTTCTCCTGTCGGGTCGCGTCGGTCCTTTAACCCGCAACGGCGGATGCGGCACCGGTCTTATGCACTGCAAGAGGGCTTGTGACAGGGCCGGGCGGCCCTTAGAATGGCCCCGGCCGCCGACCTCAAGGAGACCTTATGGATCGCCTCTGGGCGCCCTGGCGCATGCCGTACATCGAGGACATCGACGACGACGCCCCGGAGGGCTCCTGCTTCCTCTGCGCCGCTCGCGACGCCGACGACGACCGGAAAGCGATGGTCTTCATGCGCGGCGAGACGGCGTTCGCGGTCCTGAACCGGTACCCGTACAACAACGGCCACGCCCTGGTCGCCCCGCACGCCCACAAGGGGGACCTGGGGGAGCTGACGGACGCGGAGATGGGCGAGAGCCTGGCCCTGGCCCGCGACATCATGGCCCTTTACCGGAAGATGATGCGCCCGGACGGCTTCAACGTGGGCTTCAACTTCGGCCGCGTCGCCGGGGCCGGCCTGCCCGGCCACCTGCACCTGCACGTCGTTCCGCGCTGGAGCGGCGACACGAACTTCATGCCGGTGCTGGGGGAGACAAAGGTGATCCCGCAGGCGCTGGAAGACCTGTACGACCGCATCCGCCGGACGCTCGATGCCGCGCACCCTTGACGCGAAGGACCCCGTCCGCATGCTGACCCGCCCCGACTTCGAGGCCCGCGAGGACCGCGAGCTGGCTCCCTATGCCGCCCGCGCCCGCGCGAGCCGCGGCCGCACCCACCGCGAGGCGGAGCACCCGTACCGAACGGCGTACCAGCGGGACCGGGACCGGATCGTCCACTGCACGGCATTCCGGCGGCTTGAGTATAAGACGCAGGTCTTCCTGACGCACGAAGGGGACTACTTCCGGACGCGGCTGACGCACACGCTGGAGGTGGCGCAGATCGCGCGGACGCTGGCCCGGGCGCTGAACCTGAACGAGGACCTGGTGGAGGCGGTGGCCCTGGCCCACGACCTGGGGCACACGCCGTTCGGGCACTCGGGCGAGGAGGCGCTGCGGGAACTGATGGCCGACCACGGGGGCTTCGAGCACAATCGTCACGGCATCCGCATCGTCGACCTGCTCGAGCATCCGTACCCGCAGTTCCGCGGGCTGAACCTGACGTACGAGGTGCGGGAGTGCATCGCGAAGCACGCGACGAGCTACGACCACCCCCTGCCCGCGACGGGCGATTTCACGGACGGCCCGCCGCCGCTCGAGGGACAGGTGGTCGAGCTGGCCGACGCCATCGCCTACGACAGCCACGACCTCGACGATGCCATCTCGATGGGCATCCTGGAGGTCGACGAGCTGCGGGAGCTGGACCTGTTTCAGCAGGCAGCGGAGGACTTTGCGGAGAGCCTGGCGGACCTGTCGGTCAGTCAGCGGATCCGGCGGATCGCGAAGCTGCTCATCGACCTCATGGTCTCGGACGCCATCGAGACGAGCGAGCGGGCCGTCGCCGAGGCCGGGGTCGATGGCATCGAGAAGGTGCGGGCGATGCCAGGCCGCCTGGTCCGCATGTCCAAGGGGCTCCAGCCGAAGATGGAGGAGCTGGAGGCTCACCTTATGGCCCGCGTCTACAAGCATTACCGCGTGTCGCGGATGATGATGAAGGCGAAACGGTTTCTGAAGCAGATCTTCGAGGCGTACCTGGCAAACCCGGACCAGCTCCCGCCCAAGTACCAGGCCCAGACCGACCGCGAGGGGCCCCACCGGGCCATCTGCGACTACGTGGCGGGCATGACCGACCGCTACGCCCAGGATGAGTACCGGCGACTGTACGAGCCGTTCGAGCGGGTCTGATAGAGAACCGGCCGGCGCGTGGCGGCGCCGGCCGGGGGATGCACACGTCCTCGTCGGGCTACGGGCCCTCGGGCGTCTCGCCCTCCTCCGGTTGCTCGCCCTCGCTTTCCCTCTCCTCCGGGGGCGGCGGGGCTTCGGCCTCGGGCGCGCCTTCGCCTTCGGACGCGGGAGCGGGCCTCTCCGGGGCGGGCTCGGGCTGGTGCTCGATCGGGAGCTCTTCCTCCTCGGCCTCCTCCATGTACACCTCCTCGATGTCCGTGGCGTCGACGGAGCGGCGAAGGAGGAAGTAGATCACCGTCTGGCTCGTCAGGGCGAAGCTGATGAGGAACGAGATCACGAGGCCCAGGACGACCCAGACCCAGATGCTGATCACGACGGTGGCGAACACGTCGGTCGACGCCCAAGCCTCGCCACCGGAGGCCGGCCACGGGTTTGCCCACGTCGGCTGCTGCCAGAGGCGCGGTAGCTTGTCGCCGGCTTCCTTCCAGTTCCACGTAAAAGCGCTCACGGCGTAGTGAGTCGTCGTCAGCGTCAGCAGGGCCACGAACTTGACGAAGATGAACGTCAGGCACCCGTAGAAGATCGAGAAGACCGTGTAGAAGAGGTACCGCCACGGGCGGCTCGAGATGTAGGCGACGCTGCGACTGATGGCGTCGAAGGAGTCGGAGCCCTCGGCGGCGATGGTCGGCCACTGGAGCCCCACACTGAACGCCCCGCCCACAAAGATCAGGGCCATCACCAGGCCCATGATCAGCGTCAGGAAAAAGAGGAGCGACATCACCACCTCGCCGACGTACGGCACCATCATCGGCACCCCCGTCAGCACGCCGACGCCCAGGGCCACCAGCACCAGCACGCCGAACGGGATGAGCGGGCTTGTCACGAGACTCAGCCACTTGCGGCAGGAGAAGGCGAGGGCCTGGCCCATCGGCACGCTCTCCTCCCGGGCAAACCGCACCGCCGCCATCCGCGTCACGGCCCCGCCGATCCAAGCCCAGATGGCCAGCGAGACGACCGTGCACACCAGGGCGAAGAGCACCGTCCCCTCGCCCGTCCAGTAATCGATCCACAGCTCCACCAGGGCCCACGCCGCCGTCACCGGGGCCGCCAGGAACGTGAACCACTGGTCCCACGTCGTGCCGCCGACAAAGGGCACGGCATGGTCCCAGTTGCCCCAGAGGGTACCCGTGACGATGCCGACGACGTTCTCGTAGTAGCTCATCCCGTTGACCCGGGTCCGGCCGAGGCCGGGGATCTGGTCGATCAGGACGTGCAGCCAGAAGCAGGCGGCGAGGCCCAGCAGGACCAGCATCAGCTTGACCGGATGGATGGCCATGCGGAACGACCGCAGGATCTCGAGCACCGGGCAGCAGCGACGCCAGTTGATCGTCTGGAGTTCAGGGGCTGGCTCAGACATATTCCCTCCTTGTCCGGTCTTTCCGGACCGACGGGTTCGAATCGGCACAGAAAGCGCCACGGCGTGTGGACAACGGCTATCTTCGGCAGGCCCCGCGCGCCTGTCAAGCGTTATTCATCTTGGGCCTCGGGAGGCGGGGCGTCGGTGAGCGCGGCATCGTCGGCGACCTGGTCCAGGGGGCGGCGGAGAACGTACCCTTCGCCGAACCAGCGTCCCAGCTCGGCCAGGCGGCACCGTTCGGAGCAGAAGGGCCACTGCCGCGCGTGCTCGGCGTCGGACGGCTCCAGACGGCGGTTGCAGTAGCGGCAGCGTTCGTCGCGGGCGTTCGTCGCGGGCGTTCGTCGCGGCGGCCATGGCGGGGCTCACTCGGCGGCCGGGCTCTCGCCCGTGGCGGGCTTCGAGTCGTTCTTGGACTCGCCCTTCGGCTCCTTGGCCGCCGTCTCGGGCTTGTCCTTCTCCGCGGCCTCCTGGTAGGACTTTGAGCGGTAGTCGGTGACGTAGAAGCCGGAGCCCTTGAAGAGGAGCGCCGCCCCCGTCCCGATCAGGCGCTTGACCTTCCGCTTGCCGCACTCCGGGCACATACGGATCGGGGACGCCTTGATGGACTGAAACTTCTCGAAACGGTGGCCGCAGGCGTCGCATTCATACTCGTACGTAGGCATCGATTCTACTCCTAACAACGGCGATTCCCGGGAGACCAATCCGCAAGCGGCTTAAACGCTTCCCGCCGGGCCGCTGGAGACGATGACGCGGCTGGGGCGGATCGTCCGGTCGCCCATCCGGTAGCCTCGCTGGAGGACCTCGGCCACGTGGTTCTCGGGGACCTCGTCGCCGGGGGCGCGGCCGACGGCCTCGTGGTGCTCCGGGTCGAACTCCAAGCCTTCGGCCTCAATCGGCCGCACGTCGTGCTTCGCCAAGGCCGCCAGAAGCTGGTCATGCACCAAGACCACGCCCTGGCGGAATCCTTCGTCCGCGCCCCCGGTCTCGGCGGCGTCGAGGGCGCGCTCGAAGTTGTCGATGACCGGCAGCAGATCCAGCACGACCATGCGGACGGCGCCCTGGACGGCGTCCTCGATGCGCCGGGCGGTCCGCTTCTGGTAGTTCTGGTAATCGGCCGCCGTGCGTTTGAGACGGTCCATGAGCTCCTCGCACTCGCGCCGCGCGGCCTCGAGGTCGGCGGCCGTGGCCTCGTCGGCGGCGGCCTCGTCGGCGGTCTCGGGGGCCGGCACGTCGGGCGCGTCCGGCACCTCGTGGGGGTCGCGTTCGGTCACCTTACGCCTCCTTCGCGCCCAGGTACTTGGCGAGCTTCTCGAGGAAACTCTCGCGTTGCGGCAGGACGCCCTTCTTCTCGGTCTCGGCGAACTCGCGCAGCAGCGCCTCCTGCCGCTTCGTCAGCTTCCGTGGAATCTCAACGACTACCTGCACCAGGATGTCGCCGCGCCCCCGCCCGTGGACGTCCGGCATGCCCTTGCCTTCGAGGCGATACAGGTCGCCGCTCTGGGCCCCGCGAGTGATGGTAAGGGTCTCGGTGGCCTCGAGCGTTGGGACCTCGACCTCCGCCCCCAGGCCCGCCTGCGTGAAGCTGATGGGCAACTGGCAGAGAAGGTCCGGCCCGTGCCGCTCGAACAGGGGGTGCGGCCGGACGTGCACGAACGCATACAGGTCGCCGCGCGGTGCCCCCGGCTCGCCGGCATCGCCCTGGCCGGTGTAACGGATGCGCTGGCCGTCTTCGACGCCGGACGGGACCTGGAGTTCGATCTCGGTCTTCTCGGAGACGAACCGCCGCCCCACGCACCGGTCGCACGGGTCCGTGACAACGCGTCCGCGGCCGCCGCAGTGCGGGCAGTCCGTGACGATGGAGAAGAGCCCGCCTCCCCGCTGAACCCGCCCCGCCCCGCCGCACGTCGAGCACGTTTCGCGCCGGCCGGACTTCGAACCCGTCCCGCCGCAGGCCTCGCACCGTTCGCGCCGGTTGATGCGGATCGTTTTGGTGGTGCCGGCGGCGGCTTCCTCGAGGGAGACCTCCAGGGCACAGCGGAGATTCGCCCCGCTCCGCGGCCCGGCCCGTCGCGGCCCGCCGCCACCCCCGAAGATCCCGCCGAAGATGTCGCCGAACATCGAGAAGATGTCGTGGACGTCGGCGTGCTGCCAGTCGTGGACGCCGGCGCCGCGCAGACCCGCCTTGCCGTACTGGTCGTAGAGGCGCCGTTTCTCGGGGTCGGAGAGGACCTCGTAGGCCTCGGTGCACTTCTTGAAGGTCCCCTCGGCGTTCTTGTCGCCGGGGTTGCGGTCGGGGTGATACTTGATGGCAGACCGGCGGTAGGCGCGTTTGACCTCGTCGGCCGACGCGTTGCGTTCGAGGCCAAGGATGGCGTAATAATCGTCCGCATCGGGCATCGCCGTGGCGCGTGCCTCCTTACGGGGCCCTCGGAAACGAAAGGGCGGCGGCGCCAGGCCACCGCCCTCCGAGCGTTCGTGCGGTTTCCCGCCGCCAGTTTACGCGACAGCCTCTTCGGCGTCGAGCCCCTCGTCCTCCTCGTCCTCCGGCAGGTCCGTGACCATGACATCGGTGGTGAGCATGAGCGAGGCAATGGAGGCGGCATTCTGGAGGGCACTGCGGGTGACCTTGGCCGGGTCGATGACGCCCATCTTGAACATGTCGCCGTACTCGCCCGTGAGGGCGTTGAAGCCGTGGCTCTTGGCCATCTCCGCGACCTCCGCCGCCACGACCGAGCCGTCGAGGCCGGAGTTGGCGGCGATCTGCCGCAGCGGTTCCTCGAGGCTGCGGACGATGGTGTCGACGCCGAGCTTCTCGTCGCCGCGCGCCTTGGAGCGGGCGTTCTTGGCGGCCGCGAGGGCCCGCAGGCATACGACGCCGCCGCCCGGCACAATGCCTTCCTCGACCGCCGCGCGGGTGGCGTGGAGGGCGTCCTCGATGCGGGCCTTGCGTTCCTTGACCTCGGCCTCGGTGGCGCCGCCGGCCTTGATGACCGCCACACCGCCCGTCAGCTTCGCGAGGCGTTCCTGGAGCTTCTCTTTGTCGTACTCGCTGGTGGTGGTCTCGATCTGGCGCTGGATCTGGGCGATGCGGTCCTTGATGGCGCTCTTCTTGCCGGCGCCTTCGACGATGGTGGTGGTGTCCTTGTCGAGGATGACGCGCTTGGCGCGGCCGAAGGCGGAAGGCTCGAGGTTCTCGAGGCTCAGACCCAGGTCCTCCGACAGGAACGTGCCGCCCGTCAACGTGGCGATGTCCTGGAGAATGGCCTTGCGGCGGTCGCCGAAGCCGGGGGCCTTGACGGCCGCGACCTTGAGGGTCCCGCGGAGCCGGTTGACGACCAAGGCGGCCAGCGCCTCGCCCTCGATGTCCTCGGCGATGACCAGGAGCGGCTTGCCGCTCGAAGCGACCCGCTCCAGGACGGGGAGAAACTCGCGCAGGTTCGAGATCTTCTTCTCGTGGATAAGGATGAGGCAGTCCTCGAGGACGGCCCGCATGGTCTGGGGCTCGGTGACGAAGTAGGGGCTGAGGTAGCCCTTGTCGAACTGCATGCCCTCGGTGAAGTCGAGGACGGTATCGATGGACTTGCCCTCCTCGACGGTAACGACGCCGTCGTTGCCCACCTTTTCGAGGGCCTCGGCGAGGAGGCCTCCGATCTCCGGATCGTTATTGGCGCTGATGGTGGCGACCTGGGTGACCTCGTCGCTGCCCTTCAACTTGCGGCTCTGCTTGGCGACGTCCTCGACCACGGACACCACGGCCAGGTCGATGCCGCGCTTCAGGGCCATCGGGTTGGCCCCGGCCGTCACGTGCCTCAAGCCCTGCTCGAAGATGGACTGGGCGAGGACGATGGCGGTGGTCGTTCCGTCGCCGGCCACGTCGCCGGTCTTGGAGGCGACCTGGTTGACCATCTTGGCGCCCATGTTCTCGAACTTGTCCTCGAGCTCGATCTCCTTGGAGACGGTGACGCCGTCCTTGGTGACGCGCGGCCCGCCGTAGGATCTCTGGAGGATGACGTTGCGGCCGGTGGGGCCGAGGGTGACCTTGACCGCGTCGGCGAGCTTGCGCATGCCGGCGGCCATCTTTCGTTTCGCGTCGTCGGCGTACAACAGTTGCTTGGCCATGGTTTGCCTCCTAGCGGGGCGCGGGGGCCCCGAGCTTCACCGAGGGGTGCGGGTCAGTCGACCTTCGCGAGGATGTCGCTCTCGCGGAGAATCTTGAGCTCCTTGCCGTCGATCTCGATCTCCGTGCCGCCGTACTTGGCGAAGATGACAACGTCGCCCTTCTGGACGGCGGGCTCGGCGCGGTCGCCGCTTTCAAGCTGCTTGCCGGGGCCGACGGCCACAACCTTGCCCTGCTGGGGCTTCTCCTGGGCGGTATCCGGCAGCACGATGCCGCCCTTGGTGGTTTGGTCGGCCTCGAGAGGCTCGACGACGACGCGGTCTTCGAGGGGTTCGATCTTCATCGGTTGGCTCCCAAAGCTTATCCTGGTTCATGTTTTCTGGGGAAGGCGCTCGCCTTCGGCTCGCGGCTAACGACAACTTGGCGCACGGGCTACATCATGCCGCCCATGCCGCCCATGCCACCCATGCCACCCATGCCACCCATGCCGCCCATGCCGCCCATCTCGTCCATGCCGGGACCGCCCGGAGGCATGGCCGGCTTCTTCTCGGGCTTGGTGGCGACGCAGGCGTCGGTTGTGATGAGCATGGCGGCGGCGGAGGCGGCGTTCTGGACGGCCGTGCGGGCCACCTTCGTCGGGTCGACGATTCCCGCCTTCAGGAGGTCGCCGTACTCGCCCTTGTCGGCGTCGAAACCGAAGGCGCCCTTCTCGGCGAGGACCTTCTTGACGACGACCGCCCCCTCGAAGCCCGCGTTGGCTGCGATCTGGCGCGTCGGGGCCTCCAAGGCCCGCCGCACGATCGCCACGCCCGTCTTCTCGTCCTCGCCCGTCGCCTTGACCTTGTCGAGGGCCTCGATGCACCGGAGCAGCGCCACCCCGCCGCCCGGCACAATGCCTTCCTCGATGGCCGCCCGGGTGGCGTGGAGAGCGTCCTCGACGAGGGCCTTGCGCTCCTTGACCTCGACGTCGGTAGCGGCGCCGACGTTGATCTGGGCCACACCCCCGGCGAGTTTCGCGAGGCGCTCCTGGAGCTTCTCGCGGTCGTAGTCGGAGGTGGTGGCGTCGATCTCGCGGCGGATCTGCTCGATGCGGGCCTGGATGGTTTTCGCCTCGCCCGCGCCCTCGATGATCGTCGTGTTGTCGTTGTCGATGGAGACCTTCTTGGCGGTGCCGAGATCGTCGATGGAGACGTTTTCGAGCTGGATGCCCAGGTCCTTCATGATGGCCCGGCCGCCGGTCAGGGTGGCCACGTCCTGGAGCATGGCCTTGCGGCGGTCGCCGTAGCCGGGGGCCTTGACCGCGCAGACCTGAAGCACGCCGCGCAGCTTGTTGACGACCAGCGTCGCGAGCGCCTCGCCGTCGACGTCCTCACTGACGACCAGGAGCGGCCGCCCCGCCTTGCTGATCTTCTCCAAGAGCGGCACAAGGCCCTTGATGTTCGAGATCTTCTCCTCGTGGACGAGGATGAGGGGCTTTTCGAGCACGCACTCCATCCGATCCGGGTCCGTGACGAAGTGCGGCGAGAGGTACCCGCGGTCGAACTGCATGCCCTCGACTACGTCGACGGTGGTATCGAGGCCCTTGCCCTCCTCGACGGTGATGACGCCATCCTTGCCGACCTTGTCGAGGGCCTCGGCGAGCATCCTGCCGACGGAGGCGTCGCCATTGGCGCTGATGGTGCCGACCTGGGCGACCTCGCCGGCCTTGGAGATGTCGACGGGCTTCGCAGTGGCCTGGAGCTTCTCGACCACGACGTCGACAGCCTTCTGGATGCCGCGGTTGACGGCCATGGCGTCGGCGCCGGCGATGATGTTCTTGAGGGCCTCGCGGAAGAGGGCCTCGCACAGGATCGTGGCCGTGGTCGTGCCGTCCCCGGCGACGTCGCTGGTCTTGGAGGCGGCCTGCTTGACGATCTGGGCGCCCATGTTCTCGTACTTGTCCTTCAGGGTGATCTCCTCGGCCACGGTGACGCCGTCCTTGGTGATGGTGGGAGCGCCCCATCCCTTGTCGAGGACGGCGTTGCGGCCGCGGGGACCGAGGGTGGACTTGACGGCCCGGGCGAGTTTCTCGACGCCCGTCATCAGCCGCGCCCTCGCTTCCTCCTCAAAGGCCAACATTTTGGCTGCCATGCGCCCACGTCTCCTTTCGCGTGTGCCGGGTTCGACTCCTGTCCGAGCCACCGCCGGCGGCCCGGGCGGGACCGCTTCGGCGAGGCGGTGGTGGACTCATCTCCCTCGCTTGAACCTCCAAACAGTGCAAAGTGGGTGCCAAAGGGCGTCCCAAACCCGAAGACCCCCTCTGGAACCGTCTCAAAGGACCGTTTCGGAGGAGCCGCATATCCCCGGAGGGGCGCGCGACGGGCCCGGGCGCTGCCAGACTGACACGTTCGGCCCGCCCCGCCAAGGCCCCGCGTGCCAATGTGGCAGGCGGCTCGTCCGGCAAATTGGCTTCCGCAAGACGCCCGCTCCCGTTATGCTCACTCCCATGAGACGAGCCGCGCTGTCATCGGTGGTGGCGATCCTGGTCTGGGCCACCGGGTGCGACGGAGAGGACCCCGCGCCGCCCCGTCCGCCGGATTCACCCACGGAGCCGGTGACGGAGCGTCCCGGCCCGTACCGCCCTGCCCCGCCGGACCTAGCCCGCGACGGGACGTGGCCCGCGAGCCGCGAGGGCCTCGTCTTCGCCTTCGCCTCGGCCACGGAGCCCGTACTCGCCTTCGACGCCCGGGGCCGCCCTCTGCCGAGCGACCGCACCGTGCCGGTCCGCCTGGAGCCGCGCGGCCGGGCGATCGTCGACCGCTACGGACGGCTGCAACTGGCGGACGGATCGTGCGTCGCGACGGGGGCCGGGGCGTTCATCCGGGCGGGCCCGAGGCGAACGGGCGCCTTGAGCCTCGAAGCCACGCTCGAACCGGCGGACCTCGCAGAGCGCGGAACGCGGGAGATCGTCTCCTTCGGCCCCGCCGAAGGCCCCCGCAACTTCGCCCTCAGCCAGTACGGTCCCCAGCTCATCGTCACGCTCCGCACCTCCGCCGCGCCCGAGCCGACAGACGTGACGCTCATGACGCTGACCAAGGCGCGGCCGGTCACGGTGGCGGTCGCGTACGAGGAGGGCCGGCTCGTCGCCTTCAAGAACGGACGGAGGGTCCACAAGACGGAGACGATCACAGGCGACCTCTCGACCTGGACCGAAGGGCCGCTCGTCCTCGGCAGCGCGCCCGACGGGTCGCGCGACTGGGCGGGGCGGCTCCAGGGCGTCGCCGTCTTCATGCGGGCCCTCTCGGCCGAGGAGGCGAAGGTCAATGCCGACGCCATGGCCACCCGGACCGGCAAGCAGACGCCGCTCGAGCCTCTTCGCGTCCGCGCGACGCTCATCGACCGGAGCACGACCCCCGCCGCCGCCGTCATCGAGCCGCATCGCCAGGGCCTCTCCGTCTTCCTCTGGGAGGTCGAGGAGGTGCTCGAGGGCGAGCTGCCGCCCGGCATCCGGCACGTGCTCGTGGCCCACTGGACGATCCTGAGCGGCGACGTTCTCCCCTTTACCGCCGCCCCGCGGGGCGCCGAGCTGGAGCTTCGCCTCGATCCGATAGAGCGCCACCCGCAGCTCCAAAGCGCCCTGCGGTTCGACGACCTCGACGAGCGCCACGGCGGAGCGGTCTTCGACCTGCCGGTCTACTATGACGCGGGCGGCACGTCGCTGGAATGGACCCCGTAGATGGTCAAGGCCAGGAAACCCGGCCGCCCCCTCGGCAGCCACCAGAAATGCTGGCTCTGGGGGCGACACGCGGTGATGGAGACGCTCCGGGCCGGGCGATGGCCCGTGCTGGAGCTGCATCTGGCGCGGACGCTCCCGGAGGCCGAGCGCGCCGAGGCCGAGGCGCTCGCACGGGAGCACGGCGCCCCCGTCAAGGTCCAGTCGCCCGGGCGGCTCGAGCAGCTCGGCCACAGCCCGGCCCACCAGGGGTACCTGGCCAAAATGGCGGAGTTCCCGTACGCCGACGCCGCGCGCCTTCTCGAGGCACGTCCCGCCGACGCGCTGTACCTGGTCCTCGATCGCATGCAAGACCCGCACAACTTCGGGGCGATCCTGCGGTCGTCGGAGGTCTTCGGCGCGGATGCCGTCTTCATCGGGACCCGCGAGCAGGTCGGCGTGACGACGGCGGTGGCACGAGCCTCGAGCGGGGCGGTGAATCGCGTCCCCGTCGCGCAAGTCGAGCTCCTGACGGACCTTGTGCACGAGATAAAGGCACGGGGCGTGGCGGTCGTCGGGGCGAGCACGCCGGCCGACCGCACGATCACCGACCACGACTTCCGCCCGGCCACGGCCGTCGTCATCGGCAGCGAGGCCCACGGTCTCTCGGACGTCCTTCTCGCTGAGACCGACTCCCTGCTCTCCATTCCCCAGCACGGGGCCATCGGCTCCCTCAACGCCGCCGCCGCCGCGGCCGTGTTCCTTTACGAGGCCCGGCGCCAGCGGCCAACGCCATGACCGAACGATTCATCGGTGAAGCGATCCAGCCCGAGCCGGGGAGCGGCGATGCGACGCGGGCGACGACGGGCGCGCCGGGGCTGCCGGCGCGGTTCACGTGGCGGGATGAAGCGTACGAGGTCCAGGCGGTCCTTCGCACTTGGCGCGAGATGGGGCCGTGCCGGCATGGCAGCGGCGAGCAGTACGTCCGGCGGCACTGCTTCGAGGTCCGCACCGTCTCGGGGTCGACGATGGTCCTTTACTTCGAGCGGCAGGCCCGCTCGGCGCGCGACCGCAAGCGCCGCTGGTGGCTGCGGACGATGACGGACGGGTGACGAACCGTTGACGCGCGGGGCCGCGCGGCGTAGGCTGGTCCCGTTTCGACGCACCGCCCCTCGAGGAGGCGCCATGGGCAAGAAGAAGCAGCACCGGATGAAAGGCCAAGGGTTCTCGACCCGGGCCATCCACGCGGGCGAGGACCGACGACGCTACGCCGACTCCATCACCACCCCCATCGTCCAGACCTCAACCTATGTCTTTAAGGACACGAAGGAGATCGAGGCCTACACCCGGGGCGGCAAGGAGCGGTTCGAGTACGGACGCTACGGCAACCCCACCGAGCAGGTGGCCCAGCGGCGGTTGGCGGCCCTGGAGGGGGCCGAGGATTGCGTCCTCTTCACGAGCGGCATGAGCGCCGTCACCACCACCATCCTCGCCCTCGTCCGCTCCGGCGACCACATCGTGATCACCGACGACGCCTACAAGCGGACCCTCGAGTTCTGCTCCTCCTACCTCCAGCGGTTCGGCGTGGGATGCACCATCGTCCCCTTCGGCGACTACGACGCCCTCGACGCGGCCGTCGGCGAGAACACGCGATTCATCTTCTCCGAATCGCCCACGAATCCGTACCTCAACATCTTCGACCTGGAGCGGCTCCGCGCGATCGCCCGGCGGCACCGGGTGCTCACGGTGATCGACTCGACCTTCGCGACGCCCCTCAACCAGCGGCCCCTGGAGTGGGGCGTCGACATCGTCATCCACTCGTGCACCAAGTATCTCGGCGGCCACAACGACATCCTCGCCGGGGCGGTGCTCGGGCGGAGCGAGCTCATTGAGGAAATCCGGGCCCTGCACAAGGCCGTGGGCGGCGTGATCGACGCCCATTGCTGCTGGCTGCTGCTGCGGGGCCTCAAGACTTTCGCCCTGCGCGTTGCGACGCAGAACGAGACGGCCATGAAGGTGGCCGCGTTCCTGGAGGGGCACCCCCAGGTGAAGCGAGTCTACTATCCCGGCCTCGAAAGCCACCCCCACCACGCCATCGCCGCGGCCCAGATGACGGGATTCGGCGGCGTGGTGACGTTCGACATCAAGGGGGGCCGGGCGACCGCGAAACGCTTCCTCGACGCCCTGAAGCTCTGCTTCATCGCCCCGAGCCTGGGCGGCGTGGAGACGCTCATCACCCACCCCGCGAGCGTCAGCTACTACAGCCACACCCGCGAGGAGCGGTACGCCCTCGGCATCACCGACACCCTGATCCGCCTCGCCGTCGGCATCGAGGACCCGGACGACATCACCGCCGACCTCGACCGGGCGTTGAAGACCGCCGGCAAACCGCGCCGGCGCACGTCCTAACCCGGATATTTCACGCC
>CAYWVR010000013.1:0-89560 GCA_964461715.1 uncultured Anaerolineales bacterium
GCCAGGCTGATGAGCCGCCCGATGATGCCGCCCGTGCGGCTCTTGTGGAGGCTGTAGGGCGTGATGAGGGCATACGCCAATTCTTCGGCCATCGGTCCGGCTCCCGTCTCACGTCGTCCCGGGTCGCATGAAACGGTATCCTAGCCCGCTCGGAGGCGAGGGTCAAGGCTTGGGGGCGTCGGCAAGGCGGCGCGCGGCGGGGCGGAATCGGGGACCGGCGCCCTGCCCCAACGGCCGGTCATGGGGCCCGTCCCCGTTTGTGCCCCTTGCCTGTCGGCCTGAATCTGGTTTACACGGGTCGCGGCGCGCGGTAGGATACGCGGCTTCCTTGGATTCGCGAGGGCGAACGTGACGCGTGCGACGTTTCCCGGCGGGACGCATCCGCCGGCCCATAAGTGGACCGCCGACCGACCGATCGAGACGCTCCCCGTCCCGCCGCGCCTCGTCGTGCCCATGGCCCAGAACCTCGGCGCCCCCGCCGTCCCCACGGTCGAGAAGGGCGAGGCGGTGAAGCGCGGCGAGCGGATCGGGCGGCCCGACGGGTTCATCTCCGCGGCCGTCCACGCCCCCACCTCCGGCACCGTCACCGGCATCGAGCGCGTCATCGACGCCGCCACCGGCAGGGAGGTCCACGGCGTGGCCCTCGAGCCCGACCGCGAGGACGCCTGGGCCGACGGCGCCAACGAGCCGCGCCCTTGGCGGGACTTGGACCCCGACGCCATCCGCGAGGCGGTCGCCGAGGCCGGCATCGTCGGCATGGGCGGGGCCACGTTCCCCACCCACGTCAAGCTCACCCCCCCCAAAGGCAAGGCCGTCGACACGGTCATCATCAACGGGGCCGAATGCGAGCCGTACCTGACGTGCGACCATCGGCTGATGCTCGAGCGGCCGGTGCGGATCGCCATCGGCCTGGCCCTGGCGATGAAGGCCACGGGCGCCGGGCGCGGGATCGTTGCGATCGAGGACAACAAGCCCGACGCGGCCGAGACGATGGCCAAGGCCCTCGAAGAGACGGCCGAGGCCCGCGTCCGGGTCCTCGAGACGAAGTACCCGCAGGGAGCCGAGAAGCAGATGATCCTGGCCTGTCTCGGGCGCGAGGTGCCCACGGGCGGCCTCCCCGCCGACGTCGGCGTCGTCGTCCAGAACGTGGCCACGGCGGCGGCCATCGCCGACGCGTGCGAGCTCGCGCGGCCGCTCATCGAGCGGGTCCTCACCGTCTCCGGGGACGCGGCGAACGCGCCGGGGAACTTCAGCGCACGGATCGGGACGCCCCTGGCGGCGCTCCTGGAGAAGAGCCGCGTCGAGGAGCCCTTCGAGAAGCTCATCCTCGGCGGACCGATGATGGGCAAGGCCCAGTTCACCACGGACCTCGCGGTCACCAAGGGAACGAGCGGCGTCCTCGCCTTCCGCCGAGCCGTCCTCTACGACCACGGCCCCTGCATCCGCTGCGGGGCGTGCGTGCGGCACTGCCCGGCGTACCTCAATCCGAGCCGCCTCTCGATCCTGGCCGAATCGTACCTCGACGGGAACCTCGACGCCGAGGACGACGCCCTGGCCGTCGGCCTCATGGACTGTATCCTCTGCGGGACGTGCGCGTACGTGTGCCCGGCCCGGCGGCGGATCGTCCACCTGGTGGAGATGATGCGGGCCGAGCGGCGAAAGAGCCTCGAACGCGCCCGCGAGAAGGAACGGGCCCAGGCCGCCAAGCTCCGGCGGGAGACCCAGAACGTTGCCGACTGACACCGTCCAGACCCGCCCGGCCCCCGAAGGCGCGACCCTTCGCGTCGTCGGCCACGCCCCCCACATCGCGGCCCCCGACTCGACCCGCCGCATCATGTGGTCGGTGGTGGCGGCGCTGGCGCCGGCGGCGGTGGCGGCGGGGTACTGGTTCGGATACCGGGCGTACCTGCACATCGCCCTCGCCCTGGCGACGGCGCTGCTAACCGAGGCCCTCATCCAGAAGCTCACGAAGCGGCCCGTCACGATCCTCGACGGAAGCGCCGCCGTCACCGGCGTGCTGGTGGCGTTCTGCCTGCCGGCCCAGGCCCGGTGGTTCGTACCCGTGACGGCGAGCTTCGTCGCCATCGCCATCGCCAAGCATTGCTTCGGCGGCCTCGGCTCGAACATCTGGAACCCCGCCCTCGTGGGCCGCGCGTTCGTCCACAACGCCTTCCCCGTCGACATGAACCCCGCGGGCTACCCGACCGTCGACGCCTTCGCGGCCGACGTCGGCACCGTGACCGGGGCGACGCCGTACGTCGACGCCGTGACGCAGGCCAGTCCGCTGGCGCACCTCAAGACCCTCGCCGACGGGACGGCCGAGCCGGTCGCCGTCATGGCGAACCAGATGCCGAGCCTGTGGAAGATGTTCGTCGGGGACATCGGCGGGAATATCGGCGAGACCAGCGCGCTGCTGCTCATCCTCGGGGCCCTTTACCTTATAGGGAAGGGGTGGGTCCGGTGGCCGGTGCCCGTCGCGTACGTCGGCGTGGTGGCGGCCGGGGCGGCGCTTTTCGGGTGGCTCGGGCCGGCGGGGCCGCTCCCGGGGCGGTTCGTGCTCTCGCACGTTCTCGGCGGCGGCCTGATGCTCGGGGCCCTCTACATGGCCACCGACATGGTCACGAGCCCGCTGACGGAGCGGGGACAGTGGATCTTCGGGGCCGGGTGCGGCGCGCTGACGATCACCATCCGCCTCTGGGGCGGGTACCCGGAGGCCGTCTGCTACTCGATCCTGCTGATGAACACGGCCGTGCCGCTCATCGACCGGTGGACGGTCCGACGCATCTTCGGACATCAGAAATAGGCCCGCATGGTCAAGAACCTTATCCAGTTCGTGATGATCCTGGTCCTGGTGGCCCTGGTGATCGGGGGCGGGGTGGCGGCCCTGTACGGGTGGCTCGAACCCCGCATCGACGCACGCGACGCCCGGGCCAAACGCGACGCGATCCGGGCCGTCGTCCCGGAGGGCGCGGCCATCGACGTCGACGATCCCCTCGCGGGCGAGCCCTTCGCGCCCGACGCCGTCTATGTGGCCGCGGGAGAGGGCGGGCGGCCCGTCGCCTACGTCGCCTCGGGCGGGGCCCGGGGGTATTCGAGCGTCGTGCGCGTGATGGTGGGCGTCCGGGCCGACGACCTCGCGATCCATCGCGTCGTGGTCCTCGCGCAGCAGGAGACGCCGGGCCTCGGGGCGAACGTCGCCCGGCAAGAGTCGAACTACACCCTCTGGGAGAAGCTTCTCGGGCCGAACGAAAACGGCAAGGCCGAGGCCCTCGTCAACCCGTTCCTCGACCGCTTTCGCGGCAAGGGGCGGCGCGAGGTGCCCGACATCCAGGGCATCACCGCCGCCACCATCACCAGCGACGCCACGAAGGCGGCGGTCCAGGAGGCCTTGAACCGCATCCGCGAGGCCACGGGCGGCCAGACCGTTGATTCCGACGCCTCCACCCACTAGGCTGACCGCCATGCCCGATACGCCCCTCAAGACGATCATCGAAGCCCTCCTCCTCGCCAGCGACGAGCCCGTCGGGGCCGACCGCATCGCCGAGGCCGCCGGCGAAGACGTGACCGTCGGCATGGTCCGCGGGGCCGTGGCCGAGCTTGTCGCCGAGTACGACGCCCGCGGCCGCGCCTTTACCGTCGAGGAGATCGCGGGCGGATACCAGCTCTTCACGAGGCCCCAGTATAATAAATATCTCAAGAAGCTTGTCCGCCGGCGGACACAGCAGCGGTTCACGCAGGCGGCCCTCGAGACCCTCGCCATCATCGCGTACAAACAGCCCGTGGCCCGGGCCGAGGTCGAGGACATCCGCGGGGTGGCGTGCGGCGACATGATTCGGACGCTGATGGAGAAGGGCCTGGTGCGCGTCGCCGGCCGCAGCGACCAGATCGGCCGCGCCCTCCTTTACGGCACCACCAAGAAGTTCCTCCAAGCCTTCGGCCTATCCAGCGTCAAGGACCTGCCGGACGCCAAGCAGCTCGTGGAACCGTAAACGGCCATCGGGCGCGCGCCGGCGCCGCTTCGTCCTCGACTGCAACGCCTCGCAGAAGAAAGGGCGCGGGAGGGCCCTAGCCCTTGCGTTTCAGCCACCCGAACGGGTCCCAGCCTTTCTTCTCGGTCTCGACGGGCTCGGCGGGTTTCGGCTCGGGGGCGGGATTCGGGACGAGGGGCACCGAGCCGCCCACCGGGGCGTCCGGCGCCGACACCCGCCGCGCCGTCACGATCAGCGTGTGGACCCAGAGATCCGGCCCGTGCCTCTCGAAGAAGTACGCCCCGCCCACGCTGACTGGGCTCCGCTGCCGCCCGCCCACCACGAGCAGTCGGTCCGGGGCGAGGCGGACCTCGGCCGCCAGGTCCGCCAGCGTGAACCGGTCGCGGGCCATCTTCCACCCCGGACCGCCCTCGGTCTGCACGAGCCGCCGCCGCTCCTTGCCGAAGGTGACCTCCGGCACGACCGCCAGCGTGACGGTGTCGGGGTGGTCGGGTTCGGTGCGGCAAACGACCCGGAGGTCGGCCCGGGCGTCCTTCCATCGTCGCCCGAGGAGTCGGCCCTCGGCGTCCACCCAGAGAAAATCGAGCGCCTCGCGGGTCGCCCCGAGGGAGATGCGGAAGTCGAAGTTCTCGCGGACAAAGAGCTCGCTCCGAAAGACCCGCCTCTCGGGCGTCTCGCGCAACAGGTCCTCGAACCGCCGGGCCGCCAGCGTCGCCCCCTCGCCGAGCCGGAGATCGTTCGCCTCCCAGAGGGCCCGCTTCTCGTGCGGGACGCCGGTCGTGCCCAGCAGGGCCCAGACGTCCTCGACCGCGGCGTCCGGCCGCACCCGGTGCTGGAGCCGCACGATCCGGAGCCGATACGCCGGCAGGGCCGCCACCCCCGGGTCCGGCGTCCCGGCCCGAAGCACCAGGCCCGGCCCGTTCCTCGTCGCCTCGCGTTCGCACCCTGCGGCCGCGAGAAGGGCCGTCGCCATCATCCCCGCCGTCATGACGTTCGCGCGTAAGTTCTTCATGCAGCGGATGATACGGCCGCGCGGCAGAAGTGTCAACGGGCCGAGGGCGCCGACGGGAACGCGGGTCCGCCGAGGCGCATGACGCCCCGGGCCCCGCGCTCGGCTCCCGCCGACGGCCGACGACCCTCAAACCCCGACCTCAAAGCGTCTCCCCGGCGATGAACCGGGGGGCGAGGCGGCGGGATTCGGGGGGCGGGCCCGCGGCGAGCATCTCAAGGGCCGCGTGGACGAGCGTCACCGGGTCGACCTCGAGGCGCGCAAGCGCCCTCGGGAACCCCGGGGCCCGCCCGGCGAGGCACACGACCGCCACCGCCACGTCCTCGGGCACACGGACTCCCGCCGCGAGAACCGCCGCCAACGCCGATTCGGGCTCCGCTCCCGCAAGCACAAGGCCCCGCACCGTCCGCCCGGCCGCCAGGCGTGCCCCCCACGCGTACCCGGCCGGTCCGTCGGCCGCCCCCCCGCGCGCAAGGTGCGAGGGGTCGGCCTCCAGGCCCGCCGCCGCCACGGCATCGCGATACCCGGCGGCCATGGCCTCGCCCGCCTCGCCCGCGGGGAGCTGGACGGCCACGGGCCAGGCCCCCCGCTCGAACATCCGTGCCACCAGGCCCCGGACGCTCGCACGCCACCCGACGGCGACGCCCCGGGCCGCGCCCGACGCCACGTGCACCGCCGGCACGGCCAGGTCCGCCAGCTGGGCCGCCGCCGCCATCCCGGCCCCCACCAGGAGCGCCCCGCGGACGCGACCCGCGGCGGCGTCGTGCGCGAGGGCCGTCTCGGAGGGCGGCACGGTCCCGCCCGTGGCATAGGTCCGCACGCCGCCCGCGGACCGTCCGGCGGCGTCGACCGCGGCCTTGGCCAACGCCGCCCGGAGGCGCGGGCCGGGCGGGGCGTCGGGCGGGCCCGTGACCACCGCGAGCGAGCGGCGCGCCAAGTCCGCCCGCACGTACGTGCCCGTGCCGCGGTGACGATCGAGGAGCCCTTCGAGCTCCAGGCCGGCCATGATCTTGTTAATGGTGGTGGCCGAGGCGCCGAACTCGCGGGCGAGGTCGCGTTCGGTGGGCAAGCGGGCCCCCGGGGCGAGCTGGCCGGAGAGAATCCGGCCGCGCAGCTCGCCTCGGATGCGGTCGTGCGGGTCCACGGGGAAAGACTATCGCGCCGGCCGGGGCGCGTCAATGCGCGGGGCCGGGCACAGGATTTTCCTGCAACGGGCCGAAATCGGCCTTCCTGATAGCGCCAAGGCCGTGCAAGCCCGGCACCAGGCGCGCTACGTTTGGGTAAATTCCACGATAGGGCATTTGACAGGCGAATTTTTCGGGTTATAATAACAATGTGTGAAGGAACGATTGGCAGCGGCAGCCCATGCCCGCCTGTCGTCTCCCTCTAGAAACTGAATCATCCGTATCATCGCCCACGGAGTCCGCGCCTTGTGCGCGGAGGGGGTGGTGTAAGCGCCTGGAGAAGGACGCCGGCTCTGGCCAAGCTGCGTCCGGCAGTACCGGGGGAGTATTCGGCCACGACCGGGGCCGTCCGGGAGGGATTCGGCTCCGGTCTCTTTTTGCGCCCATGTCGTGGTTGATCCGGTCCGGATCGGCCCGAGTGCATGCCGGGCCCGCGTGACGGCGGTCTCACGACCCCGGCTCCTTCTGCCGGCCACCAAGCCTCACGTCCCCTTGACATTACCCGCAGATTTTGTGTTAATATCAGGCCCTCGGAAGGACCGGCCGCGCAGCCTGTCATCCGGCAAAACGGAGAGCCCCCCATGG
The DNA here is from genome assembly GCA_964461715.1 of uncultured Anaerolineales bacterium. Taxonomy (GTDB): domain Bacteria; phylum Planctomycetota; class Phycisphaerae; order FEN-1346; family FEN-1346; genus CAYWVR01. The sequence continues at coordinate 6,768 of CAYWVR010000013.1, forward strand.
ATGTGATGATCGACGTCAAGGACCTCACCAAGGACTACGGCACGACGCGGGCGCTCGACCGCGTCACGTTCCAGGTCGGCAGGGGCCAGATCGTCGGTTTCCTCGGCCCGAACGGGGCGGGCAAGTCGACGACACTGCGCATCCTGACCGGCTTCATGCCCGCCACGAGGGGCCGGGCCACCGTCGCGGGCCACGACGTCTTCACCGACAGTCTCGAGGTCCGCTCGCGCATCGGCTACATGCCCGAGAACGTGCCCCTGTATCCGGAGATGCGGGTCGAGGAGTACCTGGCGTTCCGGGCGGCCCTGAAGGGCGTCGCCGCGCGGGCCCGCGGCGCCGAGGTCGGCCGCGTCGTCGAGCGGTGCTGGCTTGCGGACGTCCGCCGCCGCCTCATCGGCCAGCTCTCCAAGGGCTACCGCCAGCGGGTGGGCCTCGCGGACGCCCTGGTGGGCGACCCGCCCCTGTTGGTGCTCGACGAGCCGACGATCGGCCTCGACCCGTCCCAGATTCAGGAGGTGCGTCGGCTCGTCCGGTCGCTGGGCGAGAAGCACACAGTCCTCCTCTCGAGCCACATCCTGCCGGAGGTTGAGAAAACCTGCTCGCACCTGGTGATCATCGCGCGCGGCCGGATCGCGGCGGCGGGCACCGTGCGCGAGCTCCAGGCCGGGACCGGGGCCAAGGGGCGGGTGACCCTGGAGGTCCGAAGCGAGGGCGACGGCCCCGCCGAGATGGCCCGGGCCGCGGAGGCCGTCGCGGGCGTCGCGAAGGTCGACCGCGAGGAGGTCGGCGACGGATGGGTCCGGCTCAAGGTGACGGTGGCCGGCGAGACGGACATTCGGGAGGCCCTCTTCGCCCTCGTCGAGCAGCGCCAGTGGAAGCTCCGCGAGATGTACAGCTCCGCGGCGACCCTGGAAGACCTGTACCTGGAGGTGACGGCGGGCGAGGCGGCCGCCCGGGCGGCCTGAGGCCCCCGCGGCGTCGCCGAGCGCCCCCGAGACGACGGAGGAACCCACCGATGCGCAACGTTCTGGTGCTGACGCGACGGGAGATCTCGAGCTACTTCGTCTCGCCGATCGCGTACGTCGCGATGGTCCTCTTTCTGCTGCTGGCCGGGGTGGTCTTCGCGTGGCCGGGCCACGGCCACTTCAATCCCGGGGCCCCCGCCGAGATGCGGAACATCTTCCAGATCATGGTCATCATCCTCGCTTTCGCCCTGCCCGTGCTGACGATGAAGAGCCTGGCCGAGGAGCTGGGCCGCGGGACGCTCGAGCCGCTCATGACCGCCCCCGTCACCGACGCGCAGGTCGTCGTCGGCAAGTTCCTCGGGTGCTGGTTCGTGTACGGAGCGATGCTCGCCCCGACGCTCCTGTACGTGGTGATGCTGGCGGTGTACGGGCGCCCGGACCTCGGGCCCGTGGCGAGCGGGTACCTGGGCCTGGCGCTGCTGGGCATGTTCTACGTGGCGGTGGGGATGTTCGCCTCGAGCCTGACGCGGAACCAGGTGGTGGCGGGGATCGTGGCGTTCGCGGCCCTGATGACGCTGAGCTTCTTCGGGCCGTGGCTCGCCACGGGGCTCCCGTCGCCGTGGCGCGGCATGCTGCAGCACGCCATGGTTCCGATGCACTACACCGATTTCGGCCAGGGCGTGGTGGACCTCGTGCACGTCATCTATTTCGTCGCCCTGACCGCCTTCTTTCTGTTTCTGACGGTCAAAGTCCTGGAGAGCCGCCGATGGCGATAGAGAAATCCGATCGCACCGACCCTCCGACCTCCGGCGACGGGCCCCTCTCCCAGCGGGCCCGGTGGATCCGCTTCGGATCGAACGTGGCCGTGGCCGTGCTCCTGGCCGCCGTGCTCACGGTCGCCGTGGTGGGCCTCTCGTCGAAACTCCTGCGCGGCAAGGCGCGGAGCGACTGGACCGCGACGGGCCGATTCAGCCTGAGCCCGCGCACCAAGGAGATGCTCGCCCGGCTGCCCTTCGAGGTGCGCCTTACGAACCTCTACACCCGCGCCCCGGAGTACCCGGAGACGGTGGAGCAGTGGGAGCGGGTCCAGGACCTCCTGGAGGAGTACGAGACCGCCACCGGCCGCATCACCGTCGAGACGGCCGAGGCGGCGGGCGTCGAGAAGCTCGTCCAGCGACTCCGGGAGCGGTACGCCGGCGAGATGGAGAAACCCCGCCAGATTCTCGAGACCTTCGAGGACCTCCAGTCGGACCTCGCGACGCTCCTCGACGAGGAGGCCCGGAAAGTCGCCGCCGCCGCCGACGCCTGGGGCGCCCAAGGCCATCCCGACGTCGTCGCGAACCTGCGGTCGATGGCCGTGGGCTGGCAGCGGCAGAAGCAGATTCTCGAGAGCGAGACTAGCGTCCTGCGACGCCTGGTTGACGCCGAGCTGCCCGACTACGCCGCCGCCCTCGACGTCGCCAAGAACCTCGCCACGAGCACGCGGGACCTCTTCCGGGCTGTGCCCACGTTCTTCGAGCAACTGAAGGAGATCGCGGGCGACCAGACGCCCCCGCCCGAGATCCAGACCATCTTCGAGGCCGGCCGAGCCCCCTATGAAGAGATGCTCGAGCGGCTGGACGCGTTCCTGGCCGAGGCCGAGGACGTCGGCGAGATGAAGATCGAGGAGATCCGCCGCCAACTCAGCGCCGGCAACGTCATCCTCGTCGAGGCCCCCGAGGAGGTCCGGGTCATCGGCTACGACGAGGTCTGGACCTACAACCCGAACCCGGGCGACGCCCCGGACGCCCCGGCCCGGCTCTTCGACGGCGAGTCGGCCGTCTCGAGCACGCTGCTGGCGCTGGTGGAGCCGAAGCGGCCGGCGGTCCTGTTCGTCACACATGGCCAGCCGGCGAGCGGCCCGGGGGGGCCCTACGGCCGCATCGCCGAGCGGCTCCGAAAGGCCAACCTGATCGTCGAGGACTGGCTCGTCATGCAGCAGCCGGAGATGCCGGCGCCGGAGGACATGACGAAGCCGATCCTGGTGTTCGTGCCCCCGCCCCCGCCGAACCCCCAGCGCCCCATGCCGCCTCCCACGCCGGAGGCCTACGCCGAGGCCCTCGCCGCGGTGCGCGAGGGGCGGGCCGGGGCCCTGGTGTTCGCCGAGCCGGGCGGCATGATGGGCCCGAGCCTGCCGTACACGGAGCTCTTCGACCTGTTCGGCCTGGAGGCCCGGCTGGACGCCGTCTGCGTCCACAGCGTCGTCGCCGACGCCCTCGGCAACACGCGGGCCGTCGCCCAGATCGACGTCAACGACTACGAGCCGCACGCCATCACAAACCCCCTCTCGTCGCTGCCGAGCGTGTTCGCGGGGCCCTGCCCCATCCTCCCGGCCGAGGACGCCCCGGGCGACGTCACGATCACCCCCCTGGTGCTCCTGCCGACCGGGCCGGACTGGTGGGCCGACACGGTGGGATGGATGGCCCTGCGGGGCGAGGCGAAGCGCGACGAGGCCGACGACCTCATCCCCTCCGACGAGAATCCCATCCCGCTGGCCGTCGCGGTCGAGCGCCGGCTCGGCGGCCCGCACGCCGCCGAGCCGGGGGAGACGCCCGAGGGGGAGGCCCCGGCCCCCCGGACCCAGAAGGCCGTCTTCTTCGGCGACGCCGAGTTCGGCTTCGACAACATCGCGTATTACAGCGACTTCTTCGGCCGCCCCGTCTTCCCCGGCAACGCCGAGATGCTGAGCAACGCGGCCTTGTGGGTGGCCGGCACGGAGCACCTGATCACCCTGAGCCCCGAGGCGATGCGGGCCCGACGCATCGAGACCCTCGGGGCCTGGGAATGGCCCCTGAGGATCTTCGTCATGGTGGGGCTGCCGCTCCTGGCGGCCCTGGCGGGCGTGGCCGTCTACGTCATCCGCAGGAGATAGAGCCCGATGCGCTACTCGACCACTCTCATCCTGGCCCTGCTCGTGGCCGTCATCGCCATCGTCGTCTGGGTCTTCCGCGAGGACCTCTGGGGACCCGAGACCGAGATCGAACAACCCGACGAAAAGCAGGCCCTCGTCCGGGACGTCGAGCTGGACGACGTCACCTCCGCCGAGCTTCTCGAGCGCGACGGCGACGGCCTGAAGCCGAAGGTCGCCTTCACCCGCGACGGCGACCCGTGGCACATGACCACCCCCGTCGATGCCGCTACCGACGGCTACGAGGTCCGCCGCCTCGTGCGCGCGGCCCTGGAGGCGAAGGTGCGCGAGCGGCTGACGCCGGGCGGGAATCAGCCGACGGCGGCCGACCTGGACCTCGAACCGCCCGCGTACCGCCTTGTCCTCGAGGCCAAGGACGAGAAGACGATCACCCTGGACGTGGGCCGCCGACCGGCCCTCGGGGGCGGCCTGTACGTTCGCCTGAAGGGCGAGACCGCCATCGCCCGCCTCGAGCGCGACGATCTCCTGGAGCGGGCCCGGGCCGACGTCAGCACCTACCGCACGCGATCGCTAGTGGACCTGGCGACCGAGGACGTGGTCCAGATCGAGATGGCCCGGGCGGACGGAACGATCGTCGCCCGCCGCGCCGCCGAGGGGGAAAACCGGTGGGTCCTGGCGGGCCCGCTTTCGGCCCGGGCGGACCCCGACGCGATGAGCGACCTCCTGCGCGACGCCCTCGGCATCCGCGTCAAGGAGTTCATCGCCGACGCCCCCGAGGACCTCGCCGCCTACGGCCTGGCCGAGCCGCGCCTGTCGGTCACGCTCTTTGAGGCCGCCGCCCCCGAACCGGAGGAGGACGAGGCGGACGAGGACGCCGAGAACGCGGAAGACGAGCTGGAGGCGGGCACAAAGAAGAAGGCCCCGAAGGCCGACGCCGCGCCCGTCCCCGCCGTGACCCTCCGGTTCGGCAGCTGGGCGGACCTGAAACAGGATTCGGTCTACCTGGCCGCCGACAACACGGTCGTCAGCGTCGCGACGGGCACGTACAACCGTCTCAACCGGTCCGCCGACGACCTGCGCTCGAAGCACGTCCTGGCCCTGGACGCCGACCGCGTCACGTGGGCCGAGGTCCGCCACGCCGAGGGGGCGTTCGAGCTGGAGAAGCGCGAGGGGGCCTGGCACGTCAAGCCCGCCGACGGCGAGGCCACCCGCGCCGACGCCTCGACCGTCGACACACTCCTGGAGGAACTGGCGGAGCTCGAGGTGCTCTACTTCCTCGGGCCGAAGGAGGCCGCCGACGTCGAGTTCCCGGCCGATGCGCCCGGCGTGCGCCTGCGGCTGGAGGACGAGGCGGGCCAGCGCGGATTCCAGATGATCGAGAGCGAGACCGAGGGCGCCCGCGTCCGCAACCTCCGCGAGCCCTGGATCGGACGCCTCAACGAGAAGACCCTCGACGCCGTCGGCAAGGGGTGGCTCGCCTATGTCACCAAGGACGTCGTCACCTTCGAGCCCGACCGCGCCACCCGCTTCGTCCTCGCCACGCCCGACCGCACCGTCGAGGCGGCCCAGACTGACGGAACGTGGCGGATGACGGCCCCCGTCGAGGCGGACCTCAAGGCCGACCGCGTGCGCGATCTCCTGAACGAGCTCCTGTTCCTCCGGCCCGAGAAGTGCGTCGCGCGGACGGAGGACTTCGCGGCCCACGGCCTGGACCCCGCGCCGGTGCGGCTCGAGGTGACCGTGGCCCCGGCCGGCGACGAGGGCGAGCCGGAGACGCGGGTCCTGCACGTCGCCATCAAGGATGATGGCACGATCCTCGGCCGTACCTCCGGCCACCCCTTCGTCTTCGAGGTCCGCGACCGGGCCCTCCAGGAGATCACCGGCGAGCTGCTCGAGGCGAAGATGACCGACCTGGCGGCGAGCGCGGCCACGGGCATCCTGGTGGAGGCCGGGGGGAAGACCCTGGCCCTGGCGAAGCGCGAGGGCACGTGGTTCCGCAAGGACGCGAACGGGAACCTGGCCGAAGAGATCGACGACGCCGCGGCCCGCGACGTCGCCGAGGCGGTGGCCGACGCCGAGGTCGTCCGGTGGGCGTCCTACGAGGCGAAGGACCCGGGCCGCTTCGGCCTGTCCGAGCCCGCCCTCCGCATCACCGTCACGACCGAGGACGGCCGGACGACGCTGCTCATCTCCGACCAGGAGGTCGACCCGGCCGTCGCGAAGCTCTTCGACCGGCGGCCCGCCCGCTACGCCATGGTCGAGGGCGGCGAGAAGGTCGGCATCCTCGCGGGCCCGAAATTGCAGCCCTTGTTGGACGCCCCCAAGGCCGCGCAGCAATGAGGCGAAGGGGGAAGCGGGAAATAGAGAATCCAATCTGCGCGAAGGCCGGTCGTTACTTCCGGCTTCCCGCTTCCCGCTTCCCACCGATGACACGCATCGGGTTCTCCCACATCGCGCGGCGTTTGACCCCGTCCGGCAGGTCCAGGGCCAGGAACTTCTCCACCTCCTCGGCCTGGTCGGTCCAGGGGGCGTCCGTGCCGAAGCAGAGGTACGCGGCCGGATGGGCCGCCACCAGCCGGTCGACAACCTCCGGCGGACACCAGCCGAGCGAGTAGCTCGTCTCCAGGTACACGGGCAACCCCGCGAGGTGCTCGAGCACCTCCTCCCACCGCTGCCACCCGCCCAGATGGGCCGCCACCAGCCGCAGGTCCGGGCACGTCTCGTGGAGGCGTCGGACCTGGCGCGGCGAGGCCAGCTCGTCCTTCTCATAGGCGAGGTCGTAGCCGCTGTGGACGAGCATCGCCAGGTCCGCCGCCTCGGCGGCCCGGGCGATCCGAAGGGCCCGCCCGTCGTCGATCGCGCAGCCCATGTACTGCGGGTGGAACTTGAGGCCCCGAAGACCCGCCTCCGCGACGCGGGCGACCTCGGCCTCGGGGTCCGGCCAGTCCGGGTGGATCGAGGCAAACGGAACGATCCGCTCCGAGGCCACCCGGACGCACCAGTCGGTGATCTTCGGAACTTGGTCGGGACGGGTGGCGACGGCACACATGACGGCCCGGTCAATGCCCGCCCGGTCCATGCTCGAAAGGAGCCCCGCGAGGGTCCCGTCGAAGTAGGCCGTGGGCCGCTCCCACACCCATTCATCGAGGAGCTTGGGCAAGGCCTTGGCGGCGACGGCGTCCGGAAAGGCGTGGGTGTGGACGTCGAAGATGCGTCGCTGGTCGCACGAAGTCACGAGAGGTCCCCCAAAAAAGCCTCGGGCATAGCCTGAAATATACAATCCGTCCGCGAGGGGGTCCAGGGGGGATGTCGCAGATGGTTACACGGTTTCATCGCTTCTGCCAAACGCGCGGCCGAGAGTGGGGCATTTCCCCCAATGTGGGGCATTTCGCGCACCCCTGTGGGGAAAATTCCCCACCATCGTAGCGCATTGTCTCGCTGAAGCAAACAAATCCGCCCCCTTGAGCCACCAAAGCACATAATTCCGTTTGGCACGCCCTTTGCCCTCATATTCGCCAGTGCTGGGCGGTTGTTAACACGGCTATGCCATGCGGGGCGGTCCCGCATGTAACCTCAGTGGCCGAAACTCCCCCCGTTCGGCCACTGTTTTGAAAACGACGCGTCGCTCCGGCGACGCTCATCGATAGTGGATCGACCGCCGATGCGGTCGATCATGGCGGGTCGGCTCTCCCCCCAGTCGGCCCGCCTTTCTTTTGCGCCGACCCGACCGGGTCCCCCTCGAAGAACCACCGCCCGTCCTCGGCCGCCAAAACGCTCGCGCTGCCCGCCCAGTCGCCCAACGTGTAAAGGACGCGGGGTCGCCCGTGGACGGTCCGCCACTCGAGGCCCTCGCGGTGCACGTGCCCGCAGACGACGACGTCGTAACCCGCCCGAAAGAGGGCTTCGACGCGCGCCGGGTCGAGGGTGTGGTCCCGCGGTGCCGCGCGGCGGGTGCCGAGGAGACGGCGTTTCGCCGACGAGACGGCCCGGTAGAACCGGGCCCCGCTCTTCGACCACGAGGCGGGAAGCGCCGTGTAGAAGGCCTCCACCAGGCGGCCCCGGAAGAGCTCCTGCGCCAACCAACTGACACGCCGCCGGGCTTCCAGCGTATCCCCGTGGGCGAGGTGAACCCGCCGGCCGTCGACGACCAGGTCGTACGTCCGCCCCCCGGGGGGTACCTCGACGCCGGTGGCCGCCTCGAAGCCCCGGAGGTAGAAGTCGCGGTTGCCCCGGAGCAGCACGACCCGCGTCCCGGCCTCGACGGTCCGCCGAAGGGCCACCAGGACCGACCGGTAGTCGGGCTCGGTCAGGTGAGCCGGGCCGATCCAGAAGTCGAAGAGGTCGCCGAGGATGTAGATTTCGTCGGCCCGCCCGGCCTCGCGCGCAAGGACCGCTTCGAGCCGGTTCGCTCGCGCCGGCGCCCGCGGGCTGACATGCACGTCCGAGAGGAACAGTCGGCGCATCGTTTTCGTCCTACCGGCGCCCGCCCGCGCGCGATTCGCGGACGATGGCCAGGAACTCCCGCAGCGGGGCCGAGAGGCTCGAAAGCGTCTCGATCCGAACCTCCGGGGCCGCCATCGTCCCCTCCACGTGGACCGTGGCCAGCTCCTTGCGCACGCCCTCGGCCAGCTCGGCCAGGACGCCCACCAAGGGCGTGTCGTCCCGCCGCCCCGGCACGAAGCGCAGGGCCAGCCGCCCGTCCGGCTCGACCGTCCCGGCCCCGTACAGGCTGAGCGCCGGTCCCATCAGCCGTACGTCCGACAGGATGAACCGCCCGTCGCGGACGAAGTACTGGATGCGGGCCTCCGTGAAGGCGGTCCGGTCGACCGGGGCCAGGCGAAGGGCGTTCAGAATCCGGACCACCAGGGGCAACTCGTAGAGCTTGGCGTCGTGAATCTCGGCCCAGCCGGAGGCCGCCGCGTCGCTTCCCTCCCCGCCGCGCGCCTGGACGGCCAACGTGCCCTCCAGCCGGCCGCCCTCGATGTCGTGCTCGACGCGGAACCCCTCGCGGAGGAGCCGCTCGAAATCGACGCCCACGGCCGCCAGCGCCAGTCCGTACCGCCCCTTCCCCCCCAGCACCAGCCCGGCGCGCCCCTCGATCCGCCCGCCGTAGAACGTCCCCTCGATGGGGCCGAAGGCCAGCCGGTCGTCGTCGGCCACCTTCGCGAACGGGATCTGGAGGTCCTCGACGTCCTTGTCGGCGACGCGGCCCTCCTGAATCCAGAGCTCCCCCGTCGCCGCCAGCCGCCCCGCATCGTACGTGCCGGTCATGCGGCCGGCGCCAACGACGTGCGCGATGCGGACGCCCGCCGTCATCGCCAGGCCGTCCAGGAGCGCCTCGGCCGTCCAGGAGGCCCGGGCCTGGCCGTCGGGGCCGGTCCGGTACCGCAGGTCCGTGATGTCGAGGTCGACGCGTCCCGTGGCCCCGAGCCGCTCAAACGCCGCCTTCAAGGGAGCCGGCACCGCCCGGGCCAGCGGCCCTTCGAGCCGCAGGCCGGTGGCCTCGATCGAGAGGGCGACCTCGGGGCCGGATTCGGGGGGATAGCGGACCTCACCCTCCAGGCGGAACTCGGTCGGCCCGGTGCGGGCCCGCAGGTCCCGCAGGCGGACCGTGTCGCCCTCGAACTCCAGGAGGCCCGAGACGTGTTCCAGCGGATACGGAAAGACGTCGAGGCGGGCCTTGAGGTCCCGGGCCCGGACGCGGACATGGTGGCGGAGCGTCTCGTCGGGCCCGAAGGCCTTCTCGAGGTGGGCCCGGACGTCGACGCGACCCTCGGGGTCGACGTGGCTCCAGGCGGCCCGGACCTGAGGCCCGAGGGCCCCGCGGAGCTGCTCCGTCAGGGGCACGTCCGCGCCCTCGACGACCAGGTCCAGGGCGTAGTCGTCCGGCCGGTGCTCGATCCATCCGGTGGCCCGGATGCGGGCCCCGCGGCTGGCCCCCTCGATGGACTCGATCCGGGCGGAGCGCCGGGTCAGGTGGACCCGGCCCGTGACGTCCTCGGCGAGGAAGGGGAACCGCTCGTAGATCATGCGGGCCCCCTTGAGGGTGACCGCCAGGTCGTAGACCAGCTCGTCGTCGGTCTGCGGGCCACGATCGATGGTGCCTTGGATGTCGGCCCGGCCCGCCAGGTGAAAGGCCTGGAAGCTCTCGCGCTCGCGCTCCGGGAGGGCGGTCTCGAGCTCCTCGTCGAGGGCGACGTCGCGGCCGTCGATCTGTAGGTGCACCGCCGCCGGCCCGTCCTCGCGGTAACCGATGCGACCGGTGATCGCGACCTCGGCCTCCCCGTGCCGTCCGCGCACGTCCCGGATTTCGGTCTCGTCGGGCCCGATCACCAGGAGGCCGGTGGCCTGCGCGAGCGTGTAGGGAAAACCGGTGTAGGTGAAGGTGCAATCGCGCAGGTGGGCCCGGACGACGGTCCGCAGGGGGTGCCCCTGGATGGGCGGGCGGGTGACGACGGCCCGAATGTCGGCCCGGCCGGCGGCCCGGTACTCGTCGTAGACGGTCCGCTGGTGGTCCGTGAGAGCGGCCCGCAGGTCCTCGTCCAGCGGCACGCCGCGCGCGTCGATGTGGAACTCCGTGCCCCAGGCCGGGCCGGGGTTGGTGACAACGCCCCACATTTGTACGGGGCTCGCGCCGTGGTATCCCTCGAGCGACTCGATGTGGATGCCCTCCGGCCCGAACTCGATCGGCCCGCGGACCCGGTCCAGTCGGTAGGGGAAGCGGAAATAGGTCATCGTCACGTCGCGGCAGGCGATGGCGCCGGTGGCCTCGAGCGGGGCGTCCGCCGCCGGACCGCGCACCAGGTGCATCGTCAGGTCCACGCGGCCGGTCGGGTCGTAATGCTCGTAGATGCGGGCAAAGTTGGGATGGAGGCCGACGAGGGTGGCCCGCTTCTCCTCCAGCGGCACGTCCGTGGCCGCGAGCAAAAGGTCGACACTCAATCGCTCCCGGTCGAAATTCTCGACGGTCCCTTCCAGCCGCACGGACACCCCGTCGAGCATGCCTTGGACGGTCTCCAGGCGGACGCCGGAGGCCGAGATGGTGGCCCGGCCGGTCAGGTTCTCGAACGCGTGGGGCTGGCCCTCGTAGCCGAACGTGAAAGCGACGCCGGTCAGGGTGGCCTGGAGCCGCAGGCCCTCCCGCTCGTCGAAGCGGACCTTCAGGTTCATCGAGCCTTCGGGCTGGTACCGGTCCCAGACGAGGCGGACCTCGCGGGGCAGGCTCCGGTAGAGCTCGGGCACGAGGGCGACATTCGAGGCCTGCCCCTCGAACGCCAGGGCCCCCGTCCGGACGTCCAGCGTGCCGCTCGTCACGGCCAGGCGGACCTCGGGCGTCGTGACGTCGGTCTGGAAGCGGAAGGCGTCGCGGTCGGTCTCGCTGGGGATCACCAGGCCACCGATCTGCATCTCGTGGACGTCGGGCTCGCGCGACTCGCCGGGCGTCTCGGGCTCGGGGCCGGGGCGGCGGATGCGGAGGACCCCGTCCTCGAGGCTCACCACCGGCCGGGCCGCCAGGCGCACCCCCGGCGGCCGTTCGGTGGCCATCGCCTGGAAGTTCCACGTCCCGGCCTCGCTCTGGACGAGGGTGACGCGCGGACGGTGGACGACGATCTCGGTGACCTCGAGCTTCATCCACGCCAGGGCCGGCGACTCGATCTGCAGGTCAACCCTCTCGGCCTCCAGGATCGGCTCGGTGAACGGTTCGGGCGGGTAGACCCGGAGATCGTCGAGCACCAACCCCTCCCCCGCCGTGAAGGAGGCGTGGCCGATCTTGACGCGGGACCCGACGAGCTCCGTCAGATAGGCCTCGGCGTAGGCCTCGACGCGGGTATCGCTGGTGAGATGGGCGTAGAGCCCGACGACGGCCACGACGGCCAGAAGGGCCAGCGCCAGGGCCCATCGCCGCCGCCGGTGCCGCCGGGCCCGGGCCGCCCGTTTCGATTCGTCGACGGGATGGGCCCAGGGGGCCGGTCGCACGGCGTCGGAGGGGCCCGCGGGGGGCCCGGCCTGCTGCGGCGACGGACCGGACTCCTCGGGCATGGGGACGGCTCCCCTGACAGGCGCGCACGTTCGCCGGGTCATGGTACCGATGGGGGCGCGGCGAATCAAGGCGGGCGGGCCTTCAAGCCCTACGTCGACGCGGGATGGCGCTGGCTGGCGGCCAAGGTCCGACCGGAGGTCACGGACGTCCCGACCCTCGCGCCGCACCCCATCGTCTATACGTACCGCGACGCGCGGCTCGGGTATCCGCTGGCCATCTCGCAGAGGTCGGCGGACCTGGAGAACGAGATCCTGCTTTACCAAGGGCCGCTCCGGGCCCTTTTGCTGGCGTCGGGCGGGCCTCTCTGCTAGAGTGTGCCCCGAGAGTGAACGCGTCCCCTGGACCGCGCAAGAGGATAAGCCATGACCGCGTCCCCACCCCTGTCGCCCCCGCCGCCCGCCGAATCGCGCCGCACCTCCGGGTTGGCCATCGCCAGCCTCGTCCTCGGTCTCGGGTTCTGCCTGGGGGCCCTGACGGGCATCCCCGCGGTCGTCTGCGGGCACGTGGCCCTCGGAAAGATCAAGCGGTCGGGCGGCACGGTGGGCGGGCGAGGCCTGGCCATCGGCGGCTTGGTGCTCGGGTACCTGGGCATCTTCCTGATGCTGGTGGCCATCATCCTCGCGGCCTTCGGGGCCCTCATGTCGGGCATGGAGATGGCCCGCGGCGAGGCCGAGAAGGCGGCCTGCTCCAACAACCTCCACCAGATCGGCATCGCCTTCCATATGTACGCCGCCGAGCACGGCGACCGTCTCCCCGAGAAGCTCTCCGACCTCTACGCGGCCGACACCGCCCCGCTGGAGGTCTTCGCATGCCCGGCGTCCGACACGACGCTCCTGTCGGGGAGCGAGATCGACGCGAAGTCCGACTACGTGTACCTCGGGGCCGGCGTCAACATGAACGGGGTCCCGTCCCCCGCCACGTTCGCCCTCGTCCGCGAGAAGCCGGGGCACCACGACGACGGCGCCGTGGGCGTCCTGTACCTGGACGGGCACGTCGAGCGGATACCGGCCGGCCAGGCCCCGTTAAGCGAATGAAACTTTCCGGCCGCCCGGACGTTGAGCCCTGACGGGGGGCCGGAGACCGGACATGCGACCCGGCCACGCTCTGGGAGCGCGGCCTCCCGCACGACGTGCCGTTCATTACCGGCTCGAACCTGAACGAGGGGACCATGTTCCTCTCGCAGCTTCCCGTGCGGCGGGCGACGGGGTATCGGTGGGTCCTCAGGCGATTCTTCGGCGAGGCGGCCGACGAGGCGGCGGCGCTCTTTGCGCTCGGCAAGGACGAGGACGTCCGGGCCGCCCTCGACCGTCTCATCACGGTCACGGCCTTCGCCTGCCCCGCCCGGACGATGGCCCGGGCCATGGAGTCGAAGGCCTCCCCCGCGTGGCCCGTCCACACGGCCGCCGAGGACCGCCATATGATCTTCGGCGACGCGGTGGAGGCGGGGTCGGGCCTCTGGCACGACGAGTGCGACCTGGCCGTCCGCATCCAAGCCGAACGCCGCAGCCGCTGAATCCCAAACCTGTACCCGCCAAAGCATCGTTACCCTTGCCCTCCCCGCTTTTTCTGGTAGGCTGAGGAAACCTCAAGGGCTCGAGTGCGTCCAAGCACACGCGGGGGGAGACCGATGGCGGCCGAAGGGCGCGGCACCGAGGAGACGGACGTCGACGTGCGGCGTCGGTTCGCCTGGCGGATGCGGGCTTACGGCCTGATCGTCGTTCTCTTTCTCGTCACGGTCATCGCCGCCGCGATCGTCATGATGTCCGCGACGTCCTCGGGCGTCATCCTCGTGGCGGTCATCACGGCACTGGCGGCGGCAGGCGTGTTCCTGATGGTCGGGAGCCGCCTGATGCGATGCCCGGCGTGCGAGGCGCCGATCCTGCAGCGGGGCCACCGCCGCGAGCGATGCGCCGACTGCGGGGCGCGCCTTCGATGAGCCCGAAGAAGATGGGGGACCTGGAGATGACCCGTCGTGCACCCAAGCTGATCCTTCTGGCCGCCGCGGCCCTGGCGGCGACGTCGGGATGCGAAGGAACCCCCCGATACCGGGCCTGCCGCGTCGACGGTACGGATTTCGGCTCCGGCACCCTCTCCGACTGTGCCGCCCGCGCCATCCTCGAGGACACGGGCCCCCGGCCGCGCAGCGTTCCCGCCGAATGGACCTACATCGGCGACCTGCGCGTCACGGTCCCCGCCTCCGGCCCCGGCACGACGGAGGTCACGCGCAAGCTGGGCATTTATCGGCACGCCAGCGGCGCCGGCCACACCCGGTACACGATCACGGCCGGGACGACGCCCTGCATGCGGGTCGAATGCCCGGAGGACGTCTCGAGCGACGAGGCAATCCGATTCCTTCTGGAGCGCCACCAGGGTCCCTGGGAAGCCGCTTATAACCCCTGATCCCGCCTCAGATCGACGGACGGTCGCTTGCATGGGCCGGCCGCCCGTGGCATAATGGCGTGGTATCTCGCACCCGCCGTCACAAGGAAGGAAAGACCACGATGGACATGCAACCCTCGGGCGCGCCCGCCGCGGGCATCCTTGGATGCATCATCATGGCGGTGACCCTGCTCGTCGGGCTCGCCGCGTTCGCGTTCTGGCTGTGGATGCTCATCGACTGCGCGAAGAACTGCCCCAGCGAGAACAACACGAAGCTGGTCTGGGTCCTTATTATCATCTTCGCCCAAGTCATCGGGGCGCTGATCTACTACTTCGTCCAGCGGCCGAAGAATATGCAGGCCATGCCGCCCCCGCCGGCCTGACCCCGGGCGGCGCTCTCTGGAAAGGACCGATCCATGAGCCGAGCCTTCCCTCTGGCCGCAGGCTTGGCGGCCCTGGCCCTGGCGACCGGGTGCGCCGACATGATGGAGAAGGCCGTCCCGGCCCAGCTGGACAACCCCGCGCGGCAGTACGTCGAAGCCCTCGCCGCCGAGGACTGGGAGACGGCCAGGGATCTTGCCGGCCCAAGCGCCGACGAGGACGACCTCCGCAATCAGGCCGCCATCGTCGGCGCCGAACCCATCGATCGCATCCGCGTCGCCGGGTTCAGTTGGCAGCAGAACTTCGGGCACGTCATCTACGTCCTCGAACGCGAAGGTCGGGCAAGACCGATGGGGGTGAACGTCTACGTCGACCAGACCCCCGAGGGACGGACGGTGTCGCTCGAGGCCGCCCCGCCGGGCGCCGAGATGGCCCTCGACATGATGAACTGGGGATGGACCGTCTGCTGCGGGACCGTGGCCGTGGGGGTCCTCGTGGTGGCCGGGGTGATCGTGCTCATTATCGTCTTCGTCCGGCGCGGCCGGCGTAAACGCGAGGCCCGTGAGGCCCGCGGCGACTCCGGCCCCGTCCCCCCGCCACCCCCGCCGCCCGAGGCACGGATGTGACGGGCGGTTGACGTGATCGCATCGATTGCGCCGCGGGTCCCGGCGCGCCGGGATCTGTCCGTGTGGCGCCCTTAGACATACACGCGCGGCACCCGTTTCGTCAGGCCGGTGAGAATTTCGTACGGGATTGTCCCGGCCGTCTCGGCGATCGCCGCGGCCGAGAGCGGACTCGCCGCGTCGGCCTCCAGCACGGTCACTTCCGTCCCCTCGGCCGCGCCCGGCACGTCCGTCAGGTCGACCATCGTGGCGTCCATGCACACCGCCCCGACAACCGGCGCGAGCGCCCCGCCCGCCCGGACCCGGCCGCGGTTCGAGAGGGCCCGCGGATACCCGTCGCCGTAGCCGACGGGCAGGACGCCGATCGTGCTTTCGCGCGAGGCCCGCCACGTGTGGCCGTAGCTGACGCCCTCGCCCTCGCGAACGCGCTTGATGCGGGCGACGCGCGTCCGCACCGAAAGCGCCGGCTCCAAAGCGACCCGTGCCGCCGCCTCCGGGCTCGGAGCGATGCCGTAGAGCGCCAAGCCCGGCCGCACCATCGTGTAATGCGTCGCGGGCAGCGTGATCGTCGCGCTCGAGTTGGCCGCATGGATCGTCTCGGGGCGGATGGCCGCGGCCCGCAGCCCCGCCAGCACCTGGCTGAACCGCTTGAGCTGGGCGGGGATCGTGGGGTGCCCCCCGCACTCGGCGCAGGCGAAGTGCGTGAAGACGCCTGTGAAGTCGAGGTGATCGAGCTTCGCCGCCTCCGTCGCCAGGGCCACCGCGTCCTCGCTCCGGACGCCCAGGCGGTTCATCCCCGTGTCAACCTTCAGGTGCCACGCGGCTCGTTGCCCGGCCCGCGCGGCGGCGGCGTCCAGGGCCCGGGCGGCGCCGAGCGTGTCGAGGGAGGCGGCCAGATCGTGGGTAACGAGGGCGTCGAAGTCGTCGGCGAACGGCGTCCCCATCACGAGGATCGGCAACTCAAGCCCCGCCTCCCGCAGCTCGACCCCCTCGCAAACAAGCACGACGCCCAGGGCGTCCACGCCCGCCCCCGCCAGGGCCCGGGCCACCGGCACGGCCCCGTGACCGTAGGCGTCGGCCTTGACGACGGCCATGACGCCGACCTCCTCGCCGACGAGCCCCTTGACGGCCCGCAGATTCGCCTCCATCGCCCCCAGCCGCGCCTCGGCCACCGTCGGCCTCATGCCTCACCTCCCGCAAAATCATCCCGGACGATTTTCCACGAAATGCCTTGCGCGGGATCCTGGGGTGGATCTGGGAAAATCATCCGGGATGATTTTCCTCGGTCGGCTCGGGGCCGCGCCGCGCGAGAAGGTCCCGAAGCTCGCTCATCCTGAGGGCCCACGCCGCCGCGGCGAACGTCCCGAGCCCCGCCGCCAGGCCCAGGGCCAGGCGTGCGGCACTCTCGGCCCGCCCCTGAAGCGCCAGGGCCGGAGCGACCCAGTCCATCGCCGCCCACGCCGCCGCCCCCATCAGCGCCGTGGCCAGGACCGTCCGGGCGGCGCTCGCGAGGATGGGCCGCCACGCCAGCTCCGCGAACCGCCGGTTCATTAGGGCTGCCAGGACCGCCGTCTGAGCCCCCGCCGCGACGACCGTCGCCACGGCCAGCCCGCCCTCGGCAAGCGGCCAGATCAACACTAGATTCAGGGCGAGGTTCAGCGCCGCCGCCGCCAGCGCGAGCCGAAGCGGCGTCCGCAGGTCCTTCATTGCATAGAACGCCCGCAGGAAAATGTGGTTCGCACAGAAGGCCCAGATGCCGGTCGCATAGAGCTGGGCCACGAGGACCGTCCGCGGGACCGCCTCCGGATCGCTCGCGAAGCGTCCGTGGTTCAACCACAGGCGAAGCAGCGGCTCGGCGACGAGCACGAGCCCCACCCCCGCCGGAAGGCCGACGAAGATGCTGAGGCGAAGGGCGTGGCTCGCCGTCCGGGCCATCCCCGCGCGGTCCTTGCGCACCGCCTGACGCGAGAGCACCGGGAAGAGGACCGTGGCCAGGGCGATGCCGAAGACGCCGAGGGGGAAGTTGTAGAGCCGCTGCCCGTAATAAAGGATCGCCGGGGCCCCCAGGGCCATCGGATACGCCACCTCCGTTCCGGCCAGCTCGAAGGCGGGCCGCGCCGGCCCGGGGCTCATCAGGAGGTACGCGATGTTCGAATCGACAAACGCATTGATCTGGAGGATGCCGAAGGCGAGGATCGTCGGCCCGACAGCCCGGGCCACACGCCGCACCCCCGCGTGCCCCAGGTCCCACGCCGGCCGAAGCGCCAGGCCGTGCCGCCCCAGGGCCGGCACCTGGATCGCCACCTCCACCAGCCCTGCCGCCAGGATCGCCCCGGCGATGACGTAAGCCTGCATCGCGGGGTCGGCCGGGAGGGCCAGCCCCCCCGCCACGGCCCCGCCGATGATGAAGAGGTTCAGGACGAGGGGGCCGAGGGCGGGCATCACGAAATGGCGGCAGCAGTTCAGGGCCGCCTGCAGCAGTGCCACCACGCAGATCGCGATCCCGAACGGGAACATCACCGCGGCCAAACCAAAAATCAGGTGCCACTTCGGCGAGCCCTCGCTAAGATACCGGAGCATCAGGAAGCCGCCCTCGACCACCAGCGTCACCGCCGCCAGCAGCACGACAAGCAGGGCGACCATCAGGCTCATGAAGCGGCCGGCGGCCTTGCGGTCGCCGCGCTCCAGGTACTCGGTGAACACGGGGATGAAGGCGGCCGACAGGGCCCCCTCGCCGAAGAGGCGGCGGAGCAGGTTCGGGTACATGAACGCCGTCGAGTAGGCGCTCATTACGAGGCCCTGGGTCGCCCCAAGGAAGTGGGCCAGCGTCGCGTCGCGGGCCAGACCCAGAATCCGCGACACGAGGGTCAGGCCGCTGACAACCCGCAAGTGCTTGAGGTGCGAGGCCACGGCTCGGACGGGCTCCTTGAGCAAGGGGGCGTCCCGGGCAGGAGGCGCAGGGGACGTCGGGGCCGCCGGGGACTCCCTTACGCTAGTCGCTGGCCGCGCCGTTGTCAACGTCAATCGGAGACGCCATGGACCTTGCGGACCGCCACTGGCCCGTCCTCGTGACTGGGGCGCGGGGATTGCTCGGAAGCGCCCTCGGCCCGCGGCTCGAGCGCGCCGCTCCGGACCCGGCGGCCCTGGCCCTGACGGACGTCGAGGATCTTGACGTCACCGATCCGGCGGCCGTGCGCCGCGCGATCGGGACGGTCGCACCCAAGACCGTCATCAACCTCGCGGGCTGGACCGACGTCGACGGCGCCGAGGCCCATCCCGACGCGGCGCGGCGGTTGAACGTCGAGGCGCCGGCCCTGGTGGCCGCGGCGGCGGCCGAGGTCGGGGCCCTCATGGTCCACCTCAGCACCGACTTCGTCTTCGACGGGATGCTCGATCGGCCCTACGTCGAGGACGACCCCCCGACCGCCGTCAGCGTCTACGGGGCGTCCAAGGCCGAGGGGGAACTGCGGGTCCGGGAGGCCGCACCGGGAAGGCACCTTCTGGTGCGGACGGCCTGGCTCTACGGGGCCGGCGGGCGAAACTTCGTCGACGCCGTCCTCGACCGGGCCCGCGCGGGCGCCCCGCTGCGCGTGGTCACCGACCAGGTCGGGTGCCCCACGTGGAGCGAGGACCTGGCCGGGGCCATCGTCGAACTCGTGGCCGCCGACGCCCGCGGGACGGTCCACGCGTGCGGCGAGGGGGCGTGCTCGCGGTGGAACCTGGCGCGCGAGGCCGTCGCCGCGGCGAGCCTGGACGTCGAAATCGAGCCGCTCCGGACGGCGGACCTGCCGAACCCCGGCGCCCCGCGCCCGTCGCGCGCGGCCCTGGACACGACGAAGCTCGAACGGACCCTCGGCCATCGCCTGCCCCCCTGGCCCGAAAGCGTCCGCGCCTACGTCGCCTCGCGCCGCTGATCGGGCCGCTCTGAGCACTCGCGCGAAGAAAATCAGCCCGGATGATTTTCGATGAAGTGCCGTAGACGGGACCGCAGAAGCGGGCGGAGAATCATATCCGGGATGATTCTCCGTGGGGAGAGGCGATGGCGAGCGTGGTGGAGGTGCCGTGGCCGGGGGACGCGGAGGCGGTCTTCGCGCACCTGGCGCGGCGGCGAGGGTCTGTGTGGCTGGACAGCGCGGGCGGACCGCAGGGGCGGGCGCGCTGGAGCGTCATGACGGCCGAGCCGGCGGAGGTGCTTGAGCTCGGGCCGGAGGACGCCCACCCCCTGCGGCACATTCGCGCGGCCCTGGGGCGATGTCCGCCTCCGCCCGACGGCCCCCTCCCCTACGGTCCCGGCCTCTACGGATACCTCGCCTACGACCTCGCCCCACACCTCGAGCCGACCGCGACGCTCGCCGCGCGGCGGGACGTCGACCTGCCGGACGTCTGGCTCGGCCGCTACGACGCCGCCCTCGTCCTCGATCACCCCACCCGCCGCGCTTTCCTCTCGGGAGCGCCCGGGGTCTCGCACGACGCTCTCCGCAACGCCCTCACGGACGCCATGTGCGGCGAGCCCGCGCCGGAGGAAGAGCGCGTCGTATCCCTCGCGGGCCCCCTGCGGACGAACCTCTCGGACGCCGCCTTCCGGGACGCCGTCCGTCGCGCCCTCGATTACATCGCCGCCGGCGACATCTTCCAGGTGAACCTGAGCCGCCGGTACGGGGCCCCGCTTGCCGTGCCGCCCCCGGCCCTGTACCGCCGCCTTCGCCGCGCGAACCCGGCCCCCTACGCCGCCTACCTCGGCTTCGGCGGCGGGCGGGCCATCCTGTCGAGCAGCCCGGAGCTGTTCCTCGACCTCGGCCTGGGCGGGCGGGTCGTGACGCGGCCCATCAAAGGGACGCGGCCCCGCGTCCGCGGCGACGAGGCGGCCGACACGCGGACCCGCGAGGACTTGCTCGCCTCCGCCAAGGACCGGGCCGAGCTGGTGATGATCGTCGACCTCGAGCGCAACGACCTCGGTCGCCTCTGCTCCTACGGCACGGTCCGCGTCACGGACCCGCGGGCCGTCGAGCCCTACGCCGCCGTCTGGCACACCGTCGCGACGGTCGAAGGCCGCCTGCATGCCGGCCGCGACATCGTGGACCTGGTGCGGGCGACGTTCCCGGGCGGGTCCGTGACGGGGGCCCCGAAGATTCGAGCCATGCAGATCATCGCGGAGCTCGAGCCCACGCGCCGCTGCGTCTACACCGGGGCGATCGGGTACCTCGCGCCGCCCTCGCCCTCCTGGCCCGCGGGACGGGCCGCCCTGAACATCGCCATCCGAACGCTGCTCGTCGCGGCGGGGAAGGTGTACGTTCAGGTGGGCGGGGGTATCGTCGCCGACTCCGAGCCCGACGCCGAGCTGGCCGAGACCGAGGACAAGGCGCGGGCCATGCTCCAAGCCTTGACAACAGCATCCGAGGTGACCGATGACCGATGAGCAGTGCTACCTGGCCGGCGAGATCGTGCCCCTCAGGGACGCCCGCATCCCGGCCAACGACGCCGGGCTGCTGCTGGGCGTGGGCCTCTTCGAGACGCTCCGGACGTACGGGGGGCGACCGTTTCTGTTGGAGCGGCACCTCGCGCGGATGCGGGAGAGCGGGGAGCTCTTTCGCGTCTACCTGAAGGAATCCGACCAAGAGATCGCCGAGGCGATCGCCGCCCTCGTCGAGGCCAACAACGTGCCCGACGCCCGGGTCCGCCTGACCGCGACGCGCGGACCGATGACCGAGCCCCTCTCGGACGAGGAGGCCCCGCCCGCGACGCTCCTCGTGATGGCCGGTCCCATGACGCCCTACCCCGAGGCCCTCTACGCCGCCGGAGCCACCGTCGTCGTCAGCGACCTCCACACCAACGAGACCGATCCCGTCACGTTCCACAAGACGACCGGGTACCTGGCGAACCTCCTCGCGCTTCGCGACGCCCGGCGGGCGCGGGCCGTCGAGGCCCTGCGGTTCAACACGAAGAATCGCCTGGGGGAGGGGGCCGTTTCGAACGTGTTCCTCGTCTCCGAGGGCCGGCTCCTGACGCCGCCCGTCGAGGACGGGCTCCTGGCCGGGATCACGCGCGGCCTGGTGCTGGAGCTCGCGTCGGAAGAAAAGATCGACGCCGAGCAGACCTCGCTCACCGTCTACGACCTGACGGGAGCGGACGAGGTGTTCCTTACGAACTCGATCATGGAGATCCTTCCCGTCACCCGCGTCGAGGCCCGCACGATCGGAAACGGCGAGCCCGGCCCCGTTACGCAGCGGCTGATGGCGGCGTATCGGGGGAAGGCGAGTACCTGAGTACCTTCGTGCCCGAGTACCCGGTTGCCGCGACCTTCGCGGGCCGCGGCTCGCCGGGGGCCGCGAAGGGCTTGCCCGGAGCGGGCGGTGCGGCATAGTCGATGCAGGACGAAGGCAGGGACGCGTGACCGGGCTCGTGTTCCAGGTCGACGAGGATCCCGACGGCGGCGACACCGCACGCGCCGTCGGCGCGTCCATCTTCACCGAAGCCGATACGCTGGAATACCTCCGCGACGCCATCCGTGACGCCGTCGCCCGCCATGAAGGACTGGGGCGGGATGAACCGGTCAAGCGCCTCTTCGGCTGATCTCACCCACCCGCCGCCCCGTACCGCACCCGGTAGATGACGTGCGCCTGGGGCGGAGCGCCGACGGAGCTCGGACCGAGGGGCGCGTGGCCGCCGAAGGCCTGGTCGACCTCCAGGATTCCGGCTTCGACCCAGGCGGCAAAGAGGGCCTCGTCGATCGCCTCGGGCCAGGGGATCGTCGGCGTGTCGCGGAAGCGGGCGATCTCCAGCCAGTTGACGTAGATCGTCGCAATGCCGCGCGCCGCCAGCACACGCCGCACCCCCTCGGCCGCGCGCTCCGTGTGCCACGCCTCCACCGCCGGGGCGAGCCACGGCGTATCCCACACGGTGTTGTAGCGGACCGGCCGGGCGTACATGAGGGTGGCCGACTCGCCCACGAGGCCCACAGCGAGGCCCGGCAGGCGGTCGCGCCCCTCCAGGTCGCCGCCCCGGTCCAGGTACCGCTCCGCCGGCGCCGAGTAGCTCGTGCGAAGGGGAGGCGGGACGACCTCGCGCGGCACCTCCGTGACGATGGCCTGGCGCTCCACCTGCTGGGCCGTCTCGACCATGAACAGGAGCCCCACCCCCGCCGCCGCCCCGCAAAGCGCCACCAGCAGGCCCCGCGAGTCTCGGTAATCGGCGCTCAGCGTCCCGCCCGCCGCCAGCACCACCGCCGGGGCCCAGAACGGGACCAGGTACCGCGGCTCGTGTCGCATCAGGAAGAACCACACCCCGAAGATGATCGCCGCAAACGGGGCCAGCGTGACGGCCGTCCGTCGCGTCGGCCGCCTCATCAGCGCCAGGGCCGCCAACGCCAGCACCGCCGCCGTCGGCACCGCCCGCAGGACCGACTCGGGCCGGAGGACGTCCCAGAAGGCCGCGAGGCCGATCCCCTCGGGTCCGTGATGCGCCGAGAACGCCTCGGCCTGCGCCGCGGTCCAGTGCGGCCCGGGACCGAAGACCCGGGCGAGCAACGGGTGCCACGGGTTGCCCGTCCAGAGGACGTTTCGCACGAGGTACGGCCCCACCGTGACGAAGGTGAGGACCACGTAGAGCGCGAGGGCCTTGGCGGCCAGCCGCCGGGGCGGGCGCAGCACGAGGTCGGCCGTCATGATGACGAGCATCGGCACCAGGAGGAACGGCCAGACGGAGTACTTGGCGCCCAGAGCGAAGCCGGTCATGACGCCGGCGAGGGCCGCCGGGGCGAGCCGACGCTTGTCGAGATAGATCGCCAGGGCCACCTGCGCCAGGACCGTGAACATGACCTGCGTGCCCTCGGCCACGGGCCGATGGGCGACGTTCATGATCCAGGGGAGCGTGACGAAAAGCGCCGCCGCCGGCGCCGCCGCCAGCGCCCCGAAGGCCCGTCCCGCCCGGGCCGCCACGGCCAGGGCTGCGACGAGGATGATGCACACGTTCAGCATCTTCGGAAGCAGGGCCCCGTGCTCGATCGCCGCAGGCGGCGTCGCGGGGGACCACCGCAGGCTCCATGCCGCTTGGTACAGCATCTCCGCCATCTGCGGGAAATAGTTGTAGACGTTCTGGGGCGTCTCGTGGATGCGGCCGCGGGCGAGGTACTGCTTGGGGAGGGCGAGGTGATAGGTCATGACGTCGTGGTCGATGGGTGGGGCCCACGCCACCCAGAGCATCACGCCGCCTGCCGCCAGCGCCAACCCCGCCAGCACCCACCCGAGCGCCCCGACGCCGCTCCGGGCTTCGCGCCACCACGCCCGAAGGCCCGCCCCCATCCGCGAAAGCGCCGGCGCCCCGACGATCATCATCGCCACCGGCGCCGCCCGCATGTCCATCCAGCCCGCCAGGCCCAGCCCGAACGTCGCCAGGCCCAGCACCCCCAGCCCGATCCCCGCCCCCGCCAGGACCTGTTCCGCCGGACCGATCCATCCGGAGCCTGAATACTCGAGCACCGCGAACCCGAAGACCGCGCACGCCGCCACCAGCATCAGCGGGGCCGCCAGGTCCTGGCCCAGCCGGAGCGTCGGGTCGGGGTACTGGGGCAGGAGGCACGTGAGGCCGTAGAGGACCACCCAGACGATGACCGCCAGCGCCGCCCCCCGCGAGAGGCGGAACCGCCTCGGCGTCGCCGCGCTTGGAAGCTCAGGTGGCATGCGGTGCGTTACGCCTCATCCCCGGGCTCGGATACGATCATCTCGATCTTGCTCGCCAGCGCCTCGGACCCCTCGCGGGCGGCGGCGACGACGTCGTCCTCGGTGAGACGCTCAAAGAGCCGGCGGCGACGCTCGGGGGAGAGGCCGGAGGCCTTCACGCGCTCGCGCACCTCGCGCGCGGCCGCGAGGTATGGTTCGTACTCCGGCCCGAACTCTTGCTCAAGTCGCTCGCGAATCCGGCGCGACAGGCTCGGCGCGGCCCCGCCCGTCGTCACGGCCACCACCAGGTCGCCCCGCCGCACCACCGCCGGCACGATGAAATCCGAGAGGTCGGGGACGTCGACGACGTTGACCCAGACGCCGGCGGCCCGGGCGTCGGTCGCGACGCGGGCGTTAACGGACGCATCGCCGGTGGCGGCGACGGCGACACGGGCCCCGTCGAGATGGGGCGCGGCGTAGGGTTCGGCGTGACAGGTGAAGCGGGGGTCGGCGGCGATCTCCGGGGCAATCTCCAGGGCGACGACGTGGACCTCGGCCCCGGCATCGGCCAGGGCCCGGGCCTTCCGCCGCGCCACCCGTCCCCCGCCGACGACGAGGGCCTTCCGTCCCGCCAGGAGCAGGACGACCGGGTACGCGAACCGGGGCGCTGGAGCCATGGTCCGAGTATAGCCTGCTTGCGCGAAGGCCACAACCACAACCGCTCGTCGCCCGCTCGCGGCCGGGAGGGACTTGGGTCAGGTCGCCTCGACGTAGGGCAGGACGTAGGGCCCGTGCGGCATGACGAGGACGCGGGCACCGGGGCCGTGCTTCTCAAGCGCTTGGGTAAGTCCGTCCTCGAGGGTGGCAACGGGCGTTACGAACAGGTCCGCCTGGACCGCGCGGGGCAGGTGATCGCTATAGAAGAGGATTTCGCCGTGGCGCGCGGCCTTGGCGAGGTTCTCGAGGGCCCATTGGTCCTTGACGACTTCGGCCCCCGGAGCCATCGCCGCCTCCATGAACTCTGCGAGCGTCCGATACTTCGCACAGAGCGCGGTGAACTCCGGCCCCCCGACGCCCTCCTCACACGCCGCCGCGAAGAGGAACGTGCCGCCCGGCTTCAGCACGCGCAGGCCCGTCAACAGGCCCTTCTGGCACTGGTAGTAGGTCGCGTCGAGGGGCCAGCCGCCGTTGGTGGTGACGAGGAGATCGCACGGCGCGGCGACGGGCCGCTCGACGTGCTTCCGCAGGAAGGCGACGGCCGCGGCGTGGCTCTCGCGCATGGGCCCGGCGAAGACGCCCGTCAGGTTCACCTCGCGGTCGACGGTCACGTTGACCATCAGGTCGGGCGGGGCGAAGTCCGCCACCGCCAGGGCCTCCTCGTGCTCGGGGTTCCCGTCCAGGCGCCCCGGCAGCACCGTCGGGTGCTCCAGCAGGGCCGGGCTGTGCCAGGCGCGAACCGTCTTGGCCCCCGCGATGCCGGGACAGACGGCCTTGCGGCCGCCGGAGAACCCGGCCATGAGGTGCGGCTCGACGACGCCGATGGCGATGCGAAGTTCCGCGTCCACCCACTCCCGCGCCAACACCACGGGTGTCCCGCGCTTCGTGCGCCCCAGGCGCTTCAAGGTCGCCCCGCGGCCGCCGAAGTGGTTCACCACTCGGCACGCGGCGGCCACCTCGGGGCCGACGAGCTCGGCGGCGGCCTCGCCCACGGTCGGGGCGTGGAGGCCCGTCGCGATGAGGATCGTGATGCACTCGGGCGGCACGGCGGCGGCCCGAAACTCCGCGAGGATGGGGCCGAGAATCTGCCGCGTCGGGCAGGGCCGCGTGGGGTCGCTGACGATGACGACAACCCGGAACGAACGCCAGTCCCGCCGCCAGGGCGTCTCCGCACGGGTCCCGACGCGCTCGCGGACGCGCCGCCGGGCGATCGTGGCCAGCGGCTCGCCCGCCAGGGGTTGCCGCAGCGCCCGGGCCACCGCCGCCTCCGGCCGCGCCAGCACCGTGGGCCACTCCGGCACGACGACGCCCGCGAGGTGCTCATCCGGCACCTCCAGGGCGACGCCGTCGCGTCCGTAGGCCAGCTCGATCCGCATGCATCCCCTTCCCCATCCGACTGTCGAGTATTATGCGACCCGGCGTGCGGTCGGGGCAAGGCGCATTGGATGTGCGGCCGCGGGGCTGGACACGCGCGCGGCGCATCCTTACCATAGGCTGGCCGACTTCGGGGGACGTCTCATGACTCGACCCATCACGCTCGCCGCGCTTCTCGCCCTGGCCGGACCCGCGTCGTCCGAGACCGCCGGTCCGCCGCCCGAACCCCGTGCCCCCGACGAGACCTTCTCGCCGCCCCGATTTCCCAAGCGAAGGAGAGCCCCCCGTGAGCATCCCGCGACCCGAGTATCCACGTCCCCAGTGCGTCCGGAGCGACTGGCTGTGCCTGAACGGTCCGTGGCAGTTCGAGATGGACCCGGGCGACAGTGGCCTGGCGCGGGGGCTCCTGGAACGGCCGCTCGAGGGCGAGATCGTTGTCCCCTTCGCCCCGGAGGCGCCGCTTTCGGGCGTCGGCCACACGGACTTCATTCCCGCCGCGTGGTACCGCCGCGAGGTGGCGATCCCGGAGACGTGGGCCGGCCGCCGCGTTCTCCTCCACTTCCAGGCCGTCGACTATGACGCCGCCGTCTGGGCAAACGGGACCCTCGTCGGGCGCCATCGCGGCGGGTTCACGCCGTTTACGTGCGACCTCTCCGACGTCGCCCGGCCGGGCGAGATCGCGACGGTCGTCGTCCGGGCCCGCGACGACGCCCGGGCCTCCAAGCCGCGCGGCAAGCAGTGCCCCGACTACGCGAACCGCGGGTGCCTTTACACCCGCACGACCGGCATCTGGCAGACCGTCTGGCTGGAGCCCGTGCCCGCGACGAGCCTCGGCCGGCCGCACGTGACGCCCGATCTGGCGGCCCGAAGGTTCCTCGTCGACGTGCCCGTCGCCGGGCCGCGCTCCGGTCTGAAGCTCCGCGCGACGCTCTCGGACGCCGACGGGGCCCTGGCCTCGGCCGAGACTGCCGCCGTTGCCTCGATGCGGCCGATGGTCGAGCTCGCCGCTCCGGAGGGACGCGTGCGGCCGTGGGACCTCGACGACCCGCACCTTTACGGTCTCGATCTCGCGCTCGTCGACGCCGAGGGCGGCGTGGTCGACCGGGTCGAGAGCTACGCGGGCCTGCGCAGCGTTGCGGTGGACGGGCGGGCGGTGCTTTTGAATGGCCGACCCGTCTTCCAGCGGCTTGTCCTGGACCAGGGGTACTATCCCGACGGCGTGATGACCGCCCCGTCGGACGCGGCCCTGGTGCGGGACATCGAGCTGGCGAAGGAGGCGGGGTTCAACGGGGGCCGGCTCCACCAGAAGGTCTTCGAGGAACGGTTCCTCGCCCACGCCGACCGGCTCGGGTACCTCGTCTGGGGCGAGTTCGGCGACTGGGGCGCCTTCGCGGGCGACCGGACGGCGGGCCACGAGCCGACGGCGGCCCTGATGGCCCAGTGGGCGGAGATCCTCGCGCGAGACTTTTCCCATCCCTCCATCATCGGGTGGTGTCCCCTGAACGAATCGCCCCACGTGCCCCTGACGGACGAGGTCACCGTCCTCGACGACGTGACGCGCGGGCTGGTGGCCATGACGCACGCGGCGGACCCGACGCGGCCGGTGGTCGACGCCTCCGGCTGGATCCATCGCGCCCCGGCGGCGGACGTCTACGACATGCACGATTACGACCAGGACCCGGCAGCGCTGGCGGCCCGGTTCGCCCCGCTGGCCGAGGGCCGCCCCCCCGAGGACCGAAACGCGAAACGCGCGAGCGGCTCGGTGCCCTGGCGCGGCCAGCCGTACTTCGTCAGCGAGTTCGGCGGCACGTGGTGGCAGCCCGGCGTCGCCGAGGACGCCGAGTCCTGGGGTTACGGCGAGAGGCCGCGAACGCCCGAGGAGTTCTACGCCCGCTTCGAGGGCCTGACCGGGGCGCTCCTCGAGAACCCCGGTCTCTTCGGCTACTGCTACACGCAGCTCACCGACGTCTACCAGGAGCAGAACGGCATCTACACCTTCGACCGCGGCGCCAAGTTCGACCCCGCCCGCCTTCGCGCGGCCCAATCCCGGAAAGCCGCAATTGAGGAGTCAGGTGCCTGAGCCGCGGTACATGGCTCGCGCCGCGGGGGTGGGGGTGCCGTCGGCGGTGAAGGGCCCGAAGCGGCCGCGATAGTTCCAGGGGGCCCAGGCGACGCGGTGGGCGTCGAGGACCGAGACGAAGTCGCGGTGCCAGGCGTCGCGAATCTCGGGCGGGGCGTGGTGGATGACGCCGAACTCGCCGCAGTAAAGGGGCAGGCCCGTCCGCTCCCGGGCCGCCAGCGGCGCCTGGATGCGGGCGGCCATCGACTCGGGGCCGCACGGCTCGTTCCACTTCGCGAGGCGGGCCTTGAGGTCCGGCGCGAGCCCTTCCCACGCCTCCGCGGGCACCGGCCGCCCGGGGTACTGGATGGGCCCGTCGTAGGCCGCGCAGTCGGGCACGAACTCGGCCCGGTAATGCGTGATGATCATCGAATTGTACTCGTGGAACGTCAGGATCAGATTGGGGTCGCCCGCAGGGATCGCCAGGTCCTCGAACGTGACGGCCTGGTTCCACGCGTTCGACCCGAGGACGACGGTCCGCTCGGGCTCGGTCTCGCGGACGGCGGCGAGGGCGTAGGGGTAGACGCGGTTCCAGTCCTCGGGGTCGTCGGCGACAGGCTCGTTCAGGAGCTCGTAAGCCACCCGGTCGTTCGACCGGGAGGCGAGCCCTGCCGCAAGGTCGCGCCAGACGTCCGCGAAATGCTTCGGCGCCTCGGGGTCGGTGAAGAGCGGCCGCTCGGGGGCGTTGAAGAAGTGGCACCGGAGGATATGAAGGTCGACGATCGCCCGCAACCCGTGCCGCGCACAGGCGTCCAGGCACCCCTCCATCCGGTCCCACGCCTCCGCCTGCCGTACGCCGGACTCGTCGTACATGATCTGCTCGTCGACGGGGAGGCGGACGTGGTCGCAGCCGATGGCTGCGAGCTTCGCGAGATCCGCGTCCGTGACGTCGGCCGCCCGGCGGGGGCGGGTGTCGCGGGCGATGCTGCCGAGCCAGCCGCCGAGGTTGATGCCGCGTTGGATGTCAAAGGGCATGGGAAGCCTCTTTCGTGGCCGAGCCGCAGGCCGGGCGGGCGGGCCCGCGGCCTTACGACCGCACCTCATGGATGCATCAATACTCACGCTCAAGATCCACAACGCCCGGCAGCGGCTCGTCGCGGGCGTCGCGGGCGAGGTTCTCGACGAGTCGGTCCGCGAGGCGGCCGCACAGGGGCGCGTCGCCGCCCCCGGCAGTGTGGCTGGTGATGAGCAGGCCGGGGGCCTCCCACAGCGGGTGCGCCTCGGGCAGCGGCTCGGGGTCCGTGACGTCGAGGATCGCCCGCCCGGGCCGCCCGTCCCAGAGGGCCGCGAGCAGGGCGTCGGTGTCGACGAGGGCCCCGCGGGCGATGTTGATAAGCACGGCCGAGGGTTTCATCATCGCCAGAGCCTCGGCGTCGACTATCCCGCGCGTCTCCGTCGTCAGCGGTGCCGCCAACACGATGTAGTCGCTCTCGCGCCAGAGCCGCGCGACACCGTCCGGCGCGACGACGTCGGTCACGTTCTCGACGGGCCTGCCGCTTCGGCGGCAGCCGATCACGTTCATGCCGAAAGCGGCGGCCCGCTCGGCGACGCCCAGGCCGATGGGCCCGAGGCCGACGATGCCGACCGTCCGTCCGGCGAGCTCCGTGTGCCCGAACCCCTCCCATTCGCCTCGCGCGTGGGCGGCATGATGATCGCCGAGGCGGCACGCGGCATCGAGCATGGCGGCCATGACGAACTCGCCGATGGGGATGCGGTAGCAGGCCCCGCTCTCTGTGAGCCGCACCCCACGCTCCCTCACCAGCGGGACGAGGGCGTCGACGCCGGCGGAGGCGGAGTGGACCCACCGGACGTCCGGGGCGGCGGCGAAGGCTTCGCGCCGGACGCTCGACGGCCACGCCCAGAAGAAGACCTCGACGCTCGGAAACGGGCCCTCGGCGCCCTCGCCGTAGACGACCGGCTCGACCTCCACGCCGCGCCCTTCGGCGGCGGAACGGATGCGATCGAGCCAACGGTCGGGGACGAGAACCTTCATGCCTACGTAGCCTCGATCTTGACCTCGGATCCCGTGCGGGCGGATTCGTAGATCGCATCGAGCACGCGCTGGACCTGGAGGCCGTGCGCGCCCGGGGCCAACGGCTCGCGGCCCGCGGTGAGCGCGTCGACGAAGTCCTCCGCGAACCCCGGCGAGGGCCCGAGGCGGCGGCGGATGCGCGTCTCCGTGAGCGACCCGGATTCCTCGCGATAGAGCCACGCCTCGTACTGGTACCCCTCGCTGGCGTTCACCTGGCGGATCCCGCCCCGCTCCCCGAGAAGCTCCGTGAGCTGGTCCTCGCGCTTGCCGGAGAAGCCCGCCCAGCTCGCCTCAAGCACCAGCGTGGCCCCGCCCTCGAACCGCACGAACGCCACGCCGAAGTCCTCGACGTCGAACGATTTCTCCTGCTCCCGCGCGAGGCGCGACCCGACCGGGTCGTACGTCGCCGCGGTGACGCTGACCGGCCGGGGGTTGCCCATGAGCCACATCGCGAGGTCCATGCGATGGACGCCGAGGTCGATGATCGGCCCGCCGCCGCTCTCGTCCTTCCGCCCAAACCACCCGCCGAACTTTGGGATGCCCCGCTCGCGCATCCACCGCGTGTGGGCGTAGTAGATGCGGCCGAGGGCCCCCGCGTCGACGAGGTCCTTCAGGGCCCGGCTCTCCGGGCGGAAGCGGAACGAGAGATTGATGCCGAGGGTCAGGCCCCGCGTCTCGGCCTCCTCGACCATCCGCGCCCCCTCGCGGGCGTCCATGGCAAGGGGCTTTTCGACCAGGACGTGCAGCCCCGTCTTCAAAGCCGCGAGCGTCACCGGCGCGTGGAGGTGGTTCGGCAGGCAGACGCTGACGGCATTCAGCTCAAGCCGTTCGGCGGCGGCGAAGAGGTCGTCGGTGGAGGTGAAACAGGCGGCGGCATCGACCTTGCGGGCCTCGGCCTGCTCCTTGAGCCGCGCTTCGTCGGTGTCGCACAGGGCCGCCACCTCCGCCATCGGGTGCCGCCCGTACCCTTCGAGGTGGGCCTTTCCGATGCCGAGGCCGATCACGGCGACGCGGACCCGTTCGATGGTCTCGTCCTTCTTCGCACGCGTGTCCTTCGTCGTCTTCTTCCACGTCTTCGCCATCGCGTCATCCCTTTTCAAGGCCAAGGCCGCGCATCGTCCCGCGGGGCGCGGCGCGTGTCAAGGGAAAGTGGGCCGTTCCCACGTCGCCCCGGGTCCCCCGAGGCAACCATCAGGAAAAAACACCAGGCCCTTGTTCTTCGGCCGGCGGGGGGTCTATGCTCAGGGCCGGAAGAGTGAGCTTCTGAGCAAGGGGGGGCTGACCACCCCGAAGGAGAACGACGATGAAACGAGTATCGATACTGTGTGTCGCATTGGGGCTGCTGGTGGCCTGGGGCGCGGGGTGCTGTCCGCCGGCCCGCGAGGAGGCCCCGCCGCCGAAGTCCGCGCCGAAACCCGAGCCGAAGCCGATGCCCGCCAAGACGTCTCCGGAGTGCGCCGTCAGTGCCGCCAAGGTCCAGAAGATGGGCCCGACGGAGGTCGTCGTCGGCCAGCAATTCACCTACGACACGCGCGTCACCAACGCCGCCAAGGTGCCGCTGATGGACGTCGAGGTCCTCGAGATCCTGCCCAAGGGGTTCCGGGCCGTCGCCTCGGACCCGGAGGGCAAGGCCCAGGGCCAGAACCTGAAGTGGACGTGGGGCACCCTGAAGGCCGGCGAGAGCCGCACTTTCAAGGTCACGGCCGTCGCCGAGCAGACCGGACGCTTCGAGCCCTGCACCCAGGTCACGTACCGGCCGTGCGTCCAGTGCATGGTCATCCGGGCCGTCAAGCCCGAGCTGGCCGTCACCAAGACCGGCCCCGCCGAGGTCCTCATCTGCGAACCGATCCGCTATGAGGTGACGGTCCAGAACACCGGCACGGGCCCGGCCAAGAACGTCACGTTCACGGACACGCTTCCAGCGGGCTTGAAGGCCGAGGGGGGCGGCAAGGCCCTCACCTCCGACATCGGCACCCTTGACTCCGGCGAGGCCAAGAAGATCGCCTACACCGTCATGGCCACCAAGACCGGCCGCTTCACCAACACGGCCGTGGCCACCGGCGACGGCGACCTCAAGGCCCGGGCCACCCACACCGTTTCCGTCAAGCAGCCTGTCCTCAAGGTTACGAAGAAGGGCCCGTCGATGCGCTACATCGGACGCGAGGCCACCTTCGACATCACCGTCACCAACTCCGGCGACGGCGAGGCCCGCAACCTGATGCTCACCGACATGGTGCCGCGCGGCACGAGCTTCGCCGGCGCCACGGAAGGCGGGAAGATGGCGGCGGGGAAGGTGACGTGGGCCCTCGGCACGCTGGCCCCCGGGGCCAAGAAGTCCGTCTCCGTGACGCTCCGGGCCGATGCCAAGGGCACCTTCACCAACACCGTGAAGGCCACGGCCCTCTGCGCCGAGGCCACCGCCGACGCCACGCTCGAGGTCAAGGGCATCTCGGCCATTCTCCTCGAGGTCATCGACATCGAAGACCCGATCGAGGTCGGCGCCAACGAGACTTACGAGATCACCGTGACGAACCAGGGCTCGGCGGTCGGCACCAACATCAAGATCGTCTGCACGCTGCCGGCCGAGCAGGATTACGTCTCGACCAAGGGGCCCGTCCAAGCGACCGTCGAGGGCAAGACGGTGACCTTCGCGCCGCTCGCGGAGCTCGCGCCGAAGGCCAAGGCCGTCTATCATGTCGTCACGAAGGGCACGAAGCCGGGCGACGTCCGGTTCGCGGTCGAGCTGACGAGCGACCAGATGACGACGCCCGCCAACGAGACCGAGAGCACGCACATCTACGAGTAGACGAAGATCGTCTTTGACCCGCCCGGCAGGGGGGTCCGTGGCCTGGAGCACCGCGGGCCCCCCGGCGGGCGGTGGAGCTGCGCCTCGGGTGCCGTGTGCGCGCCCCCCCGGGAGGAGCGACCATGGAACGGGGCGGGACCTCATCGTCGAGTACGGGCCGCCCATCGTGGGCACGCTCCTGTTTCTACTGGTGGCGTTCATCGTCTCCGGGTGGATCGGCCGGCTCGTTCGCCGCGCCGTCGCCAGGACCCGCGTCGACGAGACCGTGGCGGGGTTCCTCGGGCACATCGTCCGGTGGGGCCTCATGGTTCTGGCCGTGATCGCCTGTCTGGGCGTCTTCGGTGTCGAGACGACGAGCTTTGCTGCGGTGATCGGGGCGGCGGGCCTGGCGATCGGCCTGGCGCTCCAGGGCAGCCTATCGAGCCTCGCCGCGGGCGTGATGCTCCTGACCTTCCGCCCCTTCAAGGCCGGCGACTACATCTCCGTCGCGGGGGAGGGCGGCACGGTGGCCGAGATCGATCTCTTTGCGACCTGTCTCGATACCCCCGACAACCGCCGCGTCATCATCCCCAACAGCCAGGTCTTCGGGGCGGTCATCGAGAACTACTGGACCGGGTGATGTACGCCCTCGCCCACGGGCGACATCACGCCGGAGAGCTCGCCCAGATTCTCAAGGAATACGGCGTCAAGCCGCCCCCGTGGTACCCGCGGCCCGGTTAAGACGCGGGAGCCCGACTCACACCGTGGCCCGGACGGTCTCGCCGGCCACGAGGGGCGCGAGGCGGCGGCGGGCGAAGCACGTCGTCGACCAGCCGAGGTGCCCGCCCAAGTGACCGTCACCGATCATCGACGGGCGCCAGCGCATCGTGTGCAGCTTCGCGTAGGCGGAACGGTCGGCGGCGGAGAGGTCGGCCGGGACGCGGTGCCCGAGCAGGCCCATCGACGGGCTGAAGTGGCGCTCGATTGTCCCGAAGAGCGTCGTCCCCAGACCCATGAGAGCGGCATCGAGCGGCGAGGAGGCCACGTACGCCGCGTCCCGGACGTGCGCCAGGGCCGGGCCGAGGTTGTACGAGGGCGCGAGCGCCGGCGCCAGAAGCACCGCCCGATCCACCGTGACGCCGGGCGGCAGCGATTCGAGCGTCCAGACGGCCACCGCCCCGCCGCCGGAGTGGCCGATCAGGGTCACGGGCCGGCCCGGCATCCAGTCGCGGTAGGCGGCAACGGTCTCGGCCAGCTCGCGGGCGACGGCCCGGTTCCGGTCGCGGGCGAAGAGGTCCGTGACCCAGAACCCGAGCGGCCCGACGGACCAGTTATAGACGACGATACCCGCCTCCACGCCGCCCTCGTCAAGCCCGCGGCGCAGGAGGCGCGGCAGCCAGTTCCATCCGCCGACGCCGCCGAGCGAGACGACGAGCCCCCGCTCCAGCCGCTCGCGCGACAGGTACCGGCTCCGATGCGCGAACCCGCCGCTCGGCCCATCCGGAAGCGGCGTCGCCGCGATGAAGTGCCCGTGCCGCAGCCGCGCGTCGCGATGCATGCGAAGGCCCCCCTGGCCGTCCCGATCGACAAGATGCCAAGCCGCAAGCGTCTTGGCGGCGTCCCCGCGCGTCGTCATGCTCTCGACGCGGGCTCGCCTTGCCGCTGCCGCCACACGAACCCCACAACCAGCATCGCGGCATAGGCCAGCAGGGCCCAGTAGAGGACCTGGAGCATGAGGCTGGTGTAATCGTCGAGGATGGCGGCCAGGGGGTAGTAGAGCGTGAAGATGAGCACCAGCCCCGCCGTCTGGGCAGACGCGAACGTCCGGCCCCACCCGAGGAAAAGGTACGCCAGTGACACGGCCAGCGTCGCCCCCGCCGCCACCGCGAAGCATGCCGTGAAGCTCGTCCAATGCTCCGAGAGGTACGCCGTCAGCGTGTAGAAGAGGAATGTCGAGCCGGCCAGGACGCCGAGCGACAAGAGGTACTCCCGCCGCTCCAGGAGCACCCACGTGAAGACAAGCACGCCCGCCATCAGCGCCAGACCCCACGGCGCCTCGTGCAACAGCCGCGACGCGTACGCCCCCGGCTGGGTCATCTCCGGCAGGACCGTGCCCATGCCGAGAGTGGTGGCGGCGTCCTTCAGGTCCCATTCCATGACGACCGCGTCGCCCGGCTCGGTGGGCGGGGCCGCCAGCAGCGCCTCGCGGTTCGTCGGCGACATGCCGCCCACGGGCGGCGTGAAGTCCGTGTAATGGAGCCGCTGGGGGCCCAGGCCGCTCGGGTCCGGCCGTAGCGACAGGACCATCCGGTTCGACGCCCGCTGGGCCATGTAGGCGGGCTTATAGCGGACGAAGTCCATCCCGCGCGACCGATAATGGACCTCGACCTTCGCCTCCTGTCCCGGCTCCATGGGCATCGTCCACGTCTGGTCGGTGTCGCTTCGGACGAGGTTCTCGCGCCAGTCCTGCCCGTCGACCCGGACGGTGAAGTCATCGTAGGTGCCCTGGTCGGCGGGCATCGGAAAGCGGAAGGCAGCCCGGGTGGCCTTGTCGGAGCGGTTGCGCACGAGGTACGCCAGCGTCCACTCGTCCTCATAGCCGGTGTAGTAGGCGGAGCCCTTCTGAAGGTACGTGAGCGTCAGGTCGACCCGGACGTCGGCCGAGACGATGGAGTTCTGGGGCACGTTCTCGCGGGCGGTGCGGGTGACGAGGGTCGGGCCGCCCTCGGTCCCGACGCCGGGGGGCCGCTCGTCGCCCTCGATCTCGATCTCCCGCCCCGTCTCCTCGAAGACGAGGAAGCGGCGGACCTTCTCGATGGAGTGGGAGACCGACAGCTCGCGCTGCTCGTGCGGCATGCCCCAGTTGGTGCGGACGGCGTACTTGTTGGCCTCGGTCTGGTTCCCGTGACGGATGCGGAACTCGCGGGATTGATGGAGCATCGAGGCCCCAAGGGCCGCCACGATCGCTGCCCCCACAACGAGAACCATCAGACCGTTCGCGAGGGCCAGAAGCACCGACCGCCACCCCCGCCCCTCCCGGGCCTCGCGGACGCTGCACCGCCACGGCGGCAGGAGCTGCAGCAGCACCGCCACCGCCAAGGCCACGAGGCCCATCGCGACCACGTATTCGGCCTTTTCCCCCACGTACTCGCGCAGGATTTCCAGCAGATTGCGATACACGGACCATCCTCCTCCCGGGTCGATCGAGGCGCGGCGGCACAGGCTTCAGGCGTGCAGGACGGGGCCGGGGCGTGGGGCAGCGGCACATTTCTACCGCGCGGACGCGGGCCCGTCAAGCCCCGAATCACCGCGATGCGACCGGAAATCGCACCAAGGCCTATCGCTCCGGGAGCCGTTTTCGCTAAAACGTCGTTAGGATTTGCGCCAATCGGGGGAGTCCGGTGGCCACGGGCCGGGGTCGGTGGTTTTCGGCTTGATTCGCCGGGGCCACCCATCTATGATAATGGCCGCGTCCCGGAACCCACCTCCCGGGGCCGGAGGTCCGCTACGGCGGGCGCTATTCAGTCGCCCGGCCCCGGGCTCTTTCTTTCCCGTTCCCGGCACGGTCAGGCGATGTCTCGCGCATGGCCGCGTGATACAGCGTGGCCACGCCACTCGCCGTGGCTTTGCCGCCGCCCTTGAATCTCGCCAGCGCGCGGGTACACTGAATCGACGTCCCCGTGTCCCCGAAACCCGCGAGAGGACCATGTTCGAGAGTCTGACCGAGAAGCTCAACGGCGTCGTTCGGAACCTCAGCGGCCGCGGGCGCCTCCGCGAATCCAACATCCAGGACGCCCTCCGCCAGGTCCGCACGGCCCTGCTGGAGGCCGACGTCCAGATTCAAGTGGCCCGTGACTTCATCGAGCGGGTCCGCGAGAAGGCCCTCGGTCAGGAGGTCCTCAAGACCCTCCGCCCGGACCAGGTCTTCATCAAGGTCCTCTACGATGAGATGGTCGAACTGATGGGCCCGGTGGACCCGAAGATCCCCCGGGCCGACGCCCCGCCCACGGTCATCATGCTGGCGGGCCTGCAGGGCTCCGGCAAGACGACCACCGCTGGCAAGCTCGCCCGCCTCATCCAGGAGAAGGGCCACCGGCCCCTCCTCGTGGCGTGCGATTGCCACCGCCCGGCGGCGGTCGAACAGCTCATGGTCGTGGCAGGCCAAGTCGACACCCCCGTCTACAGCGAGGGCATCGGCGACCCGGTGCGCATCGCCAAGAAGGGCCTCAAGGCCGCCCGCGCCCAGAACGCCGACACGGTCATCGTGGACACGGCCGGCCGCCTCCACATCGACCAGGCGATGATGCGTGAGGCGAAGGACATCGCCAAGGCGGTCTCGCCCCACCAGATCTACCTCGTCTGCGACGCCATGACCGGCCAGGACGCCGTCACCAGCGCCCGGGAGTTCAACGAGGCCCTCGAGCTCTCGGCCGTCATTCTGACGAAGCTCGACGGCGACGCGCGCGGCGGGGCGGCCCTCTCGGTGAAGGCCGTCACGGGCAAGCCCATCAAGTTCGTCGGCGTCGGCGAGAAGCTCGACCGGCTCGAGGAGTTCCACCCCGACCGGATGGCCAACCGCATCCTGGGCATGGGCGACGTGGTCAGTCTCGTGGAGAAGGCCCAGCATGCCGTCGACGAGGAAGAGGCCGTGCGGATGCAGGAGAAGCTCCGCAAGGCCGAGTTCGGCCTCGACGATTTCCTCGGCCAGATCCGCCAGATGCGGAAGATGGGGCCCCTGAAGGAGATCCTCTCGATGATCCCCGGCATGGGCTCAGCCATGAAGGACCTGCCCGTCGACGACGCCGAACTCGACCAGACCGAGGCGATCATCCATTCCATGACTCCCGCCGAGCGATCCAAACCCGAGCTGATCGACGCCTCTCGGCGACGCCGCATCGCCCGGGGGTGTGGCATGGACCCGCAGGACGTGGCGGGTCTCGTCAAGAGCTTCGGCCAGGTTCGCGACATGATCAAACAGATGCAGGGCCAGGGCATGTTCGGCGGCGGGCGGCGAGCCATGGCCCAGCAAATGGCCTCCATCGACCTCTTTGGCGGCCCCACCCGCAAGAAACGCCGCCGCTCCAAACGCAAGAAACGCCGCAAGGGCAAGTCGCGGTAGCGCCCGGCCCGGCGGCCGGGCCGTGGAAGGTCGGCTGCGCCTACGCGACGTACACGGACGACGGGAAGCCGCCGGCGTTTGAGCACGGGGGCCCGATGCGCGGTGAGCCGCTCGGGCCGATGCTCCTCGACCCGATCATGGGCGAGACCGGTGCTGCGCCGGCCCAGGTGGCCATGGCCGGCGGCGCCCTGTCGCGCCGAGCCCTGTACGCCCGCTTCGTGCCCGTCGCTCGACGGCCTGACGCCCGTCTGGGTCGAGGAGGGCCCGGAGACCGTGTCCCAGCTTGCCGAACGTGCCGCGGGGACCACTGCCCGGCCAAGTGCCGACGGGACCCGCCTGGCATGACCTCGCCCGTCCCAAGGCGCGGTCGCGGCACGAGGGCGAGACGATCTACGGCCTCGACGTGGCGATCGAGGACGGGACGCTGACCGTCCGCTCGGAAATGCCGATGATCACGTGGCCGGACCTGCACCTCCTGGCCCGGTGGTGGGTGAACGGGCGCCCGGTGCGGCCCGCGCGACCCGAGAGCGTGCGATCGATCAGCCTCGGACGGCTCGTCTCAACGGGGACGGAGATGCGCGTCGACTTCCGCCTGCCCAAGACCCTCGGCCCGCTGAAGGTCGGCGACACGGTCGGCCTCCAGCTCCTCTACTCGCCCGGCATGATTGCCCAGCTCCCCACGTTCCCCTGTCCCGAGACCCTCGCCTCGTCCTCCCCCACCTCCACCGCCCGCGTCCCGCTTCTCAGCCGCCGTCTCGACGTCCGCGTCACCGAGCCGATGCTCGCCTCACGCCCGTAGAGGTAGAGGATCGTCACAAGGAATTGGCTGCTCTGCGGCGAAATCGGCCACGGTCAGACGACCCCCACGAGCCCCTGCAACAAAGGGGACATTTTCCTTTTTTACAGAACTGGAGGCCCCGAAATCGTCTTCTTGCTAGCGCCAGGGCGATTTCGAAAAAGGGGAATGTCCCCTTTGTTGCGCAGGCTTCAGGAGACGCCGTAGGCCTCGATCTTCCGCAGGGCCTTGTCACGCCCTTCCGGCTTCACAGTCTGGAAGCTCAGGGCGATGCCGCGGGCAGTGCCGAGGCGCTGGACAAGGCGGTCGAAGTCCTCGAGGGTCCCCGTGAACTGGACCCGCTTGCCGGCGGCGAGGATCCGCTCGTAGACCTCCGGCCACGCCCCGGGCGGCGGCTGGCCGGCCCCGGGCACCCACTGGACCCCCGCCAGCTCCGGAATCTCCAGCAGGAGATCCAGGTGCGGCAGCTGGCCCACCCCGTCCAGATGATAGAACCCATCGTCCAGGCGTCGGCACGTCGCGGCCAGCTCCGGTCGCACGAACCGCTCGAACATCCGCGGGCCGATCATGTAGGCAAAGTCGCACTGGAGCATGTAATGCGACCGGGGCGCGAAGAGCCCGGCCCACGCCGACCACCCCGGGTCCGTCCGCCGCAGGATCGCATCGAAGTGCTCGAACGCCGCCCACCATGCCTCGTGGATTTGCCACGTGAGACGCTCGACCGCCTCCGGATGGTCCACGAGGGCCAGGAGCATCTTCTCGCCGGGGTAGAAGCTGGCGAGGACATCGACCGCCCCGCCGAGGTCGGTCATGGCCACCTGCACGAGCCCCTGCCACCGCCGGCCGGCGGCCCGCATGATCTTCGCGATGCGGCGGACCCAGGGGTGGTCGATGTCGAGCGCGAGGTCGCGCTGCGCGAGGGGCACGTCGCGGTCCGGTTGGAACCAGACGGTAACGGCCGGCGGCTTCGAGACCTCTGTCCGGGCCCCGAGAAACGCTGCCAGCACGCCGGGTCCGAAGTTCGGCCACACGTGCGGGAAGGCGTCGCCGAGGAACTCGCGGCCGGCAAGCTGCCAGTCCCACACGTCAACGATCGCCTCCGCCGGGACCGACGCATCGTAGCTGGCCGTGCGGCCCCGCGGCTCTACGGCCGGCGGCGCGCGGCCCGGGTCGCCGCCTTTGACGACCAAGGGGATGATAGGCCGCTCCAGCCGCCCTTCCCACCACGCGGTCCAGTCGGCCCGGACCTTGGCCCAGCGCTCCTCGGTGAAGTCGATAGGCACAGGGTCGGACCTCCCGATTACGTGGCCACGCGCCCGAGCGCCCGGGCCAGCCGCGTCGCGCCCTCGACGAGGGTCGCCTCGTCGGGGAAGACGTAGCAGAGGCGCATCGAGCGGCGATTGACGGAACGGATCGTGCCCTCGGGGCCCGTCGGGACGGCGCACAGCTCGCCGGGGACGTAGAGGACCTTCTCCTCAAGGGCGGCCTTAAAGAGCGGCGACTCGGCCCCCGTCTCGATGCCCTTCGGCAGCGTCGTCCAGACGTACATGCCGCCTCGGGGCAGGGCATAATCGAGCTTAAGGTCCGGCGGGACGTGCGCTTCGAGCGTCTCGATCATCAGGGCACACTTGCGCCGGTACCGCTCCCGCAGCCCCTCCGTGTGCCGCGCGCACTCGCCGCTTGTAACGAGCCGCAGGGCGAGCTGCTGGCAGAGGTTCGAGGACCCGAAGTCGTGGTGGCCCTTGAACCGGAGGATGACGTCCCGCACCGGCCGCGGCGCGAGGCCAAACCCCAGCCGCAGCCCCGGCGAGAGGCACTTCGAGAGCGACTGGGTGTAGGCGATCCACTCCATCGCGGGCTGTCGCTCAAAAAGCGGGGCCGTATCCTCGACGGCCGGGAACCGCAGGTCCCGGTAGGCGGCATCCTCGACGACCAGGGCCCGAAGGCCCCGCTCCCGCCACCGGACCAGGAGGTCGTAGACGGCGTCGCGCCGCTCAGGCGCGAGGCTGACGCCCGTCGGGTTCGCGAAGTAGGTCATCAGGTAGATGAGCTTGACGCGCCCCAAGCGCCCCTCGGCCCCCAGGGACTCAAGCGCCTGCTCCAGCGCCTCCGGCCGCAGGCCCTCGTGATCGCAGGCCGCGCCGCGAAGCACCGCCCCGAACGACTCGAGCGCCCCGACGTAAACGAAGTACGAGGGATCCTCGGTCAGGACGACGTCGCCGGGGTCGAGGAGGGCCTCGGCCAGGAGGTAGAGGAACTGCTGGCTGCCGCTCGTGATGACGACGTCCTCGGGCCCGACGCCGCGCCAGAGGGGGGCGCCGGACCCGGCCCGCAGCGTCTCCAGCACCGCCTCGCGCAGGCGCGGGTCGCCGTGGGTCGTGCCGTACTGGAGGGCGGCCCGTCCGAGGTGCGGGTCGGCCAGAAGGTCGCAGGCGGCCCGGGCGGCGGCCCGGTGCGGCAGGGCCTCCTGATCCACGAACCCCGCGGCCAGGCTCACCAAGTCCGGCACCTCGAGGGCCCGGGCCATGAGCCAGCTGATGGCGGGGTCGCGGCCGGCGCGCCCGCGCTCGGAGAATGGGAAGTCGGCGCCCATGTCCCGGTTATCGACCTACAGGGGCCGAATCTTGATGTCGCGGAACCAGACGGGATCGCCGTGGTCCTGGAGGGCAATGCGCCCCCGCTCGGCCTTCGCGAAGCCCGCGAACTTCGTGAACTTCGAGTCGGCCACCAGCGCCTCGAATTCCGGGCTCCCGATCTCGAAGCGGAGCGTCTCCGTCCCATTCAGGCCGAACGCGACGTTCGGCCCGACGGCCCGGATGGTGGCGGTGTTCCACTCCCCCGCCGGCTTCGAGTAATCCTTGCCACCCTTGGGGGGGATGAGGGCGTAGAGGGAGCCGACCATGGTCTTCGGGTTCGCGCCGTCGCGATGGCCCGTCTCGGGGTCGTTGTCGATGATCTGCTGCTCCGGCCCGGTCCGCCAGACGGTCTCCTCCTCGTCGGTGACGCGGAAGAAAATGCCGGAGTTGCCGCCTTCGGAGATCTTCCAGTCGAGGGAAAGCTCGAAGTCGCCGAAGCTCTCCTTGGTGACAATGTCGCCGGCCTTCTCGATGCGTGTGAGGGTCCCGTCGACAGCCTGCCACGCCTCGGGCAGGTGGTCCTTGCGGAATCCAATCCAGGCGTCGGTCGAGGTCCCGTCGAAAAGGAGTTTCCAGCCGTCGGCCTTCTCGACCTCCGTCAGCGTGTTCGGTTTCGGTTCACCGCAGCAGCAGCCCATGTTTCGCCCTTTGCCTCGCCCCGACCCCAGTGCCAGGGAGTATCAAAGGGGCGAGTCTAGCGGCGCCGCGA
The DNA here is from genome assembly GCA_964461715.1 of uncultured Anaerolineales bacterium. Taxonomy (GTDB): domain Bacteria; phylum Planctomycetota; class Phycisphaerae; order FEN-1346; family FEN-1346; genus CAYWVR01. Next base: position 49,006 of record CAYWVR010000013.1, read on the forward strand.
TGCGGACACAAGGGGTTTGCGCCGGCTACAGCACCACCACCGGGCCCGGGGCGAACTGGTCGGCGGCGGAGAAGTCGACGGCGCCGGCTCGGCAGGAGGCGAGGCGGGCCTGGGCCTCGATGGCGAGGCGCGGCGTGTTGCAGTCCCGCGAGAGATGCGCGAGGATGACGTGCTTCAGTCGGCCCGGGCGACCGCGGCCCGATACCGCCGCCACGGCCTCGGCGGCGGCCGCGTTCGAGAGATGCCCGTGCGGGCCCGCGATCCGGTCAATCAGGTCCCACGGACGACCGCTTCGCGAGAGCATCTCCGGGTCGTGGTTCGATTCCAGGACGAGGCAGTCCGCCCCCGTGAACCACTCCAGCCCGCCGTGCGGCACGTGGCCGAGGTCGGTCGCCACGGTCGCCACGCGCCGCCACGCGCCTGACCCGAGCGTGAACCGGAACCCCAGGCACCGGCCGGGGGCATCGTGCGGCAGGTCGAAGGCCTCGGCCACCAGGTCGCCCACGGCGACCGGCTCGCCGTTGACGGGGCGAGCCAGCCCCACCGCCATCAGCTTCCGGAACCCCGGCACGCGCAGCGTCAGTTCCGCGAAGTTGTCGTTCGTCGAATGGACCGGCACGCCGTAGCGGACGCAGAACCCGGCGGCCGCCTGCGAGAAGTGGTCCCGGTGCGTGTGCGTCAGGAGCACCGCCCCCAGGTCCTCCGGGCCCAGGCCCGCGTGCGCAAGGCCCGCCTTGACCCGCTTCTGGGTGGTTCCGAAATCGACGAGGACAGCGGCCCGGTCGGTGCGGACCAGCAGGGCGTTGCCGAGGCTCCCGCTGGCGATCGGACAGACGACGGAAGGCATGCCCCACTCCCCACGTTTCGTCGCGGACTCCCCGGTCCGCAGGAAGCTCCTGTGACTCGAACCACGCGCGCGGCGGCCGCACCACGGCCAACAAGACGCAGCTAAACGGTTCTGATCACTCCCCGCTCGCGGTCGCTCAGGATCACCTCGACACCGGCGACGTCGGCGAACCGGGGGACCCAGGCTTCGAGCGGAATCCGTTCGGTCGCGTAGTGGCCGCCCAGGATCGTGGCGACGCTCTCGGCCGCGAGGTTCTGGATCTCGTGGAACTTGAGCTCGCCCGTGACAAAGGCTTGGACGTCGGCCCCCGCGACGCTCTCGACGAGACCGCTCCCGCCGCCCGTGACGATGGCGGCCCGTTCGACCTTCTGCCGGGGGTCGCCCCCGAGCCGCACGGCCGGCGCGCCGAGCACCCGCTTAAGGTCATCGGCCAGCCGGGCGGCGGTCTTCGGTTCTTCCAGGCGGCCGACGCGGCCGACACCGACACCGATGGGCATCGACATGAGCGTGTAGATATCCAGGGCCGGCTCCTCGTAGCGGTGAACCCGGGCGATGGCCGCCACCACGGCCCCCAGCCGGTCCTCGTCGACGGCCACCTCCAGCCGGTATTCCGGCAGGGCGTTGTGGACGTTTCCAGCCCCCGTGGCGGGACTGGCCCCCGGCCCGGGGCGGAACGTCCCCGTCCCGTTCGTCGCGAAGCTGCATTCGGTGTAGTCGCCGATGCGGCCCGCGCCGGCCTCGAAGGCGGCGGTCTGGACCGGGGCCAAGTCGTCCTCGGGCACGAAGACGACCACCTTGTAGTGCCGCCCCTCGCTCTCGGCTCGGAGGGGCCGAAGGTCCACCAGGTCCAGGGCCTCGGCCAGCCGGTCGCACAGGCCCCCCTCGGCCGCGTCGAGGTTGGTGTGGGCGGCGATGACAGCGCGGCGGGCCGAGAGGAGGCGGATCGCCAGCCGCCCCGTCTGCGTCTCGGCCGTGACGCGCTCGACGCTCTTGAAGATGAGGGGATGATGGGCCAGGATGAGCTCGGCCCCGACCTCCTCGGCCTCCGCGACGACGGCCTCGTCGACATCCAGACTCGCCAGGACCTTCGTCACCGGCCAGTCGGGATCGCCGAGCAGGAGCCCGACGTTGTCCCACGCCTCGGCCAGATGGAAGGGCGCGAGCCGGTCGACGGCGTCCAGAATGTCACCGACCATGGCCATCGTGCCTATTATGCCGCGCTTCGGGCCGAGGCGATAGGCCAAATCCGCGCCTCCTCGGGCGCGGCCCGTGGTTTTCCGGTGCACAATTCGCGAGCAGCGCGATCCGATGCCGGGACGCACTCCGAGCCGGATGCCGCAGGGGCAATCGTCATGCTCCGACGTCTCGTCCTTGACGCCGTCGCCATCATGGCGGTCACGGCCGGGCGCTTGCGGAGCTCCTGCCCCCGCCGCTCGACGCCCGCTTTCTCGGCCGGTCCCTGGCCTTCAAAGTGGAGACGCCGCCGCAGGGCCTCGCGACGGGGCGATCCCCGAGACGGACCCGCAGGGCGCGGCATCGCGCCCTCCCGTCCAGGCTCGCCGCGCGGCCCGCGCGCTAAAATGGGTTGCTCCGGGTCCGGCGCGGGTCTATACTCCGTAATCTTCGGCGCCGGGGCGGGCAAGAGGGGGGCGTCGAACGAGGAGGGGCACGTGCGACGACGCTTTTACATCCTGGCCACGACGGTCCTGGCGGTCGTCGCCGCGCTCACCGCCGGCTGCAACGGCAACCGCCGCTCCCTCTCCAACGGCGCGGGCCGCGGTCTGGTCATCCTCCTGAGCGGCGCGGGCGGCGACCTCAGCCTCAACGAGCGGATCCGCCAGGGCCTCGAGCGGGGCGGCGTGCCCTACACCACCGAGAACTTCGTCTGGTCGCGCGGCGAGCTCTTAAGCGACCAGACCGACGTCGAGGCCAACCGACGCATGGCCGGCCAGCTCGCCCGACGCATCGAGGACTACCTCGACGTCCATCCCGGCCGGCCGGTCCACCTCATCGGCCTCTCGGCGGGGACAGGCCTGGCCGTATGGGCCCTGGAGGACCTCGCCCCGGGCTGCAAGGTGACGGCGGCGTTCCTTCTGGCCTCGAGCCTGGAGGCCCGCTACGACCTGGGCCCGGCGTTGCGGGCGGTTCGCGACCGCATCTACGTCTTCTTCAGCCCCGTCGACACGGTCCTGAGCCTGGGGGTTACGTGGGCCGGGACGGTGGACCGCGGCGGGGGTCTGAGCGGGGGCCTACTGAGCTTCGGGCCGCCCGCCGGGTCGGACGAGGAGACCCGGCACCTCTACCGCGAGAAGCTCGTCCAGTACGGATGGACGCCCGCGGACGTACTCCTGGGCCATCTGGGCGACCACCTCGGGGTCACCAGCCCCGGGTTCGTGGCGGAGCGGATCGCGCCGCTGGTGCTGGGCGAAGCCGCCGCGGCCGCCCCGGCCGATCCGGACGCGACGACCGCCCTGGCCGTTGACGACACCTCGCCGAGACGCCGCCGGAAGCGAACCTCCGCGCGCCCCGCGCCGTCGCCGGAAGACGAGACGACCGATCCGAAGACCGTGCCGGAGCAGAAGCCCGATGCGCTGCCCGCGCCGGATTACCTCGACGCGGTGGCCGAGCCGCCCCCGACGCCGACGGACATGGCGGCCCGTGTCTCCCCCGCCGGGGCTCCGCTCTACACCGCGGACATGCCCCGCCGCACCGATCCGCGCCAGCCTCGGCTCCAGCGGTACCGGGGGGTGGCTCCGTGAGCGACGGCGTGCGGTCGAATGCGAGTCCCGTGCTGGCGCTGCTCCTCGGCTGGGCCGTGCCCGGGGCGGGCCATGCGTATGCGGGCCGATGGGGCAAGGCCCTGCTCTTCGCGGCCCTCATCATCGGTCTGCTGGTGGCCGGATTCGTCCTCGGCGGCGGGACGAACATCCTGACGGGCGAGCTGTGGTACTTCGCCCAGATCGGCGCGGGCGGCCCGACCTTGGCGCTGACGCCGGTCTCGAAGCACCTTTACCGGAGCGGGCCGGTCGACTGGGCCGACCCCATCCGCGAGATGGGAACCCTGTACACGGCGGTGGCGGGGTTCCTGAATCTTCTGGTGATGATGGACGCGTACATCAAGCTGGCCTATCCGCACGAGGCGGAAGCCCGGAAGGAGACCGCCTGATGTGGGACGCCGTCGGCGACTTCTTCGCGGACCTGTTTCGCCTGTCGAATCCGCTGTGGCTCTATTACCCGCTGTGCGCAGTGGTGGCGGTGGTGTACAAGGCGACGAAGTTCGATTCGCCGCGCCGCATCGCCGGGGCCGCCCTCCACTTCTTCGCCAGCGTGTCGTTGGGCATGCTGGTCTTCGGCTTCCTGTTCTACGTCGTCTCGCGAGTGTTCTGACGGCGCTTGCACCTCCCCGGCGCCGCCCACTAGAATGTCTCTGCGCCCGTGCTTGCGCCTGCTCGAGGGCCGGTCCATGGTCGATGCCGCCGAGGTCGCCGACATCCCCGCCGCCCCGCCCCGCCGCGGCTTCTCGAACTCGGGGAACCTGGAAGAGGGGCTGCCGGTCGCCCGGTCGCGGATCATCGCCCCGTCGCTCCTGTTGCCGGCCGAGGTGATCGTCTTCGAGCTCAAGCCCAGCCTCTGGTACGTTTTCATCATCAGTTTCCCCGTCGTCGCTCTGGGAGCCGCGGCCGTCCTGCTGGCCCTGGCCATCGAGGACCTACCGCAAGTCGTGCGCCACTGGGGAACGATCCTCGGCGTCTGGGTCATGGGGCTGCGCGTGGCGGTGGCCCTGTTCCAGTGGCTCGGGCGGACCTACGTCCTGACGGACCGGCGGATCTTGGAGCAGCGCGGCGTGATGAACGTGACGGTGGAGTGCCTGGGCCTGGAGGAGATCGAGTCGAGCTTCGTCGCCCAATCGGCCTTCCAGCGGGTTCTCCGGATCGGGACGATCTTCTTCCGCTGCGCCGCCGACGGCCGCCGCCGGCACGGAACGGCCTGGGAGCATGTGCCCCAGCCCAAGGAGGTCCACGGCGTCATCGTCGCCCAGATCGAGCGATGGAAACACGTCCAGTCCATCGGTGGCGAGGGGGCTTGAGGTGACCCATGCGGTCAGCCTCATCGGCATGCCCGGCGTCGGCAAGAGCACCGCGGGCGTCCTCCTGGCGAAGGCCACGGGCCGCAGGTTCGTCGACACCGACGTTCTCCTCCAGGTGCGGACCGGGCGGCACCTCTCGGAAATCCTGGCCGCCGAGGGTCGCGAGGCCTTCCTCGCCCTTGAGGAAGCCGCCGTCCTCGATCTCGACCCCCGCGGGTGCGTCGTCGCCACGGGCGGCAGCGTCGTCTACTCCGAGGCGGCCATGCGGCACGTGGCGGCGGCGGGACCCGTGGTGCATCTGGACCTGGACCTGGCGCGGCTTGAGAGGCGGATCGAGGACCTCCAGGTGCGCGGCGTGGTGATGGCCCCCGATGAGACCCTCGAGGAGCTGGAGGCCGAGCGCCGCCCCCTTTATCAACGTTGGGCCGACCTCACCGTCGACACCGCCGACCGTACCCAGGACCAGGTCGTCGCCGAGATCGCGCGCCGCCTCGTTTCGCGGAACACCCCCAACGGGGAAGCGGGACGATAGGGCGCCCAATCGGTCCCGGGCGGCCGTCTAGCGGAGCAGGCCGCCCCGCCTGAGAACATCCATGACGAGCGTCTCGACGGGCGCGGAGGTGGGGGCTTCGGCGTGGCTGATGCTGCGCTCCAGGCACCAGGTGCGGACCTCCTCAATCCACCCGCGGGCCTGCGCTTCGAGCCGGTCCCGGATCGGCGGCGTCACGTGGACGCCCATCGATTCGCCCGTCTCGGCATCCTCGACCGCCAGGTCGCCGAGGGCGTCCGGGGCGTGGTCCGTCGGGTCCGTCACGTGAAGACACCAGAGGTCGAACCCTCGGGACGCCAGGGCCTGCATGGGCGCCTCGTGGCCCGCCGGATCGAGAAGGTCGGAGATGAGCACCGCCAGACCCGCCCGCCGCGCATGCGGCAGCGTCGCCGCGACGGAGCGGGCGAGATCGGTGGCCCCCTCCGGCCTCAGGGCCCGGAGCCAATCGAGGACCGGTGCAAGATGGGCCCGGCCGCGCCCCGCCTCCAGATGGGCCCGCACGCCGCCCTCGGCGATCGCCACCAGCCGCACTTCCTCCAGACCCGCCAGGCCCACGTACGCCAGGGCCGCCGCCAGCCGCCGGGCGTGGTCGAACTTCGGCGGCCGCCCCGTGGCCATGGAGGCGGAGGCGTCGATCAGGAACGTGACAGCCAGGTCCTCTTCGCCCTGACAGAGGCGCAGGAGCAGCTTCTCGAGACGGGCGAAGGCGGCCCAGTCGAGATGGCGGAAGTCGTCGCCCGCGACGTAGGCCCGGTGCTCGGCGAACTCGAGGCCCGGCCCGGTCCGCCGCCCCGTCCGCCCTCCGCCCGGCTCCCCCGCCGGAATCCGCCGCGCGACGACGCGCAGCAGCTCCAGCTTCTTGAGGAACTCGGCGTCGAAGAGGTCGTCGGGCATGGGAACGCGCTCGCCGTTGGCTTCGCGGCTAACGACAGACAGGCTACTCGGGCTCGGGGACGGCGGCCAGGACATCGTCGATGATCACGTCGGGATCGACGCCCTCGGCCTCGCCCTGGAAGTTCAGGATGAGCCTGTGTCGAAGCGCCGGCCTCGCCAGGGCACGGACGTCCTCGAAGGCCACGTTGGGCCGCCCATCGGCAAGGGCCCGGACCTTGCCCCCCAGGATCAGGGTCTGGGCTCCCCGCGGGCTGGCCCCGTAGCGGACGAAGCGGCGAACGGTTTCCGGCGCGCCTGCATCGTCCGGATGGGTCGCGAGGACCACCGCGCTCGCATAATGCCGCACCGAGGAGGCCACGGGCACGGCCCGGGCGAGCGCTTTCATGTCCGAGAGGCGCTCGCAGGGGGCGACGCGGTCCGGCTCGCAGGGCGCGGCCCCGGTCGTACGGTCGACGATCTGGCTGAGTTCCCCGACGTCCGGCATGGCAACCCGGAGCTTCAGGGCGAAGCGGTCAAGCTGAGCCTCCGGTAGCGGATACGTGCCCTCCATCTCCAGGGGGTTTTGCGTCGCGAGGACGAAGAAGGGCTCTGGCAGCGACCGCGTCTCGCCGGCGACGGTAACGCTCCGCTCCTGCATGGCCTCCAGCAGGGCGGACTGAGTCTTGGGCGTGGCCCGGTTGATCTCGTCGGCGAGCACGAGATTCGCAAAGACGGGCCCCGGGCGGAACTCCCACTCCCGTCGCCCTCCCTCGGTCTCGACGATGACGTTCGTGCCGGTGATGTCGGCGGGCATGAGGTCCGGCGTGAATTGGATGCGACGAAACTCGAGGTCCGACACCCGGGCCAGCGTCCGCACGAGGAGCGTCTTGCCGACGCCGGGGACGCCCTCGAGGATGGCGTGGCCGCCGGTCAGGAGACAGACGAGGACGCCTTCGAGGACATCGGCATGCCCGACGACGGCCTTCCCGACCTCGCGGCCGATGGCGGCATAGGTCTCGGCGAAGGCGTCGAGGCGAGGTTGAATGTCGGTTTCCGGCGCTTGGCTCACGCGACCCTCCGAGCCGCTCATGTGGACCGATGATAGTCCCGCCGCACGAAGGGGTCAACAGACTTCGGCGCACTCGATGATCCCTGGGGTCATGCACAGACCTGCGCTCAGTTGCCCACCGCGCCGGCTGCGCGCGGGCATGCACCCGGCCCCGCGCTCCGTCCAGGCTTCCCCTCCGGCCACGCCGGGCAGACCTTGGACCCGGAACCTTGAACTCATCCGACCACGTTATACGCCCGAACGTGGAACTCGACGCCCAGCTCCTCCTCGGCCAGCCGCCGCACGGCCTCGAGGTCCAGGTCCGGCAGCGCGACCGCCGTCGCGCGGACCTCCGGGAGGAGGTCCTTCGCGCGGCGGATGAAGGCACAAACGGCCTCGAAGGCGTTCGGGATCGTGGGGCGGCAGAAGCGCTCGTAGGTCGTCGCGTCGGGCGCATCCAGGCTCACGCTCACCCGGTCGACGTAGGCGGCGAGCTCCGGCACGATGTCGCGGCCCGCGAGGGCCGAGCCCTGGCCGTTGGTGTTCAGGCGAATGGGCTTCGCCCACCGCTGCTTGACGGCCTTGCCGACCTGGCCCATCACCTCGAGGCGAAGCGTCGGCTCGCCGAAGCCGCAGAAGACCAGCTCCTCGTACGCCTCGATTCCGGCGTCCTTGACGGCCTTCAGAATCTCACCCGCCCCCGGGGCGGCCGCCAGCGCGAGGTCGTGCCCCTTGACGACCAGCTCGCCGCACGTCCGCGGACAGAAGACGCACCGGTTCGAGCACGCGTTCGTCACGTTCACGTAGAGGCTGCGGCGGATCGGGTAGACGAGGCACGGGCCGCCCTCCTCCAGGGGCAGGCCGAAGAGGTGGCAGGCGTTGCGCGTCGTGATCCGCGCCAGGTCCGCCTCCGCCAGGCCGTAGAGGTCCGCGAGGAACCGGACCGTGTGCACAACGTACGCCGGTTCGTTCGTCCGGCCGCGCTTCGGCACGGGGGCGCAGTACGGGGCGTCCGTCTCGACGAGCAGCCGATCGAGGGGAACGACGCGGGCGGCGGCCCGGACGTCGCCGGAGCCGGGGAACGTCGCGATGCCGCTGAAGGAGACGTAGAAGCCCCGATCGAGGGCCTCCTTCGCGAACTCCGGCCCTCCCGTGAAGCAGTGGAAGACGCCGTCGGGCAGGCCCCGGCCGGCGGCGGCGTCGAGGACGGCCAGCGTGTCGGCCTCGGCCTCGCGGGTGTGAATGACCAAGGGCTTGCCTACGGCGGCCGCCAGACCCACTCCCTCGGCGAAGACGTCCTGCTGGACCTCGGGCGGCGAATGCATGTAGTGGTAATCGAGGCCGAACTCTCCCAGGGCGACGACCGAGGCGCGGCGGGCCAGCTCCTCCAGCACGGGCCAATCGACCGCCTTGATGTCCCGGGCCTCGTGCGGATGGAACCCCACCGCCGCGCGGAGCATCGGCTCGCGCTCCGCCATCTCGACGACCCGTCGATTCTCGCCCGGGGCCGTGCCGACGCTGACGATCCGCTCGACACCCGCCGCCCGGGCCCGGTCGAGGACTCCCGGCAGGTCGTCGGCGAGCTTCGGGTCGTGCAGGTGGGCGTGGCTGTCGACGATAGCTTCAGGCATGCGGTGTCGGGTCCTCGAATCGCGAGACGAGGCGGCCGGGGGTTAGGAGCTAGAGAGGTCGGCCGCCCTCGCCGAAGGCGCCTTCGAAATGCTTGATCGCCGGCCGGCGGGGGGAGGCGTCGGAGAATCGGACGGCCATGATGTCGAAACGGACCCGCCGGTCCGTCCCGCCGCGCGTCGCCAAGTACGCCTTGGCGGCGGCAAGGATGCGGCGGCGCTTGCGGGGCGTCACCGTCTCGATCTCGGTGATGGGCGGCTCGGCCCCCTCGGCGACAACCCGCGAACGGACCTCGACGAAGCAGAGGGTCTCGGTGGCCTTGTGCCAAGCCACCAGGTCCACCTCGCCCCAGCGGAACCGGACGTTACGGTCGATGATCCTGTATCCGCGGCGCTTCAGGTACCGCGCCGCAGCCTTCTCCCCGGCCTCCCCGGTCACCAGGTGCGGCGCCCGCCCCTTCCCCCTTTTCCAGGGCCACCGCATCGTCGTCCCCATGTCAGATGACAGCCCCGCCCCGCCGAGCGGTCGGGCGCGGCCGGCTCGGGCACGTCCAGCCTCCATCCGGTGTCGATGCTCTCGCAGGCAAAGACTACCACCGGGAGCCGCGCGGGCCAAGGAAAAAGGGGGCGGCGGGAGGGGCGGGGGCGGGGTGGCGCGGGGAGAAAATGGGGTTGCATCCGGCGCCCCGACGGGTATACTTATCCGCCGTAGGGTGCTCGGCGGGTCCGAACGGATGGTCCCGGGCGCCTCGGCTGATGTGGCAGCGAGCGGGCGTAGCTCAGTGGTAGAGCGCAACGTTGCCAACGTTGATGTCGTGGGTTCAAGTCCCATCGCCCGCTCCAATCTGGTCGCCTCGCGCGGCTCGGCCGAGACCGGGCAGAAGGTCTTGGCGGGCCGCGTTTGCGTTTGAGGCCCGCCTCCGGCGCGGGACCCCCCGCCGATCCGCGCCGCCCTGAGCCGTATCTTTTCGACCGGCTCCCCGCCTCCGGGCGGCGGCCGTGCTAGACTGAATTGGGGACGGCACGCTGCGGCGTGCCCCGCACACGAGAGGACGACCATGGCCGACGATCCCACCCCCCGGGCCAAGCCCGACGAGCAGAGCCCCGACGTCCCGCCTCCCGGCCCCGCCGACGTGGCCGTCGACGCGACCGACGACGACGCGACCGAAGAGGAGGTTCTCGTCTTCGACACCGAGATCGAAGAGGTCGGCGTCTGCCGCAAGAAACTCACCGTCACCATCCCCCGCGAGACGATCGACGGGAAGTTCGACGCGAAGTTCGACGAGCTCCAGGAGGAGGCCCTCGTGCCGGGGTTCCGGCCGGGCCACGCCCCGCGGCGGCTCATCGAGAAACGGTTCCACCGTGCGGTGGCCGAGGAGCTCGCAGCCGAGCTGGCCGCCGGGTGCCTCCACCAGGCCCTCGAGCGCGAGGCGCTCCAGATCCTCGGCGAGCCCGACCTCGACCCCGACGCGCTCGAGGTGCCCGAGGAAGGGCCCATGACCTTCTCGGTCGAGCTGGAGGTGCGGCCGGAGTTCGAGCTCCCGGACATCCAGGGCATCCCTGTCGAGGTCGAGCGGCACGACGTGACGGACGAGGAGGTCGAGGCGGCCCTCGACCGCCTGCGCCGGATGCACGCCGAGCCGCGCCGGCTCTCGCATAGCGCCAAGGCCAAGGAGGACGACATCCTGGTCGGCGATTTCCGCCTCGAGGCGGGCGGCGAGACGCTGGCCGAGCGCGAGGGCGCCCGCATCCCCGTCGCGGCCATCACCGTCGAGGGCGTGCCCCTCGAGAACTTCGTCGAGATCGTCTCCGGCGCGAAAGCCGGCGAGACGCGCGAGGGGACGGTCACGGTGCCCGACACCTCGCCGCGCGAGAACCTCCGGGGCAAGGACGCGAAGGTGACCGTGGCGATCAAAGAGATCGAGCGCCCCGAGCCCCCGTCCGACGAAGCCCTCCTCGAGCAGGCCGGCGAGGAGTCGATGGAGGACCTGAAGGGCGCCCTGCGGAGGCGGCTCCAGGTGGAGGCCGACCAGGCCTACGACGAGGCCCAGCGGCGAGCCATCGAGGACTGGCTCCTCGAACACACCGACTTCGAGCTGCCCGAGGGCCTCGTTGAGCGGTACGCCGAGTCGGTCCACCGCCGCCGGCTCACCGAACTTCTGTACCGCGGGGTGCCCGCCGAGGAGCTCACGAAGCGCGAGGAGGAGCTCCGCAGCGCCTCCGGCGAGCGCTCCCGCCGCGACCTGAAGCTCCAGTTCATCCTCGACGCGATCGCCAAAAAGGAGGACATCACGGCCACAGACGCCGAGGTGGACGCCCGCGTCCGCTACATCGCCTCTCAGTACGGCCGCAAGGAGGACCGCGTCCGCGAGGAGATGGCCGAGCGCGGCCAACTGGACGCGATGTACGGTCAGATCCGCGACGACAAGGTCATGCGGCTGCTGGTGGAGAAGGCCCAGAAGCGCGGCGAGGAGGAGAGTCCGGCCGGCGAGGCGGACTCCGGCGAGGCGGACTCCGGCGAGGCGTCCGAGGACGTCGAGAGCACGTAACCCCAGCGGGCGCCCGCCGCCGGGCGCCCCGCACCGAGCGAGGCCCACGCGATGACCCGACCGTTTCGCCCCGACGATCTATCCCTGGTGCGTCCTCGCGGCGCGCTGATGCCCAGCCCACAGCAGCAGCGGTGGATGACGCTGGCCGACCTGCTGCTGGAGAACCGCATCATCTTCCTCGAGGGCGTGATCGACGATCACGTCGCCAACTCGATCGTCATGAAGCTCCTCTACCTCCAGAGCGAGAAGCGGAACCAGGAGATCAGCCTCTACATCAATTCGCCCGGCGGCTACGTCTCCTCAACCCTGGCCATCTACGACACGATGCAGTTCCTCGACTCGCCCGTCGCCACCTACGCCATCGGCCTCGCCGCCAGCGGCGCCGCCCTGCTGCTGGCCGGCGGGACGGGGGGCAAGCGCTACGCCCTCCCCCACGCCAAGGTCATGCTCCACCAGCCCGCCGGCGAGGTGGGCGGACAGGCCGCCGACATCGAAATCGCCGCCAGGGAAGTCCTCAAGGACAAAGAGACCCTCATCCAGATTTTCGCCCGCCACACCGGCCAGGACCCCAAGAAGGTCCGGACCGAGACCGAGCGGGACCGTTATTTCTCCGCCGTCGAGGCCAAGGAGTACGGCCTCGTCGACGAGGTCCTCGAACACGTCAGCGAAGAGAAGTGACCCGGAAAGGGACCCCCCGGTGAAGCCCACGAGCCAACTCATCCCCATTGTCGTCGAGCAGACCGGACGCGGCGAACGGAGCTACGACATCTACTCGCGGCTCCTGAAGGACCGCATCATCTTCATCGGCGGCAACATCGACGACGACATGGGCAACGTCGTCATCGCCCAGCTCCTGTTTCTCCAGAACGAGAACGCCGACGCCGACATCCGCATCTACATCAACTCGCCGGGCGGGCTGGTCACGAGCGGCCTGGCGATCTACGACACGATGCAGTTCGTCGGCTGCGACGTCGCCACCTACTGTCTCGGCCAGGCCGCCAGCATGGCCGCCGTCCTTCTCGCCGGAGGTACGAAGGGCAAGCGGCTGATCCTCCCGAACTCGCGGATCCTCATCCACCAGCCGCTCGGCGGAGCGCGGGGCACGGCCACCGACATCAGCATCCAGGCGGAGGAGATCCTCCGGATGCGCCAGCGCCTGAACGAGATTCTCTCCCATCACACCGGCCAGCCCCTCGATCGGATCGAGGAGGACGTGGACCGCGACCGCTTCATGGGCGCCGAGGAGGCCGTCGAGTACGGCCTCGCCGACCAGATCATCAAGAGCCTTCCGAAGAAGGGCGACTGAGCGGCGCCCCCCGCTCGCCTTCCCCGGATCGATCGCCCGACGCGCGCCGCTGCCGTTGGGTGGGGGGCCCATGCCGCACTTGGGTGCGAATGGGAAGGCTTCGGGGCTCAGCCGCGCGGCAGGCGCATGACGAACGCCGCGCCTTGGCCGGGCTTGGTGCGGAGCGAGATGTGGCCGCCGTGCTCCTGGACAATCTTCAGAGCCGCCGCGAGGCCCAGGCCCGTCCCCTTCTGACCCTTGGTCGAGTGGAACGGCTCAAAAATGCGTTCCTGCTGGCCGGCGGGGATGCCGGGGCCGTTATCCGCGACAACCATCCAGACCTCGTCCTCTTTGGGCGAAAGACGGGTCGAGATCTCCACCTTGCCGCGGACCGCCGGCACCGCCTCGATGGCATTGCCGACGATGTTGAGGAGAGCGTGGTGGATGCCGTCGGCGTCGATCGGCACCTCGGGCAGGTCGGTCCTCAGGCGGGTCGTGAGGCTCACCCCCCGCTCCTCGGCCGGGCCCTGGGCCAGCTCGGCCACCTCGCGGACGATGGCGTTGACGCTGGCCTTCTCGGGCTTCGGGGGGGCCTGGCGGCTGTAGGAGAGCATGTCCAGGACCATACGGTTGATGCGGCGAAGGTTGCGGCTGATGACGTCCCATCCGTCGCGGACCTGGCCGAGTTGCTCGCGCTCCAGGCCCGACTCGACCACGTGGCTGCCCCCTTGGATGCCCTGAAGCACATTCTTGATCGAGTGCGACAGGCTGGCGACCGTATGGCCAATGGCCGCGAGGCGCTCCTGCTCAACCTGCCGCTGCATGAGGCGGGCGTTCTCGACCGCCAGGCCCGTCTGGAGGCCGATGGCCGTCATGAGCCTGAGGTCTTCGGGCGTGAACTGGCCCTGGCTCATGTGCGTATCCACGTGGATGATGCCGAGGATGGCGTCGCGGCTTCGGATGGGGACGCAGATGGCGCTTCGGATGCCGTAGTCCTGGACGCTCTCGCCCTCCTCGAAGCGGCGGTCCTGCATGGCATTGGTCGAGAGGGTCCCCTCGCCACGCTTCAGCACGTAGTTGATAATCGTGCGGCTGACGCAGATGGGAGCGGCCTTGGCCTGTTCGGTCCCCTCCGCAGGCTCCGGCGCGCCGCCCTGCTCGCGGCGAATCTGCTCGATGAGCTCCTCGCGGTAACGGAGGGTCTTCGGCTCCATCACGCCGGTCTTCTCGTCCTTCAGCAGAATGGCCCCGCGGTCGGCGTCGACCACGTCGAAGACCATGGTCATGACGTTCGAGAGGAGGCGGTCGATATCGTAGTCGTGGGCCAGCATGTCCGCGATGCGGTACAGGGCCCGCAGGCCCACGACGCTCGTCCGCATCTCGGCCATGTCCTCGCCGCCCGCGAACGCCAGGTGCGGGTCGCCGCTCGCCGTCTCGGTGGCCATGATCGAGATGTCGACGAGGCCCTCGGTGTCGATGTGGATGGGCAGGCCGCGGTGGTCGACGTCCGCCCCCGCGTGGGGGCGGCCCATGGTCAGGATAGTGTTGCCCACGCGGATCTGGTCGCCCGCCTCGATGGGCGACTCCGACACCCGCGCCCCGTTGACGTACGTGCCGTTGACGCTGCCCGAATCGCGCAGGACGTACCTGCCGTTCTGGGCCGCCAAACGGGCGTGGTGGCGGCTGACGCCGGGATCGCGCAGCGGAACCTCGCACGAGGCGTCGCGACCAATGATGGTCTCCTCGCCGTCGATCTCGAACGTCTTGCCGCTATCCGGCCCCTGAATGACAGTCAGCGTCGGCATGGAATGTGCACAACCAAAGCCCTGGGCGCGTGGTGCCCCCGAGACGTGACGGTCCGGCTCGCCACCTAATCATACGTCCGCGGGGGCCGCCTGTCTCGCAAGAAAAAGCCGTGCGTCATCTCTCCAGCCCTCTTCTATCGACCAGGAGGGCCCCGAGGCTCAAGCTTCCGAGGGCCTACGGGACGGGTTTTCCCCCAGAGACAGGACTTCGTGACGCTCAGGGCTTGGGCGTTTCCGTTCTTGCGGCACTCGTGCGGCCATCCGAAAGCCCATCTGCGAGACCCTGGCCCAGGTTCAGACTGGCCACGATCCCGGCGATGAACCCGCCCACCCACTTGACGGTCTCCAGGTCGTGGCCCACCAGCACCAGGGCCATCACCGCGGCGATCCCCACCAGGCTCAGCACCATCTTCTTGCTTGCCAGAAGCTGCTTCACGGCTCACCTCCTTGCATTGCAGCCGGGGGCTGTTCAGGGATCCAGGATGACGGCGGCCACCTGACGGGCCAGGGCCACCAGCTCCATGACGGCTTCCGGCACGAGACGCTCGCGCCCCAGGTGCCGCCTCAGGTCCTCCAGAACGGACCGCCCCAAAACGGGCTCGAACTCGCCCAGCTCAAAGAGGTCCGTGTCCACCGCGTCCAGTGGATCGGCGGCCGCCTCGTCGACGACGGCGCGGCCGGCGGCGTCGGCCGCCTCGATGAACTCGACGGCGGCACGCTTCAGGTTCGTCTCGGCTTCGGTCATCGGTCGGGCTCCTTCTCGCGGTCGGTCGTCTGCACGAGGGCCTGGGCCTCCAGCTCGCGGACGAACAGGCTCCGCAGCAGCGTGCCCAAGCGGCTCCAGCTCTCCATCAGGCTCAGCGTCTCGCGGCCCAGGACCAGGGCCCGCTCGGCCAGGGCCTGGCGCTCGGCGAACTCGGCGTCAAGCCGGACCAGATTCGAATGGAAGTCCGCCGCCAGCGCGTCGCGCTTCCGGACCTTCTCGAGGACGGCCTCGAGCGGCACGCGGCCGGCGTCGTCGGCCGCCCGGGCCAGGCTTGCCTCCAGCGCCGACGCCAGTCGCTCGCGCTTCTCGGCCTCCAGGTGGGCCCGAACCTTTTCGTGATAGGCCGCCATCTCGGCGCGGTACTGAGCGAGGGCGGCCATCTGGACGCGCTGGCTCTCGGTGACCGCCGGCGACGCGCACCCGGCGAGCGAGGCCGCGAGCACGAGCGTGGCGATGAGCGCGTTACGGAGCATCTCTCTCCTCCTTCTTCCGCGAGTCCTCAGGGGCGGGGGCCGCAACGTCTCCCAGCGGGTGACGCTGCATCTCGGCGCGCAGCTCGCGAAGGTCCTCCCGAGTCTCGGCCCGGGCGGCCTCGATCAAACGGACACTGGCCGCGTGCGGCTGGGCGCTATGCTGGTCCAGCCACCACGCCAGGCCCGCCAGATGCATCCCACCGGCGAAGAGGTGTCCGCCGAGGACGGCCGTGATGACCAGCCGCCTCAGCGTCCGCAGCTCCTCCCAGGTCCGCTGGTTGGCCTCGTGCTGCTCCGCCCGGAGCTGCTCGCACACGTCGCGGGTCATGTACGGCCCGGGGGCACGCTTAGTCGTGGTAGCCAAAGGCCACCTCCACCATGAGCCGCACCGGCCCCGCCACGGCAAGGCCCTCCCGGTACGTGCTGGTATAGTTCGGCCCCGCCGGGGACCAGGCGGGTCGATCATCCGCCTCCGGCCGTCCCGAACGGACCACGAGGACGGTATCTCCGTTCGGGTTCACGGCCCCGGCCGGCACGGCGATGTGCTTCGAGCCGTAGGAATCCGAGTCGAACGTGGCCAGCGGCGAGCCGGCGGTGTCGGCGACCTCGGCGGGGAACGTGTCGGCGTAGTCGGCCGCCCCCCCCGGCGCCTCGGTGTTGAAGTCGAGCCAGGCCGCGGCGATCTCCGCCCCGGCCAGCGCCGCGGTCGCAAAGACCATCTCGAACCGTCGCGCCTCGACCACCCACTGTTGGCTGAATCCGTCGTCGAAGACCTCCGCGCCGAGGCCCGCGTCAAACCCGAGGCCTGTCGAGACGCCGTCATCCGCCCCGTCGAAAAGGGCGAACGTCGCGGCCCGGTCGGTCGGCCAGTCGCTCACCCCGAAGGTCAGCCGGTAGACGCTGTCGGTCCGGACCGTCGCCGATGCCTGCGGCAGGACACGAAGACGGTCCAAGCGGTTGACGGCGTGGTAGAGCTCCGCGAAAACGACCGCCGCGGCCGGCGACCAGAGATGAGCCGGCCCGCCGCCCGGCGCCTCCGCCGCCAGGTCCCACGTCCAGCCCCCCGCGCCGAAGGCGTCCTGGCACAGCGATGCCAAGTCATAGAGCGTCTCCCGCCCCGCGTCCCACCACCGGAGCGGCCAGACGAGCCCAAGCATCCGCCGGATTTCGTCCTGGTAGTTGGCGAGCGTCCGGAGCGGCGGGTCCCCGCCGGCGGGCGTCCCGTGGAGGGGGTCCCATCGCGCCGAGGCCGGCGGCACGCCCAGGGCAGGCACGAGGGCGTCGCGCTCCAGCAGGGCCGCACGCAGCTCGCTCAACAAAACGACGTCCAGCGGGTCGCGCGGCGACGGCGGCCATCGTTCGTTCCAGGGCATGTTCGGCCGCTCCTTCAGACCATCCGCGGCGGGTGGAGCAGAATCGTCCACCCCGCGTCCGTCCAGTGCAGGATCACGTAGCGCTCGAAGTCGGCGGGGCCTTCGAGGTATCCGGCCTCGTCGGGCCACAACTCCCCGACGTTCGGCACCGCCTCCAGGGCCGCCCCGTCGTCGACGTAGCCACCCCCCCCGCGCCGAACCGGCTGGACGGTGTACGCCCCGCCGGCATAGCTCACGATCCGCCCCGGCCGCCAGAGCGGCACGGGGACGTGGGCGAGGCAAATCGTCTCGGGTGGCGTGGCCCCGTCGAGCCGCTTTTCGGCCCGGACGACCGTGCCCACGGCCAGCCGGTGCAGGCCCGGCCCCGCCTCCGCCACGTTGTGGACGATCAGGTCGGGGTCGCCTCCCGGTACCGGCTCCCAGAGGAGGCGACCGTCCACGTCGCGGCCCGCCGGGCGGACCTCCTCAACTCGGTACCGCTCGTCCGGCGGGTCCGACGGGGCGCCTTCGAGAACGCGGCACCAAAGGGGACGGAAGGTCTCCCCGGGTGGCCGGTAGGGCACGTCCGCCCCGGCGTGCTCGGCCCGGGCGCGCCACGACTCTTGGCGCACCAGCGCCGCGTCGATCGGGTACAGGTTTCGTCGCAATCTCTCCATGGGCGGTCTCTCAGTCGAGCTCCAGCTCGGTCTCGGGTTCGGGTGCGAAACGGTGAACCACGCGGTAGATCATGGGCCGGAGGAAGAGGGCCGACCAGTCCCGTGCCAGCGCCAAGCCACGCCCGCGAACGGCCCCGACCCGCATCCCCGTCGCGTGGCCCGGGGCCACCCCGGGAAGGACGGCCCGCGTCGGCGCCGGGCACCGCCGGTCGGCCGCCACCGCCCGGGCGACGAGGGCCTCAAGGGCGGCCGTGTCGTCGGCCTCGTCCGCGTCCCCACCCTGGAAACGGCTCGTCGCCGCCACCTTGCGATAGCGGTACCCGGCGGGGACGGCGACGGGGCGCGTGCGGCCGGGCAGGTCGGACGTTCCGTCGGCCTCGGCCTCCACCGTCAGGCGCGCGTCACTCTCCACTGTGGCCGTCACGCGCACCCGCACTTGGCCTTGCATCGCGGCGCGGAGGTAGTCGAAGGGAAGGACCTCGCCCGTCAGCACGACTCCGCACGCGTTCGCCAGGACGCGGGACGCCTGACTGAGCGGCCGCCACGAGCTCCCGTTGTCGAAGCTTACCTCGGCGTACACGCCGCGCGAACGATCCTGGCCATCCCGCGAGAGGCAGTCGAGGAACCGGCGGCGACGACGGACATACGCCTCCCCCTCGAACAGGTCCGCGAGGTCCGGCGGGTCGCCACGCTCGAAGGGCGGGTCCGTGTAGTCGCCCGCCTCGTTCAGCACCCACTTGCGGTGAACGTCGCGGACGTCGTCGAAATCCGGGTTCGTGGTCGGGCTGAACGCGTCGGGATCGTCGCCGGCGAGGGCATCGTCCCAGCCGGCCACCAGGTCGAAGGTCGACTCGTAGAGCTTGGCGTCCCCCCGCGCCACGTACCGCCCCGCGCGGGCGGCCGTCTCGACCCGTCCGACCAGCGACGCCGTGTTCGTCCGGGACGGGTCATAGACCCGCCCGGGCCGTTGGTGCATGAGGTCGACCTCGGGCCCGCGACCGGGCACGACCGGCTCCAGCCGCCGCCCGACGTCCTCCGCCCCCGGCGGCGTGGCGACGGCGAACCGGCCGCCCAGCGGCGCCAGAAGCGCCTCGAGCGCCGCAGCCAGCGTCCGGCCCTCCAGGGCGACGTCGTTCAGAACGAAGTCGACGCCGAGGGCCGCCTGAACCTCGCCACGGGAGGGGAGCTCCAACTCGCCGTCCTGTCCGTGCTCCCCGAGCAGGTATGCGACGGCCGTCCCAAGCGTCCATGCCCGCGCCCCCTCGGAGCCGGGCGGGGCGAACGCGTCGAAGGTGGCCGCGGCGTTGGGGCGGCCGTCCGGGTTGAACACCAGGTCGAGCCCGTCCACGTGAGCCGTCTCGCCCGCGGCGACGGCGATCCGCCGGCCCCCGACGCGGCGGGCCAGCACCTCGGCCGCCAGATCCTCCGCCTCGAAACGGAGTCCCTCATCCTCGGCCGAGAGGTCCATCGCCAGACGAACGACGCGTCCCCGGAAGACCACCATGTCGCCCCGTCCGGCCCCCGGCGCAAGCCCACCCCGGAGCAGCCTCGCGACCACCTCCTGGCCGGGCCGGACGCGAGAAGCGGCCTCCTCCAGGCGCAGGTCCTCCGATGGCCCGACTCCCGCCCCGAGGCCGAAGCCGAACGTCGCCCGCGGAGCCGCCCCGAGGGCGTGCTCGATCCTCTCCAGCCTCACGCGCGGCTCGGGCCGCCCGCCGAGCGTCACTTCGACCTGAGGTGCACTCACGACGGGCCGGCTTCCCGCGCCGAGAAAAAGGATCGCCTGGTGGGCCGCTGCGGTCACAGGATCACCTCCACTTCCGGAGCGTCGACGGGATCGGGGGCGGCGTCGTCGGGCGTGACGGCAAGAACGACGGGCTGCTCGTCGCGGGTCCCGTCGGGCGCGACGGCACGGACGGCGAGCTGGTGCACGACGCCGGAAGGCTCAAGGGGCGGCGTCTCCCACGCATAGGCCCTTCGCGAGGGGTCGTGAGAGACCTCGCCGAGAGGCGTCTCGTCGTCGATCTCGCCGGTGCCGCCGTCGCCGTAGATGCGAAACGTCGCCGGCCCCACGCCGCTGACGCCCATGCGGTACCGCCACGTGAGGGCCACGGTCCCGCCCCGTTGCGGCCGCGCCTCGGCCGCAAGGACCCCGGCCGGCCGGTCCGCAATGCGCAGGCCGCCCTCGTCGACCTCCACCCGCACCTCGTCCCGGGCCGTCGGCGACGCCCGGCCCCGGGCGTCGACCGGCCGGATACCGAACCAGTGCACCGCCCCCGGCGCGAGCGGCTCGGTCGTCGCGGCCGCGACACCCGGCCCGACGCGAAGGACGGGGGAGGTGTAGTCGACGGCGTCCGGGTCGGGACCGGCGCCGTGGAATAGGTCGTAGCCCGCCTCCGAGACGTGGGCCTCGACCGCCGTGAGGGTCGGGCTCTCGAGCCGGTCCGGCGAAGGTGTCAGGTGGGACCGCCACTGGACGTACCGGCCGTCGGGCAGGGCCGCCGGGTCACCGTCCCATTCGACCCACACCCCCTGCGGGTTGCCGAATCCGTCCAGCTCGTCCGCCGCGCGGACCTCCCAACCCGGGCTGGAGCCTTCGGGAATCGTGGCCTCGGCCACGAGGTCCTGCCAACCGGCCCCCTGCCGGACGCCGTCGCACACGGGCGAAGCGCAACGACCTTCGGCCCGCAGTCGGTGCGGCGTGAAGTCCGACGCGTACCGGGCCGAGGCCGAGAGCCGGACCTCGTCGAGCACCGCCGACAGGTCGTAGCCCGCCCACCCGCTCCAGTAGCGGCCGAGGCGGAGCTGATAGTCGCCGGCGACGAGGACCCCTCCGCCGCCGGAGTCGCGCAGGGCGCCGCCGACGTACAGGCGGAACGCCCCGCCGTCGAGGACCGCCGCCACGTGCCAGGGATCGGGGCCCTCCAGCAGCGCGCCCGCCAGGGCTCCGGTCCACGCGAGGTAGCTCATCGCCGCGCCGCCGCCCCGGCCGCCGGCGAGAAGGCGCGAGTTCGCGTCGTCGCGGCGAAGCTGGAGGTAAAGATAGTTGTTCGCGTCGGCGTACACGGTGGCCAGCACCCCCTCGGCGGCCTCGGGCATGGCCGCCGCGTCCCGCACCCAGCACTCCAGCGTCAGGGCGGACCGGGCGGGCTGGCCGGGGAGGCTCGCATCCAGGTAGGTGCCGGCACTCCGGTCGAGGCGGTACCCGTCCTCGACGGCTTCCGCGCCGTGGTTCTGGAGTTCGCCGCCGGCGCCGCTTGCATCCTCGAGGCCCGTGCCCTGTCCCTGGCACATCCCGTCGTGAAGGTGCCAGAGACCCGGAGTCGTGCCATCCGGGAGGTGCTCGTCGAAGTCGATCTTGAGGCCGGCGTCGGACACGATCCGCGCGCCGTCGAGGGCGCCGTCGCCGAACGTGGCTTCGTCGGTCCTGAACACGAGCATGGCGGGAATCCTCCGGTCAGACGGCCGTCAGGGCCAGGTTGAACGTTGCGCCGCCGGCGACGAGCCGCAGCTCGCCGAGGTCCGAGCGGATCCACATCTCGCCCTCGGCGGGGTCGGCGGGGTCGGCGGTGCGGACGGGCACGCGCCAGGCCGCATCGTCGAGGGCGTCGAAGTTCGCGTTGAGGACTTCGTCCCAGTCGCCGACGCGGTCGCCGTGGGCGGGCTTCTCGAGGTTCAGCTTCTCCGTGAAAGTCGAGGCCATCGTCGAGTTCCTCCCTGAGTCGCCGCGCGGGCGACCGGTTTCGGGTTCACGCCACGTCCGGACTCGGCGTCCACGCGAGAGTGGCGGTCCGCGTGCCGGGATCATATTCGGCGAGGACGAAGTCCGCGGGCGGGCGCGGGAACGGGGCGAGGCTCACCTCGCGCTCGGCCGCGGTGGCCGCCCGGTTTCCCGCCTCGTCGACGGCCACGACCGCGAACCGCCACGTCCCCGGGGCGAGACCGTCGCTCGTCCACGAATAGACCGCGGCTCCGTCGCCGTAGCCGCCCACGCCGAAACCGCCCGTGCCGAAGCCCCACGGCGGGCGGCCCTCCGGCTCGGCCTCCAGGGGTGCGTCGCCGAGGGGCGTCTCGTAGTCGACCACGCCCGTGCCGCCGTCGCCAAAAACCTCGAACGCCGCGAGGGCCGGATCGAGGTGCGGTCCGGCCTGCCACGTGAGCCTCACGCGCGAGCCCGCACCGGGGCCGACCAGGTCCGCGCTGAAGCCGGTCCCGCGTTCGGCACCCTCGACCGCGAGCACCTCGACGAAGAGTCGCTCCGCCGCGCCCCCGGCCTCGGCGGGCACGGGGACGAGGAGACGCCGGTCCTCGGGCGTGGCCGTCACGCCCGCGAACCGACCGTTCACGTAGACCTGGTGCCAGCGGCCGGTTTGCGTCGACGCCCACGTGACCTCGAGCGCCGCGGGCGGGCCGTCGTCGGGACCGGCGACGTCGAAGCGGGCGATGCGGACGTTCGTGATGCCTTCGCTGGAAGGAGCCACGGTCACCTCGCGAGCTGGCGGTACGTGATGCGATAGGGCTGGTGCAGGCCGGTGCCCCGGAGCGGGGAGCCGAGCCGCTCGAAACGCTCGAGGCGGCAGCCGACGTGGCCCTGGCCGTCGGGGTCGACCAGCGTGTGCGTCCGCCCGCTAACGTAGAGCTCTACGGCCTCCGCCAGGGCCGAGAGGGTCTCGGCGCCCTCGGCCGAGAGGACCCCCGTCTGGACGATCTCGCGGGGGCCGTCGCCGAGGTCGATCGTCAGTCCGCCCCGGAGCCCGTTGAAGGCGCGGTCCACGGTCCGCCGCGTCGGCGACCCGAGACGCACGGCGTGCGGCCCGGAAGCGAAGAGATTCTGGCCGGCGAAGGTGGCGGCGGCGGCCTGCGGCTCGACCCACCACCCGCACGTCCCGCGAAACGTAAGGGCCGTGGGCTCGCCGGGGGCGGCCTCGCCGAGCGCGAGGCGCGAGAGGCGCGTCGCACCGGCCTCGGGCCTCAGGTCCGTGTCGCGAACCGAGGGCGGACCGTCCTCGGCACTTCCGCCGCGCGTCGGGTCCGTCAGGGCCGCCGTCCGCGCGGCCCCGGCCAAGGCGAGCAGGGCCTCGAAAGCCCGCGTGCCCGGCAGGGCCCGATCCAGCACCCGCACGCGCCAGTGCACCAGGCGGTGGACGGCGAGGGGCGCGTCGGGCCACGCGACGTCCTCGGTGCCGGCCGGCTCGAGCAGCGCCGCCGGGTAGCGCGCGAGGGGGACCTCGACACGCTGCCCCGGACGGACGAGCCGCGCGGTCCGCAGGCCCGGCACGTCCTCGAGCATCCGCCGAAGGGTCTCGATCAGGGCCAGGGCCGTCTCGTCCATGGTTCGTCGCTCCTTGTTCGCTCCGGGGACGGCCGGTCAGTCGCGCCGGAGGCGATGGCTCGTGAGGCTGCGAACGTCGTCGGGGCGACCGTCGCCGTCGCGGTCGAGGGCCAGGCGCACCTTGGCCACCTCGTCCTCATAGAGGCGGGCGTAGTGGTCGGCCTTGCGCTCGAGGCCCGCGTCGGCGGCGGCCTGGCCGCGGAAGAGCGTCGCCAGCACCAGGGCCACGGAGGCCCGGCGCAGGCTCCGGTGCTGGAAGATCCAGCCCTCGAGATCGGCGGCGGGGTCGGACGGGTCGGCCTCGAGGCCGAACCGCGCGAGCAGGGCCCACCGGGCCTCCTCGTGCTGTGGGTCGAAGGTGTGGATGGAGAAGTCGAGGTCGGCGCCGTCGGGTAGCGGGGCCCGCTGCCCGGGCGTACCGCCGACGACCGCCGCCGTTAACGCGGCCTCGCTCTCGACGCTGACGACCTCGTAGCACCCATCGATGCCCAGGTCGGGACTCACGAGACGCAGGACGTGGCCCGCCTGGACGCGGCGGGCGACGAAGTCCGCCTCCGCCGCCGTGACTTCGTAGCCGAGGGCCGACGCCCCGATGCCGCGCACCAGGAGCTGGCCCTCGACGGCGAGGTCGCGAAAGAGGGCGGGTTCCCACGTGAGGAGGTCGGCGTCGGTGGAGAAGTTCGCCATGACAGGGCTCCGATCCGTTCGGTTCGTCGGGGCCTCCCGGCAGGGCCGCCCGCCACAGGAGTGACGGGCGACCCGCCTGGCCGGGGAGGCGCGGGGTCAGACCGTGGTGAGGCCGCGGATGACGCCATGGGCGGCCTCGTTCCTCATCTCCAGGGTGTACTCGCCGACGACCTGGCCCTTCTCGAAGTCGCCGGTGGCCGCCAGCGGCCGGTAGTGGAAGCTGCGGCCGGCCAGCGGCAGGACCTGCAGCCGGCTGGAATCGAGCAGCAGGACCGCGTCGCGCGGGACCCAGCGCGACAGGATGACCCGCTGGACGCCGAAGTCGCTCTCGTAGACGGCGACCTGGGAGGTGAAGCGCGGGTCGGCGGCCGCGTAGGCGCGGCCCTCGGAGCCGAACTGGCTGATGACGCGCTTCTGGTAGCCGTTGACGACGACGAGGTCGACCTGGCCGCTCGACTGCTCCCAGACGAGGCGGAGGGCCGTGTTGAGCTTCTCCTCGTCCAGGTCCCCGCCGCTGGGGAACCCGTCCGCGCCGGGGATGAAGCGGTTCGTCGCGAGCTGGGGCAGGATGCCGCTCATGGTGCGACGCACGGTGCCGGAGCCCTCTGGCGCGGCGGCCGGGGCGATGCCTCCCACGACCGTGTTCTCCAGGTCGCGGAGCAGCTCGCGCAGGGCCTTCGTCTTCTGGAAGTCCAGTTCGTCGGCAACGCCGAGGTGGCGGACGGCCAGCTCGCTGCCGGAGACGAGGACGGTCTTCGAGAAGATCTGGGCCCAGTTGCCGCGGCGGGTGCGGAGGGTGAAGCGGGCCGCGTCGGCGTCGGCCCCCTCGAGGGAGGCGTTGCCGAGGATGGTGACGGCGTCGCCGGCCTCGATGGCCTCCGGTGTCGTCCCGCCGTAGCCGCGCGTCGCGGTGACGGTGCTCGCGCCGACCTCGGTGACGAGGAGGAGCTCCTCGCCGTCGCCGATGCGGAGCTGGTCGCCGGTTCGGAAGCGGTCGGGATGATCGACCTCGATCTCCTCGTCGGAGGTCGGGTTCGCGGGGGTGGCGGTCACGGCGTCGGTGTTCGGCAGGAGCGAATCTTCGAGCCACTCGTGGTGGGTGGCGCGGGCCTCGACCGCCGGGTCGCCCAGGGCGTCCAGGAGCGGGGTCTCGAACGGGCTGATGATGCCCACGAGGTCCGCGACGTCCTCGGCGATCTCCGGCAGCAGGGCGCCGGCGCTGTAGGTGGCCTTTCCGGTGAACGGCATGGTTCTCTCCTTTGCTTCGGGGGTTCGGGATCAGGCGCGCCCGGTGCGGCGGGCGCGAAGGTAGGCCATCACGTCGCCCGTGTGGCCGGTGGTCCGGGCCCGGTCAGCGAGCCGCTCGACGTCGCGTCGGGCGGCATCGGCCGCGTGGGTCCGGGGCGCTGCGGTGGGAGGCGGAAGCGGCGCCGGGCCGCCGGCGCCTCCGGCCCGCAGGTGGGGTTTCTCCTCGACGAGGGCCCGCGCGAGCGCCGCCAGGTCCTCCGGCGGGTCGCCCGCCGCGAGACGCTCGCGGGCCAGCGCGAGACCCGTCTCGGGGTCGGTGCACCCGGCGTTTCGGAGCTCGCGCTCCAGGCGCCGGTCGCGCTTGAGGGTCTCCAGGTGCGTGCGCAGCGTGTCGGCCTCGGTCCGGGCGGCCGCGAGTTCCTGCTCGAGGTCGCCGGCGTCGGCCTGGCGGGCGCTGCGGAGCTCGGCGATCTCGGCCTCGAGCGCCTCGGCCCGCCGCTCGGCCTCCTGGGCGCGGCGGCGGTACTTGATGCTCTCGGCGATGAGCGCCTGCGGCGACTGCCGCGCGCCGGCGGCGGGGAACTCGCCGGCCTGTCCCTGCGGGGTCACGTCCGTGGACATCGTGTCTCCTTTCGGTGCGTCGCCTCAGGGGCGACGACGGTGCCAGAGGTCAACTCTCGTCGGGCCCGTATCCCAGCTCGCGCAGGACCGTCTCGGCGGGGACGCCGAGGTCACGCTTGGCCAGCGCTGCGTCGAGCTTGCGGTCGGGATCCTCGGGGAGCGGGTCGGGCCAATGAATGCGGGTGGCGCGGTCCTCGGGGTCGGTCTCGAGGCGGCCGAAGCGGTCGAGGGCCTCGAGGATGAGGCGGTTGGCCGCCACGAGGCCCGCGCCATAGGTCACGCGCTTGCGCCCCAGGCGCGCCAGCGTCCCCATGAGGACGACGCGCAGGGCGGCGGCGCTGGTCAGGTTCCCCAGCCGGTCGCGCAGCAGGCCCGCCGCCAGGGGCGTGACGCCGGAGACCTTGTCCATGGCCTCGCGGACCTCCTGGATGTGGGCCGACTCGCTGGGGCAGTCGGCGTCGCCGCCGAAGGCCTCGATGGAGGCGTCGGGGTTGTCGGTGGCCCACATGCGGCCCGGGGCGATGGGGCGGTCCTCGAAGCCCTCGATGCCCTTGCCGAGGTACATCTTGAAGCTCTGGAAGGTGACGCGGCCCGCGCGGTCCGAGAGCCGGGTGTTCAGCTCGTCCTGAAGGGGGATGAGCGGCTCGACCTCGCCCGCGCCCTCGTAGTGAAGCGGGCCCGGCAGGTTCTGGACGTGGACGACGGGCACGCGGCCGAGGGGGTTCTCACCCTCGGCGACGAGGCGTCCCTCCTCGTAACGCTGCCACCAGCGGGGGCCAAGGATCTCGACGACCGTCACGTGCTCCGCGCGGGTAACGCCGTCGCCGAAGAGCCGATCCATGGGCCCCGGCGCGGCAACGCGGTTGGCTTGGCGGGTGAAGGCCTGGACCCAGTAGCGGAGCCGCCGGTAATCGTTCTCCTCGAGGACGGGCACGATGCGCGGGGCCTCGACGGCCTCGACAACGACGCCCGGTCCCTCCAGGCCGCCCGTCCGGACCACGAGGTCGACGAAGCCGTAGACTGCACCCAAAAGGACCATCTCCTGGAGCATGGCGATGCCGCCGCTGGCGTCCCAGACGTCGGCCAGGGCGGCCTCGATGCGGCGGGCCTGCTCCGCCCGCCGGGCCAGGCTCTCCATCCCGGGCGGGCGGCCGGCCAGGAAATGGACCCCCGTGTCGACCCGCCACCCCACGTCGTTCTCGATGACGATCTCCTTGCGGCGGAAGGCGGGGTGCGGCACGCCGGCGCCGCCGTGGCCGAGGTACGACCGGCCGGTGATGCGAGCGGGAAGACCGAACTCCTGGGCCTGGATGTACGGACGCGCGAAGGCCTCGGCGTCCTCGTCGCCGGCCACGATGCCGGCGCCCAGCGGCGAGAGGTCGTTGCGGTAATAGGCCCAGAGCCCGGCGAAGTGCAGGGCGCGGGCGGGGGCCTCCTCCGAGACAAGGTGGTGGAGGAAGGCCTCGTCGAGGGTCGGGTCGTCGAACGGTGCGAGGTCCAGCTCGAGTTCGTGGCTCACGGCACGGCTCCCGTTGCTCGGGTCCGGTCGGCCCGGGGCCGACGTCGGTCGGCCGGTCGTTCAGGCCCTCCACCCTTGGGCGGCGCGGTGCGTGTTGCGCCGCTTTCGAGCGATCGCCAGCCGCGCGCGCGGCGCGCAAGTGACGGCGCGGGGCCGACTTCGAGATGATGAGAATGTCGGGTTTCTCGGCGCGCGCCGGGGCGCCGTGCGCCGCTCAGACGCCGCGCGGGACGCGGATTTCTCCGATGCACGCCCGCGGCGGGCCGTTACAATGGGCGGCCGACGCGAGGGGGCAACGCATCCAGGGCCGCCGATGCAGATTACACGACTCGATCTCTGCGCGGGCTGGACCCTCCGCCAGGCCGACGCCAAGAATGTCGAACCCATCCCTGCCACCGTCCCGGGGAGCGTTCAGGCCGACCTCCTGGTCGCCGGCCACATCCCCGACCCGTTCTACGGCACCAACGAGGACCGGGTGCAGTGGGTCGGTCAGGCGGCCTGGGAGTACCGCATCGTCTTCGAGGCGCCCGAGCTCCCCGGACCGGACGCGCGGGCGGCCCTCGTGTTCGAGGGCCTCGACACCTTCGCCACGATCACCTTGAACGGCCGCCCCGTCGGCACGGCGGACAACATGTTCCGCCCGTGGCGGTTCGACGTGACGGACGCCCTGGCCGCGGGGAAGAATGAGCTGGTCGTCCGGTTCGATTCGGCCGAGGCCAAGGCCGACGAAGCGGCCGCCGCCTACGGGTTCGACTTGCCGCAGACGACCCAGAGCAAGCCGCACCGCGGGTTCGTGCGCAAGGCCCAGTGCCACTTCGGCTGGGACTGGGGGCCGCAGCTCGTCTGCGTCGGCCTGTGGCGGCCGGTGCGCCTGGAGATCGTGCCGCGCGCCCGTATCGCGGGGCTCGACGCGTGGGGCGAACCGGGCGAGAACGGGGCGGGGACGCTGGGCCTCTCGGTGGAGGTCGGCGGGCCGCGGCCGGAAGGGCTCGCGCTCGAATGTGTCGCGACGTCACCCGAGGGCGACGAGGTCGGCCGCGTCCGCGTGCCGGTCGAGGACGGCCGGGCCACGGCCCGCATCGCCCTGGCCCGGGCCGCACTCTGGTGGCCCGCGGGCCTCGGGGCCCAGCCGCTCTACGGGCTGGACGCACGGCTCGTCGACGGCGAAGCCCTCGTCGACCGAACGTCGGTGCGCGTAGGCATCCGGCGGCTGGAGCTGGTCCGCGAGCCGGATGAGTGGGGCGAATCGTTCCACTTCCGCGCCAACGGCGTGGACTTTTTCGCGAAAGGGGCCAACTGGGTCCCCGCCGACGCCCTGCCGACGCGCATGACGCCCGGGCGGTATCGCCGCCTCCTGGCCGACGGTCGCGACGCCGGCATGAACATGCTCCGCGTCTGGGGCGGCGGGTTCTACGAGGACCCGGCCTTCTATCATCTGTGCGACGAGATGGGCCTGCTCGTCTGGCAGGATTTCATGTACGCCTGTGCCCTTTACCCCGGCGACGACGACGCGTTCCTCGCCGGGGCCCGGGCCGAAGCCGAGTGGGTTGTGCGGCGGCTGCGGCGGCACACGTCGCTGGCCCTCTGGTGCGGGAACAACGAGTGCGAGGAGGGCTGGCACTTCTGGGGATGGAAGGACGCTTGCCCGCCGCGCGTGTGGCAGGGATACCTTCGCCTCTTCCACGAGATGCTCCCGGCCGTCGTCGCGGAGCACGACCGCCGCCGGCCCTACATCCCGTCCTCGCCACACTCGACCGACTCCCATGAGCGCGGCGACGCGCGGGGCGAAGCATCGGGCGACTGTCACGTCTGGAGCGTCTGGTTCGGGTCGCTGGACGGGCGGACATACATCGAGAGCGGGGCCCGGTTCGCCAGCGAGTTCGGGTTTCAGAGCTTCCCGCCGCTCGCGACGCTCCGGGCCGCCCTCCCCGTTGACGCGATGCGGATCGATTCGCCCGCCATGCTCCATCACCAGCGGTCGAAGGACGGGAACGCAAAGATCCTCGAGGCGCTGCGGACCTGGGCCGGCGAGCCGCGCGACTTCGCAGCCCTCGTCTATCTCTCGCAGGTCTACCAGGCCCGGACGTTGCGGCTCGGGGTCGAGCACTTCCGCCGCGCCGCCCCCCGCACGATGGGCACGCTCTACTGGCAGGCGAACGACTGCTGGCCGGTGGCGAGCTGGTCGAGCCTCGACTACCACGGCCGTTGGAAGGCGCTCCACTACGCCGCCCGTCGCTTCTACGCCCCGCTCCTGGTCAGCGGCCTTGCGGACGAGACGGGCGCGACGTTCTGGGCGACGGCCGATTTCGGCGCCGAGCCACGCGAGGCCGAGGTCGCGTGGCAGGTCCTCCGGTGGGACGGGGCGGAGCTCGAGAACGCGGCCCGGCGGGTGACGCTCCGGCCGGGCACGACTGCCCGGGCGGCGCGGATTGTGTGGGACGACCTCGGCGCCCGGCCCGAGGAGGTCTACGTGGCCGCAGCGCTTCGCGACCCGGGGGCCGCCGAGCCCTGGAGCCGGGCGCTCGTTCTGCCCGTCGCACCGGTCCGGGTCGCCCTGCCCGACCCGGGGCTCGAGCTTGCGCCGGAGGGGGAGAACGCCGTGCGGGTCCGGGCGCGGAACGTTGCCCTGGCCGTAGCCCTGGAGGCCGAGGGGGAGGACGGCCGATTCGAGGACAGCTTCTTCAACTTGCTGCCGGGCGAGGCTCGGGTGATCCGGTGGACCGGCGCGGCGCTCGGGCCGGTCGTCGCTCGTACCCTCGACGCCGCCTCAATGCGCTAAGGGGACCGCCATGCAGGACGCCATCGCCAAGGCCAGGGTGCTCATCGAGGCCCTGCCCTACATCCGCCGCTTCCACAACCGCATCGTCGTCGTCAAGCTCGGCGGATCGATCATGGACGTCCCCGCCGACCTGGCCGCCGTGTGCACCGACGTCGCCTTCATGCGGGCCGTGGGCATCCATCCGGTCGTCGTGCACGGCGGCGGCAAGGCCATCAGCCGCGCTATGGAAGAGGCGGGCCTGGAGCCGAGGTGGGTGGACGGGCTGCGGTGGACGGGTCCCGACGAGATGCGCATCGTCGAGGAGGTCCTTGCCGACGACATCAACAAGCAGATCGCGAGCCTGCTGGAGGGGGCGGGGGTTCGAGCCGAGGGCCTGACGTCGAAGAGCCGGTGCCCCTTGAAGGCCCAGCCCCTGCGCGAGGACCTGGGGCTCGTGGGCAAGGTGGTCGAGGTCAACGCGATCCTCATTCGCGACCTGTGCGACCTCGGGGCCGTCCCGGTGGTCGCCCCGATCGGACTGGGGCCGAGGGGGCAACGGCTCAATTGCAACGCCGACGAGGCCGCTTCGGCCGTCGCCCGGGCCCTGCAGGCCGAGAAGCTCGTCAACGTCTCCGACACGCACGGCATCCGGGCCCGCCCCGACGACGAAGGCAGCCTCGTCTCGCACCTGACGGAAGCCGAGGTCCGGCGCCTCCTCGAGGAGGGCGTGATCACGGGCGGGATGATCCCCAAGGTGGCGTGCCTGACCGGGGCCATCAAGGGCGGCGTCCGCAAGGCCCACATCATCAGCGGTCACGTCCCCCATTCGCTGCTGCTGGAGATCTACACCGACCGCGGCGTCGGGACGGAGATCGTGGCGTAAACGCCCCCGCAAAGAGGACCGCCATGCGACGCGGGACCGCGCTCGTCGGGCTGGGCCTGGTGGCCCTCTCGGCGCTGCGGTACTTCGTCCACGATCTCCTCTTCGGCGACTCGCATCATATCTGGGTCTACCTCCGCGTGGGTGACCGCGGCCTGCGGGCAAATCCTGCTGAGCATGCCATTCGTCGCCGTGCAGTCGGCGGCCCTGGCCGCTTTCTGCCCCGTGATCGCAGAGGGTGCGGCGAGCACCGACGAGGCACAGCGCGCTTGACAGGCGCGGCGGGAAGGGTACGCTCGTGGGCGATTCCGGGCGGGAGACTCGACCATGGCGAAGCGGCTGCGGCTGGGCGTGCTGCTCTCCGGCGGGGGGACCACCCTCGAGAACCTGCTGCGGCGGGTCGACGAGGGTACCCTCGACGCCGAGGTCGCCACGGTCCTCGCGTCGCGTCCCGGCATCCGCGGCATCGAGGTGGCCGAGACGGCCGGCGTCCCGTGCCGCATCCTCGCCCGGCGGGATTTCGCTTCCACCGAAGCGTTCTCCGAGGCGATCACGGCGGCCCTCGACGAGGCGGAGGTGGGCTTAGTGTGCCTGGCGGGGTTCCTCTCCTTCTGGATCATCCCCGACCGCTACGTCGGCCGCACGATGAACATCCACCCGGCCCTGCTGCCCTCGTTCGGCGGCAAGGGCATGTACGGCCACCACGTGCACGAGGCGGTCGTCGCCCACGGGTGTAAGGTGTCGGGGTGTACGGTCCACTTCGCCACCAACGACGCCTACGACGCCGGGCCCATCGTCCTCCAGCGGCCGGCGCCCGTCTACGCCGAGGACACGCCCGACGAGGTGGCGGCCCGGGTCTTCCGGGAGGAGTGCATCGCGTACCCGGAGGCCATCCGGCTCTTTGCCGAGGGAAGGCTGCGGCTGGAGGGGCGGCGGGTCTACGTCGACGATCCCGCCTATCGGAAGGGGTAGATGCGGCCCGCCGCGAGATGCGGCGCATGGCCACGCGATACGGCGTGGGCATGCCCCCCAACCTAGACGTCGATCCACGTCCGGAAATCCGCCCCGATCTCGCCGCGCCGACGGTACCGTTCCATCGCCCGGCGGCAGTGGCAGGGACGGTCGGCGTCGACTCGGGCGATCACCGCGGCCAGAATCTCGGGCATCCGCTCCGCCGCGCGATCGGCCCGGTCGAGCTCCTCCTCGGTGGCCATGCCCTCGAAGAGGACGCCCGGCCGGTGGGGCCGCGCCACGACGCCCTCGGCGGGGTTGACGACCCACGCGAGGCCGGCGTAGCAAAGCTCCAGCTCCCGTGCCAAGGCGAACTCCGGCGCCAGCGTCATGCCCACCACCGTCCCGCCGAGGGTCGCGAACGCGCGGATCTCGGCGGGCGTCTCGAGGCGCGGCCCGTCGGTCGTCACGTAGACGCCCTCGGCCGCGTGCGGCTCCTCGCGCTCCTCGAGCGCCGCGACGAGCGCCTCCCGGAGCAACGGGCAGAACGGGGCGCTGTGCCTGAGCACCCCCAGGCCGCTCGTCTCGAAGAAGGTCTTGGCCCGGGCGGTGGTGAAATCGAGCAGGTCGTGCGGGACGACGAACGTGCCGACCTCCAGGGCCGGGTCGATCCCGCCGCATGCCGCCGTCGCCAGGACATAGGCCGCCCCGCGCTGTTTGAGGGCCCAGAGGTTGGCCCGGTAGTTGACGGCCCAGGCCCCGGCCTCATAGCCGCCCTCCCCGTGGCGCGTCATGAGCAGGACGGGCCGGTCGCCCGGAAGGGCGGTCTCGAAGATGGGGCGCGAGGGACCGAAGGGGGTGTCCCGGGACCGGCCGTCGCCGAGATTCAGGCCCCGGTCGCCCGCCAGGACATGCCACAGACCGCTGCCCAAGATGACGGCGGGGCGGGCGTCGGCAGTCACTCGGACGCCTCCTCCTCGCGGACGGCTATGTCGGCGCCGTCGCGCTCGGCGGCCAACTGCTGCATGAAGGCCCGGGCCCCCGCCAGGCGGGCCTCGGCCAAGCGGCGGGCGGTGTCGAGATGGAAGACGTCCCGGACGCGAGCGTCCCAGTAGCCGTACTCCTCGCGCCGTTGCCAGGCCCGCGTGGCCTCCTGGATCGCGCGGCCATCGAGGACGTAGCGCCGGAGGTCCCGCCACACGCCGAGGGCCCCGATGTCGTCGAGGCTGTCGGCGTCGGAGAGGACCTTCGTCTCGTTGATCTCGATGGTGGAATCGTGGGTGCGGCGAATGATCTCCTGTACGAGCTCCAGCTGTCGTGTCGGCACCAAGCCTCGCAGCCGGTCGCCGGCCAACTCGGCGCTGTATTCCTTGACGTCCTCGGCGCTCATGGTGGCGGCGGCGTAGACGGTGCTGGTGCGACGTTCCTCGTCCAGGCGGACGGTCGCCGCCTGGTGGAACATGGCCGCCACCTGGAGGGCGAAGCGGTCGACGCGCCAGTCGGCCGTCTCCTCGCATCGGGCCAGGCGATCGGCCACGCGCATGACGCGCCGCGAGTGATCGAAAAGGAAGGTGTCCTCGCGCCCGAGGGGCGACCGGCCGACCAGAATCCCCCGGGCAATCTCGATGATGGGTTCCATATCCGGCATGGGCGCACTCGCACTTGGGTCCCGTACCGGAAGTTTTATCGGCTAGTCGGCAATGAGATGATAATGGCAATCCCGGCGGTGCGGCTCGAATCCGGCCGTCCGGATCATCCGCCGCAGGGCCTCCGCCCCCAGCCGGTGGACGCACCCCGCCGCCGCGACGACGTTCTCCTCGATCATCGTCGACCCCAGGTCGTTGGCCCCGAAGCCGAGGGCGACCTGCCCGACGGCGGGCCCCATCGTGACCCACGAGGCCTGGAGGTTCGGCACGTTGTCCAGGAAGAGCCGCGCCACGGCCACCATCCGCAGATATTCGACGCCGGCGACGGGATGCCAGTCGGGCGGCAGAAGCCCGCTCTCGGCAAGCCGCGTCCACCCCGGCCGAAAGGGCCAGGGGATGAAGGACTGGAAGCCGCCCGTCGCGTCCTGGAGGTCGCGGATGCGGGCGAGGTGCTCGACGCGCTCGGCGGGCGTCTCGACGTGGCCGAAGACCATGGTGGCGGTCGTCGGGAGGCCGAGCCCATGCGCGGTCCGCATGACGTCGAGCCAGTCGGCGGCAGACCCCTTCTCGGGGCTGACGAGCCGCCGGACCCGGTCGACCAGGATCTCGGCCCCGCCGCCCGGCAGGCTGTCGAGGCCCGCCGCGCGAAGACGCTCGAGCACCTGCCGCACCGAAAGACCCGCCCGCCGCGCAAGGTCACGGACCTCGGGCGGGCTGTAGCAGTGGAGCGTGACGTCGAATCGCTCCTTCAGGCCCCGCAGCATCCGCTCGTGCCACTCCAGGTCCAACCGTGGGTTCAGGCCGCCCTGCAGGAGGACGTGCGTCGCCCCGAGGTCGGCGGCCTCGCGGACCTTGGCGTGGAGGGTGTCGGCGCCCAGGACGTACGCGTCGGGAGCGTCGGGCGGCCGCCAGAACGCGCAGAACAGGCAACGGCACGTGCAGACATTGGTGAAGTTGATGTTGCGGTCGATGGCGAACGTGCGGATCGGCTCGGGGTGGAGGCGGCGGCCAAGGGCGTCGGCCCGGCGGCCGAGGTCCAGGAGATCGCCGCCTTCGAGCAACGCGAGGGCCTCGTCGGCCTGGAGACGGGCTTCGCCGGCGGGCATCATCGCGTCTGCGGGACCTCGCCCCGCGGGAATCGGAGCCGGCCGCCCTCCGGGGCGAGCCCCTCGTCGCGGGCCATCTCGTAGAAGGTCCGCAGGCCCTGCTGCTCCTTCGACCCGAACGCGTATCCGACCTGCTCCAGCAGATGCCGCCGCGCGACCTCCGCCGGGACGCCGATCTCCCGGGCAGCCTCGTCGGCGATGGCCTCCCGGGCCGCCAGGCCGCGGTCCCGGGCCGCGCTGAGGATCTCGGTCAGCCGGTCGAGCGGCGCCTCCGGCCGCGCCACCCAGAAGGCGTAGACGAAGGGCCGATGCATCGCCCGCTTCCACTCGAGGCCCAGGTCCCACTCCCACGCCGCGCCGCTCGCGTCCGCCGCGAGACCCCGGTCGCCAATCAGGAGCTCCGCGTCGGGGGGGCGGGCCTCGGGGTCGGGCTCCTCGCCCGGGCGAGGCACGATGAAGTGCGGATGCCGCCCCCGCCGCGCCCCCAGAAGCAGCCGGGCCAGCGTGTTCGAGGTGCGGCTCGACGGGTCCAGGCGCACCCGCCGCACCTTCTCAAGGTCCGTGTAGCCGAAAAGGCGGACGGAGCCGACCGGCCCATCCGAGGTGATCGCCGCCACGCGCAGGGCGACCACGGCGGTCAGCGCGGGGCGACCGCCGAGGGGCCGGGCCCGCTCGCCCGGGTCGACCGACAGACGATAGTACGCGATGGCCGGAAGCAGGGCCGCGTCCACCGTCCCGCGCCGAAACAGCTCCGGCAGGGCGCTGGGCGGCCCCAGCCGAAGCTCGACGTCCGGCGCCTCGGCCAGGCCGTGGACGAGCGGCCGGGCGTTCAGGTACTTCACGCCGCCGATAACGAGCCGCTCGGGCATGAACTTCCCCTCGGGTGAGGCGGCATTATAGCGTGCGGCGGGTCGCGTCACAACCGCGCGCGGCGTTGACACGCGCCGAAGGCGGGCCTAGAGTGGGGGCGGGCCCGCCGCTCGCATCGGAGACCTGCACCATGTCCACCCGACTTGTCCTGGTCGGCCTCGCGGCCGCGGTCCTCGCCGCCGGATGCGCGAGCCGGCCCCTCTCGTCCGAGGACAGAATCGAGGCCCTCATGCAGCGGAACCGCGAACTCGAGGACCGGCTCCTTGCCGCCCGCGAGCGCGCGGCCGGGGCGCCGCCGGAGCCCGCGCCGGCCCCCGAGCGACCGGAGGACCCGTTCCGGGTGATCGGCGTCCGATTCGGACGGTTCACGGGGGGGCTGGCCGAGGACGGGGGCCGCGGGCGCGACCGGCTCAAGGTCGTCCTCGAACCATTCGACGCCGAGGGCGACACGGTCAAGCGGGTGGGGGGCCTGGAGCTTCGCCTGGGGCGCGTCCGGGAGGGCCTCGGGCCCGAGCCGATCCACACGTGGACCTTCACGCGGGATGAGATGCGCGAGACCTGGCTCTCGGGCCTCGGCCAGTACGCCTACGTCCTGAAGCTCTCGTGGCCGGGGGGCCGGCCACCGGAGACCGATCGGCTTCACCTGGAGGCGACGTTCACGACGCTCGACGGACGGCGTCTGGAGGCGACCCGCCCGCTCCACCTGGCGCCCGCCGAGGCGCAGTAAGACGCGGCGTCGGCCGGGGACGCCGCGCCGCAGTTACCTCTCGCCGCCAAGGCTTGCGTCAGCCGCCGCTCCCAAAGCCGGGCAACGGGCCGCCGGGGTAGGCCCGGTCGGGTTCCTCGCCCTCGGTCGGGCCGAAGGCGGGGATGGTCGACTCGGCCTCGCGGGCCCGGGCCGCCAGCTCGGACTTCGTCTCGAAGTACTTCTCCAGGACGGTCCCGTCCTCGTCGAGGACGAAGCGGAAGCGGGCGGGGTCGTTCGGGTCGTCGTAGAGGTACATCAGGTCGTTTTCGATGGTGAGGGTCGGCTCGCCGAGGATGTCGACGACGTCCTGGCGGGTCATGCCGGTCTCGACCCGCTCGAACCAGTCGTGCAGGGCGGGCGGGCGATAGGCGCACCCGGCCAGGGCGAGGGTCGCCGCCCCCACGGCGAGCGCGGACCAAAGGGTCATTCGCATCGGTCTTCCTTTCGGCTTCGCCGGCGGCGGGGCGTCAGGGCCGCCGGCCTTCGCGATCGTTCTCCCACGGTTTCTCGGGGTTCTGCCACGCCTTCCCGACGACGACCTCATCCTCGAAGTGGACGGTGACCTTCGTCAGGTCCCGCGGGTCGTCGCGGGTGTACACCCATTCATCGGCAAACTTGTAGCGGGGCGCTCCGAGAATCCGCTCGACGTCCTCCGGGGCCATGCCCGGGTTCACCTGGTCGTAGTTGCGGCGGTTTATCTCGCAGCCGGCGACCATCGCGGCCGCCAGGACCACGAGCATCCACGCGCTGGCTCGTCTCGGCATGCGGCTCGTCTCCCCTGTCTGCTCGGTCCTCACTCGCCGATCTTGATGACCCGCTGGGCCATCAGCTTCTCGCGGAAGTCTCCCGGCGGATAGAACGTCGCCTGCACGATGACGGGCGTCCCGGACTCGATGCCCCGCTCGTACAGGAGCGGGAACACGTACGACCGGTCGATCGTGTCGTAGTACCGCCGGTTGGCCTCCTCGTCGAGCACGTCGACGAACCAGTGCCCCAGCCGCCCTCCTCGCTTCTCGGTCGTGTATCGGCGGTACTGGAACACCTCGATCCGGTACGATCCGACGGCCTTGGTCGGGTCGCCGAAGCGGTCGACGGGCTGGAGACGGACCTCCAGGCCGTCGTGCCCCCCTGCCCCGTCAAAGTCCCGGCTCCGCGTAAAGAAGCCGATGACGAGGCTCTCGGGCTCGAACATGTGGACCCAGTCGAGTGCCGCCTGGCCCTCGGGCGCCGGGGCGGCCGGGCCGGGGGCGCCCCCCTCGAGGGGCTTGATCTCGACCTCGCCCACGAGCAGCTCGCGCATCTGCGCGAGGCCCGTGACGAGCCGGTCGCGCGATTCCTCGTCGTCGACCTTCCGGGCCTCCCTCTGAAGGGCGTCGGCCAGGTCGACGGCCATGCGTCGGCGCTCGTACCCGACTCCGAGCCCGCCCGCGCAGCCGGCGGCCGCGGCCCCGATCACGATCGCCAGCGCCGCGGCCAACGTCTTCCCCGTCCCGTGCCGCATGCCGTCGCTCCGCCGTCCGGTGTCCGGAAAGGCCGATTATAGAGGCCGCCGCGAAGGGGTGTCAACGCCTTTGACCGCCGCGGCCGGGGCGCTACCGCACCTTCGGCCTCAGCGGCAGCGAGTCCTCCTCGTACGTGAAAAAGTGCCGCGCGATCTTGTCGGCCAACCCCTCCGTCAGGATCCGCTCCAGCTCGACGGGGTCCTCGATGATCTCGTCGCCGGGCAGCGTCCGGGCGGTCACCTGGCGGGCGCTGGCCATGGGCGGCCAGGCCTGCTCGCCGGTCTGCGGCGAGACGACGCGCAGGGTCGTCTCGGCGTAGCCCTCCAGATACGTCGAGACCTCCGTCTCGCGGACGCGGAACTCGTGCACGACGACGTGCACGACGTAATCGACGTTGAAGTACCGGCCGACCTCGGCGACCGCCCAGCGATCGAACGCGGGCTCGGCGCGGCGGACGTTCTCGATGCTTCGCGCCGGGACCCGCGGGCCGCAGCCCCGGTTCTCGGCCAGGACCTCGCCGATGCCGTCGGCCAGGGCCATCTCCATCCGCGGGAACTCCGACCCGAGCGTCGGCGCGGCCGTGTCCACGAGCACCAGGACGCTCCTGTGTGCGAGCGGAAACTCGGCCTCGACCTTCGCCTCCGGGCCGAAGACCTTGACCCCCTGGTGCAGCATGTAGGCGGCCGCGTTGCATCCTCCGACGGCCAGGGCCGCGGCGATCAGAACGTTCGCGGTGCGGCTCATGGGGCGCCCCCTTTCACCTCGACGCGGCGGTCGTGGAACTTGTTGACGATCGCCTCGGCCAGCAGGACGTTCGTGTGGCGCCGGATGATGGCCTCGCTCGTCTCGAGCACGCCGACCGGCCGGTTCGGGGGATAGGTGACGTCGACGGTGGTCTCGTAGACGGGGTTGTGGTCGGCGCCGGGGCGGGCCACCTGGACGCGCGCGACGGCCCGGCCACGGTAGAGGTTCGCCGAGCGCTCCTCGATCATCGTGTACCGCTGGAGCTCGACGTAGAGGACCGCGTCGGCGTGGAACCGCTTCCCGATCTCCTCCAGCGACAGGTTCGCCCAGTCCAGGTTCGATTCCTGCCACTTGACGACCGTCACGGGATGCTCGACCTGCCGGACCCGCGTCTTCAGGGCCGGGACCGACGCCAGGGCGTAGACGATCTCGTGGCTCAGCTCGATCGACACGGTCGGGTACGAGAAAAGGATGTCCGTGCCCGCGTAGGGCACGATGACGAGGCGGTCGGCCTCGAGCGCGTACTCGGCGGGGACGTCCTCGTACTCCCTGGGTTTGCCGATCAGGTGATAAATCCACGCCCCGCATCCGCCGACCGCGAGCACCATCACCCCGGCCAGCACCACCAGCGCCGCTCGTCGCATATTCGGCGCCCTCCTTCCTTTCGCGGACCCGCGACGGCCCGCTGTTACGTCACCGACCATTTGTACGCCCAGGAAATCAGGAGAATAAGAGAGAGAATGACGCATGCGGCAAGGATGTTGGTCATCGTCAGCAGGGGCACCCAGCTTCGTCCCGTGGCCAGCGTGGCCCCCGTCGCCAGCAGGCCCCCCAGGCACACCAGGAAGCACGTCAGACCGAATGGCTGCGTGACGAACGCCTCGACCACGCGGCCATGGGCGGCCAGGGCAAAGGCCGTCGTCACCCCGCAGGTCGGGCACGGGTGGCCCGTCACGGCCAGCATCCCGCAGGGGGGCAGGCCAAGCTGGGTGTGCGTGTTCACGCCGCCGGCATCGGGTGTCAGGTACACGCCCAGCCCCAGGGCCGCCGCGAACACCAGGGCCACGAACCCCTGGACGCAGCGCTCCGGCAGGTCGGCCTTGGGCAACGACCACCCCTTCGAGGGGCGGCGAGAGCGCGGGCGCGACGTCGCGGCGCGGCAGGCTTCGGCCTCGAGGCCCGTCATGGGCATGGAATCCCCGTGCGGCTCCCGGAACGCGAGCCATCGTACTCGCGCTCGGGGGGCGGGTCAATGGCCTAATCCGCGGCCGGCGAGGTTTCGCCGTGCGCGTAACCCGCGCTTCCTCAACCGCTTACGCCCCGAACGCGACGAACGCGTCGCGGGCGGCGTCCTGCCGCTCGGGTCCGAGGCCGAGGGCCCGCTCGTCCGGGTAGCGCGTGGCGATGAAGCCGCCGCCTTGGCCGTTTCCGCCTTGACTTCGGATGAAGACTGAGACAAAATGTCACAGTGCGGGTCATCAGCCTGAAACCGTTGCGGGAGTTCTGGCGGCGCCACCCGGACGCCGAAAAACCCTTGCGGCTCTGGTATAAGACCGCGACGGCGGCCCGGTGGGAGAGTTTTCAGGCCATCCGGCAGACGTACCCGCACGCCGACTTGGTCCGAACGAGGGTAGGAGAGACGATGGTCGTTTTCAACATCGGCGGCAACAAGTATCGCCTGGTCGCGCGGGTCCGATACGATTACGCGCTCGTGAACGTGCGGGCGGTCCTTGCGCACGCCGAGTACGACGCCGAGAGGTGGAAGGAATAGCCATGCCCACGACCCGACATGCACGGCCCCGCCGGCTGCCGCGGCGCTTCGAGGACCTCGTCCGGCTCCTGGCGCCCCAGGCCATCGCCGACGACGTCCAGTACGAGAACACGCTCGAGATGGTCGACCGGCTCATGGCCGCGGGGCGCCTCACGAAGGGCCAGGAGGTCTACCTCGAGACGCTCGTCCAGCTCATCGAGGCCTACGAAACGCGCGAGCACGCGATCGAGAC
>CAYWVR010000014.1:0-82789 GCA_964461715.1 uncultured Anaerolineales bacterium
CCCCCCTCTGCTTGGAGCCTGTTCGAATGGGCTCTCGGATCCCCCCGCCGGCCCCGAAGCCGGGGCGGCACGTCGGATGGTTCCGGGTCACGCCCCTCCCGGGCGTCCCGGCCCCCCATCCTGCGCGCAGTCTAGGATGAAGATACACCAGAAACCGCCTTCCGTCAAACGCGTGTGCCTTGTGTAGCGAAGACCGCCATCCCCGGGCGGATGGCTCCGGGGCACCGTTGCCTCGCGCCTCGGCACCTTCGGGAAGCCCGTTCCCCGGAGCGGGAAGGTCTCAATCATCCAGCGTCCGTCCGCCTGGATGCCCCCGGCGACGCACATCCTGCAGATCGAGAAGGCGGCGATCCAGGAGGGTGGGACCGAGGGGCGGCTGCTCCAGTTCCTCGCCGTCGAGGACGGACGCCTGGCCCACACGAGCGGCTTCGCCGAACAGACGACCCGGGCCCGGCCTGTCGTCGACGCCTCGGACCTGAAGATCGAAGGCGACCGGCTCGCCGAGACGTGCACGGGTGCCTACGGGACCGCTTGGTCGCAGACGATGGAGCTGCCGCCGCTGGAGTGGGCGGTCCCTTGCCCGGTTCTTCCCTTGCCCGAGACGGTCCCCGCGGCTAAGCTTCTCGCGGAAGGCAGGGGCACGTCCGGCAAGCGGGATCGCTTCATGCACGCAGACACGATGCGGCGGCTCGATCGGTGGATCGGCGTACCCACTTGTGCTGCCCTGACGCTCTTCGAGCGGCTCCGGCGGTGCGTGCGCCGGCCGCCGGGTGGCCAGGTGAGGCGGCTCCTGGTCGTCAAGCTCGCCGAGCAGGGGGCCACGGTCCTGGCGTGGCGGGCCCTCGCGCGGGCGGCCGAAGTGGTCGGACGCGAGAACCTTTACGTCCTCGTCTTCGAGCCGAACCGGTTCGTCCTTGACGTCCTCGACGTCGTGCCTCCCGAGAACGTCCTGACCGTGCCCACGGAGGGCTTCGCCCGGTTCACGGGGGGGATGCTGCGGGCCTTGGGCCGCATTCGTCGCCTCGGCATCGACGCCGTCGTCGATTTTGAGTTCTTC
This sequence comes from uncultured Anaerolineales bacterium, assembly GCA_964461715.1. GTDB lineage: Bacteria > Planctomycetota > Phycisphaerae > FEN-1346 > FEN-1346 > CAYWVR01. The sequence goes on from CAYWVR010000014.1 coordinate 1,058, forward strand.
GCACGGGCCTCGGCGGTCGTGTCGTACCTGGCGGGGGCCCCGCGACGGGTGGGGCTCGACAGCCGGGCCTCGGGCGGTCCGTACCGGGGCGACCTTCTGACGCACCGGCTGGTGCACAATCCGCAGGTTCACGCCAGTCGCCTCTTCGAGACGATGATCGAGGCCGTCTGGGCGGACGCCTCGATCCTGCCGGCCCTGGACCGCGATGCGCCCGATCCGCCCGGCCCGCCCTCGCCGTTTGTCCCGACCGAGGCGGAGCGGGAGACGGTGCGGGCGGTGGTGGCAGAGATGGCGGCGACGGAGGACTTCCGGCCGCTCGTGCTCCTCAATGCCAACGCCTCGGACCTGATGCCGCTCCGGCGATGGCCGGAGGAGAGGTATGTGGCCCTGGCGAAGGCGGTGCTGGCGGCCCGGGCAGACGTGCGCATCGCGTTCACGGGCTCGCCCGCCCAAGCAACAGAGGCCGAGTCGCTGGCGGCGGCGGTCGACTCGCCGCGCTGCTTCTCGCTGGCCGGCCGGACGACGCTCAGGGAGCTGCTGGTTCTCTATGGCGAGGCGGCGGTGCTGGTGACGAACGACTCGGGCCCGGGGCAGTTCATCGCCCTGACGCCCGTGCGTGCGGTGGTCCTCTTCGGCCCTGAGACGCCGCGCGTGTTCGGGCCGCTCTCACCGCACGCGACGGTCCTCTACAAGGGAATCCCGTGCAGCCCGTGTGTCAGCGCCTACAACAACCGGGACTCCATCTGCCGAAACAACGTCTGCATGCAGCGGATCAGTGTGGAGGAGGTGCGGGAAACGGTGCTAGGACTCCTCGACGACCCGGACGGGCGGCCGAGGTGAGCATGACGCGACGCAGGAAGACCAAGGCGAATCGACGGAAGGACCGCAGGGCGTACACGGAGCCGAAGGGGCGGCGATGGGGGTTCCGGCTGGCGGCGGTAGCGCTGGCCTTGGTCGCGAGCCTGGGGGGCCCTCGAGGTGGCGCTTCGGTTGTTCGGACCGCCTCGCCACCGTATCCACTCCGAGGAGGTCGCCTTCCACAGTAACCCGCGAGGTTACCTGGACGTGGTCGGCGAGACCGACGAAGGTCCCCTTTACGGCATTCGGGACGCCGCCGGCACGGATTTCGGCCGCTTGCCCCCGGGATCGAAACGGATGCCGAAATCCATGCTTTCCTTACCCGACCGTCCTGGGTCCTGGCCTTGGGCGAGTCGTTCACGGCTGGCCTGGGGGTCCGATGGGAGGATATCTACGTTGTGCGGTTGGAGAGGAAGCTGGCCGTCGCAGGGCGCGTTTCCGCCATCCGCAACACGGCCTTGCCGGGGACCGACCTGGATAGGGTCGAAGCCACGTATCGGTTCGAAGCGTTGCGGCGTCGGCACCCCCTCCGGGTCGAAAATCCGGCGAATCCGTCGTGACTTCGGGGGGGTTTGTCCGTATAGTCCTATGGCCACGCGGGGTTGCGTCGGGCGGGGCGCGGCCCCGGGAGTGGGTGATGGTGAAGAGGGCCGAGCGACCGACGAAGGCTTCCCCCGAGCCGCCGGAGCCCCGCGAGCCCGGCCTCCTGCGCGAGTTCGGGTCCTTCCTCTGGCAGCACAAGCTGTGGTGGCTCCTGCCGATTTTCCTCGTGCTCTTTCTGTTCGGCGTGTTGATCCTCGTGACCGGGACGGGTCTGGCCCCGTTCCTTTACGACACGCACTGAGGCCCCCCGCTTCGCCATGGCACCGACCGGCACCGAGACTCCTGAAGGGACGCGGCCGCCCGGGGAGCGCAGGCCTCGCTTCGGGCGCGGGGCGAAGCGGCTGCTGCCGGTCCTGAGCATCTTCGTCTTCCTGGGCGGCGCGGAGCTGGCCCTCTGGATAACCCGCTCGGCCCCGCCGCCCAATCCACCCTTCGCCTTCTATATCCGCCAAGGCGAGAACGACGTCGCCTATCCCTTCATGCAGGAGGACCCGTATCTGCTCTGGTCGCCCCGGCCGGGGGCCGAGACCCGCATGACCGACCGCGACGCCGGGCGCACCGTAACCATCACCATCAATGCCGTGGGCCTGCGGGACGAGCCGTACCCGGCCGAGAAGGCGCCCGGCACCTTCCGCATCCTGTGCCTGGGCGACTCGAGCACCTTCGGCTACCAGGTCAACCTGGGAGAAACCTACCACGCCGTGCTGGAGGCGGCGCTGGCGGCGGACCCGGACTTGGCCCCTTGGCGGTTCGAGGTGATAAGCGCGGGGGTGACCGGCTACACCTCGACGCAAATGCTCGAGTACTATCGCCTGCGCGGCCGCGCGTTGCGGTCCGACCTTGTGACTGTCATGGCGGGGGCGAACGACCTGCTCCGCAAGTTTCGCTGGCCGGACAGCGAGCTCTTGCGCCGGAGCCGCCCGAACGGGACGAAGAAGGTCGACGAGCGGCTTTCGCAACTCGGCTCCTACCGGACGCTCCGGGGTTGGATGCGGCAGGGCCTGGGTCTGCAGACCCCGCCCCGGGCCCCGTTGTCGATGCGGTGCCCGCCGGCCGAATACGAGCGGAATCTGCTGGAGCTCTCTCGCCTGTGCGACGCCGACGGGGCCCGGCTGGTGCTGCTTTCGCTACCCTACATCGGATCGCGGGGGGGTGGGCAGGACGACATCTACGACGAGCAGGTTGCCCTCTACCACACCATCCTTCGGACACTCCGGCGGGAACACGCCCTTCCGCTGTTTGAGGTGCCGGAGATGACGCGAGGCTGGGGCAAGGTGGACGTGGCCCTGTTTCTCGATCGTTTCCACCCCACGCCGCGCGGCCACCGGCTGCTGGGTCTGCGTCTGTCCGCCTGGCTCAAGACCCACTACTACGTGCCCCGCCGGCCGCCCTACGGGGCCGACCCGGGCGGCTGATCAGCGTTTCCGCAGGCCGACCGTCTTCAGGAACTCCTGCCAGGCGTAGGCCGCGAGCTTCCAGTTCGCCCCCCGGAGAATCTGTCCCGCGAACGCCGCGGCGTAGTGCGGCGTGAAGTAGATCTTGCGCTTCATCTGCTGGACGACGTCCTCGAATACCTCGCGCCGCGGGGCCCAGGGCAACCGGACCCAAGGCATCGCGTTGGCGTCGGGGTGCCAGTCGCCCACCAGCATTCCCTCGTCGGCGGCCGTGCGGAACGCCGCCGTCTCCGGATAGGGGCGGAGCACCGCCAGATTGACCGTGCTCGGCTTCACCGTCCGTATGAAGTCGAGCGTCTCGGCCACCGTCTCGGGTGTCTCGCCGGGGTAGCCGACGATCCAGCTCGAGTGGCTGAGCATGCGGTAGCGGCGGCAGAGGTCGAGGGCCCGGGCGTTCTGCTCGACGGTGGTTTGCTTGTTCATGGCGTCGAGCATCCGCTGGGAGCCCGACTCCATGCCGAAGGCCACCAGGTAGACCCCCGCCTGCCTCGCCTTCGCGGCCAGCTGTTCCGTGAAGACGTCAACGCGGCTCTTGATGCGGAAGCTGATGTCGAGCTTCTCGTCGAGGATGAGGTCGAAGATCTTGAGGGCCCGGGGCACGTGGCCCGTGAAGGTGTCGTCGCAGATCTCGACGTCGCGGATGCCCCGCTCGCGGATGCGGACCAACTCATCCAAGACGTCCTCCGGCGTGCGCCAGCGGTATTTCTGGCGGAAATTGTAGCAGAAGCCGCATCGGAAGGGGCACCCGCGGCTCGTAAAGAGCGTGTCGACGGGCCGGGCCCGGACCATGATCGAGTAGTATCGGCCCTCGTCGTAGGCCCGCTTGACGAGCTTTCGCGCCGGGCGGGGGACGTGCTCGAGGTCCGGGAAGTCCGCGCAGGGCCCCTCCAGAATCTGGCCCTCCGGCCCACGCCGCAAGAGCCCCGGCACCGTCTCGACGCCCCGGCCGCCCTCCTCGAGCGCGCGGCAAAGAGCCACGAGGGCGGTCTCGGCTTCGCCGCAGAGGACGTAGTCGGCCTCTGGGAACTGCTCGAGGGTTTCCGTGGGGACGGCGTTGACGTGGGGGCCGCCCAGGACGATTGCCGCTTCCGGCGCCGCGGCCCGGGCCATGCGCGTCATGTCGCGGACTTGGCGAAGGATGTCGGAGTAGAGGCTGAAGCCGACGGCCAGCGGCAGGGCGTCGCGGATGGCTGCCGCGATCTCGTCGTCGGTCATGCCGAAGGCGTTGGCGTCGAGGACGACCGGCTCGAAGCCCCCCGCCTCCAGCGCTGCCGCCAGGTACAGCAGGTGCATCGGCGGGTAGCACTTCTGGGCGATCTCGTCGACGTACGTCGCCCGCGGGTTGACGAGGACGACGGTGCGACGGGCGGATTGGGTGTCAGCGGTTGGCATGCGGTTGGGACGGGCCTCCTACCAGCCGAGGAACTCGCGGATGACGGTCACGTCCGTCTGGTAGACCTTCGAGAGGCGGAGCTTGCCGACGCAGACGCATCCGTCGCAGTCCGGGATCGAGAGCCGCGAGAAGGCCTCTGCGAAGCCCAGCTCGACGGCGTCGTGGCTGTCGCACTCGTTTGCGCTGCCGCAGAAGATGAGCTTGCCGTCGGGCATCATGGTAGCTGTGACGAGGACGCAGTCGCAGCCGCGCGGCCCGCTTTGGAGGAGGTCGAGGTAGTAGTCCAGCTCGCTCCTCTTGCTGCCGATGGCCCGGGCCCGCGGCTCGCCCGAGGTCTTGATCTCGCGCAGGCGTTCAAGGGCAGCCCGCAGCGCCTCGCGGCTTGGCACGGACCGGTCCGTGGACTCGGCGTCGAGGGTCTTGGCCGTCAGGAGCTGGAAGCAGAAGGCGACGTCGTGCTCGAGACCGTAGTCGAGGACGTCGCCCAAGTGCTCGACGTTCTCGCGCGTCAGGCACGTGATGACCTGCGTTCGAATGCCGGCTTCGCGGGCGAGCTCGACGGCCCGCATGGCTCGTTCGCTCGTGCCGCGCCCCCGCAGGGCGTCTTGGCGGGAGGGCGGGCCGTCCATGCTGACCTGGAGTAGGTCCAGGGTCCTGAATTCCTCGATCCGTTTCGGGACGAGCAGGCCGTTCGTGTTCAGCTTGCAGACGAGGCCCTTGTCCTTGACATAGTGGACGATCTCGCCCATGTCCTCGCGCACGAGCGGCTCGCCGCCGGTGAAGGAGACGACGCGGACGCCGGCCTCGGCCATCTGGTCGATCATGTCCTTGACGGCGGGGGTGTCGAGCTCTTGGACGGTCCGCTGGTCCTTCCACTTGCAGTAGGCGCAGTGGAGGTTGCAGCGGCCCGTGATGAGCCAGGCGACGGCCACGGGGATGCGGCGGCCGGTCAGCTTGTACCGGGCCCAGGCCAGGCCGAGCCTCAGCTTGTTTCCGAGGTCCATGCGTTCGCCTCACCTTTGCCGTCAGGCCCGCGCCAGGGCCGCCAGGACCTTTCGCGGATACGTCTGGAGATAGGCCAGGAACCGCAGGTCGCCGCACCGCAGAGCATTGAAGCCCTGGAGCAGGGCGACGACGGTCTTCGGCAGCCGTCCCAGCCGCTCCAGCCGCCCGGGGCGGTGTAGCCGGCGCACTGCGGCCTCCGGGAGCATCGGCAGGAGCTTGTAGAGGGTGGCGTAGCCGGCCACGAGCCGACGCCGGGCCGGGTCGCCGTCGTCCGCCGGGTCGTAGAAATCCGTCTCGAGGCCGTCCTCGATGTGCCGAGCGGCGTCGGACGGCAGGTCGCCTGCGGCCAGGGCGTGCTCGACGATGGGCGCCCCCGGCAGGTACACCAGGTAATGGACCTTGACGCGGCCGAGGAACTTCAACCGCCCGTAGCATGCGACGCCCAGGGCATGGTCCTCCGGCGTCTCGGTCGGCAGGTTGAACATGTGGTCGATGTCGTACCAGAGGCGGTGGCGGTCGCAGTGGGCCAGGGCCCGGAATGCGTCGGCTGCCGTCTCCCGCCGCCCGAGCACCTCCCGGCGCAGGCGGTCGTTCCACGTCTGGAGGCCGAACTCGATGGAGTAGCAGCCGCCTTTCTTCAGGAGCCGGGCTGTCTCCTCGTCGAACCCCGTCAGTGTGCAGAAGCACTTGAAGGGGACGCGAATCTCGCGGCGGTACCGGTCCATCAGCTCCCGCAGCCACGCCTTTTCGCCGGAGAGGTAGGAATCCTTGAAGATGACCTCCCGGAAATGGTACCGCCGTCGCCCCTCGGCCAGCTCGCGCATGACCGTGTCGACGCGTTTACGGCGGAAGTAGCGGCCGCTGTAGAGCTGCTTCGAGCAGGTTTCCTCGCAGAAGGTGCACTGGAACGGGCACCCTCGGCTGACCATGGCCGCGTAGCTGTAATGGTGGTCCACGCCGGGGGCGAAAAGGTCCTTGTCCGGCAGGGGCAGTGCGTCAAGATCCACGAGCGGGGCGCGGAACGTGAACTGCGGGGCGCCGTCCCGGCCCCGCCGCCAGAGGTTCCCGACCTCGTCGAAGCCTTGGCCGCCCTCGACGGCCCCGAGCAGGTCGAGGGCGACGCCCTCGATCTCGCCCTCGACGACGTAATCGGCGCCGGGGTCGGCCAAGGCGCGCCGCGGGGTGAGCGACGGATGCAGGCCGAAGAAGACGTTCGGGGCGCCGGTCCGCTCGCGCACCTCGGCGGCCACGCGCCCGCACCACGCGAACGTGCTCGGCAGGACCGAGAAGAGGACCGCGTCCGGGTCCGAGCCGACGATCCGCTCGACGACCCCCGCCTCGTCCGAGAGCCGTTCGGCCAAGGCCGGGGCCTGGAGGACGTTATCCGTGACGCCGAAAAGGTCGGGGTCGTGGACGAAGGTCAGCTCATGGCCGGCCCGGCGCACCAGCGGGGCGAGCGTCTCGAGATCCAGGGCCTCGCGGACGTGGTACCGGCCTCGATAGACCAGCGTGATGCGCAAGGACTAGTGGCTCCACTTGGAGATCTTCTTGTAGCCGTCGAGCTTGCCCTTGTCCTCTCCGTAGCATTGGAAATGGGCGTCCTTCTTCGAGACGCGTTCCTGGCGGAAGACCATCTCCCAGAAGGCGAAGAACTTCCGCTTGAATTCGCTCCAGGAGCGGACCTTCAGCGTGTGCTTCAGAAGGAACCAGGGCCGCGAGTGGAACGCCACGTACGCCTTGCGGGCCAGCTCGTCGATCTCGTCGTTGGTCAGGTCCGTCCAGGGGCGGGGCAGGGGGGCCTCCTCGACGTGGCCGAGGATGTATTCGCGCCAGTAGTCCTGGCCGGTGTCGCGCACGAGGTCCCGCCACATGCTCGTCCACGGCTTGGCCGTCAGCTTCGAGAACTGGACGTAGTCGAGGTCCAGGCCCTTGGCGAAGCGGACGGTCTTCTTGATGTTCTCGCGGGTCTCGCCGGGGCCGCCGATCAGGAAGAACCCCAGGGCCCGGATGCCGTGCTTGCGGGTCAGCTTGATCGTCTCGCGGATTTGCTCCAGGGTGATGCCCTTGTTGACCTTCTCGAGCATCTCCTGGTCGCCGAACTCGATGCCGTAGTAGATGCGGCTGCAGCCGGAGGCGGCCATCTCCTTGAGGAGCTCGTCGTCGACGGAGTCGACGCGGCTGCGGCAGGCCCAGGTCACGTCGAGGCCCCGCTCCTGCATGCCGCGGCAGATGCCCATCGTCCGCTTGCGGTCGATGCAGAACTCGTAGTCGAAGATGTCGATCTCGCGGATGCCGTGCCTGTCCTGGCACTCCTGCATCTCCGCCAGGACCGTCTCGACGCTCCGCGGGTTGTAGGCGGTGCGTCCCGCCTCGCAGAAGGTGCACTGGCGGGGGCAGCCCTTGCTGGTGACCATGACGGTGAAGTTCTTCCGTTCGGTGGGAAACTCGGCGTACAGGTCGTTCGGCAGGAGGTGTCGGGCGGGGTTCGGGTAGTCGTCGAACGTCGGCTCGGGGCCGTAGTCGGTCTGGACGACGTCCCCGTTCCGCTTGAAGACGAGGCCGGGCACCTCGTCGAAATGCTCGCCGCCCTCGAGCTCTTCGAGAAGGCGCGGGACGGTGTGGTAGGCGGAGTTGTAGCAGCCGAAGTCGATCTCCTCCGGTATGACCGACTCGGTGGGATACACGCGGAGGTTGTAGCCGCCTACCATGACCTTGACGTTGTCGCCGAGGCCGCCCTTAAGGTATCGGATCCAGTCGAGCGTCTCGCGGAACATGTAGGTGGTCATCATGAAGCCGAGGACGTCGGGTTTCCAGGGGCGGAGCTGGGCGAGGACCTCGTCGGGCGTCAGGCGCAGCGTCCGAGCGTCGATGAGCCGGACGTCGTGGCCGGCCCGCTCGGCGATGGCCGCCACCCACGTCAAGGAGAGCGGCGGAAAGAGGCCGAAGTACCGTTGGACGATTCGCAGGTTCTCCTCGTGGAGCTTGTAGGAGAACGGATTAAAGACCAAGGCGACTTTCATGGTATCCCTCTTCGACACCGGGGGCGCGTGACATAGGCGTCATGCATGGAGTATTCGGCCAGAACGACTCGGCCCGTTTCCTTTTTCCTCTTGCTCCGAGCCCCGTTCGACCAAATGATTATTCGGTCTTTCGGGCCGAAAAGCAAGTTGACGTCCGGCCCCTGAGCGCCTCCGGCCGCGCGGGCCTGCCCTGCAAAGGACCTGATCCGAGTGAACCGACCTCGCCGAAATCTTGTGGCGGCGCTGCTCGTCGCGGCGGCGCTCGTGGCCCTGGTGATGGCGATCTACCACCCCGTCCTCGGCTATGGCTTCCTCGGCTACGACCTCGACGACCAGCTTGTCGAGAATCCCGTCGTGCGCAGCCTTGCCCCGGCGAACCTGGTCCGTATCTTCACGACCCGCAACATCACCAGCTACTATCCCTTCCGGACCCTCTCCTACGCCGTGGACCACGCCCTCTGGGGCCTGGACCCGGCGGGGTTCCACCTGACGAACCTCCTCCTGCACGGGGGGAACGTGCTCCTGGTGTTCGCCCTGCTCCTGAGGCTCCTTCCGCCGCCCGCGATCCCCGCGGACGCGCGTCCCGGCGGCCTCTGGCGGGTGGCGGCCGCGGGGGCGGGGGCCGCCCTCGTGGCGGTCCATCCACTGGCCGTCGAGCCGGTGGCCTGGATCGGGGCCCGCGAGGAACTGATCGCCACCCTCGGCATCCTCCTCGCCCTGCACGCGTTCATGACCTTCCGGTGCCGCACGGGCGGGAAGGCCGCCTGGGCCTATGCCGGGGCGGTGGGGGCAGGCGCCGTGGCGTGCGGCGGGAATGTGGTCGGCGCGATCGTCCCCGTCGTCGTCACCGCTTGGGACGCCCTCCGCGCCGGCCGGCCGGGCCTTCGGAAGACCTTCCTCGCGACGGCCCCGCTCTGGGCCCTGGGGCTGGCGGCGATCGTCCTGAAGCTCGCCGAGCCGCACGATTCGGACGTCACGGTCGAGCCGATCGGACTGGCCGCGCGCGTGCGTCTCGTCCCGTGGCTCTACGCGATGAACTGGCGGGCGTTTCTGTGGCCGACGCGGCTGGCCATCCGTTACCCGCCGATCGTACCGGAGAGCGTCCTGGCCCCCGGCGTGCTCGCGGGGTTGGGGGCGATAGCCGCGACGGTGGGGGCCGGGGTGGCCCTGGCGGTGCGGCGGCGATGGACGGCCCTGGCGGCCGTGGTCTGGTTCGTGGCGGCCCTGGCCCCGAGCGCCCAGATCCTTCCCCATCATCTCCACCGGGCCGACCGGTTCCTCTACCTTCCGCTCGCGGCCCTGGTCGTGATGCTCGCGTCCCTGGCGGCGGGGCTGTGCTGCCGATGCCTGCGGGGGGCGGCCGTCGTGCTCGCCCTGGCCCTGGTCGCCGTCCTGGTGCCGGTGACGGCGGCCCGGCTAAAGGTGTGGAGCGACCCGGTCCGGCCGTACGTGGCGGTCGTCGAGATGTGGCCGGGCAGCGTCCTGGCGTGGCACCAGCTGGGGGTGGCCTTGGAAGACCAAGGCCGCCTGGACGCGGCAATCGCGGCCTATCGTCGCGGCATCGCCTTGCAGCCCGACTTCTCGCGCGGGCTCCACGTCACGCTGGGCGACGCCCTGATGAAACGGGGTGACGCCGACGCCGCGACCGAGCAGTTCCGCGCCGGCCTCTTCAGCCCGCAGGAGGAAGTGGGCGGCGATCGGGCCACGACGGTCTATCCGCGGCGGCGACTGGCCGATGCCCTGCTACAGGCCCGGCGCCTGGACGAGGCGGCCCGCCAGTACGCCCGTGTCGTCGAGTTGCGGCCGAGCGACTATGATGCCCGGTATAACCTCGGCCTGCTGCGCGTCCGGGAGGGCAGGCCGGCGCAGGCCCTGCCGCACTTCCGGGCGGCGATCGAAGCGCGGCCGGAGGACGTGTCGGCGCGGCTGAACCTGGCCAACACGCTTGTCCTCCTGGACCGCCTGGAGGAGGCCGAGGCCGAGCTGCGGCGAGCGGTCGAGGTCGCCCCGTGGCACTTCGCGGTGCACCACAACCTGGGCCGCGCCCTCGGCCGCCAAGGACGGTGGGTCGAGGCGGCGTCGGCGCTCGAGGCGGCGGCGGCGTCGGCCCCGGGACGGCTCGACGTCTTATTGGCTTTGGCTGATGCCTGGGCCCGGGCGGGGGACTTCGACCGGGCCGTCGCCGTCGCCTCCGACGCCGAGAGCCGGGCCCGGGCGGCCGGCGCCGCCGCCGTTCTCGATGAAGTCCGCGCGCGCCTCCGTCGATACAGAGACGGTGAACCGTAAGCGAGGAGCGGCCGCTATGACCTCCGTGGCGTCGGAAGCGTCCTCGACGGCACAGGGCTTGCCTGCGTGGCCGACGGTGACGTCGGCCGTCGCGCTGGCGGCGGGGGTCTGGGTGATCTTCGCTCCGGTTCTCGGCTACGAGTTCGCGGGATACGACATCCAGGACCAGGTCACCGACAACCCTTTTATCCACCACCTCTCCTGGACGAACCTCGGCCGCATCTTCACGCAGAGGTACGTGACGAGCTACTACCCCGTGCGGCTCCTCTCGTTCGCGATTGACCGGGCGCTCTGGGGTCTGGACCCGCGGGGCTTCCACCTGACGAACCTGCTCATTCATACCGCCAACGTCCTGCTGGTGTATGCTTTGGGCCTGAGAATCCGGCGGTGGACGGGCGTAAGCGGGGCGTGGGGCGTGGCCGTGGCGACGGTGGCCGCGGGTCTGTTTGCCGTGCATCCGCTGGTGGTCGAACCCATCGCCTGGGTCAGCGCCCGCGAGGAGCTCCTCATGGTCCTGGGGACCCTGGCGACGCTGCATTTCTACGCTGCCGCCCGGCGACGGTGGATCGAAGGCGGGCGAGGCGTCGGGTACTCCGTCGCTGCGGTGGTCGCGTGCCTCGTCGCCTGCGGGTCCAGTGCGATTGGGGCCGTGATTCCGGTTATGGTGACGGCTTGGGAGGTGCTGGCACCGGGGCAGCGGAAGGCGAGGAGAGTGGCGTGGACGACGGCACCCTTCTGGGCCATCGGGGTCGCCACGTTCGTCCTCAAGGTGGCCGAGCCGCCTCCCGCCCTGCGGCCGCCCGGCTGGTCGACGGCGGAGCGCGCCCTCGCGGCCCTGATGGTTTACGCGAAGGACGCGGCGGCGATGGTCTGGCCGTACGGCCTGACGCCCATGTACCCGTCGCCGACGGCGCCGGACCCGGGCGACCCGTGGGTGTGGGTGGGCCTGGCCTTGGTTGCGGGGACCGTGGCGGCCGGGACGGCGTTGGCCCGGGCACGGTGGCGGGCGGCGCTGTGGGGGCTTGTAGCGGTGGTGGTGGCAATGCTCCCCCACCTTCAGGTCTTGGCCCACCACATTCACCGCCGCGACCGGTTCCTCTATCTGCCGCTGGCCGGTTTGAGCGTGGGGCTGGCCGCGCTCGGGGCGCAGGTCGGACGGCGTTTGCTGAGAGCGGCGGTCGTCGCGGCCGGGGCCATGGCCTTGGGCGTGTTGGCGGCGTCCAGTGCCATGAATCTGCCCGTCTGGCGCGACCCCGTGACCCTCCACACGCGGATGGTCGCCCTCAAGCCCGATCGTCCGGAGGCCCGCTGCGATCTGGGCAGCGCCCTGTCGGACGCCGGCCATCCGCGGGCGGCCGAGAAGCACCTGCGATGGGCCGTCGCCCTGGATTCGGATTACGCCCGGGCCCGATATAACCTGGGCAACCTTTGCCTGAACCAGGGCCGCATCGAGGACGCACGGCGCCAGTACGAGCAATCGCTCGCCCGAGCGCCGGACGACCCGTATGCCCTCAACAACGATGGCATTGTGATGATTCTGATGGGCCGCGCTGACGACGCCGAGGGGGCCTTCCGCCGGGCCCTGCGAGGCTCGCCCTATCACATGTCGTCTTTGCGTAACCTGGGGCGGCTTCTGGCCACACAGGGTCGATTCGAGGAGGCCGAGGTGCTCTTGTGGGCGGCCCTCTCGATCGACCCGGCCCGCGGGCGGACGCGTCAGGAGCTGGCGGACGTGCAGGCCTGCCTGAGCGAGGGCCGGACTGCCCCCGAAGGAGATGTGCCGCATGGACCTTGAACGACCCTCCGCCTCCGGTTCCGATTTGATGCCGCCCGGGGCGGGCGGCTCGCGCGTGGGCCGGCGGGTCCTGGCGCGGCACGTGGCGATGTTCGCGCTGTCGCTGGCCCTTTCGGGCGTCATCCTGGCGTTCCTGTGGTACTACAAGGGCGTCCGGTTCGACGCCCTGGCGAGCGAGTGGCACCGGGCGGCCAAGGGGCCGTTGGTGGCCACGATCCTGGCGTCGGCGGCGTTCCACGTCTTCGTCGGGGCCCACAAGCTCGCCAGCGTTCTTCGGGCTATGGGCGTCGACATCGGCTACCGCGAGGTGCTCCTCGTGCGGCTGGGGGGCGGGCCGTTGCGCGTCCTCGTGCCCCTGAAGGCCGGGGAAATGCTGAACGTCGTCTACTTCTGGCGGCACAAGCGGATGCCGTTCGGGCGGGCGTCGGGGGCGGCGGTCTTCGACCGGGGGCTGAACATCCTCGGGGCCGTCATCTGGCTGGCGGTTGGTCTGGCCCTCCTGCCGGAGGCCTGGCCCGAGACGTGGCCGAGGACGTGGGCGGTGCCGGGCCTTGCGTGGGAGGTCCCGGTCAAGGCGACGCTCTTTCTCGGGGCGGCGGCCCTATACATCGTGTTCTTCTTCTGCACGCCGATTCACGGCTGGGCGATCCGCCTGGCCGGCCGCGTGCACCCGAAGATCGGGCGGCTGGCCGAAGGGATGCTGGCTCCGCTTCGGGAGTTCTCTTTCGGACGGAAGGTCTTCTTCACGGTCTACGGGGTCGTCTTCCAGCTCCGGCCGCTCCTGGTGTGCATGTTCCTTTTCCGCGTCTACGGCGTCCATCCGGACCTGGTGACGGTGATCGCGTACATGTCGGTGGCGGTGATCGCGGCCCACCTGCCCGGGTTCATCGCCGGGATGGGCCCGCGCGAGACGGCCATGGTGACCCTCTTCGCCGGGCTCGCCCCCGCCGCCACGCTCTTCTCGATCGGTCTCCTCCAGACCTTCACCGTCCACATCATCCCGATGCTCGTGGGCCTGCCGTGGTCGGCGTGGTTCGTGCGGCGTCTGGTGAAGCGGGAGGAGAAGCCCGCGGCGGACGAGCGTCCCTGACCCCCGGGACGCTTGCAGTTCTCCCGGTCCCCGCTAGAATCGCCTTCGCACCCCGAGGAAAGGATCCGCCATGGACGAGTGGATGGCGTACTTCCGCAGGGACGGGCTCGCGCGGCACCTGGGGATGGAGCTGGTGGAGGTGGAGCCGGGCCGGGCGGTGGCCCGGATGGCGGTCCGCGACTGCCACTTGAACAGCTTCGGCATGGTCCACGGGGGGGCGATCTTCGCCTTGGCCGATTACGTCTTCGCCGCCGCCGCCAATGCCCACGGCACGCTGGCGGTGGCCCTTCACGTCGACATCAGCTTCGTCCGACCGGGGGGGACGGGTACGCTGACGGCCGAGGCCGTCGAGCAGAACCTCGCCCGCACCACCGGCCACTACGCCGTCACGGTCTGCAGTGACGAGGGTAAGACGGTAGCCCTGTTCCAGGGGCTCGTTTACCGCAAGGGCGACCCGCTGCCCCCGGCGTCGGAGGCGTAGGCGGCGGTCCGTCCCTGCCGGGTGTTTACGCAAATCATTTCCCCTTTGGGTTTGGGTGCCATGACGCTACACTGACGCCGCCCGGTCGGAGGGGGGCGGGGGCTCAAATCCGGGGGGCAGGCACGAAGGGAGCGGACGATCCCCATGCTCGCACAGGCGCTGATTGAGCTGGCAACGGTCGACTGGGTGGTCATTGCGCTGTACGCGGCGGCGATGTTCGGCATCGCCTTCTGGGCGATGCGGAAAATCCACGACTGCGGCGGGTTCCTCCTCGGCAAGCGCAAGATGGGCAAGCTGATGATGATGGCCACGACGTTCGCGGGCGGCACGAACGCGAACCATCCGATGGCCGTCGCCGCCGCCACCTTCCGCGAGGGCCTTTCGGGGATGTGGCTCAGCCTGACGTGGATGCTCATCACGCCGTTCTTCTGGATGTATCCGCCGGTGCTCCGGCGCCTGCGGATCGTGACGCTCGTGGACCTGGTGCAGCACCGCTTCGGGCGCATCATGGCCATCGTCTTCAAGATCGTGGCGATCGTCGGGACGCCGATCTCGATCGGCTTCGGCATCAAGTCGGCGGCCATCGTGCTGAAGGTGATGACGGGCGGGGCAATCTCGGAGGACATGGGGGCCCTGATCATCACCGTGCCGACCATCGTCTATGCGCTGATGGGTGGGGTGGTGGCCGCGTACGCGACGGACGTGTTCCAGGGCCTGCTGATCATCGTCCTCTCGTTCCTCCTGATCCCGTTCGCCATCTCGCAGGCCGGGGGCGTCGCGCCTCTGGACGCGGCGATCTCGGACGAGCTCACGCACCTGATTGCCGCCGAGGGCGGCCAGGGCTTTGGTTTCTGGTGGATTCTGTGGTTCATGATCGGAATCCTCTTCTCGGCGCCCGTGTCGACGGGGGGCGGGGCGTCGGCGGCTCGGAACGAGTTCGCGGCCCGGAGCCAGGTCTTCGGCCTCGTTTGCAAGCGGTTCTGTACGGTGGGCTGGGGGTTTGTGGGCCTGTTTGCTCTGGCCCTGTTCACGGGCAACGAGCACCTCTTCGCGAACCCCGACGACGTCTTCCCGGTGGCGGCGGGGGAGCTCCTGCCGCCCGTCCTCCGGGGTCTGATGGTGGCTTCGATGCTGGCCGCGGTGATGTCGAGCCTGGACGGGATGATGATCGGGTTCTCGGGCATGATGGTGCAGAACATTTACCGCGAGTACTTCGTCAGGAGGGGCTCCGCGAAGCACTACTTCGTGGCGGCCCGGATCTTTGCCGTCGTCGGCGTTCTGACGGGCGTGTGGGTGGCCACAGGCATCACGAGCCTCGTCAACTTCGCCACCTTCATGGAGCCGTTCAACAGTCTGACAGGGGTGGCAATCCTGGTGGCGCTGCTGTGGCGGCGGACGACGGCCTGGGGGGCGATTGCCAGCGTTTTGGTCATGTTCCCCCTGTTCTTCATCCTGAACCGCACCGAGCTCCTGGAGGGTGTCTACTCCCTGCCGTGGGGCATCCGCCAGGCCACGGAGGGCCTCCAGTACGTCTACGCCTCCGTCGGCCACATCGTAGCCATCGAGCCGGGGGGGGGCGTCTTCCTGCCCGTCCAGATCAAGAATCCGCTCTACCTGATCCCGGGCCTTATCACCATTGTGGTGGTGTCGCTTCTGACGAGGCAGCACAACAAGCGCGAGGTGGACCTTTTCTACGCCCGTCTCGACACGCCCCTGGGGGAGGAGCATCGCCTCCGCGAGATGGGATTCCGCGAGGACGACCTCGAGCGGCTCGACCGCGAGGTCATCACCGTCGAGGCCCAGGACCATGACATCTCGCGGCGGCTACTGCTGGTGGACCTGTTGCGTCTGCCGTGGCTCATCGCCCGGGGCGAGGCCCGGTTCTGGGACTATAAGTGGGACTGGATCGGCCTCGTGGCCAGCATCGTCTTCGTGATCCTCTTCATCCTCGGGGTCAACTGGCTCGGGTCGTTCTTCTAGGGTCCCGGCCGCCGGTGGCCCCGGGGGGCGTCCCATGGCCAAGGCGCTCAAGAGGCCCGGGCTCACCCTCTCGGCCGTCACCCTCGTCGGCGCGAACCTCGTGCCCGTCGCGGGGGTGCTCTTCCTCATCCCCTTCTTCTGCGTGCACTACGGCGGGTTCCTGGCGGTCCATGGCGTCTTCGTCATCGGTTACAGCATCGTGTGCTGGGTGGGCATCGAGCCCTGGCCGAAACTGTTCCAGAGCCTTCGGTCGACGCGGGAAACGGAACTTACCGAGGAGTACCCTCTGCACGTCGCCTGCGCGTGGATCGGCAACTCGCGGCCCGTGGCGGCGAAGCACTACCTCCAGGTGACGGAGGGGCACTTCGAGCAGGCGGTGCAAAAAGCGGTGCAAAATGCGGTGCAGCAAGTGTCCGCACCGAGTCGCACGGAGCCGCACCGAGAAAACGGCCTCGAACGTAAGTCTTTGACGTGCGAAGACTTGCGAGAAGACGCGACCGCACGCGGGAACGTGCGGTCGCATCGAGATGGTCAAATGGTGACCCCAACGGGACTCGAACCCGTGTCGCGGCCTTGAAAGGGCCGTGTCCTAACCGCTGGACGATGGGGCCACGTTGTGGTGAGGGCGGCAGGGCTCGAACCTGCGACCCACGGCTTAAAAGGCCGTTGCTCTACCAACTGAGCTACGCCCCCACTCAGGAAGCGGGGTATTCTAATCGCGGCCGCGCCCGAATGCAAGTCGCAGAGGGCCCATCGGCTACTCGGCCCGCAGCTCGGCGAGCTTCGCCGCGGCCTCGCGGCCCTGGGCGGTGTCGCCGTGGTGGGTGGCGATCTCGTGGTAGATGCGCATGGCCTGGAGCTTCGCGCCGCGCTCCAGATACCGGCCCGCCAGATCCATCCGTTTCATCAGGTTCTGCGTCCGCAGGTCGACCTTCGCCGGGTCGACCGAGGCGGCAGAGGTTGATGCCGCCGGGACCGAGGCCGTCGGACCGGTCCACGGGTCGCCGAAGACGCCGAGGACGACTTTGCCGTCCTCGATGGAGATCGTCTGCTTCCCGACGACGACCGTCTCGCCTTGAATCTCGGGCTGAGCGGGAGAGCCGCCGATGAACTTGAGCTGGACCGTGGTCCCGTCCACCTGGACCGACGCCCCGCTCCCCGCGCCCGGGCCGGTCATCGCGAGCATGGCGTCAGCACCCGAGGCCCCGCTGAAATCGACCGCCAGCGAGGTGCCGTCCGAGGTGGTGACGACGGCGGAGCCGTTCGCGGCGGCCTTCCAGAAGCGGACGTCGCCCGAGGTGCGGCCCCAGTTTTCCTTCTTGCCGAGGGCCCAGACGGCCACGTCGCCCCGCGAGTTCGCCTTGTGCCAGCCGCGCGTGCTCTTGGGCTGGCAGGAGATGACGACGTCGTTCTCGTCCTTCCAGCTCCGGCGCATCATGTAGAAGCCGAACGTCTCGTCACGGACGGCCTGCGGGATGCGGCTGGCGGGGGAGTCCTCCTCCATGCCGAAGGGCCAGTTGATGAGCGAGAAGACCGCCCGGTGGGGATACTCGCTACGGGTCTCGAAGGGCGAGGAGCCGTCGGGATTCAGGAACGGGGTCAGCCGGTTGTAGAGCCACAGCAGGCCCGGCTTCTCCACCTCGTTCAGAATCCCGAACCCCTCGCAGAAGAGCCCCGCCCCGGAGACGCCGTCCGGGCTCCAGACGTTGTGCGGGTAGGCGCCGCGCTTCGGGAAGTCCGGCTGGCCGTCGCGCGGGACGGTCAGCATGAGGAACTTGAGCGCCGTCCACCGCACGTTCGGCCGCGGGGAGGCGAAGTCCAGGCCCCCGGCCACGCGCCAGGCCTGCACGGCGGGCAGGTAGATGATGAACGAGGCCATGACGCCCGTGCCGTCGCCCTCGGCAAACCAGCCGTGGTCGCCGAAACCCTCGGTGACGTTGCGGATCATGGCCTTCTTGCTCTGGTCGAGGAGCTTGGCGATGAGGTCCTGGTCGACGCCGGGATCGTTCATGAGGGCCAGGGTCGCCAGTGCCCCGCCGCCCACCTGCATGCCCCAGTGGTTCGAGGCGGGCATGTGGCGCGAGCCGCGCACCAGCTCCTCGAGGCTCCTGTTCTTGCCCTCGTTATAGTTCTCGAGGGCCTCGGCCAGCTTGCTGCGGAAGTCGGGGTCCCATCCGTCGTAACCGAGGTCGTAGGCAACGGCAATGGCCCCAAGCGAGGGCCCGGCCCGCAGGGCCCCGGCGGGTTGGCGGAACGCGTACCGCCCGTCGCGGTCGCGGGTGCCCGTCAAGGCCCGCTCCACCGACTCCTTGGCGAGGTCCGCGTAGATCCGCTCGCCGGTCAACTGCCAGAGCATGCCGTAGCCGGCACCGTGCCAGAGGGTGTAGGCCTGACCGGCGGGGTCCTTCAGGTCGGTGCGCGTCTTGTCGGTGTTGCCAGCGGTGTCGTTGAAGCGGACGGGGAGGCTCCGCCCGTTGGCCCCGTCGAGGAGGAAACGGAGCCGCGCCACCAGGGCCTGGCCCTCAGGCGTTTTCGCGCGGGCCTTAAGGTCGGGCAGGTCGCCCCGTCGGAAGAAGAGCCGCGGGTGCTCTCCTGGCTTCGGGGGTACGTGGCCGGGCACGGGAGCGGGCCAAGGCCCCTCGGCCGCGCGGGCCGTCGAGACGAGGAGCGAGACGAGGACGAACGAGACGACCGCCAAGTGCCGCATGGACGAACCCTCCCTGAGCATGAATCCGAAACCGAACCTCTGGGCCTTTGAACCCGGGGTGGCCGCGGGCCGCGCCGAGGTTTTTTTTTCAGTGGACATTCCCGGCACCGGGTCTATGCTAGAGGGACGTTCGGCGTGATTGTTCAGCCGTCCCTTCCCCAGGTTGTGTGTTTATTGCTCTGACCCGGCTATCCAAGGAGGTCCGATGGCGGGCGCCAAGCCGTCTCATGCGCAAGGTGTGCTGGAGCTTCACGAAAAGGGGTACGGGTTCCTGCGGGACCCGGAGCGCGACTTCCGGGCGACGCGCGACGACGTTTTCGTGCCGCCGGGGCTCGTCAAGAAGCATCGCCTCGTAATGGGCATGGCGTTGGAGGGACCCACCCAGCCCGACAAGAAGGGCCGGGGGCTTCAACTCGCCCAGGTGGAAAGCCTCTGCGGCCGGCCGCCCGAGGAGGCCGTTTCTCGCGTCCCCTTCGAGCGCCAGACCGTCATCGATCCGGAGGAGCCCCTCTGGATCGAGACGACTTCCGAGGTCCTGACCACCCGCGTCCTCGACCTCCTGACGCCCATCGGCAAGGGCCAGCGGGCCCTGATCGTCTCGCCGCCGCGGGCGGGAAAGACGATGCTGCTGGAGATGATGGCGCGCGGCGTGACGACGAATCATGCGGACGTGTCGGTGATGATGGTGCTCGTGGACGAGCGGCCGGAGGAGGTGACGCACTTTCGCCGCTCGACCGGGGCGCGGGTGCTGGCGTCCTCGAACGATCAGGACGTCGAGCAGCACGTGCGGCTCTCGCGCATGGCCTTCGCCATGGCCAAGGTCGAGGTCGAGTTCGGTGCCGACGTTGTCCTCTTCATGGATAGCCTGACGCGGCTCGGGCGGGCCTTCAACAAGGCCACGCCTTCGAGCGGGCGGACCCTGTCGGGCGGCATGGACATCCGGGCCCTTGAGGAGCCTAAGCGCATGTTCGGCGCCGCCCGCAAAATTGAGGGCGGCGGGAGCCTGACCGTCGTCGCCACCTGCCTCATTGACACCGGCAGCCGCATGGACGAGCTCATCTTCCAGGAGTTCAAGGGCACCGGGAACATGGAGTGCGTCCTCTCGCGCGAGCTGGCCGACCGGCGCATCTTCCCGGCCATCGATATCCTCGCCTCCGGCACCCGCAAGGAGGAGAAGCTCGTGCCGGAGTCCGAGCTCCGGAAGCGCTTCGCCATTCGCCGCCGCCTTGCCGGCGATAAGCCCGTCGATGCCATGCAGACGCTCCTGGAGGCCCTCAAATCCTACGAGACGAACCGCGAGCTGCTGGACGCGATGCAGGAGAGAAGGTGACGAAATGACGCCGTGACTGGGTGACCGGGAACCACAACGGCTTCCGCCCGTCGTTGCCGTTCCTCGTCACATAGTTACCCAGTCACCTAGTCACCTTGCCGTGTGATTGTCGGCATGCTCGCGTAGACGAAGGGCATCCGCCCGTCCACGCTGGTCACGAGCGGCACGTACGCCGTGGTGCAGCCGTCGCCCGCCGTGGGGTCGATCATGACCCAGCCCCGCCCCGGCAGGCGCACCTCCGCCCAGACGTGGCCGCCCACCCCCTCCAGCCACCCCGCGACCATCCGCGCCGGGACGCCCGACGCGCGGCAGAGGGTCACGGCGACGTCGGCGAAGTCCCAGCAGTGTCCGAAGCCCTGGTCGAGCACCTTCCGGACGCCGCAGCGCGACCCGGTGATGGGGCCCCCGAACCTGAGATTCCGTCCCGGCATGAGATAGGCAAGGATCGCGTCCCTCTTCGCCTCGGCCGTTTTCGCCGAACCTGCCACCTTTGCCGCCAGGGTCTTGATCGCCGGGTCCTCAACCGGCCAGTGGGGCGTCGCCAGGAGGCAGTCCGCGGCGTTCTTTGTCTCGGAGGGGATCGTGGCATAGGCCTCGCTCGTGACGGTGGCCGTGACGCGAACGCGCGGGACGCCGGCTTCGGTCGGGAGGTCGGCGAATGCGTGGACCTGCGTGTCGCCCGGTCCCGGCTCGGGTGCCCCGACGGGCTCCGGTTCGAACGCGTAGTGCGACGGGTGCGGTCCTTGGCCCTGGCCGCGGAGCGGCAGCCGCCGGGCGAACTCGAACTTCGCGGCCAGCTCGCGGACGGCCTTCTCGGTTCTCTCCCCCGGGGCCTTCCGCCACTCGATCATCGCGCAGTAGAGCCGGTTCCACGCCATGTCCTCGCTCTTCTCGAGCGGGGCCGCGAGGAAGGTGACCTCGTAGCGTACCGTCTTGGGCTGAAGGCCCAGCGCGTATCTCGCCCGCCGCGCCAGCCGCGCCTCGTCGGTCACCATCTCGACGACGTCGCGTCCCTGGCGGAAGGCGAAGTCGCGGAGCCCGCCGTGCATCTTGAGGAGCGCCGCCTCGATCTTCTTCGCATCGCTGTTCGAGGCGGCCCGGAGGACGTTGACCTGGACGCGTCCGCCGTCGTGGGCGAGGACGGTGTTCGTCAGGGCGACGATCCGCCCACCGAGGCGCTGCTCGATGGCCGCGGCCTGGTCCTTGGGGATCACATCATGGCGGACGAGGGTCCATCCGGGCGGGAGCTTGTCGGGACGAATCTGGGCGGCCCCGGCCGGCGCGATGCATACGAGCAGGGCGAGGACCGCCGTGCAACGTCTCGTCATGAAGGTCCTCCCCCTCATCACTGGGCCTGGCGCATCCGGTCGGCCTCTTCGAGGGCGGCGGCGCCCTCTGCGACCCATTCCTCGTCGGCGAGGCGGCCCCAGGCGTTGGCGTAATCGTCGAGGCCGCCGGCCCAGCAGGTCAGCAGGGCGTCGCCGCCGGCGTAGGTCGGCCGCGCGCCGGCCTCGCGGACGCTCGCCCGAAGGACCTCCGGGTGGTCGATGATCATGCACGGACGGAGATAGTTGCCCGAGTAGGGCTGGCGGGCGCGGATGCGGCGGAAGAAGTCGCTCATCATGATCTGGTGCAGGCTCTTCTCGCGGACGTTGTCGACCGCGAACTGGGCGAAGACGCACGGCTCGACGTTCCCGTGGACGTTGATGTGGAAGTAGTACCTTCCGGCGGCCATGCACCCCCCGACCAACGGACCGTCGTTCCAGAAGTCCATAAGGAGCAGCGGCTGTCGCTCGCGGATCTCGCGCAGCCGCCGCCGCCGGTGCCGCCGCTGCTCGGGCGTGGGCATCAGGTCCAGATTCGGTTCGCGGCCGATGGGCATGTAATTGAAGTACCAGCCGAGGGCGCATCCTTGCTCGAGCCAGAAATCGACGAACTCGTCCGAGACCAAAAGGTCGTTGTTGGCCCGGGTGGCCGTGGCGCTGAAGCCGAAGTGGACGCCGCGGGCCTTGAGGCGGGCCATGGCCGCCGTGATTCGCTCGAACGTCCCCCGCCCCCGTCGCGCGTCCGTCTCCGCCTCGAACCCCTCGACGCTGATGCAGGGCAGGACGTGGCCCATTTCGGCCAGCCGCTCCGCCACGGGCTCCGTGATCAGGGTGCCGTTGGTGTAGACCTGGAAGTACATGTCGTCGTTGGCGGCATAGAGGTCGAGGAGGTCGCGGCGGAAGAAGGGCTCGCCGCCGGAGACGGTGATGAAGTAGATGCCCATATCCCGGGCCTCGTCCAGGATCCGCTGAAGCAGTTCCAGCGGCATCTCCTCGTCCCGGGCATATTCGAACGCGTAGCAGCCCGTGCACTGGAGGTTGCACCGCATCGTGGGGCTGACGACCAGGAGGTAGGGCGGCTCGACGCCCGTCCGGTGGAGGTACTCGACGCGCTGCCGCTTGCCCGTGATCGCCGCCACCACCAGATTCTCGAGGACCTTGGTGCGGCAGGCGCGGCAGCCGGTGGGCAGGATCCGGCGGGCCGCCTCCAGCATCTGCCGCGCGAAGATGCGTCCCTGCGGGAACGTGATCGACTCGGCGGCCCGGTCCGCGAAGTCGAACAGGCGGCTCTCGAACCAGGTCGGGGAGACCCGGATGGCCCCGCGGAGGGCCTGGAGCTGGATGTGGCTGGCTGCCGACGCGAGTGGATTCATGGTCGCCCCCGGCTGAACCTTGGCCCTCCTGATCCTATCCGCCCCGTCCGCGCCGACACAAGGCGGCGCTAAGAAAGTTAGCTCCGGGTCATCCCCCCTTCTCCGCCAGACGCCGGATGGCCCGGGCCGCGATGTCCGTCCGCCAGTGGGCCCGGTAGAAGTGAATCCGCCGCACCGCCTCGTAAGCCCGGTCCCGTGCCTCGGCCACCGTCTCGCCCAGGCCCGTCACGCCCAGGACGCGGCCGCCCGCCGTGTAGATCGTGCCGTCCTCGGCGGCGGTGCCAGCGTGGAAGACGACGACGTCCTCCAGCGCCTCGGCCTCCGCCAGGCCCGTGATCTCCTTGCCCTTCTCGTACGGCCCCGGATACCCGCCGGAGGCCATGACGACGCAGACCGCCGGCCGCGGGTCCCAGGCCAGCTCGATCTCGTCGAGGCGATCGTCGATGGTCGCATCGAGGGCCTCCACCAGGTCGCTTTTCAAGCGCACCAGGAGCGGCTGGGCCTCCGGGTCGCCGAAGCGGCAGTTGAACTCGAGAACCTTCGGCCCGCCCGCCGTGACCATGATCCCGGCGTAGAGGAGTCCCTGGTAGGGGGCGTCGTCGACCTTCATCCCGTGGACCATGGGGACGAGAATCTCGCGCTCGATCTGGGCCTCGACCCGTCCGGTGACGACGGGGGCCGGGCTGTAGGCCCCCATGCCGCCTGTGTTCGGGCCCTCGTCGTTGTCGAAGGCCCGCTTGTGGTCCTGACTGGATTCGAGGGTGTAGATGCTGGAGCGGTCGACGAGGGCGAGGATCGAGGCCTCCTCCCCGGTCATCCGCTCCTCGATGACGACCTTGCGGCCCGCCTCGCCGAAGCGGTCCCGCTCCATGATGTCGCGGACCGCCTCGCGGGCCTCGTCCTGGTCCTTGCAGACGAAGACGCCCTTGCCGGCGGCCAGGCCCGAGGCCTTGACGACCAGGGGCTCCTCGTGCTCCTCGACGTAGCGGAGGGCGTCCGGGGCGCTCTCGAACACGCGGAACTCGGCTGTTGGCACGGCGTGGTGCTTCATGACCGTCTTCGACCACGCCTTCGAGCCTTCGATGCGGGCAGCAGCCCCGCTCGGCCCGAAGATCCGCAGTCCTTCCGCCCGGAACCGGTCCGTGATCCCTGCCGCCAGTGGGGTCTCCGGCCCCACCACTGTCAGGGCGACGCCCTCGTCCCTGGCGAAGGCGAGCAGGGCGTTGACGTCCTCGGTCCCGAGGGGGACACACCGGCCGATCCGGGCGATGCCGGGGTTGCCGGGGGCGGCCAGGAGCTCCGTGCACTGGGGTGACTGGGCGATCTTCCACGCCAGCGCGTGCTCGCGACCCCCGCCCCCCACCACCAGAATCTTCATGACCTTCCGCCCTCTTCCCTTGGCCACTCGAGATGCACGTCCGACCATTCTACAGGGCGCCGGCGCCGGCGCTCAAGCCAAAATGGCCCGGCATCCGGGCGCGCCGGGCCAAAGGGGAGCGCCCGAGAAGGGAAGGGCCACAGGCGCTCACGGGGCCGGCGCAAGCGGCGCGCCCGCCGCCGGCAGCGCCACCTCCTTGTACGCCCGGAGGTGGTACGTGCCCGGCCCGAAGATGTACTTCGGCGCGATCGCCTCGCCCGTCGCCGCGTCGCGCAGCGTCCCGCCCAGGAAGCCGCTGAGCACGAGTTCCCACTTCATCGTGCTCGTGACGTGGAGGTCGAGGTGCGGCGAGGGCTCCGCGAACCGATGCGCGACGGCGTCGATAAGCGTCGTGGTTTCGGCGTCGTAGGTGCGGGCGGCCACGGCCTCCAGCCGTTCGCCCTCGTAGACGTGACCACCGATCGTGCGGGCGGCGGCCGCGGTTCGATGCTCGCCCTCGAGACGGGCGTCGTGCCAGATCTGGACCTTCGGAATCCCCGGGCGACTGTCGAGTGAGGGGTTGTAGGGGACCATGACCTTCAGGCGGAAGCTCGTGTCGGGCAGTTCGCCGCATCCGCCCGGCGCGAGGCCCACGGCGACCGCCAACGCCGCCCCCGCCAGCGCCGGTCCCACGTGTCCCTGCGTTCCCATCGCGCCTCCTCGTCCGCAGTCCAATCGCGTTGAACCGCAACTCCGAGACGCGGTTTCGGACGTTCGGAAGTGCTGTCCGAGCGGCGCGAAGACGCACGTGGGCGTACCTCGAAACCGCCCGAACGAATTGCAGCGCCGGTCAAAGACCGAATCAGTGAGTCGAGGCTTTGATCGGGTGCAGGTAGCAGTAGCTGACGGCCGGCAAGCGGGCCAGCTGGAACATGCCGCTCAGGCCCACCAAGATGTAGACAAGGCGGCTCGCCGGACCCATCGAGCCGAACAGCGATCCGACCAGGTTCCAGTTGAACGCGCCGATCAGGAACCAGTTCAACGCCCCGACGATGACCAGCACGCCGGTAACGATGTTCAGTATCCTCATGATCTTCGCGGAGGTCATGGGAGTCTCCTTTCCGTTCGTTCCACTTCAAACATTATAGGTGCCGGCGCACACCGCGACCATCGGGGCTGGCCCCGGGCGCGTTTGGGGGTGTTGAGGCGGGACTACTTCGACGCGTCGCCGACCAGGAGGGCGGGGCCGCGGCGGGTGGTGTCCTTCTGCGTGAACGTGGCGTCCTCGCCGCCGCCGGTCTGGCGAAGGTGGACGGGAAAGCTATGGCCGTTCCAGGCGTAGGTCAAGCTCACCGCGCCTCCCTCGTTGACGAAGGCGGGGGCCTTGGGGGCGTTCTTCTTCAGGGGCTATCCGACGTCTTTTCGTCGTCGCTTTCATGTCCTGACGCATCGTCCCGTCCCGCGCCCCCCCGCGTCAAGCGAAAGGCCCTTCCCGGCGCCTCCGGACGTTTTCGCGGCCCTCGCGCGCGGCGTGGGGTATAAACGTGGAAGGTACCTCCGGGGAGACTGCGTATGGTGACGACGAAGACGGGATGGGCGGCGCTGGTGTTGGCAGCAGGAGTGGGGCTGGGGCTCCTGGGGTGCGGCGAAGGGCCCGCGCCCCGGCCCGAGGCGCCCGCCGCGCCTGAAGCGCCGCCCGAGCCGACCCCGCGCGAGCTGCTCAGCCGCGATGATGCGGCCTCCCGCATCGAAGGCGCTCGGCGCCTTGGCGAGGCCCGCGACGCGAAGGCCGTCGATCTCCTGACGCCGCTTCGCGACGCCCCCGACCCCGAGGTCCGCGAGGCCGTCCAGAAGGCCCTCGTGCGGATCTGGGAGGGCATGCAGGTTGGGCCCGCCTTAGAGGCCCTCGAGTCCGACCAGTGGCACGACCGCCAGTTTGCCGCCATCCAGTTCCAGTTCATCGAGACGCCGCGGGCGGCCGAGCCGCTCCTGGCGGCCCTCGATGATTCCGAGTGGGCGGTCCGGAGCGAGGCGGCCCGGGCCCTGGCCACGAACCCCGACCCGCGGGCCGTCGCGCCGCTGCTGGAGATGCTCGGGGACGAGGAGGCCTACGTCCGCAAGTGCGCTGCCCTCGGGCTGGCGGGGCAGGAAGACCCGGCGAAGATTGGGCCGCTCGTCGAGGCCGTCTCGGACGAGAGCCCCCTCGTCCGCCGCGCCGCCGTCACCGCCCTTGGCCGCTGCCGCGCGGCGGAGGCCGTCGACGCCCTGATTAAGGTCCTCGGCGAGGACGATGCGCGCTTGGCGTCGGAGGCGGCCGAAGCGCTCGGCAAGATCGGCGACCCGAAGGCCGTCCCGGCCCTGGCCGAGGCGATGAAGAGCGGCGAGGGGAGGCACGTGCGGCCCGCCGCGGCCCGGGCCCTGGGGCGCATCGAGGGACCGAAGGCCCTCGCCGCCCTCGTCGAGACTGCCGCCAGCGGCGATCGTCGCGTCGCGGGCGAGGCCATGGAAGAGCTGGCCCGTCGGCCCGAGCCCCAGGCCTTCGACGTGCTCGTGGCGACGGTCGCCGAGCCCGGCCGGGCTCGCAAGGAGGCCACCCTGGCCCTCCTGCGCTTCAAGGAGGAAGGGGCGATGAAGGCGATCCTGGCGGCCCTGGCCGACGAAGAGGCCGCGGGACGCGAGGAGATCGCCGATGCCATCGGCGACCGGCGGGACCGCCGCTTCACCGACGCGCTCATCAAGGCCCTCGATTCGAAGGACGAGCGTCTGGCCTCGCAGGCGGCCGGCTCCCTCGGACGGATCGGCACGGACGAGGCCGTGGATGCCCTCCTCGACGCGCTGCAGTCCGACGAGCCGCGCGTCCGCGATGCCGCGGCCCGCGTGCTGGGGGGCCTGAGGCGTCCAGCGGCGGTCGGGCCGTTGATCGCGGCCCTCGATCAGGGCAGCGCCGCCGCGGCCGAGGCCCTGCACCGCTTCAGCGACCCGAAGATCGTCCCGGCCCTGGCCAAAGCCCTCAGGAGCAAGGATCCCTCCGTCCGGGCCCATGCTGCCCGCTCGCTCGGCCGGCTCGACGCCCAGGGCCGAACCGAGGCGATCATCGCTTTGCTCGAGGATGAGGAGCGCGGCGTCCGCGCGTCGGCGGCCGAGGCCCTCGGCGACATGCGCGACCCGCGCGGCCGGAAGCCCCTCGAGAAGCTCCTGAAGAACGAGGAAGACCGGGGCGTCCGGAAGGCCGCCGAGAAGGCCCTCGAGCGGTTGCCCAAGGGCGAGGGTGGGCAGGTCGTCGAGTAGACCGCAGGATCGCGGGCCGGTGGCGGGTCTCCCGGGCGTTCAGAGGGCGGCGTCCGCTACTGCTTCTCCGCCTCTTCTTTCCACGCCTCCCAGTACGCCCGGAACCGCTTGAGGATGTGCTTGGGTTTCTCTACGTAGACGCGGGCGGCCAGGGCGCGGGCGGCGAGGCGGTGCTCGTCCCGGCGCTGCTCCCCCAGGGCGAGGAATGCCTTCACGTCCCGCGGCTCGCCGAACGCCTTCGGGGCCTCCTCCAGCACGCCGCGCAGCATCTCCACGTCATGGGCCTCGCCGAGGTGGTCCGTCAGGTCGTGCAGGCTCTTGCGGTAGGCGTTCAGGACGCGTCGCCACAGGCGGCGGAGGATGCGGACCTGGTACCGGTGGTACTTGACGCGCTTGCGCAACTCGTGGAACCGTTCAGGAGACGGGTCGTCGTACGCCGCGCGGAAGGCCCGGCGACCGCGGCGGTAGGTCTTGCCGAAGCCGGCGGCGACGGCGTCGAAGCCGGTGTCGGAGAGGGTCCAGGTCTCGGTCCGGGCGCGGGCCTCGCCGAGCTTGTCGGCCAGGGCCGCCAGGCGCGCCTCAACGTCCACGCGGTCCTCGGCCAGCCGGTCGCGCCGCGCGACGAGGGCCTCGCGGATGGAGGCGAATGCCTCGGCGTTGGTCTGCTCCTCGTAGGTCCCCAGGACCCGGTCGAACGTTTCGATGACGGCCTCGGCGTCGCGCACGGGGGCCAACGCCCGGGCCTCGTCGCGGTACCAGACGTTCTCCTCGGCGTACGCGTCACCGAGGGCGGGCCGCACCAGCCGCAAGGCCGCCCGGATCTTCTTGAAGCGGCGACGGACCTGGTGGACCCGCTCGAAGACGTCGAGGCTGCCGTCGCGGATCTCGTCGATGGATTTGTCGATCTGGTCGCATACGACCCGGCCGAGGTTCTTGCGGACGCTCTGGCCGGGACGGAATCGGAAGCTCGTGACCCACCTCCTTTCCCGTCGGTGTGCCTTGAACGCGACTCAATATTCTACCAGCCTCTTCCGGCGCATGCCAGTTTGGGTTCGAGGGGTGTCGGGAGGTTGGCCGCGCGCGGTTCGGCGACTTCGTGGCCGAGCGCTTGGCGTCGGGAGGAGCCGCCACGGCGAGCCCCGATTCCGGAAGCGGGGATCCCACCCGCTCGTCGAGGGCGCTTCTTCATTGGCGGTGCCCGGTCGCAACCTGTGTGCCACCCTGGGTTTCTTGGACACTGAACTGACGGTAATCATGCCGCGATCTCCACGGTCGAGCAAGCGTCTTTTCGGGCCTCATGCGGGGTGCGGTAAATGAAGAAGGAGGGGCGGGGGCTGTCGCCTTCCCCGGGTTCGCACCCGGGGCCACAGTACAGTCCGCCCGGGCCGGGGGCTCGGGTGACGCAGGTGGAGGGATTCTTGTCCGCCTTGACCCTGCGCGGCAAGGGCGGTCTATAATGATGAGGCGCAATGACCCGAAAGGAGCGTGTCATGATTGGCCGATCGCTTTCGTTGCTGGCCCTGCTTCTCCCGCTGGCGGCTGCGTATGCCGAGGAGGCGACGCCGAAGGCTGAGGAGACGCCGAAGCTCGACTTCGAGCTCAAGAACTCGAAGGGGGAGACGGTTGACCTGGCGAAGTTCGCCGACAGGATCGTCGTCCTCGAGTGGATGAACTACGATTGCCCGTTTAGCAAGCGTCACTACGAGCGCGGGACGTTCAACAAGCTCGCCACCGAGTACAAGGACGAGGGCGCCGTCTGGTTCGCTGTCAACTCGACCCACTACATGACCCCCGAGAAGAACCGGGCCCACATCGAGAAGTACAAGGTCGCGTACCCGATCCTCTCGGATATGGACGGCAAGGTCGGCACCCTCTTCGGTGCCAAGACGACCCCCCATGTCTTTATCTTCAAGGAGGGGAAGATCGTTTACGAGGGGGCGATCGACGACGACCCCGGCGGGAAGAAGGAGAACCCGACGAACCACGTCGACCGGGCCCTGAAGGAGCTCACCGCGGGCAAGGAGGTCAGCACCCCCGAGACGAAGCCCTACGGCTGCTCGGTCAAGTATAAGAAGTAGCGGCTACGCGGATGCCCCTCCGAGGCGGCCGTCGGCCATCGGCAGAATCCGGTCGGCCACCTCGGCGGCCCGCGGGTCGTGGGTCATCAGAAGCACCGCCCCGCCCGCGCGGGCGAACGCCGCCAGGTCCGAAAGGACCATCGCCGCACTGGCCCCGTCGAGGTTGCCGGTCGGCTCGTCCGCGAGGATCAGCTTCGGCCGGTTCAGAAGCGCCCGCGCCAGGGCCGTGCGCTGCCGCTCGCCCGTCGAGAGCTCCGCCGGGACGTGATCGGCGCGCGGCCCGAGGCCGAACCGCTCGATCAGGGCGCGGGCCCGCGTCTCCGCCTCCACCGCTGGCCGCGCGAGCGACGGCGCCAGCACGTTCTCCACGACCGTCAGGTACGGGACGAGGTGGAACTGCTGGAACACGAAGCCGACGGTCGCCGCGCGCCACGCCGCCCGGGCCTCGGTCCCGAGGGCGTACGGGTCGGCGCCGTCGGCCCGGACCCCGCCCGCGTCGGGCCCAAGGAGGCCCCCCGCCACCAGGAGCAGCGTCGTCTTGCCGCACCCGCTCGGGCCCTGCATCGCGACGAACTCGCCGGCCGCGACATGAAGGCTCACGTCGTCCACGGCGCGGATTTCGCGCGGCCCGCGGCGATAGGTCTTGACGAGGTCGGTGATCTCGAGCATGGGTGGCGCTATTCCTCGCGAAGGACCACGGCGGGATCCTGGCTCGCGGCAAACATGGCCGGCACGAGCCCGGCCGCCGCCGAAAGAAGCGGCGCGAGCACCAGCGCCGCCGCCAGGAGCGGTCCGCTGAAAAGGCCTGTCGCGTCGACGCCCGCCTCGCCCGCGGCCTCCATTGATCCCCACGCCGCCCCGAGCGCAAAACCTGCCGCCCATCCGACGACGGCCCCGATCGCGCCGATCGCCAGCGACTTCGCGAGGAACACCGCGAAGACCTGCCGCCCGCGCACCCCCAGGGCCCGCAGGATGCCGATCTCGCCCCGCCGCTGCCGCACGTTCGAGAACGCCAGCATCCCGACCCACACGGTGCACGTGACGACGACAAGCGGCACGACCCAGGCGGCCAAGGCGGCTCGCTCCCGCCGCATCTCGAGGCGGCCCTGCTCCTCGGCCGCGAGCGATTCGTCGGCATGGGTCGCGGCCCGAAGGCGCGCCGCCCGCCGCGCCGCCGCACGCGTCGAGAGCTCCAGGACCTGCGTCTCCGGCAGAATCCGGGCGACCTCGTCGCGGATGGCCGGGAGGTTCGACTGGGCGCACATGCACGAGAGAGCGAGGATCGCGTTGATCCGCCCCGATGCATCGAAAAGCTCCTGTGCCGTCGCCAAGTCGATCCACACCGTCACGTCGTCCTCGTTGCCGCGGGGATCGTGAATCCTCGTTACCGTGAAGGGTCGCCCGAGCAACACGATCTCTTCGCCCGGCTCCAGGCCGAGCTGCTCGGCCAGGAGCGCCCCGACGACCATTCCCCCCGGCGGCACCGCGACCCGCAGCGGCTTCTTCGGGTCGCGATGCGGCGCGGGCACCTCGCCGCGCGTCCCCACCAGGACGATGGGCACCTCCTTCTCCGGCCATACCATTTTCCGCTGGAGGCTCGGCAGAAGGTGTCGCACCGTCATGATCCGCGATCGGGCCAGCCGCTGGACGTAGTCCTCCGGCATCGTCTCGGTGGCGTAGCCCTCGGCCCAGAATCGCCCGAGGTCCTGCGACGCGGGGAGGATGAGGACGTTGTAGCCGAGGGTGAGGGTGATCTTTCGGTAGTCGTCCTGGAGGGCATTGATGCGCTCGCGGGCGGCGGCCTCGCGCGCCTCGGCCAGGGACTCGCTCCCCTCGCCGTAAGCCCGAAGGAGCGTCACCATGGCCACCAGCGCCCCCACCGCCACGACGACGCCGAGCGCCGCGAGAGCGAAGTTCAGCTTCCGGTACCGGATTTCCTTGGCCACGAGCCGCGCGACGTTCATGCCTGGCCTCGTCTCCCCTTCCTGGAACCCGACGGCGGACCGAAGGGCGCGGCCATTGCACGCGATGCGGGAACCGGGTGGCGTGCCCCCGCTGCGCGGCGCCTGCGATGACTGATGAGCAAGGAGAGCCGAAGAGGCCCTTCTACCGGCCGCGCGGGGCGCGGCACCGTTCGGCCTCTCGGGCGCGGGGGTTCGACGCGAACCCCCGAACGGAAGGTCAGCCATGTCGTTCCGACGATTTCTTAACCATGCACGGGTAGCCGCCGCGGGTCTGGGACTCGTTCTGGCCCCCGGTCCGACGGCCACCGCCCAGACGCGCGGGCGCGGCCCGGCCCGCCGCTCGAGAGGGGCGCGCGGTCCTCCAGGAGGCCGATCATCGTGCCGACGACGATGGGGCGGGCGAGCCCCGCCGTCCGCTCCGTGTGTCCGCCGACCAGGAGGACGCCCGCCCCTTCGCAGGCGTCGGCGAGGTCCGCGAAGACAGCCTCGACGGCCTTGGGCTCCATCTCGACCGGCAGCAGGGCCACGGCGACGAACAGCCGCGGCTCGGCCCCGGTGGCGGCGACGTCGTTGGCGTTGACGAGGACGCTCCAGGCCCCGATCGATTCGGCGGCGAATGTCACCGGGTCGGAGACGATGACGAGGGTCTCGCTCCCAGCGCGGTCGACCGCCGCGTCTTCGCCGACCGCGGGCCCGACGATCAGCGCGCCGTCAACCCGCGGGGCGTAGGTGCGAAGGAGGCGGGCCAGGTCGCGGGTGGGCCATTTGCCGGGGATGCCGGGCTTCATGTTGACTCGGTTTTGCGAGGGCTAAGCCGCACGCGGTTTACGCCAAGGCCTGGCGCGCGCCGTCCGGGTCATCGGTGCGAAGGACCAGGATGCCCTCGCCTTGGCCGGCGTCGCCGGTGCCGTAGATGTACTGCACGTTGATGCCGCTCTCGCCGAGGCGCACCGCGACCCGTTCGAGCCGGCCGGGCCGGTCCTGGAGCGTGACGACGAGGACGTCCTGGGCGACGAAGCAGAACCCCGCGTCCCGGAGGACTCGCATCGCCGCTGCCGCGTCGCTGACGATCAATCGGATGGTGCTCATGTCCGAGGAATCGCAGATCGAGATTCCGCGGATGTTGACGTCGGCCTGGGCCAGGGCGCGGCACAGGCGGCCGAGGTGGCCGGGCGTGTTCTCCATGGTCACCGAGAGCTGCGTCGTCTTCTCCATCGAAGGCCTCCAGTAAGTTCTTCGTCTGTGTGCATGCCGGCGAACGCGCGTTCGCCGGCTCATGTCAGGCGCGTCTCGCGTCCCGTCTGGGGGTCGACGGCCAGGGCCGTGACGCCGACCGTCTCGATGTCGCGGAGGCTCGCAAGCGGCGTCGTCACGCCCACCCGCTCGGGGCCCAGAATCGAGACGACACCCAGGCCGAGGTCGCGCCCACATCCCGACAGGCCCACCAGCCGCCCGTGTGCCAAGCCCCCGTTGGGGCGCGCGCCCGGCGACCAGACGTCGAGCCGCCCCCGATGCGTGTACCGCATCCCCGCCGCGCGGAAGTACCGGTGGTAGGCCGCCTCGCGGAAGCTCATCCGCTCGTTCGTCCCGCGGCAGCGTGCCCCGGGGGCGAGGCCGCACGTCACGACGGTTGTCTCGGCCTCGCGGAACCCAAGGAGGGCCGGTTCGAGCTCCCACTCGGCCTGCATGGCGATCACCCGCACGAACCGGACGCGCGAGGCCACCCGGCCCCAGAACCTCTCGGCCAGGGATCCGATTGCCAGGCCCGGCGTGTCCACCAGGAGCCGCGCCTCGCCGCCCGCGCGCTCCTCCACGAGCCGAGCCACCAGGCCCGCCATCCGCTCCGGGTCCACCGCCGGCGACGTGCCGCCCACGAAGTAGAGCCGCTCGGCCGGCAGATCGTCCCAGTCGGCCACGGGCGCATCGAGCCGCGCTGCGGCCATCATGGTGGGCGGGCCGAGCCAACTCTGGCCGGGATCGGCGTCGGCGACCTCGACGGGCCCTTCGGCGGCCAGGGAGGCGGCCAGGTGCTGGACGAGCGTGGTCTTGCCGGCGTCGACGACGCCCAGAACCAGGACGGGCCCCGGCGGGGCCTCGCGAATCGCCTCCAGGAGACGGTTGAGCTCAGGATGCGTCGTGGCCATGGCGCTTGAGTGTACCGGCGTGGGGCCACGGGGGGCAAGAGGCCCCCACGTTTGCGCGGCCCACGAAACCCGTGGCAACCCGCCCGCTTGCTGGTACAATGGCACCTCGCACGCTCGGCCGGAAAGGACACGCGTGAGAGACCGACTTGCCGAGGCCCTGAAGAAGGCCGACGCCGATTACTGCGAGATCCGCTTCGAGACCGACGACGCCACCCACGTCGCACTCCGCGGGGCGGAGGTCGACCGCGTGACCTCGGGCCGGGCCGAGGGCGGGATCGTCCGGGCGATGGTGCGCGGGGGATGGGGCGTCGCGACGTTCGACGCGATCGAGGACCTGGACGCCTACGTCCGGGCCGCCTGCGACAGCGCCCGTCTCGTCGGCTGCGAGACCACCCGTCTCGGTTCCTCCGACGTCCCGCACGACGTGGAGGTCCGGGCCGCCATGGCCCGCGACTGGCGGGGCGTGCCGCTCGAAGAGAAGCTCGACCTCGTGCAGCGGTACAACCGCGTGCTGCTGGAGACGGCCCCGGCGGTGGTGACGACGCGGGTCAGCTACGCTGAGACGTTCCGGACGGTGCACTTCGCCTCGACGCGCGGGGCCCTCTACACCGAGGAGCGGCCGCGTCTGATCCTCTCGATGTTCGCGACGGCCCGGCGCGATTCGCTGGTGCAGCGGGCCCATGAGAGCGTCTCCTCGGCCACCGACTACGGGGCCGTCCTCGACCAGGACGAGGCCGCCGACGCCGCCGCCCGGCGCGCGGCGGCGCTGCTGGACGCGCCGCCGTGCGCGGGCGGCACGAAGACGGTCATCCTCGACGCGAAGCTCGCCGGTGTCTTCGCCCACGAGGCCTTCGGCCACCTCTCCGAGGCCGACCACCTCCATGAGAACCCCCGCATGCGCGACCTGATGCACACCGGCCGCGAGGTCGGCGTCAAGGACCTCTCCATCGTCGACGACGGCTCCGTCCCCGCCCTCATCGGCTCGGCCCGTTTCGACGACGAGGGCACCCCGACCGGCAAGACGTACCTCGTGCGCGAGGGCGTCCTGGTGGGCCACCTCCATTCGCTCGAAACCGCCGGGGCCATGGACGCCGCCCCCAGCGGAAACGCCCGGGCCATCGGCCGGGGCCACGAGCCCTTGGTGCGCATGACGAACACTTACATCGAGCCGGGCACGGACACATTCGACGGGCTCGTCGCCGACGTCGACGACGGCGTCTACGCATGCAGCATGCTGGGCGGCCAGACCATGATGGAGATGTTCACCTTCTCGGCCGCCTACGGGTACCGCATCGAGAAGGGCAAGGTGGGTCCGTTGGTGCGCGACGTCGTCCTGACGGGCAACGTCTTCGAGACGCTCCATCGCATCGACGGATTTGCGGACGACTTCCGGCGGGTCGAGACGGGGGGCGGGTGCGGCAAAGGGGGCCAGAGCCCGCTGCCCGTGACCGAGGGCAGCCCGCACCTTCGCATCCAGGACGTGGTGATCGGAGGCCGCACGTGAGACACCCCATGATCGACGAGGTCCGCGATCCGATCCGGGTCGCCCTCGATCGGGCTGAGCGCCGGGGAGCCCACGCCCGCCTCCGCTTCGACCAGACCGAATCGGCCGCCTGCTCCTTCGAGAACGGCCGCCTGAAGTCCGCCGGGACGCAGCAGGGCATCACGGTCGCCGTCACGGTGCTCGCCGACGGCCGCTTGGCGACGACGGTCGGGAACGTGCTCGCGGAGCTCGACGAGATGGTCGACCGGGCCCTGGCGCTCGCCAGGCTCGGGAGCGTGGCCCATTTCGACGCCTGGCCCGCCCCGGGTGAGACGGCCGAGGTGCGGACGTATTTCGAGGCGACGTCGGACCTTTCGCGCGCGGCCCTCATCGAAGGGTGCCAGGCCGTCGTCGATCCGTTGCGCGCGTACGACGCGGACCTCTACATCGCCGCCGGCGCGGGCCGCAGCGAGAGCGAGGGTCTCCTCCTGACGAGCGGCGGCGTCGAGGCCGAGAAGCGCGAGACCCTCTGGCACCTCGGCGCCTACGGCCAGCGGACCGAGGACACGGACATGCTCTTTGCGGGCGAGTCGCGGAGCTGGCGCGACGCGGGCGTCCATTGGGATCCGGCGGCCCTGGCCGAGGAGACCCTCGAAGATCTCCGCCGGGCTGAGACCCGGGCCGAGCCGCCCGAGGGACGCTGCCAGGCGGTCCTGGCACCGTCCATCCTCGGCCGGCTCCTCGGGGCGGTGACCCTCGGGACGAGCGGCCGCAACGTCGCCAAGGGCGAATCGCCCCTGGCCGGCCGCCTGGGCGAGAGGATCCTCGACCCGACCCTCACGCTCATCGACGATCCGCACCTCGCAGGGGGCCCGGGCTCGACGAAGATCGACGGCGACGGGATCCCCACGCGGCGGACGGTCCTCGTCCAGGACGGCGTCCTCGAGCGGTTCCTCTACGACCTCGACTCGGCGGGCCTCGCCGGGACCGAGCCGACGGGCCACGCGGGCTGCCGGCCGTGGTGCCTGGAAGTGCCGGGGGGCGAGGAAGAGCACGCGGCCCTGATCGCGTCCTTGGGCGACGGCCTCTACGTCAAGCGCCTGATCGGCTTCGGCCAGTCGAACCTCGCCAACGGCGACTTCTCCGGCAACGTGGCCCTCGGGTACCGGGTGCGCGGCGGGGAGATCGTCGGGCGCGTCAAGAACACGATGATCGCCGGGAACGTGTACGAGCTGCTGGCCGAGGGCGTGGCCCTGTCGAAGGACCGCGACCCCGTGCGCCGGATGCCCTGGGCCCGGGTCCGGGACCTGAGCGTGAGCGCCGCGCAAGCCCATTAGCCGCGAGCCCACGGCGAGCGCTTGCTGTCTTTGGAGAAAGCCAATATGCCAGACTCTGACACCTCTCCGAACCTCATCTGGATCTTCGGCGACCAGCACCGGGGCCAGGCCCTTTCGTGCATGGGCGACCCGAACCTCTCGACGCCGCACCTCGACTCCATGGCCGTCGACGGGATGACGTTTACGCGGGCGACGGCGGGGTTTCCGCTCTGCTGCCCGTTCCGGGGGTCGCTGGTGACGAGCCGTTATCCGCACCGGGCGGTCGTCGGGCACCTGTACCCGCTCGACCCGGAGCTTCCGACCGTCGCCCACGCGTTCAAGGCGGGGGGCTACCACACGGTCTACGTCGGCAAGTGGCACCTCGACGGGTTCAAGGAGCGCGAGGGCCGGGCCGCCATGCACATCGTCCCGCCGGAGCGTCGCGGCGGGTTCGATGAATGGGCGGGCTACGATAACAACAATGCACAGTACGATTCGTGGGTCCACGGCGGCGCGGGCGACGAGGCCTTCCACTACCGCCTCCCGGGCTACGAGACGGACGGTCTGACGGACCTTCTCATCGACGCCCTTCGCCGCACCAGCCGCGCCCGGAGCGAGGGCCGCGGAAAGCCCCTCTTCGCCGTCCTCTCGGTCCAGCCCCCGCACGATCCGTACCTCGCGCCGCCGGAGTTCATGGCCCGCCACCG
Organism: uncultured Anaerolineales bacterium; assembly: GCA_964461715.1. Lineage (GTDB taxonomy): Bacteria > Planctomycetota > Phycisphaerae > FEN-1346 > FEN-1346 > CAYWVR01. The sequence continues at coordinate 38,095 of CAYWVR010000014.1, forward strand.
GCCCGCCAACGTCCGGCTCCGCCCGAACGTGCCGCCCATCGCCCGCATTGAGGCGCAGTCCCGCCGCGAACTCGCGGGCTACTACGCCCAGATCGAGAACCTCGATTGGAACGTCGGCCGCATCCGGCACGCCTTGGTCGAGACGGGCCTCGACCGCGATACGTACCTCGTCTTCTTCAGCGATCACGGCGACCAGCACGGCTCGCACGGGTTCACGCGGAAGATGTGCCCGTACGCCGAGTCGGTCGGCATCCCCATGATCATCTCGGGCGGCCCCTCGCGCTACGCCATGAAGACCGGTCGCACGGACGTCCCGATGAACCACGTGGATATCGCCCCCACGAGCCTGGGCTTGGCGGGCCTGGAGGTGCCGGCGTGGATGGAGGGGGCGGACCTCTCGGGGTGCGTCCTGAAGGGCCGCGACGTGCCCGACGTCGACTCGGCGTACATGCAGGTGGTCGAGCCGACGTACCACAGCCCGAGCATCGGGGCGAAGTGGCGGGGGATCGTGACCCGGGACGGGTGGAAATACGTGTGCCTCCCAGGGACCCCCTGGATGATGTTCAACACGGAGGAGGACCCCTACGAGCTCCACAACATGGCCCTCGTCGAGCGGTACCGGGCCCAGCGCAAGCGCCTGAACGTCCGCCTGCGCCGCTGGGTCGAGGAGACCGGCGACGAGTTCGACCTGCCCGACGTCTGACGGCCCCTCGACATGCGCCCTCTGCGCTTTCTCATCACGTCGATAGTCTTCCTGGCCGGGGCCATCGGGAAAGGCCTCATCGGCCCGAACCGAAGCGCCGTCCGCGAGGCGGCGTTCGTCTCCCTCGTGCCGGAGTACTTCGAGCAGGTACGCGGCACGAGCGCGACGACAGGGACGCTGATCCTGACGGTCCACCTTCTGGGCCTCGTGGCGGGACGGTTCGCGTCGGCTTTCTGGGGCGGGCGACTCTCGAACGCCGCGGTCATCGGCCCGTGCCTGGCGTCGGGGGCGTTCGTCGTGCCGGGGGTGCTGGCGCTCTTCGGCGTCTGCTTCTTCGGGGCGAGGTCACTTAAGTGCATGCGTGAGCCGCGAATGTAATTTCGCGGGCCCGCGTGGCCGCTAGCCATGCGTCGGATGCCATGCGGACGCGACCGCGATGTCACGATCGCGGCTCCTGTGTTGAGGATGGGTATGCGAGCCTTGCATCTCATCGTCCTCGGCTGGATGTTCCTCGCGGGGGCGCTGCGGTCGGGCCTCCTGGGGCCGAACCGAAGCGCGATCCGGGCGGCGTACGGCCTCTCGGAGACCGAGTTCGGGGCGGCGGTGGCCCTGGTGCAGATCGGGGCGAGCGCGGCGGCGCTTCTCGGGGCGCGGGCGCTCCTGGCCCGGTGGACAAGCGTCCGGGTCATGGTCCTCGCCCTCGTGGTCGCGGCCGCGGGGTTCGCGGTCGTCGGCTCCGTGCCGCGCATCGAGGGGTTCGTCGCGGGATGGGGTCTCGTGATGGTCGCCTTCGTCCTGGGGAGCGTCTCCAACAACATCAGCATGGACCTCTGGCCGCGCGACCCGCGGCGCGGGGTCATCGTCCTTCACACCTCGAACGGGGCAGGCAAGATCGCCGGGGCCCTCGTCTCGGCGGCGTGGCTGGCGGTCGGGTGGCGGCTCTCGTTCGCGACGTTCGCCGCGGGGACGGCCGTCCTGGCCGCCGTCTTCGTCGCGTGGTACCGGGCCGCCGGGGCGCCCGTCCCCTCGGCTGCGCCGGCACCCATGAGGCACGCCCCGCGGCGGGACGTCCTGAGGCGGCCCATCTACTGGATGATCCTCGCGGGGTTCGGCCTCGCCTCCGGCTCCGAGGCCGTCGTCGCCACGCTCCTGCCGGAGTACTTTGAGCTCGCGCGCGGTATGAGCGCGCAGGCGGGGACCGGGTTGCTGCTCGTGCACTTCACGGGGATCCTGGCCGGGCGGCTCATTGCCTCGGCCGTGGGGCGGCGGGTGACGAGCGCGGCCCTCATCGCGAGCGGCGTGGCGGCGGGAGCCATGATCGTCCCGGTGCTCCTGGTGGAGGAGCTGGCGGCGGCGGGGGTGTGCGTCTTCCTGCTGGGTCTGGCGTTCGCGAGCCTCTGGCCGACGTTCTACGCCCGGGCCGCCCGCCACCTGCCGCACGATCGCGACATGCTCGCCTACGGGAGCTACCTCGGGTCGAACCTGGGGGTGGCCGTGGCGATCCTCGCCTCCAGCCGGCTGGCCGATTCGGATCTGGCGGCGGGCCTGGCGTTCGGGCCGCTTTTGCTGGCGGCGTTCGGCGTGCTTTACTTCGCCACGCCCCTCGGCTGGCCGCCTACTCCGCCTTTTCGCCGAGCATCTCCTTGAGGACTGGCTTCATCGCCTCGGCCCAGACGTGGTACCCCTCCTCGGAGAGGTGGAGCATATCGCCGGCCATGAGCTCGGGATCGATCGTGCCGTCGACGCGGATAAACCGGACCGCGAGGTCGAGGTACCGGACGCCCTCCCGCTCGGCCTCCACCTCTCCCAGCCGCGCGTTCGTCTCCCGGATAGTGGCGGCGATCCACGGGTACGACGGCTGGCGCGGCAGGATCGAGAGCAGGAGGACCCAGGCCCCCGGCACCTTCTCCTCGATCAGGTCGAGGATCGCCTCGACGCCGGCGGCGACGGCCTCGGGCGGCATGCGGGTGGGCCCGCTCTTCAGGTTATTCGTCCCGATCATGAGGACGACGACCTCCGGCGCCAGGCCCTCCAGCTCCCCGCTTTCGAGACGCCAGAGGACATGCTGGGTCTGGTCGGCGGAGATGCCGAAGTTGGCGGCCCCGAGGGGGGCGAGGCGTTCCTTCCAGACCTCGGTGCCCCGCGACCGCCACTCGTCGGTGATGGAGTCGCCGATGAAGAGGACGCGCACGTTTCCCTCCTCGGCCCGCGCGAGGTTCCGGGCGTGGCCCGCGACATAGCACGGATCGAAGCGGCGGGTCGGGGTGGTGGCGGCGGCCCGGGCCGCCGCCACGTCCTGCGACGGCCCGCACCCGGCGCTCGCCGCCAGCACCGCGAGCAGCGCGATTGAAAGCCCACGTTTCATCGAGGCGTCTCCCACTGTAGGACAAGGCGCAGGCCCTCGGCTGTCCCCCCCCGGCCCGCGCCGTCCCGCTCGCCGCGAGCAGGACGAGCGCGGCGGGCCCCGTGCCTCGCCTCGAGCGTCTCATGGTCTCCCATCATGCTCCATCGTCCCCCGGCATGCAACCCCGCCGCGGGCCGGGCGGGGCGGCGAAACGCGCGTCCGGCTTGACGCACCCGCCGCCGGCCGTCTACGATGGCCTTGGATTCGGAGACGGAAGCCGTGCGGACGCTGATCGCCATCCCGGTCTACAACGAGGCGGACCACCTCGAGCGCGTCATCGGAGAGGTTGTCCGCTACTCGCCCGAGGTTCTCGCCGTCGACGACGGGTCGACCGACGGGTCGGCGGCCATCCTCGATGCTTATCCTTTCGTCGAGGTCCACCACCACGACACGAACGAGGGCTACGGGCAGAGCCTCATCGACGCCTTCGACATCGCGGCCCGGCGGGGCTTCGACTGGGTCGTTACCCTCGACGCCGACGAGCAACACGACCCCGCCACCATCCACGTCTTCCTCGACCAGGCCGCCTGCGGCGACGTGGACGTGCTGAGCGGGTCGCGGTACCTGCCGGAGAGCCTCCAGAAGTCGCCCGTGCCCGAGGAGCGGCGGAGCGTGAACGTCCTCGTGAGCCACGTCCTCGCCCGCCTGACGCCCTATCGCCTGACCGACGCGTTCTGCGGCTTCAAGGCGTGCCGAGTGGCGGCGATCGCGCGGCTGGAGCTTACGGAGACTGGCTACGCGTTCCCGCTCCAGTTCTGGCTCCAGGTGGCGGCGGCGGGCCTTCGGGTCCGCGAGGTGCCCATTACGCTCGTCTACGTCGACCCGTCCCGCACCTTCGGGGGCGGGCTGGACGATCCGCGCATGCGGCTCCGCCATTACCTCGACGTCCTGGACCGCGAGGCCACCGCCGTCGGAAAGGGGACGGCATGAGCCCCATCGAGCGCCGCCACTGGTCCGTGCCGCGCACCGATCGGACGGCCTACATCGAGCCGGAGCCCGCCGCCCAGCCGGACCTGGTGCAGCGGAACCGGGCGCTACTGGATTCGTACGGTTTTGACCTCGCGGGCCGCCCGTTCCGCAAGTTCCGCGCCGAGGCGCGGGCCGAGGCGGTGACCCTGGCCCGGGCGTACACGGCGCGGCTGGACGTCCCCGTGCCCGCGTGGTCGGAGCCGCAGCCGCTGGTCCTCGTCGGGCACCAGCCGCCGCCCTACCATCCCGGCGTCTGGATCAAGAACTTCCTGGCGGGGGCCCTGGCCGAGGCGTCCGGGGGGGCGGCGGTGAACCTGAACGTCGACAACGACGAGGCCCACGCCCAGGCCTTCCGCCTCCCCACCCGCGACCTGACGTGCCGCATGGGCGGCGACGAGGTCCGCGAGGCCCGGATCGAGTTCGCCCCACATGCGGGGGGCGTGCCCTTCGAGGAGCAGTCGCCCGAGGCGCTGCGGGCCGAGGCGGTCCACAACGCCCTGGAGGCGGCCCCGTCGGCGGAGATCGCGCAGGCGCTGCGTCGGTGCTGGATGCGCCTCGTCGAGGCCGTGCCGCGCGCCCGGTGCCTGGGCGAGGCCTTCATCGCGGCCCGGCGGAACCTGGAGGAGGACGTGGGTCTAGGGAACCTGGAGTTGGGGGTGTCGGACCTCGCGGACGGGGACTCGTTCCGGCGGTTCGTGGCGGCGATGCTCGCCGACCGGGAGCGGCTGTTCGAGGCGTACAACGGGGCCTTGGCCGAGTATCGAGACGTCTATGATGAGGAGAACGCCGCCCAGCCACTGCCGGACCTCGTACGCGAAGAGGGCCGCATGGAGATGCCCTGGTGGGTGTGGCGCGCGGGTGGGCGGCGTGAGCGGCTCTGGGTGCGGCCGATGGAGGCGGGGAGCCTGGTCCTGGAATGCGACCACACGGTTGTCGGGCGGGTGACGGTCGAGCAGCTCGCCGACCCGGAGGCCGGGGCCGCCGCCCTCGGCGACCTTCGCCGCGCGGGCTGGAAGATCCGGCCGCGGGCCCTCTCGACGACGCTCTTTTGCCGCCTTTTTCTGGGCGACGTCTTCATCCACGGCCTCGGCGGGGCCCTCTACGACCAGGTCACGGATGCGATGATCGAGCGGCTCTTCGGCGTGGAGCCGCCGTCGCTCGTCCTGGCGTCATGCACGGTCCATCTGCCGCTCGAGACGTATCCCTCGACGGAGGCGGACCTTCGGCAGGCCCGGCGGGCGGTGCGCGACTGGCGCTACAATCCCGACCGCGTGATGGACGAGGCCCACCGCACGGCGCCGGAGGTCGAGCGGCTCGTCGAGGAGAAATGGCAATGCATCCGACGAAACGATGCGAATCCGCGGCCGCCCGCCCGGGAGCGGCGGCGGCTGTGGCAGCGGATCCGCGAGATCAACGGCCGCCTGGCGATGCTCGCGCCCGGCGAGGCCGACGCCGCCCGCCACCGGATCAAGCGCGTCCGCCGCGAACTGGACTATAACGCCATCCTCACCGGCCGCGAGTACCCGTTTTGTCTGTATCCCACGGACCTCCTCGTGGAGTTTTACCGGGAGGCCGTGCGGATGCCGGCCAAGGCGTGCAAGGAGGGCCAAGCCTCTCCTGGTATTTAGGGATACATATATGGCAATCCTGTCCTTCTGCACCAACGCCTACACGAAGCACACCCTCGCCGAGGCCGTCGACCGGGTCGCGGAGGCGGGGTACGGGGGGGTCGAGGTGCTGGCCGACGTGCCGCACGCGTGGCCGCCCGCGTTCGAGCGGCACCGGGGCGCGCGGCTGAAGGAGCGGCTGGATTCGCTGGGCATCGCGTGCGTCGCCGTGAACGCGAACACGTGCATGGGCTGGTTCGACCCGGTGCCCGAGCAGCTCACCTTCGAGCCGAGTCTCGTCTCGCCCGACCCGGGGCGGCGAAGCGCGCGGGTGGAGCTCATCGAAGGGGCCTTCGGTGTGGCGGGGATGCTGGGCGCCCCGGTCGTCACCGTCACGACGGGTCAGCCCGCCGAGGGGGCCGAGCCCGAGGCGATGGACGAGTGGCTTCGCGAGGGGCTGGACCTCGTCGTCGAGGCGGCCCACCGCGCCGGGGTCGAGGTGGCTGTCGAGTGCGAGCCCGGCCAGTTCATCGAGCGGTCCCGGGACCTGGCGGTCCTGCTGGACGAGATTGGCGACCCGCGGCTCGGGGCGAACCTTGACGTCGGCCACGCCGTATGCATGGGCGAGGATCCCGCCGAGTCGGTCCGCGTGCTGAGGGCGCACCTCAAGCACCTGCACCTCGAAGACATCCGCGGGCGCGAGCACTATCACCTGATCCCCGGCCTCGGCGACGTCGACTTCCGCCCCATCGTCCGGGCCCTCGCCGAGATCGACTACGCACGCGCCGCCGCCGTCGAGCTCTACACCTACCCCGACGAGCCCGACCGGGCGGCCAAGGAGGCTTACGCCGCCCTGGCGCCGCTGTTTGGCGCGTGAGGAAGTAACGAGTAGCGAAGTAACGACAACACTCGTTGAACCGCGTTCGTAAGAACGCGGGCGCGCGAGGCGTCTTGCCTTCCCGCAGCCTCGCGCTCACCCATCCGGCCGGCACAGCTTGCACGACGCATACCCCTGGGCCCGGGCGGCGGAACGGCGCAAGGGGGTGGCGGAGCGGCTGACGTGGCGGCACTCGAGCGTGTGGTACTTCGTGCCGCTTGCGGTGACGTAGACGATCGGGTCGGCGGCATCGTCCTTCTCGGTCCCGGCGTTGGGGCGAGACGGCTCCGACGATTCGGGCGGGACGGGCTCGGTCGGCCGGGGCGGGGGACGGAGGCCGAGGCCGGGACGGTCCGGGTCGACGTATCGTCGCGCCAGCCCCGCCCGGAGGAGCGCGTCGGCCAGCCACCCGCCCTCCGGCAACCACACCCGCACGAGTCGCCGCCCGCGCACGCCATACGGTCGCCTCCCCGCCGGGAAGACCCACACCCGCCGCCCGAGTATGAGCCGCCGCGTCAGGGCCTTGGCCCGCTCGCCCGCGGTCGTGTCGTACTCCGGGCAATCGACGTCGTAGAGCCGCATCTCGATCGTCGCGCGGCCGGTGGTGACGACGAAGGAGTCGCCGTCGAGGACATCGCTCGCGTTGACGACGGCGGCGGGCCGGGCCGGCGGACGGGTCGGCTCGCTTGCCCCCAGGGCCAGCACGATCCCCATCGCCGCCACTCCCACGATCCCCGCTGCGCCCGCTCGACGCACCATGACACGTCCCCCTTTCTCCGGGCGATTCCGACCTCCGCGCCCGGTCGGTCCAGTCTCAAAGATATCCGAAACGGGGGGTGCGGGCAAGGGTCGGGCACGTGGCGTGCCGGGTGCTCTTTGCAGGGAACGCGCCCCGCAAGCGGGGTGGTGAAACGTTCCCAAGCGCGCGGGCGCGCGAGGCGTTGACCTTGAACCCCCTTCGTCGCCTCCTTTTTTGTGTACCGGACACCTAAATCCTCCTATAATCCGGCGGGAACGGAGTGCCGAGCCGTTTGGGAGGTCCCTCACGTGAAGAGGCGCGCCTACACGCTGATCGAGTTGCTCGTCGTCATCACCATCGTCGCCATCCTCATGGCTCTCTTGTTTACGGGCATCGACGCGATCCTGGCCGCCGCCGCCGAGACGCGGTGCCAGAACAATCTCAGTCAGCTTGCGAAGCTCGTCGCCCAGTACAGCCAGATGTACGACTGGCGCCTGCCGCCCGCCTGCACGGAGGAAGGGCTCGGCACCGGCAACGACGAATACGAGCGGGGCTGGGTCTGCAACGACGACGGTTACATCGACGAGGGGACCTTCACGCAACTCAAACTCGTCGGCGATCCGGAGATCTTCTTCTGCCCGTTCCACATCGACGAGCAGGTCCTGTCGCGTCATACCGTCACGCAATCCGGCCAGGAGCATTACTACTTCCGGTCCGAGCTCTCGGGCATCCCCCAGCAGGTTGACAGCAAGCTCCAGTCGAGCTACGGCATGAACGCCCTGGCCGAGGACGAGGACGATCACACCTCCCGCCGCTTCGAGCAGTTCGCCCCCACGGCCTTCCTCTTCATCGAGCAGGACCCCGATACCTTCAACGGCGATGCCGCCTTCCATCCCGACAATAATGACGAGGACCTGACCACCCGTCACCGGGGCGGCGGGTTCTGCGCGTGCGTGGGCGGGCACGTGACGTGGCTGAGTCAGGAGGCATTCGACGATACCCGCGCTACGGGTACCGAGCTTCGCGAGCATCGCTGGGATCCGGAGTAGGCGATCGTCCGGGCCGGGTGACCTGTCCCATTTTATGTTATGTTCCATCCGTTATGAGAGTCAAGGGCACCACGGGGTTCTTCGCTGGCGAGGCCGCAGGGAGGGGCGCAGCCCCGAGCGACGGCGCTGGACCCCCGCCCCGAACACGGCTTCCCCTCCGTAGTCCTTTTCGGTGGACGCTCCGCCGCCCCGTGCGGTAGACTCTCCCCCGCGATGCGCGACCCCCTGCACGATGCCGCCGATGCCGACGCCGACTCGGAGGCCGGCCCCCTGGTCGTGACCCTCGCGTCGGCCGACGAGGCCCTCCGCGGCGCGTGGGACCGGGTCGACGCCCCCGACGGGTTCCACTTGGAGGCGGCGTCCGCCGTCTCCCCCGCGCCGCTCGTCTCGGGCGAGGCCGTCCTGGCCGTCGTTGACGCCGCCGCCTTCGCCGATCCGGACGCGGCGGAGGGGTGGGGGCCGCACCTCGCGCGGTGCGTGGTGGCGGGGTCGGCCGAGGCCTTGGCCGCGCTGGGGCGGGCGCGGCTGGCCGAGGCGTACGACCTGCTGGCCTTGCCCACGACGGCCCCCGTCCTCGCGTGCCGCGTGGCCGACTGGGCCCGCAACATCCGCCGAACCGGAGCCCTGGAGGATCTGGGGCGGCGGGCCGAGGAGCTGGCGGAGCGGAACGACCGTCTCGCCTCTCGCCTGGAGGGGATTCAGACGGAGACGGAGGTCCTGGAGCGCCAGAGCCGCCGCCTCGCCGCCGCCCTCGAACGCATCCGCCACGTGGCCCGCCTCTCGCGCGAGATCAACTCGCTGGACCTCGACCGCATCGTCCGCGTGGCCACGGCCGACGTGCCCGACCTTGTCGGCGCCCGCCGCGCCAGCCTCTACCTCTACGATGCCGCCGCCGACCGGCTCGTCCTCCAGGGCCACAACCACGGCTACCCCATCGCCGATCGGATCGACCTGGCGGACGCGCCCCGCAGCCCGATGGCCCTGGCGGTGCGCGGGGGGGAGCTCCTGCTGGTGGGCACGTTCACGGACCTCGAGCGCCAAAGCGACGTCGTCGTCGAACGCGAGTTCGCCACCCGCTACGACACCGGCTCCTGCGCCATCGTGCCCCTCAAGGGCGGGGCCCGCGTCCGGGGGGTCCTCAACCTCGCGGACAAGGCAAGCGGCGAGCCCTTCGACCGCGACATCGACCTGCCGGTCCTCGAGCAGATCGCCGAGCTCCTCGGCGCGAGCATCTGGAACGTCGAGCTCTACCGCGAGGCCGAGCGCCGGGCCAAGACCGACCCGCTAACGGACCTGGCGAACCGCCGCGCCATCGAGGAGGCCCTCGAACGCGAGATCGACCGCTCGCGCCGCTACGGCTCGCCGCTGTCGTGCCTGATGTTCGACGTCGACGGCCTCAAGAAGGTCAACGACGCTCACGGCCACGACGCCGGCGACGCGGTGCTCGTGCACCTGGCCCGGGTCCTGGTGGCCACGGTCCGAAGCGTCGACGTGCCGGGCCGCTGGGCGGGCGACGAGTTCCTTGTCGTCCTGCCCGATACGGTCGGGAGCCAGGCGAAGCGTCTCGCGCGGCGGCTGATGGCCGCCCTTCGCGAGAAGCCGGTCCGGATCGATGACGCCTGCGTCGATGCCCGTATCTCCATCGGCCTCGCCCAGTACGTCAAGGACGAGGCCCTCGCCGACCTCCTCCGACGCGTCGACCAGGCCATGTACGCCGCCAAGCACGAGGGCCGCGACCGCATCTCGGTTGCCTGAGGCCCGAAGCGCGGTATACTCAGGGGTGCGGCCCATGGCGGGCCTCAAGCCGTTCGCGCGGCCCTGCGCCGTTTGCGCGGGGTGTCTCCGACCTGCTGCGCTCGAGAGGAACGCCGGCGTGAGAGGGATCTTGTAGTCGCCATCCCGCGCGGCGGGACCGCCCCGTCGTGATGAGTCATCACCCTTGTGTCGGTGGATGCGAAGAGGGGGGTAGGCCATGCGCATGGTGCTTCGTGTGGCGGCGGCCGTGATGGTCGCCCCGCTCGTCTTTCTCATCGTCCTTCTTCTGCTCCTGGCGGCCGGGGCCGGCGTCGCCGCCCTCGTGGGGGCCGAGTCCCCCGGCGGCGCCTACTACATCGTCTCGGCCCTGGTTTCGCTGGCCGTGACGGTCGCGGTGTCCGGGGCGGCGTGGGTGGCCAGCGACCGGCAGCCGATGGCCTGGGTCCTTGGCCCGCTTGGCGTCTGGGTGGCCCTGGCGGCGGGGGGGCTGATGGTGACGGCGGGTCTGACGCGGCCGGTGCTCGATTCGGAGCGCGGGCCGGTCGAACGGGCCGTCGTCGACCGCGCGCTCAAGCGCCGGGGCGCGGTTCCGTTGCCGCCCGACGTCACCGACCTCCGTGTTCGGCTCGACGCCCTGCACGGGCCGCTGGTCCTTCGGTTCGAGGCCCCGCCCCACTGGTCCGCCCGCTGGTTCGAGGCCACCGTCGCCGACTTCGCGCCCGACGCCGCCCGCCCCCCCTACGACCCTCGCGTCGAGACCGACTGGTGGACTCCGCCCCCCGGCGCCACCCGCCGCGCCGACCCCCGCCGCCTCGTTCTCCTCGACCCCGCGCGCGGCACGGTGTGGTTCGCGGGCCGGGTGGGAGAGTAGAATCCTGCCGCCTCTTGTCCCGGCCTCGCCCAAGGAGTGGGCCGGCGCCCGGGGATGTCCGGGACACGCTCCCGGAAACTTTGCTATTGACGCCGCTCGAAGGGGGGCGTATGCTCTATGGTTAGCTGAGCCTTCTCTTCGGGCGGTACGTGTCGCCGGGAGCGGGAGGGCGGGCCGCAGGGGCGGCTCGCGACCATTGATTCTGCGTGTTTCCCGGTGACAGAACAATGGCTCACGAGAAACCGGGAAGCGACGCATGGAGCATTTAGTATGGCACATGGCAAGGTGAAGTGGTTCAATGACCAGAAGGGCTTCGGGTTTATTGAACAGGATGGCGGCCCCGATGTGTTCGTGCACCACACGGGCATCACGGGCGACGGCTTCAAGACCCTCGCCGAGGGCGAAGAGGTCGAGTTCGAAGTGACCCAGGGCCCCAAGGGCCCCAAGGCCGAGAACGTGAAGCGCCTCGGCTAGCATCTGCAACGAAAGCCGAAACCAACCACCCCCCGCCCGGGCGATCCCCGGGCGGGGGATTTCTTTTGGGGCGAACGGCGATGGCGGCACTGGGCCTCGGGCATCGGAGGCGCGCACACGATCGGCCGCCGGCTGAGGCGGTACGGCCTGCCACGACGCCGTCGAACGGACGGGGGTCGCGGCAGGGGCGCTGTGCCGGGTGGCGGGGATGTCGGCGCAGAACGACTACAGGCGTCGCCGGCGCTGGGGCAACTGCCGCCGGGACACGCGGCGATCCACCACTCGGACCATGGGACGCAGTACGCGTGCGCGGCATACGTGGCGCGTCTCCGGTCGCCCTCCGGGCGTCTTCCGCCCCGCCCGCTCACGCGGTCCCCTCCAAGGGGACACAGAACGAGAAAGTGACAACCCGAGATCAGAACTTGACAGACACAGCAAACATCGATGCGCCAAGCACAGCCGCGATTTTGAAGGGGCTGGTTCGACGCTTCCGGCAGGCGTGGCCGGAGGTCCGGATCCTCGTCCGGGCCGACTCGGGCTTCTGCCGCCGGCGCTTCATGCGGTGGTGCGACCGCCGCGGCGTGGACTACCTCCCGGGCCTGGCCAGGAACGATCGCGTCGCCGCCTTGGCCGCCCCCCTGGCCGAGGAGGCCTCCCGGCGGTTTGAGGCCACCGGCGCCATGCAACGGCTCTTCGGCGAGGTCCGCTACGGGGCCGAGACCCGGGACCGGCCCCGCCGGGTCCTTGACCGGCTCCGGCGTCTGCCGGGCCTCACCCCCCGCCCTCGGGCGGCGACCGCCCACCCCGCCCCCGGCTTCCACTGACCTCGGCAACCCCGGTCTTCGCCTGCCCCAAGGACATGGCTGCCACCCCGTTCCTTCTTGTTTTTCCGTTCGAGCCCCGTCAGGGGCGATTGAACGGTCGTCCGCCTCGCGCCCTTCCGTCGCCTCTGGCGGGGCTCGAACAAACAGATAGGGGAAGAAAGAGGGGGAAGGTCGCCCCCGTGTCCCGGGGCTCGCGTCGGGGGCGAGAACACAATCGGCCTTGGCGGGCAACGACATTGTCTTCCGCTTTCATGTTCCTCGTCCCCCGCGCAAAATCCTCGACATCCCCGTCCCCCGCCGGTACGATTCAGTCTCGGGCGGTGGGGGCCGTCCGCACGATTCAGGTCCCGTCTTTCCGGAGCCCGGAACGCATTTTGATGAAAGGCGCCAACCTCACGGCCAGGCTTGTCCTCTTTGCGGTGGCCCTCGCGGTCATCGAAGGGGCGTTGATGGGAGCGATCCTCCACGCCTCCGGCGTCCTGGACGTGGGATACGTCCTCCTGGCGGCGGGGGTGGGGGCGTTCATGACGATGCTCGTGGGCCTCTTCGTCATCCGGCAGGTCACGCGGCCGCTGGAGCGGCTTGCCCGGGCCGCCGACGAGATCGGCGGGGGACGGCTCGACGTCGAGATCGAGGTGCCCGGCACGGACGAGCTCGCGCGCCTGGCCACGGCCTTTCGCGACATGCAGGCCCGCTTGGCCGAGACGTACGCCGACCTCGAGCATCGCGTCGAGGCCCGCACGGCCGAGCTGCGGGAGACGAGCGATTTCCTCGGGGCGGTCCTCGATTCCTCCACCGATTACGCCATCATCGCCACCGACACCGACTGGACGATCCAGACCTTCAACACGGGGGCCCGGCTGATGTTCGGCCACGCGCCCGAGGACGTCGTGGGCGCGTCGCTCGAGGTGCTCGTGCCGGGCGAGGAGCGGGAGGCGGCCATGGGGGAGCCGACGCGGCAGATGCTCGAGCTGCACGGCCGCATCGAGGGCGAGGCCGTCCGCGTCCGGGCCACCGGCGAGCGGTTCCCCGTCCGGGCCGTCACCACCGTCCGCCGCGACCCCGACGGCGCGCCCCTCGGCTACACCCTCATCATGCACGACATCACCAGCCGCAAGGTTCTCGAGGGCCGGCTCCGCGACTACACCGACAACCTCGAGCAGCACGTGGCCGAGAAGACCGCCCAGCTCCAGGAGGCCAACGAGGCCCTGCGGCGGGCGAACCGCCTGAAGAGCCAGTTTCTCGCGAACATGAGCCATGAGCTCCGGACCCCCCTCAACGCCATCATCGGCTTCGCCGAGGCCATCCGCGACGGCCTCGCGGGCGAGGTCTCCGAGGAGCAGAGCGACTTCGCCGAGGACATTAACCAGGCCGGCCGCCAGCTCCTCGCGATGATCAACAACATCCTCGATTTCTCGAAACTCGAGGCCGGGGCCATGGCCCTCTCGCTTGAACCCCTGGAGCTGGGCGCCCTGGTGGACGAGGTCTTCCGCATCGTGCGGGGCCTGGCGAGGGGCAAGGGGGTGGCGCTGGAGCAGGACTTGGTGCCGCGCCCCCTGGAGATGACCGCCGACCCCGTCAAGCTCAAGCAGGTCCTCTATAACCTGCTGGCGAATGCGGTGAAATTCACGGACGCTGGCGGATGGGTCACGGTCCGGGCCCGGCTGGAGACCGAGACCGTCATCCTCGAGGTCGAGGACACTGGCATCGGCATCGCCCCGGAGGATCAGGTCTGGATTTTCGAGGAGTTTCGCCAGGCCGATTCCTCGCTGGCTCGCGGCTACCAGGGCACGGGCCTGGGGCTGGCGCTGGTGAAGCGCCTCGTCGAGCTGCACGGCGGCGAGATCACCGTCGAGAGCGAGGTCGGACAGGGGACGACCTTCACCCTCGTCCTCCTGAGGGACCTTGTGACCGAGGCCGAGGCTGGGGTGCCGGCCGCTCGAGGGGGGGAAGGGGAGCCGTCATGACCGGAACCGAGACCCACGACGTCGGCGGCAAGGTGCTCATCGTCGACGACTACCCCGCCAACGTCAAGCTCCTCGAGCGGAACCTCCGAAGCGCCGGCTATGACACCGTCGCCGCCTACGACGGCGAAGAGGCCCTCGAGAAGGTCGAGGCCGAGCACCCGGACCTGGTCCTGCTGGACATCATGCTCCCGAAGATCGACGGATACGAGGTGTGCCATCGTCTTCGGGCCGACGAGACCACCGGCGTCATCCCCATCATCATGATCACGGCCCTGAAGGAGACGGAGGACCGGATTCGGGGCCTGGAGGCCGGGGCGGACGATTTCATCTCGAAGCCCTTCGACCGCGGCGAGCTGCTCGCCCGCGTCAAGAGCCTGCTCCAGATCAAGTACTACCGCTCGATGCTGGCCGAGCGGGAGAAGTTCCACGCCGTCATCCAGGACCTTTCCCACGGCATCCTCATCACGGACGCCGACTGGCAGATTCAGACGGCCAGCCGCCGGGCGACCGAGTTGCTCGACAAGGCAGGCGAGGACCTGACGGGCCAGACGCTGGAGGCGGCGTTCTCGGGGTTCCGGCTGGAGCCTTCGCTGGAGGCCCTGCGGACCTCGAGCACACGGAGCGTGACGATCGAGCTGGCCCGCGAAGGGGACGGGCCGGCCCGGTTTCTCGCCGGCCGCTACTCCCGCATCGAGGGCCCCCACGGCGAGCTCTACAATGCCGCCTTCGTTTTCCGCGACATCAGCGAGATGCGCCGCAAGGAGCAGCTGAAGCGCGATTTCCTCAGCCTGATGAGCCATAAGCTCAAGACCCCCCTGACGATCGTCAGCGGGTACCTGGATCTCATCGACTCCGGCAAGTATGGCGAGATGCCCGCCGAGATGGCCGAGGCCGTGAGCGTCTCCCGCTCGAAGGTGCGGGAGCTGGAGGAGCTGGTGGAGAAGGTCCTGACGTACGCGGGCCTGACGGCGACGGAGCTGGAGCGGGCCGGGCAGCTGGTGCCCTTGAAGGAGGCGGCCGAGCGGATCCGCGACCGCATCGAGCACCGCCACGCGGACCGGCCCGTCGCCTGGGAAATCGAGGTGCCCGACGACCTGCCGCGCGCCCGGGCCCCGGAGGAGCTGCTCTCGGTCGTCCTCGACAACCTCATCGACAACGCCGTCAAATTCAATCTCGAGTCCGAGCCGCGCGTCACCGTCCGGGCCCGCGAGATCGGCGAGCGGCGGCTTCGGGTGGCGGTCCTGGATAACGGCCCGGGCATCCCGGAGGACCAGCGGGAGGAGATCTTCGCCACCTTCAGCCAGATCGAGCAGGACTTCACGGGGAGCGTGGCGGGGATCGGGCTGGGGCTCTCGACTGCACGGCGGCTGGTCGAATCGTGGGGCGGTGAGATCGGCGTCGAAAACGCCGACGGCGGGAGCGAGTTCTACTTCACCGTCCCTAGCGAGCACAGCCCGGCGACGGATGGGTCGCCACGTTTAGACGAATAGGCTTGCGGCTCTTCAATCGCCCACGGGCCCGTTTCGCCGGGCCGCTTGCGGCCCGATTTCTGCGGCTTGTACTTGGGTAGGCTTACCAACGCGAGTTACCCTGAGAGCGCCGCGCAAGTGCGGCGGCGAAACGGACCCGAGGGCGCGCGATCCGGTTTATGCGTCCTCCGGCGGGAGCAGTTTCTCCAGCACCACCGTCTCCCCCTCGTCGGTCCGGCGATCGATGACCCCTGCGTCGGTGAACTCGGCGGGGATCACCGCCTCTGGGTCGAGGTGGGTGTTGAGGAACGCGCGACCGGTTTCGCCCGCGGGGTCGAAGGCCAACTTCAGCCGCCCCTCTTCCAGGTCGAATGTCAGGTGCGCCGGCGGCGCCCCGCCGTGCGCGGCGGCCCACGTACCGGCGGCGGCGGCCAGGCGGATGATGCCGGAACGGAGGGCCTCGACCTGCGGCTCCTCCAGTGGCGTCTGGCAGTAGAGGGCCGTCACGAGCGTGTTCACGGCCTTCAGGCCTGTGATCGACGCCTCCAGTTCGAAGGTCATCGACACGTGGTGCCGCCCCTCCACCGCCCGGACCCGCTCGATGCACGCCTGAAGCCGCCGCATGAAGGTGTCCGGGCTGAACGGCTTGGTGACGTATTCGTCGGCACCGGTCTCGTAGGCCTCGCGGCGGTCGCTGAGCCGGTCCAGCGCCGTCAGGATCACTACCGGGATGCCGCGCGTCGCGCGGGCGGTCTTTAATTGGCGGCAGACGGCGTAGCCGGAGAGGCCCGGGAGCATGAGGTCGAGGATGATGGCGTCGGGGCGGTCCTTGCGGACCGTGAGGAGGGCGTCCTCGCCGGTGTGGACCTGGATGGGCTCCATGCCGTAGGCCGTCAGAATCTCGGCGAGCAGGTTGTTGATGTCGGGCTCATCCTCGACGATGAGCACGCGATACGACGGTTCGGTCATCGACGCCTCGGGCCATGCGGCCGGGGCCTCGACCCGCCCCGGCCGTGCGCACCCCATGAGCATACGCCCCCCGGCGCGAAGCGCCAAGGCCCTTGTGGGGATATGGCAGGGCGAGCGCATCTGAATTCTGCGGTCGACGCGTGTGAAGACGCGAAGCAGGTAGTCGGGGCGCCAGCCGCAACAGGGCCGTTTGGTTTTGAGTCCCACCTTGTGCCGCGTCCGGCCTTTCAGCAGGCTGAGCGCGATCCGGCTCGGCCGGGCGAACTGCTCCACCTGAACCCACCCATCGGTGCCGCAGATCACGGCGCAGATGGCAATCGTCCCCATATCCGGCAGGCGGTGCTTCTTGGTCCGGTCCATCCGCGGGTCTTCGAGTTGGTCAAACGCCCGCAGCGGGCCCCCGGTGGCGTTGACGTCTCTGTCCGCGCGCCTTCCAACAACGGTTCCTGTTGTTGGTGAGGCTTCACCGCTTCATGTCCTCCGCACTCCAACACCGTCGATCCGATCGCGCAACCCTAACAGATTGCAAATTCGACAAGAAGCCCCCCGCTCCAAGCACCATCAGATGGGATGGCCCTGGGGTTATGGTGAGGTCGGCTTGACACCCACCCGGGGTTTGGTATAGTGGCTCTCGTGGCCTCGGGCCCGGCACGGGCACCCGGGGTCTTTCTGTTCTTCCCGAGCGCGCCCCCGGCCCAGGAGCCGACCATGATCGTCGTCATGAAATCCGGTGCCACCGACGACCAGATTCAGCACGTTGTCGACCGCGTCGAGCAGTTGGGTCTGGCGCCGCACGTCATTCGCGGCACGGAGCGGACGGTCGTGGCCTGCGTCGGCGACGAGCGGTCCAAGATGCCCGAGCAGCTTGCCGTCGCCGCCGGCGTCGAGAAGGTGATGCCGGTCCTGGCGCGCTATAAGATCGCCTCCCGCGAGGTCAAGGCCGAGCCGACCGTCGTCGCGATGGGCCTCGGGTCGGTGGGCGGCCCGGCCCTGGGGATCATCGCCGGGCCGTGCACGGTCGAGGACCGTGGGATGCTCCTCGAGACCGCTCACGCCGTCAAGGAGGCAGGTGCTATCGCCCTCCGCGGCGGGGCCTACAAGCCGCGCACCGACCCGTACACGTTCCAGGGCCTCGCGGAGCAGGGCTTGGAGATGCTGGCCGAGGCGCGGGAGGCCACAGGCCTGGCGGTGGTGACGGAGGTCGTTGCCCCGGAGCTTGTGCCCCTGGTGGCCCGCTACGCCGACGTGCTCCAGGTCGGCGCTCGAAACATGTCGAACTTCGCCATGCTGAACGCCGTCGGCCGCTGCGACAAGCCGGTGCTGTTGAAGCGCGGTTTCAGCTCGCAGCTCGAGGAGTTTCTGCTGGCGGCCGAGTACGTCCTCGCCCAGGGCAACCCGCAGGTTATCCTCTGCGAGCGGGGCATCCGCACGTTCGAGACGTTCGTGCGATTCACGCTGCCCATCCTCTCGGTCCCGGCCCTGAAGGGGGCGACGCACCTGCCCGTGATCGTGGACCCGAGCCACGCGGCGGGGCGGGCGGACCTGGTGGAGGCGGCGTCGAAGGCGGCGGTGGCGGCGGGGGCCGACGGCCTGATTGTTGAGGTCCACCCGGACCCGGAGACGGCGCTCGTGGACGGGGCCCAGTCGTTGACCTTCGCCGGCTTCGCCGCGATGGTCGACGCCTGCCGCAAGGTCGCCGAGGCGGTGGGCCGGAGTCTTTAGCCGCTTGCGGCTTGGCCGTTATCGGGGTATACGAGAGAGATACACGGTATGAAGCGGCGCGCCTGGCGGCGCGCCGATGCTGAGGCGCATTGTGGCTGGCGTGGCCGACGAATTCGAACTCAAGGCCCCGGCGCGGGTCATCCTTCGGCGCATCCTCGCCATGGCCCGTCCGTACCGTGCCTACATCCTGGGCGGCATCGCTATCGGTCTGGGCATCGGCGGCCTCGGGTTCCTTCAGCCGGTCCTCGAAGGCACGGGCGTCAACGAGCTCTTGAAGGCCTTCGAGACGGGCCGCTTCACGCCGGCCGAGCTTGCGCCTCTGGCGCGCGTCGTCGGGGTGCTCCTCGTCGTCGGCCTCGTGCGGCTGGCCATCCAGTACGCCAACCGCATGCTCATGGCTCACCTTCGGATGAAGATTCTCACGGACCTTCGCCGCCGCATCTACCGCAAGCTCATCCGCCAGTCCTTCTCCTACTACGATCGCCAGGACACCGGCCAGCTCATCGAGCGCACCATCGGCGATGTCAACAACCTCCGCATGTTCTACACCATGGTGCTGGTGCGGGGCTCGGAGACGGTTTTCGCGATTCTCTTCTTCGGCGTCTACCTGGTGTGGATCGATCCGTACGTCGCCCTGGTGGCCCTGCCGTTTCTGCCGCTCTACCTGGTGGCCCTGGGGGTTTTTGCGCGGCGGATTCACCCGATGTTCCACGACATGCGGCACGAGCTGGACCGGGCGACGCGGATTCTGTCGGAGAACGTGCAGGGCATGCAGGTGGTCCGGTCGTTCGGGCGGCAGGAGCAGGAGATCGCCCGGTACGAGGGGGCGACCGGCGGTATCCTGGGTCACTGGATGCGCCTGGGCCGCAACTTCGCCCTCTACCAGCCTGCCGTCTTCTTCCTCGGCGAGGGCATGATGCTGGCCATGGTCGCGACGGCCACGTACCGGACCTTCGAGGGCATCCTGACCGGCGGGGCCATCTACATCGTCTACCGTTTCTCGCGGATGCTCACGGGGCAGATGCGGTTCATCGCCCGCATGGTCGGCGCCGTCCAGCACAGCCTCGTCTCGGCCGAGCGGGTCTTCGAGATCCTGGACGCCCGCCCCGACATCCACACCCCCGGCGAGCCCGAGTCGCTGCCGGCCGATGGCGGCGGGCATGTCGTCTTCGACCACGTCACCTTCGCCTACGACGGGGGCGAGCCAGTCCTGGAGGACGTGACCCTCGACGTCCCCGCGGGGACGAACGTGGCCCTGGTCGGGGCGACCGGCAGCGGCAAGAGCACCCTCATCAAGCTCCTGCCGCGATTCTACGACCCCACCGAGGGCCGCATCCTCATCGACGGCGTCGATACGCGGGAGGTGGACCTGGAGGTCCTGCGGGGCCAGATCGGGTTCGTGTTCCAGGACACGTTTCTGTTCTCGACGAGCCTCGCCAAGAACATCGCCTTCGGCGTGCCGGAGGCGGAGCGCCGGGCCGTCCACGACGCCGCCCGCCGCGCCCGCGTCGACGAGTTCGCCGACCGCTTCGAGCAGGGCTACGAGACGGCCGTCGGCGAGCGGGGCATCAGCCTCTCGGGCGGTCAGCGACAGCGGGTGGCCATCGCCCGGGCCCTCATGATGGACCCCCGGGTCCTCATCCTCGACGACGCCACCGCCAGCGTCGACTCGAGCACCGAGCGGGCCATCCAGGAGGGGCTCGAGGAGGTCATGGCCGGCCGCACCACGTTCATTATCGCCCACCGGGCGAGCACCGTGAAACGGGCCGACCTCGTGGTCGTACTCGACGGGGGCCTCGTCGTCCAGCAGGGCACGCACGAGGAGCTGTTCGCCCGGGAGGGCCCGTACCGCGAGTTCTGCGACATGCAGTGGCAACTGGGCCTGGATGAGGAGCGGGACGAGGAGATGGAGGAGGTCCGATGAGCCCGCAGATGCCCGCCGTCGGCGACGTCGACCAGCCGCGCCCCACGCGCCTCAATCGCGAGGCGGGCCGGCGGCTCGTGCGCTGGCTCCGCCCGCACGCCGGCACCATTCTCGTCAACGTCCTGCTGACCGTGGTTCTCACCGCCGTCAGCCTCTCCGTGCCGCGCTTGCTGGGGTGGACCATCGACAAGGCGGTGGACGCGGTCCGGGAGGCGCGGCTTCTGGCGCCGGCGGCTGGGCAGGCCCTGAAGGCGGATGCCTGGCGCGAGGTCGCCCGGGTCCTCGGCGCCTTCGCTCTCCTCTTCGTCGCTAGCGAAGTCGTCCGCCACTACGAGATCCGCCGCGTCATCATCTTCAGCCAGACGTTCATGTGCAACCTGCGGCAGCGGTTCTTCCGTCACCTGCACGATCTGTCGGCTCGTTACTATGACAAGATGAAGGCCGGGCAGATCATCGCGCGAGGCACGACGGACGTTGAGACGCTCCAGCACACGGTCTCCTGGGCCCCGAATCACTTGACGAGCGCGTTTCTGACGCTCGCCGGGGCGGTGGGCATGATGCTCTGGATGGACTGGGTGCTGTTCCTGGCGGTCTTTCCGATGCTCCCGGCCCTGTTTTTCCTCACGCGCTGGTTCCGTCTCCGGGCCACCGCCGCGTGGCGCGAGGTCCGCCAGCAGACCGGCCGGCTGACGGCGAACGTGGCCGAGTCGATCGCGGGGGCCCGCGTCATCCAGGCCTTCGCCCGCGAGGAGAAGAACGAGCAGGCCTTCTCGGAGCTGACCACCGAGCTCTACGACACGCGCGTGGAGACGGAGCGGGTGCGCGGCCGGTACATGATGGGGATGCATTTCCTCCAGGCGATGGCCCCGGCCGTGGTCATCGTGCTGGGGGCGTGGCGGGTGGCCTCGACGGCCGCGGGCCCGGGCGCGGGGCCGGAGACGGCGGCCCGGGCCGTCACGGCGGGCGACGTCGTCGCGTTTCTCGGCTACGTCTACATGTTCTTCTTCCCGATGGAGATGATCAGCGAGCTGTATAACCAGCTTCTCCATGCCCTCGCCGCCGCCGAACGGATCATCGACGTCTTCGATGCCGAGCCCGAGATCGTCGACGGCCCCGACGCCCTGCGTCCCGACGACCTCGACGGCCGCGTCACCTTCGACCACGTCCGCTTCGAGTACGTCGAGGGCACGCCGGTGCTGGAGGACGTCTCATTCGAGGCCACTCCCGGCGAGGCCATCGCCCTCGTCGGCCCGACCGGGGCGGGCAAGACGACCCTCTGCCGCCTCATCGGCCGTTTCTACGAGGCGGGCGAAGGGACCGTCCGAATCGACGGCCACGACGTCCGCACCATCCAGCAGACGGCCCTGCACCGGCGGATGGGCATCGTGCTGCAGGAGAACTTCCTCTTCGCCGGGACCGTCATGGACAACATCCGATACGGGCGGCCGGAGGCGACCGACGAGGAGGTCGTCGCGTGCGCCGAGCGGCTCGGGTCCCACTTCGCCATCGAGGCTCTGCCGAAGGGGTACGAGACGGAGGTGGGCGAGCGGGGCGAATCGCTCTCGGCCGGACAGCGGCAGCTCATCTGCTTCACGCGGGCCATGCTCGCAGACCCGCGGGTTTTGATCCTCGACGAGGCCACCTCCAGCATCGACACGCAGACGGAGCTCAAGATTCAGGAGGCCTTGCGGCGGCTCACGGAACGGCGGACCTGCTTTATCGTCGCCCATCGCCTCTCCACCGTTCGCCGCGCCGACCGGGTGCTTGTGATCGAGGGCGGTCGGATCACGGAGCGCGGCACGCACCGGGAGCTGATGTCCGCCGGCGGCCGCTACGCCCGCATGTATGAAGAGTTCATTCGTAGTGAGTAAGGCGCTTGCGGCTTAGCCGGCAATAGATACCATGCTAACCAGCGATTACCACCTGCACAGCATCCTGTCCGCCGACGGCGACGTGCCCCTGGCGGAAATGGCCCAAGCCGCCCTTGATGCCGGCCTCACAGACGTCTGCTTCACCGAGCACCTCGACTTCGACCGCGAGGACCCCGGCTACGGGTACACGGACTGGGAGGTCTACGCCGCGGCGATCGCCGAGGCGCGGGAACGGTTCGCGGGGCGGCTGACGATCCGCATGGGCCTCGAGTTCGACTTTTGCCGCGCCTACGGCGACGAGCCCCGGCGGGTGCTCGAGACGATGCCCTGCGACTTCCTCCTCGGCTCGGTCCACTCGGCCGCCGGCGTCCACATCTACGGCCTCTATAAGGAGTCGGAGGCGGACTTGGCGAGGCTCGACCTGGCGGCCCTCTACCGTGCGTACTTCGACGAGGTCGAGGCCCTCGTTGCCACCGGCTGGTGCCACGCCCTCGGCCACTTCGATTACCTCTACAAGCAGGCACCCGGCTTCTTCGGCCCCCGCCGCGACAAGGCCTACTGGGATCGCGTCGACGCGATCCTGGCCGCCTGCGTCGCCACGGGCACGGGCCTTGAGATCAACAGCCATCACGTCGAGGACCGGGGATTTGGATTGGCCGCCGATTCCGAGATCGTCCGCCGGTATCATGCGATGGGCGGGCGGCGGCTGACGGTCGGCTCCGACGCCCACCGACCCGGCGACGTCGCCGCGGCGTACGACCGCGTAGCCCGGGTACTGAAGGATGTGGGCGTCACCGCAGTGACAGGATATGAAGCCGGGCAGCCCTACGACATTGCACCGTAAGTGGATTGCCGCTTAATTCTAACACGATCTTTTGACCTTTTGTGTCAGGAGCCACTCATGGCCAAGACCCCCGACAACCTTGCCGCCGCCTTCGCCGGCGAGAGCCAGGCGAACCGCAAGTACCTGTTCTTCGCCGAGAAGGCCGACGCGGATGGCCTGCCGAACGTGGCCCGTCTCTTCCGGGCCGCCGCCCACGCCGAGACCCGCCACGCCTTCAACCACTTCGAGGCGATGGGCGGGCTGGGCTCGACGAGCGAGAACCTCCAGAAGGGCATCGACGGGGAGACCCACGAGTTCAAGGAGATGTACCCCGAGTTCCTGGAGGCGGCCAAGGAGGAGAAGAACGGGCTGGCCACGGTGGCCTTCACCTACGCCACGAGCGCCGAGCAGGTCCACGCCACGATGTACCGGGAGGCGAAGGAGGCCGTCGACGAGGGCAAGGACCTGCCGCCCCGCAAGATCTTCGTCTGCCGCAAGTGCGGCCACACCTGCTACGACGAGGCCCCCGACAAGTGCCCCGTCTGCTCGCGGACGCGCGACTGGTTCGACGAGATCCAGTAGAGGCCCGGCCGGTTGCGCTGCTCGCGCCTTGGGTCCGTTTCGCCGCCCCGCTTGCGAGGCGCTTTCTGCGGAATGAGCGCCGGTCAGGCAAGCCTGCGTTGGGTGGCCTCAAAGCGGGCCGCAAGCGGCCCGGCGAAACGTGTATCATGGCCAAGTCGTAACGTGCACCCCCCTCACGTCCAGCTCGACGCACGTCGCCGGCGTTTCGAGGACCGAGGCCACGCTCGGCTCGGTGCGGCCCGCGTCGCCGCCGACCAGCTCCTTGATGTAGAGCCCGGCGGTGGTGCGGATCGTCAGCTTCAGGCTCCGTGAGCCGAGGCGCGTCCACTGGAGCGACCGCACCCGCCGCGTCCGGAACCGGTCGGCCCGCCGCTTGAGGACTCGCTCAGGGGTCCGCTGGCGGATGGGGCCCACCAGGGCCGCGAGCTTCGCAAGGGCCTCGTCCGGCACGTCGCCTTCGAGGTGCACCAGCGCCCGGTACGTCTTGTCCGGCCGCAGGGCCTTGACGCGGGCCGCGTCGGCGCGCGCGCAGGGCACGAGGCCCTCGACCTCGACCCGGCCGTCGGCGGCGATCCGCGCTTCGAGCGCCCGCCAGTCCAGCCGCCGCCGCTCGGGCCGCAGGACTTCCAGCACGAACGGTCGCCGCCCCAGGCACCGGACGTCCGTGTCCTCGCGGCCGCATCCGTGGAATACGTGCGCGTCGGCCCCGGCCTCGGCGGCAATCGGATCACCCACGATCTGTTGGACGCTTGTCGGCCACGCGTGCCAGTGGCACTGCGGCAGGCCGCGCACGAGCTTCCGGTACCGCCCGGCCAGAAAGAGCGGGCGGATCTCGACCTCGACCGTTCCGGCGGCATGGTTGCAGACGGCGAGGACGTCGGGCCGCACCGTGTCGGGGGCGGCATCGAGGAGGTCGCAGCAGGCGGCGCCGACGCGGCGGTTGAAGGCCTGCTTGTAGGGCTCGGCGGTCTCATCGCCGGCGGCGCCGGTGAGGGCGGCCTCGCGCGCTTCGAGGCCCGGGTCGGTGCGCGAGGCGACGGCGAACGTGTCGAACTCGAGACCCGAAAGGGCCGCCTTGACCCGCGCCGCCCAGCCTTGAGTCTCGTCGAAGAGGCCGCGGCAGAGGTCGCATGCCTCGGGCGGCGCCGGCCCGCCGAACCGCGCTCGCACCCGCCGGCCGCGCTCCGCGTTCGCAAGACCCGTGCCCACCTGGGCGAAGAGGCGGCCCAGACAATCGTTGCACAGGCGCCCCGCCGCCAGGGCTTCCCGCCCCCGGGCCGCGAGCGCGGGCTCGGCCAAAGCCGCGTCGAAATCCGCCTTTCGCCAATCGTTTCGGGCCACGATGGTCGTATTGTCTCCAGGAGGATAGGCCCGGGCAAGCGATTTAGCCGAAACGCCGAAGGCGCGCGCGGCCTTTCGTCGCGTTGCCTGCGCCGCGTTGCGGGGTTAAGATGAGTGCGGCACGATGATCGACAATCGCCCCATCCATGCTGAGCCGGACGAGATGGCCCGCGACGAGGCGTGTCGCGAGTGGCTCGGCGTCCAGCAGGATCATCCCACCCATTACGAGCTCCTGCGCCTCCCGAACCTGCTCGGCGACCGCGAGACGATCTTCGAGGCCGGCCGCCAGGCCAAACGCAAGCTCCGGGCCTACCAGATCGGCCGGTACCGCAAGCTTGCCCTGTCGCTGCTCGTCGATGTGGGCCAGGCGGTCGCGGTCCTGACGAACCCCGAGAAGAAGCGGGTTTACGATCACGACCTGGTGTGCGCCTGGCAGGCCAAGGTCGAGGGCCTCCACGAGGAGCACGTCGCCGGTCGCGAGCCGGGGCCCGAGGTCCTCCGGGCGTGGCTCACCGCCTGTCGGGACGCCAACGTTCCGGTCGTCTACCTGCTGCCGTTCGGGGTGCGGCTTATTCGGGCTCGGGGCGAGCGGTGGCCGCCGCACGGCGAGCACCGCCTCAGCCTGCCGGCGTGCCTATGGCTCTATCGAGACATCGCTATCCTCGGTCAGTGCTTGGCCAAGGGCGAAGTGGCGCGGCGGGCGGAGATCGTCAAAGGCGTCCAGAAGGCCCTCGGCGTGCCGGAGGACCTGGCGCGGATCGTGGCGGAGGAGGTCAGCCGGGCGCCGGCGCTCTTCTCGGAGCTGCGCTTCGTCCGGCAGGCCAAGCGGTCGCCGAACCGGACGATCCTTCGCCTCGGCCGCCGCATCCGGCGGCTGGGCGGCCACGTCGACCGGCGAAACAAGGTCGTCGCCGCCGCCGCCAAGCTCCTCGGGCGCAGCAAGCACGATTTCGTCAAGGTCCTGGAACGCCTGGACGAGCCGCCGGTGGAGATCTCGGCCGGGCGGCGGATGGCGGTGGCGGCCCGCAAGGCGCGGCGTCGTGCCCGGGCGGGGCGGGTCCAGGCCCGGCGGTGGGTGCGCGGCCGACCGCAGATTCTGCTGGGGGTGGGCTTGGCCATCGGGCTCCTGGCCCTCGTCCTGGCGGTGCTGGTCGTGCTGGGGGTGGTGCGGTTCGGGATGCCGGAGCCGCTCTTCGGTCCCGAGGCGGATCCGACGGCCCCGCTCGTGCCGCCCGGCCCGGAGCCGGGTCCCGAGCTCGCCCCGGGCCCGGTGTCGCCTCCGGGGCCCCCGCCTCCGCCCGAGCCCCCGACCGACGGGTGGGAGGACCTGATCGAGCGCTACCCGGCCGAGGAGCGCGCGGGCGGCCGTGAGGGGGGCGGGGACGTGGCCGTGCCGTGAGGTCTACGCTTCCGGATCCCGCGCCTTCGCGGGGAGGGCCCGCAGCCGGCGCGTCACGTTCCGGACGATGGGGTTGTCGCGGTCCGGGATGCGGGCGAGGACCTCGCGGTACAGGTCGGCGGCGGCCCGCAGGTCGCCGGTCTTCTCGCGGAGGATGGCATCCTTGTAGACGCGGTGGATCTCCCGCACCAGCTCGGCCATCGCCTCGCGATAGATGTTGTCGATAACGGGCTCCTCGAAGTACCCCTGCCCGCCGTAATAGGCGAGGGCCCGCTGGAACGCCCGTACCGCCTTGAAGAGGTTCGCCTCGTGCAGGTTCCGCTGGTCGTAGAAGCTCAGGGCCAGCCGCTTGTACTGATCGCCGCGCGCCGCGTTGGGGAAGATCTCCTTCCGTTCCGCCTCGGGGAACTCCTCGATGGCGCGGCGCATGCCGGGGACGCGCCGGACGCCGCCGGCGCGCATCTCCTCGAGCGTGACGACCCGCTGTTGGCCGAGGTTGTCCTCGACCCAGACGGCCCCGTTGGCGGCGGTGCCGGTGATCCGCAGGCGCCGGCCGTCGGCGAAGGCAACCTGGTCCTCCAGGCCCATGATGTCGGTACTCAGGCCGCCTCCCGGGCCGTCGCCGGTCAGGGAGTAGATGTAGAGGAAGAGGCCGCCGATCAGGATGACCGCGAAGTAGCCGCCCAAGGCGATGAAGAGCTTCTTGCGACGGGCAAAGAGCGACTCGCCGCCTTCCTCCTCCTCCGCCTCCTCGCCTGCGGATTCCTCGACGCTCACCCGCTCCTCGTCGCCGGGGCGGCCGGTCCGGGCTCGGAACTGGGGCCGGCCCGAGGGCGAGATCGAGACCTGCTCCAGGGCGAACCGGAGGCGGGTCTTGGCGCCCAGGCGGATCTCGTCGCCGTCCGAGAGGGGCACCGCGTCGACCGGTTGCTTGTTGACGACGGTGCCGTTGGAGCTGAGGTTAATGAGCAGCCACTCCTCGCCCCGCCTCTCGATGCGGGCGTGCTGGCGGGAGACGGCGGGCTCGCCGAGGGTCACCTCGCAGGAGGCGTCGCGCCCGAGAACGCTGACGCCCGGGGCCAGGCGGAACCGCTGCCCCTTCTCCGGCCCGGCCGTCGCCTCCAGGTACGCCCGGACCATCCCCTTCGGTGGCGCCGCGCGCGGACGCGGGGCCGGCGTCTCGGGCTGGGAAGCCGGGGGCTCGTGGGCATCGGCCATCGATCTCTCCGAAAAGTCGTAAGCGGGCTCGCCCGACCCGCGGCGGTATCCTAACAACGGGCCATACGAGAGTCAACACGGGCGAGCGCCTGGTGTCACGGGCAGATAAGCTGCCCGTGGCACCATTCGGTGCCGCGCGTGCTTCTTGAATGGCGAGCGCGACGCAAGCGCCGCGGCTTGACATCGCCCGGGCCCGCTCTAGAATGGGCCGCGCTCGGTAACTGGTGAGACGCAGCCATGGCTGAAGCTAAGAAGCCAACCGAAGGACGCGCGGTCGGTATCGACCTCGGCACGACCTTCTCCAGCCTCGCCTACGTCAACCCCGACGGCAAGCCCGTCCTGGTCTCCAACGCCGAGGGCGAGCTCCTGACCCCCTCCATCGTCGCCTTCACCCGCGACGCCATCCTCGTCGGTCGCGACGCCCGCCGCGAGGCCCTCGCCGACCCCAGCCGGGCCGTCCTCCACATCAAGCGCCAGATGGGGAACCCCACGTACACCTTTAAGGTCGACGGCGAGTCCTATAAGCCGGAAGGCATCTCGGCCCTCATTCTCAAGAAGCTCAAGCAGGACGCCGAGATGCACCTCGGGCCCGTCCGGAAGGCCGTCATTACCGTCCCCGCCTACTTCGACGACGCCCGCCGCAAGGCCACCGAGGACGCCGGCATCCTGGCGGGCCTCGAGGTCCTCGACATCGTCAACGAGCCCACCGCCGGGGCACTCGCCTACGGCCTCGCCCACGACGGCGAGGACGGCACGTTTCTCGTCTACGACCTCGGGGGCGGCACGTTCGACGTCACGGTCATCGAGAAGAGCGGCCACGAGTTCATCACCCTCGCCACCGACGGCGACGTCCAGCTCGGCGGCAAGGACTGGGACGAGCGGCTCGTCAACCACCTCGCGGACCGCTTCGCCGAGGAGTTTGGCGACGATCCCCGCGAGAACCCCCAAGCCCTCTCCTACCTGGCCATCACCGCTGAGGAGGCCAAGAAGGCCCTCTCCCGCCGCGAGACCACCAGCGTCCCCGTTAGCTACAAGGGCCACTGGGGAAACTACGAGGTCACGCGGGAGCAGTTCGAGTCCCTCACGGAGGACCTCCTGGCCGTCACGCAGCTGACGACCGAGATGGTCCTGGAGGAGGCGGGGCTGACGTGGGAGGGCATCTCGAAGATCATCCCCACGGGCGGCTCCACGCGGATGCCGGCGGTACGGAAGCTCCTGGAGCGCATGAGCGGCAAGACCGTCAAGCTCGAGGTCCCCGTTGACGAGGCCGTGGCTGCGGGGGCGGCGATCCATGCAGCGATCTGCTCGCTGGGCGACGAGGAGCGGATCCGCGAGCTCTCGGCCGAGGCCGCCGAGAAGCTCGGCCGCATCCAGACCGTCGACGTCGCCGCCCACGCGCTGGGCCTGATCATCAAGGATGCCCGGACCTTCGAGTACCGAAACGACGTCCTCATCCGCAAGAACACACGCCTCCCCACGAGCGTCACGAAGACCTACCAGACGGCCCAGGACGGCCAGCAGAAAATCCTCCTGCAGGTCGTCCAGGGCGACGCCCCGGACCCGACGGCCAACATCACGATCGGCCGGGTTGAGGTCACGGGCCTGCCGCCCGGCCGCCCCGCGGGCCTGCGGGTCGACGTCACCTACGCCTACGACCGCAAGGGCCGTATCCACGTCACCGCCGAGGACCACGACACCGGCAAGGTCGTGGCCGCCGAGATCGCTCGCGAGGGCGGCATGCGGACCGAGGAGCTGGCTGAAGAGGCCAAGCGACTGAGCCTGAAGACGGTCGAGTAGAGCCCCGATCTGCGGCCATAAGACCACGATTCTCCTGGCGTTCCGTGTGCGTTCGCATGCCCTTGGGCCCGTTTCGCCGCCCCGTTAGTACGACGCTTAGTCGCAGAGAATCGCCCGGAGGCCGTCCGGGCCCGGTCTCGCAGAAATCGGGGCCGCATGCAGCCCGGCGAAACAGGCCCACGGCCCCGTCACAAGCCCCAGAGGCGTGTCACGGGGCCACGGGCGAGGTGGCTTAAGGGAAGACTTGACGGGGGTACGCCATGGGCGTATACTTCCTATGGAATGTATTGAAATATACAGTTACGCGCTAAAGGTTCTCCGGCAACTCACGGATGAGCAGTGCAAAGGTCTTCCGCCGGCCCTGTTGCTACGCCTGGAACTTGGGGACGTCATCGCCGCTCCTGGTGGGCTCCGGAAGGTCCGGTGGGGCCGAAACCGGCCGGGGCAGCGGGGGGGCGCTGAGGAGCATCTGCTTCTGGGACGCGCGGGGCACGATCTACATGTTGCTTCCGTACCGCAAGAGCCGCCAGGAGGACCTGACGCCTTCTCGGGCCAAGGCCCTGGCCGCCCTCGTCAAGGAGTACTTGGCATGGACGACGCCGACTTCCAGAAGCTGACCGACAGCGTGCGCCAGGCGGGCGAGATCCGGCGCGGAACGCGCAAGCCCGGCCGAATGGTCCGCTATAAGACCTGCCTCCGTAAGAAACTTCGCGACCGGCTGGGCGTCTTGCAGGCCGAGCTGGCGGCCAGGATCGGCGTCAGCCCCCGAACGCTCTGGCAGTGGGAGCAGGGCCGCCGCACGCCCACCGGCCCGGCCCGGGCCTTGTTGCGGGCCGTCTCACGAAACCCCGAGGCCGTGCTGGACGCCCTCCAGCCCTGACCCGTAACATCCTCATTTTCACCGCAATCCCGCCCCGCCAGGGGGGTTCAAAGGTTTAACGGCGGGCTTGAACATTTGAATTCGCCGCGGGCTCGTTCGTATAATACCCCGCTAAGCGTACGTCTACGGTGAGACCATGACCACGACCGATGCCGAGACGATCGGGGAGGCGGCGGCCCTCGAAGCAATCTTCGAGCGGACCATCGAGCATTTCCTCGAACCTGTGGCGGATTTCCTGCGCGACGAGTCGGTCACCGAGGTCATGATCAACGGGCCCGACGAGGTCTACATCGAGCAGCGGGGGCGACTCATTCTCACCAACGCCCGCTTCTCCAGCGAGCAGGCCCTCGAGGCCGCTATCCGCAACATCCTCCAGTTTTCCGGCAAACGCCTGACGCCCGAGCGGCCCCTGATCGACGGGCGCCTGCCCGACGGCAGCCGCGTCCATGTGGCCAGTCCCCCGTGCGCCCGGCGCGGCTTCGTCGTCACCATCCGAAAGTTCTCCCGCCAGGCCTTCGACATGGATTACCTGGTGGAGTGTGGCACGCTGACGCCGATGGTCCGCGATTTCGTTCTCCTGTGCGTCAAGACCGAGAAGAACCTCCTCGTTTCGGGCGGGACTTCGAGCGGCAAGACGAGCTTCCTGAACGTCCTCTCGGAGTTCATCCACGAGGACCGCCGGATCGTCGTCATCGAGGAATCCAGCGAGCTCCAGCTCCGCCAGCCCCACGTCATCAGCCTCGAGACCCGCGCCCCCGACCGGTACGGGCGCGGCGAGGTGACGATCCGCGAGCTCTTCAAGAACAGCCTGCGGATGCGGCCGGACCGGGTCATCGTCGGCGAGTGCCGCGGCGGCGAGGCCCTCGACATGATCCAAGCCATGACCAGCGGTCACGCCGGTTCCATGACCACGCTCCACGCCGACTCCCCCGCCGACGCCCTCAACCGCCTCGAGACGATGGCCATGATGAGCAACGTCGAGCTGCCCCTGGACGCTCTGCGGGCCCAGGTGGCCTCGGCCATCCACGTCATCATCCAGATGATGCGCTTCGCCGACGGGGGGCGCCGCATCGTCGAGGTCAGCCAGGTCCTGGGGCTCGACGCGCGCGGCAACTACCACGTCGAGTCGCTCTTCGAGCTGAAGCTGCCGGAGGGCGAATCGAATCTCCTCAAAGCGAGCCTCGTCTATACGGGGCGGAAGCTGGCCTTCCGCGACGAGGTAGCCGTCCAGGCCGAGATACGGAACTTCCCAAGCCTCCAGCCCATGCTGGACGATAAGGAATCGGAGGCGTAAAATGAATGGTTGCGGTACGCGCTGCCGGGCGGAGACCTTTCGGCGCGGCCTTCAGCGAAGGGCCGCGGCGGAGGGCCTCGTCCGGCTACACCGCGACGAGCAGGGAGGCATGCTGGACTACGTCATGGTCCTGGCGGTCCTCATCCCGCTCATCTTCTTCGTCTTTCGGAAGATGTTCGAGGTATTGAGCGATTACTTCGGAATGATCGCGTTCTACGTCTCGTGGCCGTTTCTGTAACGAGGGGGACGAGCCGAACGCGGAGCTACGAAAAGGAGATGCACATGATGCTGAGACTGGCGAAACGGACGCAGCTTCGGGGCCTCTGGGGCCACCTGAAGCGGCTGCACGGCGACGAGCGCGGGGCCGAGGGACTCGAGAAGCTCCTCATCTTCGCCGCCATCATCCTGCCCCTCCTGGGCCTGCTCATCTTCTTCCGCAAGGAAGTCAAGGAGTGGGTCAACGACATTTGGGAGAAGGCGAAGGGCGAGGCCGACGAGGACGAAAGCGACTACTTCGGAAACTGATCGGCGCGGGTGAGCCGGGTGTGCGGCGAGGCCGGCGGCCCGGCCCCGGCGGCAGCGCGCCCGGTGCCTGGGAACCGTCCATCCGGATAGACGCCAAGGACCGACCTTGATCGGACCCTGGGTGAGCGAGCTCGTGCTGGCCGGGGTGCTCGTCGCGGCCGCCTTCCAGGACGTCCGGGCCGGTAAGGTCTACAACTGGCTGACCTACCCGGCCATCGTCGTGGGCCTTGGGCTCGGGGCCCTGGTCGGCGGCGCCGAGGGCGACGCCTGGGGCGGGCTGACGAATCACCTGGCCGGGTTCGGCTTCGGATTCGGCGTCCTGTTCGTGGCGTTCGTCCTCGGGGGAATGGGGGGTGGCGACGTGAAGTTGATGGCGGCCGTCGGGGCCTTCCTCGGCTGGCCGGGCGCCCTCGACGCCCTGTTCTATTCCTTCCTCGTCGGGGCCGCCATCGGCCTGGTGGCCGTCGTCTGGAAAGGGCGGGTCCGCGACATGCTCCGGCGGCTGGCTGTGGCCGTGCGGCTGTTACCCGTGCCGGGCGTCAAGATGGACGAGGCCGTGCCGAGCGAGTCGCTCCGCGTGCCGTTCGGCTTGGCGGTCTGTATCGGAACGCTCTGGCACGTCGCGGAGCACGAGTTGGGCACGACGCTTTGGAGTCTGCTAACGCAGTGGCTGTAAGCCGTTTGCAGCTCAGCCCTGACCGAATGAAACACACACGACCAACCCGCTGCCGTCTCGCATGGCTGGCCGCTGTCAGTGTCGCGTCCCTGGCGGGGATCGCGGCCCTGGCCGTGCTGGCGGCCGAGGCGCTGCCGGAGTGGGCTCGCGCGGCGGTCGTGAGCGGGCTGGGTATCAAATGTGCCCTGGCGGTGCTCGTGGGCCTGGCGGCCTTCGGCGGGGTCGTGGCGGCCATGGTCCGCAGCGGCGGGGCGGGACGGTGGGCCCGCGTCGGGCGCTTCAACGCCGACCAGGACGGGACGGCGGCCCTGGAGATGGTCATCCTGTTCCCGATCGGGCTGATGGTGCTGTTGATCGTGACGCAATCGGCGCTCCTTTTCAACGCGAACGTCGTCGTCCACTACTCGGCGTTCTCGGCGGCCCGGGTCGCGACGACCGTCGTGCCCCTGGAGATCGGCGAGGAGACGCAGAACCTAGTCCACAACCCCGACTACGGCGGCAACCCGCCTTCGGTCAAGCTGGAGATGCTGCGGCGGGCGGCCGTGCTGGCCATCCTGCCGGTGGCGGCTTATATGGAGACGACGGGCACGGGCGACGGCAGCATCGTCGAGGACCACACCTCCGGCGCCTTCAACGCCTACGGCGAGGACGAGGAAGACTGGTTCCATCGTATCCAGCCCCAGTACGCCTACGCCGACGAATTCACGACGCTAGACCTTGCACAACCCGCCCACTGGCGCGACGGCGATCCGCACGCCGATTGCCCATACCATCACCGGCGGCGGGGCGAATGGAACCCGCTCGTGCCGGGCCAGTACGACTGGGTCCGTTTCTGCCCGTACTGGGAGGAGCGGATGGATTACTGGTGGTGGGAGGACCTGATCGTCCGCGTCAAGCACAAGTTCGCTCTCCAGGTCCCCTACGCCGGGGCCCTCATGAAGGACGCCGACGGCGAGATGGAGGTCGCCGGCGAGAAGGTCTACTTCACCGAGATCAAGGCCATCGGCAAGCTCTCGAACGAGGGCGGCCGCGAGCTGAGGCCGGAGGACACGTAGCCGCCCCGGGATGACCACGAGACCCAGCGCGTCCAAGCGGAGAGACGACCCGACATGACCCAGCAGCCGTTCGCGGGGGCCATCGCCCCCGGATCGAAACTCGGGAAGTACGACGTCCAGGAACAGGTCGCCGTGGGCGGCATGGCCGCTATCTACAAGGCCTACGACGCCTCCCTGGACCGCGCCGTCGCCATCAAGCAGATCGCGCCGCACTTGGCGCAGGACGAGCGGTTCGTCGAGCGGTTCCGGGCCGAGGCCCAGACCCTCGCCCGCATCTCCTCCACCAATGCCAACATCGTCAACGTCCACGAGATGATCGAGCAGGACGGGAACCTCTTCCTCGTCATGGAGTTCGTCGAGGGCACCACCCTGCGGGCCATGATGGACCGAAGCGCGGTGCCCCTGCAGACGGGCCTCGGCATTCTTCTCTCGACGGCCCTCGGCCTGAAGGCCATGCACTCCCAGGGCATTGTCCACCGGGACCTGAAACCCTCGAACATCATGATGGCCCGCGACGGGGCCCTGAAGATCACCGATTTCGGCCTGATCGGCCACTCGGGCGGCCGGACCAGCCTGCCCATGGGCACCACCAAGTACATGGCCCCCGAGATGTTCACGGGCGCCCCGGTCGACCCGCGGGCCGACATCTACAGCCTCGGCTTTATCGCCTACGAGATGTTCGCCGGGCCGGAGAAGTTCGCGGAGGTCTTCCGCGATGTCTTGCGCGACGAGAAGGCCCAGCAGGTTCGGTGGATGCACTGGCACTCGAACCCGGTGGCCACGGCCCCGAGCCTGAAGGAGGTCCAGCCGGGCATCCCGCCGCTGATCATCAAGATCGTGGACCGGATGATGGAAAAGGACGCGTCGCGGCGGTTCGCGTCGGCAGACCAGATCATCCGGTGGCTGCGGCGGATCTTCGTGATGCACGTCAAGGGCCAGAGCCTGTCGCTGTCGGACTCGAAGAGCCTGGAGCGGGAGATCGAGGCGGACGCGGCCTCAACGCCGAATGTGCCGGCGGTGCCGACGCCCACGCCGACGCCCGTCGCCGGCGCCGCCCCGGGCGCCGCCGCGCCGGCCGCGGCCTCGCGCATGCCCGCCGCCCCCGCCCAGCCCGCCGCCGGACCCGCCGTGCCCGTCGAATCGGGCGAGAAGACGGCCCCGCTACCCGTCTCGAAGTGGACCTGGCAACGGGCCGCCAAGTGGGCGGCGATCATCGCCGGGCCGCTCCTGGCGATCGCCGTCAGCCTCCTCATCTGGGACGGCTACCGTGAGGCGGGCATCCGCCGGCGCGCCCGCGAGCAGGCCGAGATTGCCGAAAAGCTCTACCAGGAGCATAAGTGGGCCGAGACCATCGCGGCCTACACCAAGGTCGGCAAGGAGTATAGCAGCATCTTCCCGGACGTCGGCCGCGAGGCCGAGAAGCGGACCAAGATGGCCGAGGCCGAGATGGCCCTCGACGAGCGCAAGTACGCCGAGGCCGATGCCGCCATCGAGCGGGCCTCCATGGCCGGAGCCGACCCGATGTGGACGAACAACATCCGGCGGCGCGCGACCGAGACCCGTCAGATCGAGCAGCGCCTTAGCCAGGCCAAGCAGGCCGAGGACACGGGCGACTTCAACCGGGCCATCAACATCCTCTCGGACCTCGCGCGCGACTTCGGCCGCCAGCTCCAGGACCAGTACGGCGTCGACGTCGGGGCCCGCATCGCCGAGCTCCAGGACCGCATCTCGATGGCCAAGTACCGCGAGTACATGACGCGGGCCAAGGCCGCCTTCGACTCGAACCTCTTCGACCAGGGCATGCAGTACCTCCAGGCGGCCCGGAAGATCCGGGAGACGCCCGAGGTCATGGACATGATCGAGGAGGTCAAGCAGACCCGCCAGCTGCGGGAGCTTTACGCCGCCGCCGAGGCCGCCGCCGCCGAGGGCCGGTGGGCCGCCGCCGTCGAGGGCTACGACAAGGTCCTGGCGATCCGGGCCTCCGACACGGTCAAGGCCAAGCGCGACCGGGCCCGGGCGGAGCTGCTCGCCGACCAGGCCCGGACGTTCCAGCAGGCGGGCCTGACGGAGCAGGCCGTCGAGAAGTGGACCGAGGTCCTGGCTATCCAACCCCAGCACGCCGAGGCCCTCCAGGCCGTCCAGGCCTTCAACCGCGAAGGGCAGCTCACGGCCCAGATCAAGGTCGCCGACGACGCCATGCGCGAGGGAAAGTGGGAGGAGGCCATCCGCGGCTACGAGGCGGCGATGCGCCTTATGGACGCCTCCCATCCCGAGTACGCCCGCCTCGGCGAGCAGATCGTCGAGGCCAAGTACCAGATGTACGAGGAGAAGGCCGAGCAGCTTATGGCCCGGAAGGACTGGGACGCGGCCGTCCTGGCCATCGACCAGGCCCGCGAGGTCCGCGATACGGCCAAGCTCGCGACCCTCGAAGACCGCGTTGCCCGCCTCAAGAACTTCTACCTGCACTTCGACATCGCGCGGCAGTTGGTGAGCCGGCAGTCCTACATCGAGGCCCGCAAGGAGGCCCAGCTCGCCGAGCAGGTCCTTCCGTCCCAGGAGGTCCGCGACCTCATCGTCGACATCGACTACCGCCGCTACATGGCCCAGGGCAAGTACTACCTGGGCCAGGACGAGGTCGAGAAGG
Source organism: uncultured Anaerolineales bacterium (assembly GCA_964461715.1). Lineage (GTDB taxonomy): Bacteria > Planctomycetota > Phycisphaerae > FEN-1346 > FEN-1346 > CAYWVR01. Next base: position 74,523 of record CAYWVR010000014.1, read on the forward strand.
CCCGGGCCATGTTCCTCCTCGCCAAGGACAAGAAGCAGACGCCGGAGGTCGCCGCCATGATCGACGAGTGCGACCGCCTCCTGACCGACACCAGCTCGTGAGGTCCCCATGAACGCACCGCCACGCGTCCGACGTCCCTGGGCGGCCCTGGTGCGACTCCACCGGGCCGAAGGGGGCCAGGCGATCTTCGCCATGATCGTCTTCTTTTTCCTCCTGGCCGGCTTGGCGTTCCTCATCCTGAACGCCGGCATGCAGCAGAATCACAAGGTCCGCGTCCAGTCGGCGGCCGATTCGGTGACGGCGGGGGGCGCGGCATGGTACGCCCGGGGCCTGAACGTCGTCTCCATGGCCAACGTCATGCAGACGCAGCTGATGTCGATGGTCCTCATGCTCGACACCCTCGAGACGGTCGTCCCGCCCGCGACCGAGTGCATCGATGACCTCGTGCAGAACCTCGGGTCCTCCGCCGCCGGCCGCGACATCTCCCTCGACGACCGCATCAAGGACTGGCTGGCCGTGGGCAACGCCCGCAGCGAGCAGGAGATCATCCACCAGTTCGAGGATGTCGTCGAGGGCATCCCCATGCCCGACTACTGCCGCTACGACGACGGCGTCCTGTGGGAGCTGAGCAAGCTGATGGAGGGGTTCAAGACGGTGATGGTCCGGGTCACGCCGCACGCAGCCCAGCGCGAGGCCATCGACATCGCCGACGAGAACCAGATGGACTTCGGCTTCGTCGTGCCCATCTGGCCGGAGCTGCCGGTGGGGCGGGGCCGGTTCGAGGACTTCCGCAACCCCATGCAGTGGGCCCGCATGCCCGACCCGCGCGACGATGAGATCATCGGCGGCTTCGCCCACGTCATGGGCTATCGCGGCTACCACGGCCGCATCCTCGGGCCCTTCGAGTTCTGGCGCGAGCCGTACCTGAAGACGCGGCCGATGGGGCTCTTTGACATCAGCCGGTTCTCGGTCCTCTTTCGGATCGTCTCGGACATGAAGCTGGAGATGCTCTTCGGCTCGACCGAGGACGAGGTTACTTTGCGCGATTGGGTCATGCCCTACGACGAGGCCAAGGATCTGACGGACGAGGAGGTCCTCCGTGCCTGGTGGGAGCGGCTCAGATTCGATTCTCGCTACGAGTTCGGCACGAGCGCCTTCTGGTCGAACATGGATTGGCGGCACGAGAAGAGGCCGTTCCCCTCCATGCGTCACTACGGCAGCATGGACCGCCCGAACCTCTCGGGGTACACGCGCGGCACGCAGGCGTGGGAGGGCACGGACTCGCGCCACGCCGTCTGGTACAAGAGCGAGGAGCGCTGGACCGCCCATTACCCGCAACTGGGCATCTACGCCCCCCATCCGCCCACGTACCCGGACGGCACGCCCTGGCCCTACACCCAGGCCGAGAAGAAGAAGTACTATCACAACACGTTCTGGCGCTTCGACGGGGCCGAGCGGGAGGTCGACGACCACCTCCACCGCGACTATCTGCCCCCCGCCGGCAGCCCGCCCGACATGGCCCCCATCCTCCTGAACCCCGGCACCGGATCCTGGACCACGGCCAACATCAGCGCCCGCTTCACCTTCAACGGGTTCGCCTACCGCAGCGGGGCCGTCGAGGAATGGACCGAGCGGTTCTCCAACCCCAACCCCTCCGAGGAGATGATCGGCTACGCCCAGGCCCGCGTCTACAACCGCTGGAGCCATGACCTCTTCACCCAGGACTGGAAGGTGAAGCTGGTGCGGCAGGACCGCTGGAAGGCGCTCATCCCGCGACTGAACGACCCCGTCCCCGCCGAGGGGTCCGACGTCCGCGACGCCCTCAACACGGAGAACATCGAGCCCATCCGCAAGATGCTCGGCGCCTACGACGACCCCTTCGTCGAGGAGGTGACCCACTGATGGCACGCTCGACGCCCCATCGCGGCCGGCGCGGCAACGCGCTGCTGGAGTTCGTCCTCACGCTGCCCATCATCTTCTTCATCACCGGCCTCATCATGTACACCTCCTTCGCCATGCTGACGAAGCAGAAGGCACTGGTGAGCGCGCGGCACGGGCTGTGGCGAAGCGCCCGGGGGAGCTGGTCGCCGATGAAGCTCGAGGGCTGGGAACCGGCCATGGACGACCCCGACGCCGACGAAGGAAGCCGCCCGAGAGGCCAGGGCGAGGAACTGGAGCGCCTGCGCCCCGAGGTCGAGCCCGAGACCATCCAGCAGATCGCCAACACCAAGGCCATCGACTTCTGGAACCGCCTCTGGGGCAACCTCCCCGGACGCCACCGCAAGGACGCCCACAAGAGCTTCCAGGCGAGTGGCAGCATGTGGAACTGGCTGGAACGCACGGCCCACGGCCGCCACTACCGCGACTCCTCCGCCTGGCAGTGGCGCCACCTCGACGCCTGGGAGATCGCCCGAAGCGGGCCCATCGAGACCGTCTTCGACAGCTTTCGCGACAACCTTCAGGGCGACGTCGAGGAGCACTTCCAGCCCATCCGCGACGACATCCTCAACCGGTGGTTCCACGCCCGTAACGAAGAGCTCCTCGAAGAGGACGATTAGCTTGCCCTCCGACCCCGGAAAAGTCGAGGGCCCGACGCCCGAGACCGGCCCGGGCCGCGAGGGCCGTCTGACGGTCGCGGGTGTGGCGGGGCGGCTGGGCGCCGTGGTGGTCATCATCCTGGCGGCCCTGCTGATGGCCCACGTGCTGGCCCGCCCCTCGGGATGCATGGAGGAGACACCCGGCACGGGCGGGACCGCCGCGCCCGACGCGTGGCCCCCGCCGGCACCCCATGAGCCGGACGGCGAGGGCGCCTCGCCGCCCCCCTCGGAGCGCGACGTCCAGGCCGATCTTCGCCGTACCCTCGCGGGCGTCCTGATGGCCGCGGCGGGCGAGGAGGGGAAGGGCGAGTACGCCCTGCCGGAGAACGCGACGCCCGAGGCGCGGCGGCGGCTGTTGGCCCAGTTCTTCGGCGTCCCGCTCGAGCATCCTCGGGCGGGCATCCCGCCGGACCTGGTTCCGCCCGACGCCCAGATTCTCATGGCCGCGGAGCATCCGTCGACGGCCGGGGCGCGGATGGTGCTGGCGCGCGTGAAAAAAGGGGTAGACGAAACCCTCGCGGACTTCTACAACCACTATGCGAGGGGGGAGGGTTGGTCGGTGCGCGGCCCGGAGGCCGCCCCCCGCGACGAGGACCGCGGGTGGCTCCTGACCTTCGAGCGCAGACGCCAGTGGCGGGCCGTCTTCGTCATGCCCCGCACCACCGCCCCCGAGGAGACGCTCGTGGCCGTCTACGACGGCGAGCGATGACCGAGACCCTGACAGGAGCATCCATGGCCCAAGCACGACCAACCGGATGGCTGCCCAGCGGAGGGGTGCTGGCGATCGCCTTTGCCGCGGCGGTCGTGGCCGCCATCCTCGTCAACGTCTACGTCGGCCGCATCGAGGACCGGTACACGAACCGCGCGATGGGCGTCCTCCAGCTCAAGCGCGACATCCCGGCCGGCGAGAAGATCCGGCCGCGGGATATCGAGGTCGCCTTCGTCTCCGAGTATTTCAGGCCGGCCTTCGCCCGGGCCTTCAAGGGCGAGGAGAAGGAGGCGGTCGAGGGCCGGGTGGTCCCGCGGCGGATGTACGCGGGCGAGATTCTCTTCGCGCCCCATTTCCTCGAGACCGAGGACGTCTACGCCCCGGTCAACGTGCCCCAGGGGTACCAGCTCGTCACGGTCCCCATCGCCGGCGACGCCTCCGCCGGCCGCGAGCTGGGCATCGGCTCGTACGTCAGCGTCTGGGGCGACTTCAACACCGGCACGAAGAAGAGCCCCAGCATCCGCCCCTTCGAGATCATCCGCAACGTCAAGATTTCAACCCTGGACGGGCGACCCCGAATCCCGGAGAAGCTGCGGGGCGGAAACTATGACACGATTGGCATCCAGGTCCGCGACGGGCAGGTCCGCCCCCTCATGCAAGTCCTGGCCGGGGCCGAGAGCCGCCGCTTCCGCGTCAACCTGATGAGCCAGCCCTCGGTTACCGAGGAGGCCCAGCTCAACGAGGAGGTGCTCCGCATCGTCGAGGGGGCCCCGACCGTCGAGTCGGAGCTGCCCTTCTGACCGAGGCTTGAGAGACGCCATGCTTCTGATCGCTTACAGCCAGCTCAGCGACGTGCGCCAGGAGCTCGAGTTCGACGGCGACGTCGTGCGCATCGGCCGCGACCCCGCCAACGACATGGAGCTGCCCAGCCCGTTCGTCTCCCGCGAGCACGCCCGCATCCTCCAGAAGGACGGACAGTACTTCATCGAGAACGTGGGCCTGAACGGGACGATGGTCGGCGAGGCGCTGGTGGGCGTCGGGGAGCAGGTGCCCATCGAGGCGGGCCAGGAGATTCACATCGGCGAGTGGGCCCTGTATCTCTCGGGCGAGGCCGCCGCCGGACCCGCCGAGAAGATTCGCATCCGTCGCCACAAGAGCCCCCTTGCCAAGGCCATGGCCGTCGAGCGCGACGTGCACGCGGAGCTCCTCCGGCGGCTGAATCTCCGGACCATCGAGGTCGAGGCCCAGAACGATCCCCGCTACATTAACCACGTCAAGGCCCACCTCTCGGAAATCCTCGACGCCTCTGTCGACCAGGTCGACGACGAGACCGGCTGGTTCATCGTCGAGCAGCAGCTCAAGCGGGACGTCATCACCGAAATCTCCCGCCGCGCGGGGTCCAAAATGCGTCCGCCCATCCTCGAATCCGACGACGCCGTCCTCGACCCGCAGTACGAGGCGTCGCTGGCCAGGATGCGGGACCTGTTGATCTCGGACTTGGGGCTGGAGTTCGGCGCCGAGCACGTCAAGACCGACGTCGAGCGCGTCGAGGCGCACTTCGACGAGGAGTTCGACCGCGAGGCTCCCCAGGTGACCGAGGCCCTGTGGGTTTACACCGTCAAGCGGTACCTGATGAAGGAGATTCTCGACATCGTCTTCGGCCTCGGGCCGATCCAGGACCTCCTGGACATGCCGAACGTGACCGAGGTCATGGTCGTCGGCCCGGAGAAGATCTACATCGAGGAGAACGGCGTTATCCGCAACACGGGCCGATCCTTCTTCTCCGACGAGGTGGTGCACACGGTGATCGAGCGGATCGTGACGCCCATCGGCCGGCGCATCGACCGCTCGAGCCCCATCGTCGACGCCCGGTTGCCCGACGGCAGCCGCGTCAACGCCACCATCGCCCCGCTCTCGCTCGTCGGGCCGGTCCTGACGATCCGGAAGTTCTCCGAGGTCCCCTTCACCATCGACGACCTCATCGGCTTCGGCACCATCACCCCCTGGGCGGCCAACTTCCTCCGGGCCTGCGTCGTGGGCCGAAAGAACGTGCTCGTCTCGGGCGGCACCGCCTCGGGCAAGACGACTCTCCTGAACGTCCTCTCGGCCTACATCCCGCCGCACGAGCGGATCATCACCATCGAGGACTCCGCCGAGCTCCAGATGTATCAGGAGCACGTCGTCCGCGTCGAGACCCGCCAGGCGAACGTCGAGGGCAAGGGCCAGTACACGATCCGCAACCTCGTCCAGAACGCCCTACGCCAGCGTCCCGACCGCATCATCGTCGGCGAGTGCCGCGGGGCCGAGGCCCTCGATATGCTCCAGGCCATGAACACGGGCCACGACGGATCGTTGACGACGATCCATGCCAACAGCCCGCAGGACGCCATGAAGCGGCTCGAAGGGCTCGTCCTCGAGGCCGTCGATATGCCCATCCGGGCCATCCGCGAGCAGATCGTGACGGCCCTGGATCTGGTGGTTCACCTGACGCGATTCGCCGACGGCGGACGCGAGGTCACTGCCGTCAGCGAGGTCGCCGGCCTCGACCGTGACGAGGGCACCATCGTCGTCGAGGACATCTTCGTCCGCCCGCTCGCCGCCCGGGGCCGGAAGCGCGGCGAGCTGATGCACACCGGCTATGTGCCCGTCTTCGCGAAGGACCTTCTCCAACAGAAGCTCCTCGCGGTCGACGCGTTTATGTGAGAAGCGCATGAATCTCTTCCTGATCGGCGGTACGGTGGCCGCGGCGGCGGCCGCCTTCGGCGGGGTGATCGGGTTCCGGTTGCCCGTGCGGCGGCTCGTTCGTCGCCAGGAGACCGAGTTCCGCGAGGCCCTTGCCGAACTCTTCCTCTTCGACGTCACGCCGCGCCAACTCACGATGGCCATGGTCGCCGCATCGCTCGTGGCGGGCCTCTTGTTCACGATCGTGGCGGCCCACGCCGAGGCGGGGGGCATGGGCCTCGCGGTCGCCTTCGTCCTGGGCATGGTCCTGGGCTACTTCGTGCCGCGCCTCGTACTCTACGTGCTCCAGCGGCGGCGGAGGGCCAGTCTGAACGAGCAACTCGTCGACGGGCTCGTGACGTTGGCCAACGGCATGCGGGCCGGGCTCAACCTCGTCCAATCGATGCGCCTGATCGAGACGAACGCCGGCCCGCCCATCAACCAGGAGTTTGGCCTGATGCTTCGGGAGTTCGAGCACGGCACGAGCGTCGACGAGGTGCTGCGGCGGGCCTCGACACGCATCAAGCTCCACCACTACAAGCTCCTCTTCGCGGCCCTGGAGACGGCCCGGGTGCGCGGCGGGAACCTGCCGGACACGCTCGACCGGCTGGGCGAGTCGCTGCGGGAGATCATGCGCCTGGAGGAGAAGGTCCGGGCCCTGACGGCCCAGAACCGCATGAGCGCCCGCATGATGGGCCTCATGCCCCTGGTCGTCGGGGTCATCTACTATATGATCGAGCCGACGTGGGTCGAGAAACTCCTCGACGACCAGTGGGGCCTCCTCTTGCTGGCCATCGCCGGCATCCTCAACCTCGTGGGCTTCCTCTGGATCCGCAAGATCGTGACCTTCGAAATCTGACCGAAAGGGACGGTGCGACCGTGGTGCTGCTGGTCCTCATTAACCTGTTCGTCGTCGCCTCGGTGTTCCTGCTGTTGGTGACGCTCTTCCAGGCCCCCGACACCGAGACCGACTACGACCCGGCCTTTCGCATCCGCGTCGACAACGTCCGGCGGAACACGCTCTTCGAAATCCAGCCGTTGCGGCCGCTGCTCGGGCCGCTCCACGCCCTGGTGCGGCGGCTGAACCTCCCCGGCTTCAAGAACCACGTCATGAAGCTCCTCCTCGGCCTTGGCAACCCCAACCAGTACAGCCCGGAGGAGTACGTGGTTCTGTGCTTCGTGTGGGCGGCGGTGGGCGGCGTGATCGCGGTGCTCTTCGCGTGGGCCGTGGTGGGCGAGATCGGCTTCGCGGGGGCCATGGCCTTCCTGGTTCTCGGGGGGACGGCGGGGTTCTTCGGGTGCTACCTGTACCTCCGGGAGCGGGCCCTGGCGCGGCTCCGGGCCATCTCCAAGCGGCTGCCCTACACGCTGGATCTCATCGCCATGGCCATGGACGCCGGGGCCACCTTCTACGAGGCCGCCTCCAGCGTCGTTCAGGACGACCCCGAGGACCCGCTCAACCAGGAGTTCGGCATCGTCGTCCGCGAGATCGACTTCGGCCGCAGCCGCCAGGACGCCCTCACGCACCTCGGCGACCGCATCACCGTCGACGGCCTCGACGGCATCATCTCGGCCGTCCTCCAGGCCGAGCAGCTCGGCACGCCGCTGGCCGACGTCCTCAAGCTCCAGGCCAATCTCCTGCGCATGCGCCGCTCGATGCGCGCCGAGCGCCGGGCCGGCGAGGCCGCCGTCAAAATCCTCGTCCCCTCCATGCTCATCCTCCTGGCCACGGTCCTGATTATCTTCGCGCCGGTGATCGTCCGATTCCTGCGCGGGGAGCACCTGGCGTAGACGTGTTTCGCCGCCCCGCTTGCGGGGCGCTCCCGCGCAAAGAACGTGCGGGGTGAGAGGCGCGCCGCGTGGTTCAGGCGCGCCGCCTTCGAGTGGCGAAGATCGTCCCGAGGACCGTCAGCGCCCTCGTCGCCGCCTCCCGCGCCCCGTGCAGGGCCCCAGCCCACGCCACAGAATGGCCGGGGCCGCTTCGCTCAGAAGGTCATCCATGACCTGCACGGCGTCCATGATCGTTACCCCTTGCTCTGCTTGTTGAAGTGTTTCCGCATGGCCGTCACGAGGGCCTTGCGTTGGACGGCCCCGGCGTGGGTGGCCACGGAGAAACGCTCCCGCCGCATCAGGGGGTATCCACACCTCTGGATTCTGAAGGCGTACCTGGACGGTGCCGCGTGCGGCAAACCGGTTGCCGTATCGCGAAAGGCCGGTTAACATGAACCCGGAGCCGCCAC
>CAYWVR010000015.1:0-80029 GCA_964461715.1 uncultured Anaerolineales bacterium
GTATCGGACGCGGGAGGGCTGTGAATTGAGGGAAAGTGGGGGCAGGTGAGAACGATGGTCTAGACTTCCATGATCTGTTCGGTCTTATGCTCGAGGGCGGCGTCGACCTCCTTCTCCCAGGTCCGGACCAGTTCGGTGGCCTCGTCGCGGGCGTCGCGGGCCTCGTCCTCACTGCTCTTCTTTGCCTTCTCCTCGCCGTCGATCTGCTTGATGGCGTCACGGCGGATGTTTCGGAGCGAGATCTTCGTCTCCTCGGCCATCTCCTTGATCTGGTGGGCGATCTGCTTGCGGCGTTCCTCCGAGAGGGGCGGGACGGAGAGGCGGATTATCTTGCCCTCCACGCTCGGCGTGATGCCCAGGTCCGAGGCCTGGATCGCCTTGGTGATCTCGCCCACCGAGCCCGGATCGTAGGGCTTGATGACGATCATCAGCGGGTCGGGCACGCCGATCGTGGCCAGCTGCCGCAGGTCCGTCGGGCTCCCATAGTAGTCGACCTTCAGGTGCTCGACGAGGCCCGCGGAAGCCCGGCCCGTGCGGACCGTTCGGAACTGCTCCTTGAGGTGCTCGACGGTCTTGGCCATCCGGTCTTCGGCGTCGAGGAGGATTTCGTCGGTCGGCACGGTCATTCGCCTTCTATCCGGGTCCCGATGGATTCCCCGCTCACGACGCGGGCGATGTTCCCCTCGACCTTCAGGTTGAAGACGACGATGGGGATGCGGCTCTGCTTGCAGAGGTCGATGGCGGCGACGTCCATGATCTTGAGGCTCCGCCGGTACACGTCGTCGTAGGAAAGGCTGTCGAAGCGCTCGGCGCCGGGGTTCTCCTTCGGGTCGGCGCTGTAGACCCCGTCGACCTTCGTGGCTTTCAGGAGCACTTCCGCCCCCAGCTCGCTCGCCCGAAGGGCCGCGCACGTGTCCGTCGTGAAGAACGGGTTCCCCGTGCCGCCCGCCAGGATGACGACGCGGCCCTTTTCGAGATGTCGGATAGCGCGGCGACGGATGAAGGGCTCGGCGACGTCCTTCATCTCGATCGCGCACTGGACCCGCGTGTCCGAGCCCAGGGATTCGAGGCTGTCCTGCAGGGCCAGGGCATTGAGAACGGTGGCAACCATGCCCATGTAGTCGGCGGTGGCGCGGCGGACGTCGGCCTGGCGGGCGAAGGTGACGCCCCGGAGGAAGTTCCCGCCTCCCACGACCACGGCCAGTTGGCACCCGCGGTCGACGACGGCCTTGGCCTGGCGGGCGATGGTCTTGACCTCGACCGGGTCGAGACCGAACTGGCCCGGCTTGCAGAACCCCTCGCCGGAGATTTTGAGGAGCACGCGCTTGTAGGCGCAGTCGGTCATGCCTGCCCGCGTGGCCTGGGGATCATTCGGCCTCGGTCTCGCCCACCTCGAAGCGGACGAACCGCTTGAGGACGATGTTCTCGCCGGTCTTCGTGATCGTCTCGGTCAGCAGATCCGACACGGTCTTGTCCGGGTCCTTGACGAACGCCTGCTCCAGGAGCACCCGCTCCTGGTACCACTTGTTCATCTTCCCGTCGACGATCTTCTCGACGATGTTCTCGGGTTTGCCGCTCTCGGCAGCCTGCTCGGCGGCGATGCGGCGCTCCGTCGCAACCACGTCCTCGGGTACCTCCTCGCGCGTCACGGCCAGAGGAGCGGCGGCACAGACGTGGAGGCAGAGATCCGAGAGGAACTGCTGGAACTGCTCGTTCTTGGCGACGAAGTCCGTCTCGCAGTTCACCTCCACGAGGACCCCCACCTTGCCGTTGTGGTGGACGTAGGAGGCGATGCGGCCCTCGGCGGTCGAGCGGGCGGCCTTCTTTTCGGCGGTTGCCAGGCCCCTCTTTCGGAGGATTTCGACCGCCTTTTCCATGTCGCCGTCGGCCTCGCTCAGGGCGGCCTTGCAGTCCATCATGCCCTGGCCCGTCTTCTGGCGGAGCTTCATGACTTCCGATGCGCTGATGGCCATCAACCGGACTCCTCTTGCTCGGGTGTGCTCAGGGGACGCCTCACGGGGCGGCGCTTACGGTGTATCCCCACCGCCTTCGGTCGTCTCGGGCTCGCTGGGGGGCGGCTCCGGGGCGGCCTCGATGTCAGGCGATGCTGCCGGCGACTTCTCCTTGGCGGGCTCGGCCGCCTTGGCGGGCTGGCCTGGATGTGGTTTCGGCAGCGGCATCTCAGGCACGGGCCGTTCCCCGCCGCGCCCTTTCGGCGCCCGCCGGGGCGGGCGCGTGGGTCCGCCGGAACGGGCCTGGGGCCGGCTGGGCGCGCGCGCCAGCGCCTCCCCGCCGCCCTCGGCCACCGCCCGCGCCGCCCGGTTCGCCTTGCCTTCCACGACGGCGTCCGCCAGGTGCTTCAGGACAATCTCCACGGCCCGCATGGCGTCGTCGTTGCCGGGGATGATGACGGTGACGTCGTCGGGGTCGGCTTCGGTGTCGGCCAGGGCGACGATGGGAATGCCCATTTTGTTGGCCTCGCGGACGGCATTCTTCTCGCGGACCGGATCGACGATCACGAGGGCCCCCGGAATCCGTTCCATGGTGCGGATGCCCTCGAGGTTCCGCTTGATCTTGCGGTGCTCGCGCGTCAGGCTCGCTATCATCTTCTTGGAGTACTTGTTGATCTCGCCGCTGATCTCGAGCTGCTCCAGCTCGTCCAGGCGCGCGAGACGCGAGCGGATCGTGCGGAAGTTCGTCAGCGTTCCGCCCAGCCAGCGATAGCTGACGTACGGCATGCCGCACCGCTTGGCCTCCTGCTCGATGGCCGCGCGGGCCTGGCGTTTGGTTCCGACGAAGACGACGTCGCGGCCCTCGGCCACGAGGCGCGTCAGGAACTTCTTGGCCCTGAGAAGCCCCTTGACGGTCTCCTTCAGGTCGATGATGTGGATGAAGTTCCGCTTGCCGTAGATGTAGGGCCCCATTTTGGGGTTCCACCGGCTCACGGGGTGTCCGAAATGAATCCCCGCGTCGATGAGCTCATTGAGCAGTAGGTCCGCCAACCGCGTTTCTCCTCTCTGGCGCCCCGCCGGGCGCAGACCGAGACTCTCCCTGTCAAGCCAGATTAAGCACTCTAAGCCGCCCCGGCGGGCCTGTCAACTCTTTTCTGGCCGTCAGCGGCGGGCACCGGGCCTTGGGTGGACAGCCACGGCAAACGGCAGGGGGCGCCCCTGGACCTTCGACGACGTTGTGATACAATGCCCGCTTCGCAATCCCGCGAAAGGGCGGCATGGACGCGTTCGAGCTGGTCTCGGAGTTCGAGCCGAAGGGTGATCAGCCTGCGGCCATCGATGCGCTCGTGCGGGGCCTCGAGGGAGGGCGGCGGTGGCAGACGCTCCTGGGGGTCACCGGCTCCGGTAAGACCTTCACCATGGCGAACGTCATCCAGCGGGCCCAGCGGCCCACGCTTGTCATCAGCCACAACAAGACCCTCGCCGCCCAGCTCTTCGGCGAATTCCGCGAGTTCTTTCCCACCAATGCCGTCGCCTACTTCGTCTCCTACTACGATTACTATCAACCGGAGGCCTACATCCCCGCCCGCGACATCTACATCGAGAAGGACGCCTCCATCAACGACGACATCGACCGCCTGCGCCTCCGGGCCACCAGCGCCCTGATGCATCGCCGGGACGTCGTCATCGTCGCCAGCGTCTCGTGCATCTACGGTCTGGGGGACCCGGAGCACTACGAGGAGATGGTCGTCCGGATGGCCGTGGGCCAACGGATCGAGCGCGACGACCTGCTGCGCCGCCTCGTCGACCTCCAGTATGCCCGGGACGACCTCGACTTCGGCCGGGCCAAGTTCCGGGTGCGCGGCGACACGGTCCACGTGCAGCCGGCGTACGAGGAGTTCGCCTATGCTGTCGAGTTCTTCGGCGACGAGATCGAGCGGATCGCTCTCATGAACCCCACCAGTGGCGAGATCCTCGGCCACGAGGACGAGACCTTCATCTACCCCGCGAAACACTACGTTATGCCCGAGGACCGCATCGAGCGGGCGTGCGTGGCGATCGAGGAGGAGCTGACCGAGCGCCTCCGCGCCCTCCGCCGCGGGGGCAAGATGCTCGAAGCCCAGCGCCTGGAGGCCCGCACGAAGTACGATCTGGAGATGCTGCGGGAGGTCGGCTACTGTGCGGGAATTGAGAACTACAGCCGCCACCTTTCCGGCCGCGCCGCCGGCGAGCGGCCCTACTGCCTTATCGACTACTTCCCGGACGATTTCCTCTGCTTTGTCGATGAGAGCCACGTCACCATCCCCCAGATTCGGGCCATGTACGCCGGCGACCGTAGCCGCAAGGAGACCCTTGTCGAGCACGGTTTCCGCCTGCCGTCAGCCCTGGACAACCGGCCGCTGAAGTTCGAGGAATGGGAGGCGATGGTGGGCCGGGGGGCCTTCATCTCCGCCACCCCGGGCGACTGGGAGGTCGAGCAGTCCGGCGGCGAAGTCGTCGAGCAGGTCATCCGCCCCACAGGCCTCGTGGACCCGGCAATCCGAATCGAGCCGGCCCGGGGCCAGGTGGAGCACCTCCTCGGGGAGGTCCAGGCCCGGGCCAAGCGCGATGAGCGGGTCCTCGTCACCACGCTCACCAAGCGGCTCGCCGAGGACCTCTCGGAGTACTTCCGCAAGGCCGGCGTCAAGTGCGAGTACCTCCACAGCGAGGTCGAGATCTTTGACCGCTCCGAGATTCTGCGGGACCTGCGGCTCGGGACCTTCGACGTGGTCATCGGCGTCAACCTCCTTCGCGAGGGCCTGGACTTGCCCGAGGTCAGCCTCGTGGCTATCCTGGACGCCGACCGGGAGGGGTTCCTGCGCTCCGACACGAGCCTCCTCCAGACGATCGGGCGGTGCGCGCGGCACGCGAGCGCGGAGGTGATCCTCTACGCCGACTCTGTGACCGGGAGCATGGCCCGGGCTATCGAGGAGACGAGCCGCCGCCGCGAGCGACAGTTGGCCTATAACCAGGAGCACGGCATTGAGCCGGCCACTATCCGAAAGGCTGTCCGGGCCGGCATCGAGGCCGAGGTCCAGGCCCGGCGGACCGCGCGGCGGGCGGTCCGCATGAGCGAAGGCGACTATGCCCGGGCCGAGCTTGTGCGCGAGCTCGAGGCCGAGATGCACCAAGCCGCCGAGAAGCTCGAGTTCGAACGGGCCGCCGAGCTGAGGGACCGCATCGAGGAACTCAAATCATGACCCCCAAGCGACCCCCCGCGACCATCCCCATGGACCGTCTCAAGGTCCGGGCCCTCGACAGCCTTCAGCCCCTGCTGACGCTGGCCCTGGACGAGGACATCGGGCCGGGAGACCTGACGACCGACGTCCTCATCGACACCGAGTCCACGGCCGACGGGCGGCTGCTGGCATCGATGGACGGGGTCGTGGCGGGCCTCCTCTTCGTCACGCCCATCCTCCATCGCGTCGACACGCGCCTCCGGTTCCGCCCCAGCGTCAAGGACGGGGCCCACGTCCGAAAGGGGCGCCTCCTGGGGTCCATCCACGGCCCGGTGCGGCCACTCTTGACCGCCGAGCGGACCATGCTCAACTTTCTCCAGGCCCTCTCCGGCATCGCCACCCTTACGCGCAAGTTCGTCGATGCCGTCAAGGGCACCGGCGCCGCCATCCTCGATACCCGCAAGACCACCCCCGGCTGGCGGTACCTCGAGAAGTACGCCGTCCGGAGGGGGGGCGGCGTAAACCACCGCACGGGCCTCCACGATGGCGTCCTTATCAAGGACAACCACCTCGCCATCCGCGCCCCCAACCACATGGGCGAGACCATCGCCCAGCTTGTGACGGAGGCGCGGCACCGGATTTCGCCGGAGATTCCCATCCAGGTCGAGGTCGAGCAGGTCGGGTACCTGGAGGAGATCCTGCGGGCCGGGCCCGACGTGGTCCTGCTCGACAACATGCCCCCGGTGATGCTCCGCGAGGCCGTGGCCAAGCGCGACGCCCTTTTCCCGACCGGCGGCCCGGCCTTGGAGGCCTCGGGCGGCATCACGTTGGCCAACGTTCGCGACGTCGCCGAGACGGGCGTCGACCGCATCTCCATCGGGGCCCTTACGCACAGCGCACCGATCCTCGACATTTCCCTCGAGATCAACCGGTCGTGACGCGCTCTGCCGCCAACCGCGACGCGCCGCTCGAAGCGCGTCTAGCGCTGGCCCTGCGCGAGCGGGCGGGCGGGCCTGTTCTGGGGACGGAGCTGCCGGCTGAGCTGAACGTCGACGCGGCGGCGGTGAGGGAGGCGATTGAGACGCTGGTCCGGCGCGGGTTCGTCCTCGAGACGCACCCCCACCAGGGGCTCTGTCTCCTTTCAGCCCCGCCCGCCCTCTGGGAGCCGGAGATTGCCGCCGACCTGCCTGTCGAGCGGGTCGGGTGTCGCGTCCGGTGCATGGCCGCGGTCGGCTCGACGAACGACCTCGCGTGGACCGCCGCTGACGGGGAGGGCGATGCCGCCGACGGGCTGGCCGTCTTTGCCGAGCACCAGGCCGCGGGGCGCGGGCGGCGGGGCAATCGCTGGCTTAGCCCGCCCCACGCGTCGCTCCTCGCGAGCGTGGTGCTGGTTCCGGTGCCGGGGGCGGGAGCCGACCTGACGCGGGCGGCGGCGGTGGCGGCGGCCGGGGCCGTCGAGGACGTCGGCGGTCCGGCCGTGGGTATCAAGTGGCCCAACGACCTTGTCGTCGACGACCGCAAGGTCGCGGGCATCCTGGTCGAGACCCGTCCGGACGCGGCGGGGCGCGGCCGGGGGGTCGTGGGTTTGGGGATCAACTGTACCCAAGGGCCCGAGGCCTTCCCGGCCGATCTGCGCCCCTACGTCGCGTCGCTGGCGAGTGCCGGCGGGCCGGTCGACCGGACGCTCCTGGCGCGGCGGCTTCTGGTGCGCTTGGACGAGGCCGTGGCCGCTCTTTCGACCCCGGCGGGGGTGGAGGCCCTCGCCCGCGAGACTCGCACCCGCTGCCGCACCCTCGGCCGCCGAATCACCCTTGTCGAGGACGGAACCTGCTGGACGGGCGAGGTGGTCGACCTGGACCCGGACTACGGCCTGATCCTGAGGCTTCCGGACGGGTCCCTCCGGCGGTTCGGAGCCATGACGGCGCACGTCGCGGCCCCCGGGGCGGGCGGCTGATCCGCCGGGAAAACCGCTCGAAAATCCGGGTCTGCGCCGGCGGCGAGCCCTCGCTTGGCCCTCTGGCAACCTGGCCGGGGAACCGCCTGTAAGGCTATTGTAAATAAGGACTTACGGTCACACGCCACGCCTTCAGGGCTCTCCTCGGTCGCAAGTCGACTTGACGGCGACCGCGACGTGACTATGGTAAAGGCGTCAGGATAGGCGGTGCGGGATGACGCGCCGCCCTCTTTTTCTGGCTTGCTTTGTTAATCTGGCCAAGCTAGGCGGGATAGAGAAAAAGCCGTGGAGTGCTTCCCGTAAGTGGTCGATATGCCGCTGGCCGTTAAGGCCAGTCTCTGACAAGTGAAGACCCGACGAACCTGGGTTGGCAGGCGGCAAGACTGGAATCCGGCCCTCGAGCCGCCGCCGGAACCGCGAGGCCCACAAAGGAGGTGAAACCGCAATGGGCGTCGCCGTGCGAGCTGAGGACGACCGTTGCCGGACCGTGGGAGACGGTTACCGGACGGCGCCCGTCGGGCCGGATAGATCCGAAATAGAGCGCGGGAATACGGAAGATCGGCCCCCAAGGGGGCACGCAAGACTCAAGGAGGCTTAACCATGAAGCGTATGAAGAGAGGCTTTACGCTGGTCGAAATCCTGATCGTCGTCATCATCCTGGGCATCCTGGCCGCCATCGTCATTCCGCAGTTCACGGAGGCGTCCAACGAGGCCCGCGTCTCCAACCTGATGACCAACCTCCAGACCATCCGCAGCCAGCTCCTCCTCTACAAGACGCAGCACCTCGAGAACTACCCTGACAGTGCCGCCACCTTCGGAGACCAGATGACCCTTTTCTCCGACTACAACGGCACGACTGCAGCCGCGATCGACAAGACGGCCAACCCGCCCATCATCTTCGGGCCGTACCTCCAGTCGGTTCCCGTCAACCCGATCACCGGCTCGAACGCGGTTCAGGACACCACGGCGCCCGGCGCCGCCACAACCGACGGCGGCTGGTACTACAACCCGGCGACCGGCGAGTTCCGCGCCGACCTCAAGGACAGCCACACCACGACCGACGGCACGACGCAGCTAAACGAACTGTAGCCGCCATATGCGCGGCGGTGACCGACAGTCCCTTCGCGTAGGGGCGAAGGGATGCGGGGCCCGGGGGCAGAGACGCGGGACGCGTCGATGCCCCCGGGTTTTTTCTCGACCCCGAGGAGCGGTCGCCCGGCCCCGGCCCCGACCCCGACCCCCGTAGAGCCCAAACCGCCGGAAACCGGCCCCTGCGAGGCCGTCGAATCCCTGAAGCGGCCCACGAAAACCGGTCGATAAACCACCGAAGGCGACTCGCGCCGATCGTGTCCTTGGTGCCGCCATCGGTGCGAAGATAGGCGGACTAGGAGGACTGGAGAATGCTCGCCAGGCAGCTACAAACCATCGCCCACGCCTTGGTCGTCATCGCGTTCCTGTTAGCCCTGATCGCGGGGGTCCTCTGGCTGCGGCCGGATATGCCCGAGTCGCGGGCCGAGGCCCGTTCGCTGGGCACACGCGAGGGCATCCCCGATTCCGGCCACCAGCGCCAGGCGATGATCCAGGAGCTGCGGGCCCTGAACGAGCGGCTCGCTGCCATCGAGCAGGGTCTCAAGGACGGCGAGTACCAGGTCAAGATCGTCGAACCGAAGGCGCCTGAGAAGCGCTGAACCGAGGGTCCCATGTTGACGGCTCGAACCCAGACCTGCCGCCTCGCCTTCACGCTGGTCGAAGTCATCATCGTCTGCCTCGTGCTGGCGATTGCGGCCGCGGTAGTGATCCCCATGATGGGCACCGCCGCCGAAAGCCAGGTCGTCAGTGCCGCGCGCGTCCTGACGGCCGACATTGAGGCTGCCCATAGTCTGGCCCTGACGACGCAGCACCCGCACTCGGTGGTTTTCAGTCCAGATTTTTCGAAGTACAAGGTCGTCCGCGACTACGGGGGCGAAGCCTATTCGGCCGCCGTCGCCGTCAACCATCCCGTCCGCAAGGGCCACGCCTGGGAGTTGACCCTCGCGAACCAGAGCGGGATGAGCGGCGTGGCCGTTACGAACGTCAACTTCGGCGGCGAGGGCTACGTCACCTTCGGGCCGCAGGGCGACCCCGAAAACGGCGGGTACATCGTCCTTGGGGCCTACGAGGTGGTCCGCCAGGTCACCGTCGAGCCGCTGACGGGGGTGGTCACGGTCTCGGCGGTCGGCGGATAGACCGGTCGCACCGGCAAGGGGCAGGGGCGCATGGCACGAACGCTTCCTATCGGACTGGATACCGGGACCACGACGGTCCGGATGATTCAGCTCGGGGGGGCGCCGCGCGACGTCCGGGCCGTTGAGGCTGCCAAGTTGGTCCTCGCCTCCGAGGTCCGCGCCGACGCCAAGGCCCGCGGCCGCGCTGCCGTTGAGGGCATTCGCCACCTCCTCCGCGACCACCATTTCCGCGGACGCGAGGTCGCCATGGCCCTCGGGCCGGAGGACGTGGCCGTTCGGCACATCCGGATGCCGAAGACACCGGATGAGGAGCTGCCGACGGCCGTGGCCTGGGAAGTGCAGAACAAGTTCCCCTTCGACACGGCCGGGGCCGTGACGCAATACCTGAAGGCCGGGCCGGTCCGCCAAGGCGCCGAGACGCTCGACGAGATCATCGTCTTCGCCGCCCCGCGCGAGACCGTCGACCGGCGGATCGAGTTGGCGACCGAGGCGGGGCTCGACCTCGTGAGCCTTGACGTAGAGCCGTGCGCCGTCTTCCGCAGCTTCGAGCGGTACCTGAGGCGACGGGAGGACGAGGACACCGTAACGGGCATCGTCGACATCGGCGCGGGGACGACGGTCGTGATTGCCCGCGGACGCGAGATCGTCTTCGTCAAGACGATCCCCGTGGGCGGGGCGATGTTCAACCGGGCCGTGGCCGAGAGCCTCGAACTGGTGTCCACGGAGGCCGAGGCTCTCCGACGCCGCCTGGCCCGACGCGGGCCGACCGTCGACCCGGCCGATCCGATCAGCCGGGCCGTCAGCGACGCCATCCGGCCGCCCATCGAGGACTTGGCCAGCGAGATCAACCTCTGCCTCCGCTACTACGGCGTGACGTTCCACGGCCCCGGGCCGAGAACCGTCCTGCTGACCGGCGGCGAGGCGCATCATCCGACCGTGGTCGCCATGCTCGGCGAACGGCTCGAAGCCGATGTCGACACGGGCGACCCGCTACGGGGGATCCGGTCCGACCAGGTCGGCCCGGTGCTGAACCGACGGGGGTGTGTCGGGGAATGGGCCACCGCGGTGGGCCTTGGCCTGAAGGGCTTCGCCCTGGCCGAGGCGCCGGCCAAGCCGTGCGCCGCGTGACCCGCTCCGGGGGACAATGGGGTGCGTGAGCTCGAATTTCTGCCGCAGGACTACGTCCGGGCACGTCTGTGCCGGCGCCTGACGTTCGTCCGCAGCTGGCTGCTGGTGGCCCTGGGGCTGGCGATGGTCCTGCTGAGCCTCCAGATGGGCACGTGGGTCCGCCGGGCCCAGGCCGAGCTGGTCGCCCTGCGCAGCGCCGAGACCGCCGTCGAGCCCGACTGCGAGAAGGTTCGCATGCTCGAGGCCGAAGTCCGCAGGCATCGACAGCGGGCGGCGGCCCTGGCGTCGCTCAAACGCGAGACGAAGGCCGCCGTGGCCTTGGCCGCCGTGGCCGACGCCCTGCCGGTCGACGTCGTCCTGGACGAGCTGTGCCTGGTCCGCTCCGCCGAGGGAGGCGGCGTGGCCCTCCGGCTGGTCGGCACGGCCCCGACGGCGCTGGCCATCAGCCGGACCGTCGGGGGTTGTGAGGACGACGACCGCCTGGCGGGCGTGGCGCTGGTCGAAGCGCGCGGCGAGGGGCAGGGCGAGTTCGCCCGTCGCCGCTTCGTCATCGAGGCGCGTCTGGTGGCTGGGGAGGAGACGCCGTGACGACGCCCGCCCCCATCCTACGCTCCTGCATCGAACGGCACCAGGTCCTCATCCTGGCCCTCGGGGCCGTCATGGTCGCGAGCTTCGGCCTGTTCGTGATCTGGCCGAAGCAGCGGACGTTGCGGGTCCTGGAGTTGGCCGTGGAGCGGGAGCGCGAGATGGTCGGCGACAAGGTCTTCGCCAGCCAGGCCGGGCTTCTCGTGGCCGCTCACGTGCCGGTCCTGCGGCGGTTGGGCGACCGGCTCGAAGCGCGCCTGCCAGCCGAACCGGACCTGGCGGGGTTCCTCCAGGCCGCCGCCGAGCGGCTCGAGGACGAGCCTGTCCAGCACGAGTTGACGCGTCTCGACGGGGAAGCCGATGGCGACGTGCCCGCGGTTCTGATGGCGCTGCGGCTCGTTGGACCGTTCGAGGCCGTGTACCGGTCGGTCTCGGCTGTCGAGCACCTCGACCGCCTGGCCCGCGTCCGGCGGCTGCGGATCACCGAGTCCGCCCCGGGCCGCGTGACGGCCGAGGCCGAGATTCTGGTCCACTATCTGCCGGACGCGGAGGGGCTGCCCGTCGCGGCAGGGGAGGCGACGCCATGAGCGAGGCGCGCGTGCCCCGTGAACGGACGGGCCTCGAGGCGGCCTGGCTGCTGAGCTGGCTGGCGAGCCGGTCGCACGGATGGTGCAGCACTTTGCCCGGCCACTGGGTGAAGGTGGCCGTGACGGGGGCCCTGCTCTTGGGGGCGCTGGTGGCGTGGGGGGTGGCGCTGATCCAGCCGTGGGCTCGCCAGGGGACCGCGGGCATCGTGCCGCTGCCCCATCTGGAGATCGACCTGGGCCACGTGCCCTCGTCCTCGGCCGCCCTTGAAGCCCTTTGCCGCAAGCCGGTCGAGCCGGTGCGGGCGGGGCCGCTTCGGGACCCGTTCTCGGGGCCGTGCGCGACGACGGCGCCGTGTCCGTCGCCGTCTGCGCCGGAGAGGGCGCCGGCGGCGGAGGGCTCGCCGGAGGCGCTGCTCGAGGCGCTCAGGGCGTTTCGGCTGGAATTGACGCTCGTAGACCCCGAGGGCGCCCGCTGGGCTGTCATCGACGGCCGCAACTACCAAGTGGGCGACGCCATCGGGGGCATGGAGATCGTGGCGATCGAAGAGGGAAGAGTCAAGCTGCGCCAGGGGGCGACGACGTGTGTTCTGCGCATGGATTAAGGGAGCGAATGATGGGCACGTTGCGACATGATACAGGGCGCCGGGTTCGCGTGGGGATCTTGGCCGTCCTCATGGCGCTGGGGCCGGGGGTCGGGACCGTCCGGGCCGCCGAAGTGCCCGACCTGTTTGCCAACGCCCCCGTCGATGAGAACGAGGACGGCCGCGGCAGTGGCGACGAGGTCGTGCCCGTCTCCATCGAGCAGAAAAACGGCGGCTTGGAGCTCCACGCCAAGAACGAGGACATCACCAACGTCCTCGAGCTCCTCGGACGCCTCTACGAGGTCAACGTCGTCGTCGGCCAGAACGTCAAGGGCAAGGTCACGGCCGACTTCTACGGCGTCACCCTCGAGGAGGCCCTCGACGCCATCGCCCGGGCCAACCAGCTCCGCTGGGCCCGCGAGGGCAACTTCATCTACATGCACACCCCGGACGAGATGGACGCCATCCAGAAAGACCTTACGCGCCTCGAAACCCAGGTCTACCACCTCAACTACCTGACGAGCGACGAGGCCCTCAAAGTCATTGAGCCGGTCCTTTCGGACAAGGCCACCACGGCCGCCACCACGGCCTCCGCGGTGGGCATCCCGTCCGGGGCCGAGGACGTGGGCGGCAACAGTCTGGGCCTGAATGACGCGATCATCGTCTGCGACTTCCCGGAGAGCTTGGAGCGCGTCACGGACATCATCAAGCGGATGGACCGCCGCCCCCGCATGGTCCTCGTCGAGGCCACCATCCTCCAGACCACACTCGACGACGAGACGAGCCTGGGCATCAACTTCAACACTCTTGCGGGGGTCGACTTCCGCGACCTCGCCGCCGCCTCCAGTCCCGTCAGCGACCCGGACGTTGTTATGGGCAACGCCGCGGCGGCCGGGGCCGCCCAGGAGGCCCCCTGGGGCCAGGTCTGGACCGAGGGCTTCGCCACCCCGGGCACGGGCCTCAACATCGGCGTCATCACCAACAACATCAGCTTCTTCATCAACGCCCTCGAGGCCGTCACCGACACCAACATCCTCTCCAACCCCAAGATCCTCGCACTGAACAAGCAACGGGCCGAGGTCATCGTCGGCCAGAAGCTCGGTTACGTCACCACCGAGGTCACCGAGACCACCGCCATTCAGACGGTCGAGTTCCTCGACGTCGGCACCCAGCTCGTGTTCCGCCCGTTCATCTCCGACGACGGCTACGTGCGCATGGAGGTCCACCCGGAGGTCTCGAGCGGCCTCGTGCGGACGGTCGGCGACCTGGCCCTGCCGGAGGAGACCACGACCGAGATCACCTGCAACGTCATGGTCCGCGACGGCGAGACGATCGTCATCGGCGGCCTTTTCGACGAGGACGTCAGCATCGGCCGCAGCCAGGTGCCCGGCCTGGCGAACATCCCCGGCCTCGGGTGGCTCTTCCGCTCCAAGGACGACAGCACCGTCCGTCGCGAGATCATCATCCTCCTGACGCCCCACATCATCGACGAGGAGAAGGCCTACGAGCTCGGCGACCAGCTCCGCGACGACATCGAGCGGAGGTGCATGGGCCTGCGCGAGGGGTTCCACTGCTTCTCGCGCGAGACCCTGACCGTGGACCGGATGAAGCAAGCCGACCGCCACTGGCGACGCTACGAGGAGACCGGCGACCCGCAGGCCCTCGACGACGCCCTGTGGCACAACCGGCTCGCCCTCTACATGTCCCCGAACAGCCTGCAGGCCCTCCGTCTGAAGGATCGTATCCTCACCGAGAAGCGCGGGCGGCCGATGCGGCCGAAGACGTGGACCATCTGGGACTCGATCGGCGAAGCCATGAAACCGTGGGATCGGACGCGCGGCCTGGTGCCGAAGCCGGAGGTCGAGGTCGTCCCGCCGTCGCCGGAGCTGATGCCCGGCCAGATCCTGCCGCCGCCGCCTCCGAGTCCCGTCGAGATCGTGCCGATCCCGGAAGCCGGCGCCGAGGAGCCCCCCGAGCCCGAACCCCCGGAGCCCGCCGGCGAGGCCGTTGAGACGAAGGAGGCCCACGATGAAGACCGCTAAACGCATCCTGTGGCCGGCCGTCATCGCCGCCGTCATCCTTGCCGGGTGCAAGGGCCCGACGCACGTCGAACGCAAGCGGACCGAGGCCCGCGAACGGTGGGAGGCGTCGCGGACCGAGATGTCCCTTCGCCTGGCCCGCGGCTGCGACCAGCGCGGCGAGGTGGGCCGCGCGCGCCAGCACGTCGAGGAGGCCATCGGCCGCGGTCTGAAGCACCCGGCCCTGTTCGCGATGGCGGCCCGGCTGGCGGCCGAGAACGGCGAGACCGCCCGGGCCCGCGAGTACGCCCTGGCGGCCCTGGACCTGGCGCCGGAGTCGGCAGAGGCCCACTACGTCGCCGGCACGCTCGATCAGGGCGCCGGCCGCATCGACGTAGCCGTCGAGCACTTTGCCGAGGCCGCTCGCCTCGACCCGACACGCCCGACCTACGTCCTGGCGGAGGCCGAGATGCTGATCGCGGACGACCGGCCGGAGGAGGCCCTCCGCCGCCTCGACGACGCCCGCGTCGCCATGCCCGACCAGGCCGCCCTCCACGCCGCCCTCGGCGACGTGTTGACGAAGCTGGGGCGGCACGAAGAGGCGGCGGTCTCGTACCAGGTGGCCCTGCGTCTGGACCCGAGCCGCGAGGCCCTGGCCGGGCACCTTGCCTCGGCTCTCTATTTCGCGGGCCGGTGGGAGGAAGCCGAGACGAAGCTCGCCGCCCTGGCCGCCTCCGAGCCCGAGTTTGCCCGCACCTGGGCACGCACGATGCGGGCCGAATGTCTGCTGGCCCTCGGGCGGGCGGGGGAGGCGCGGCACGTGGCCCGCGAGATGCGAAAGACGGATCCGGAGTCGGTCGAGGCCCGCCTCATTCAGGCCAAGGCGGCCATCGTCGAGAAGGATGTCGAGGCGGCCCTGGCGCCCCTGGAGGACGCCCTTCGCCTCGGCCCCGACCGGCCCGAGACCCACGCCCTCCTGGGCTACGTTCTGCTGGCCCGCGGTCGCCCGGCCGAGGCCATCCCGCACCTGAAACGGGCCCTGGATGACCCTTACCTGGAGGGACGCGAGATGGTCGAGGCCCTGCTGGAGCGGGCCGCGGCCCCGGTGTACGGACCGGAGACGGAGACCGAGTCGACGTGATCGAACTGAGGCGCGCCATCATCGTGGTTCTGCTGTTTCTCGGCGTGGGGGCCGGTCTGTACCTGCTCCTCGACCCGATCCAGGAGTCGGAGCAGCCGCCCCTGGTCAAGACCATGGTCCTGGCCTGCGGGTTGACGTTGTGCGTGCTGGGCATCATCGGGGGCATCCTGCTCGCGCGCCTCCAGCGGGAGCGGATCGAGGCCGTCGCCACGCATCTGGAGGGCATGGTCACGCGCGGGCGCATCGGCCTCGTGATCAACGAAGGCCAGGCCGACGCCCTCGGACGCCTCGGCCTCGCCGTCAACCGCTACCTCCGCTTCGTCAAGGAGGAGATCGAACAGTCCCACATGGCCGCCAAGGAGCACCAGATCATGACCAAGGTGCTCGAGGCCGAGAAGCGCCACGTCGAGGCGGTCATCCACGCCATCAGCGACGGCGTCATCGTCACCGACGCCTTCGGCGACCTGGTGCTGGCGAACGAGGCGGCCGAGGAGACCTTCGGGTTCCGTTTCGACGCGACCGCCCGCCGCCCGGTGGAGGAGGCCATCGAGGACGCCGAGTTTCTGGCCCTCCTGAAGGAGATGCGCGAGACGGGTCTTCATCTGCCCCACCGCACCGCCGAGTGGTCCCGCCGCGTCGGCGACGACGTGCGCACGTACCGCGTTATCCTGAACACCGTCGTCGAGGGCAGCAAGCGGGAGCGGATCAGCGGCGTCGTGGCCGTCTTGCACGACGTGACGAAGGAGAAGGAGATCGCCCGCATGAAGAGCGATTTCGTCTCCAACGTCAGCCACGAGCTCAAGGCCCCGCTCGCCTCCATCAAGGCCTACGTCGAGATGCTCCTCGACGGCGAGGTCGACGACGAGGCTGACGCCCGCGAGTTCCTCACCGTCATCGCCGGCGAGACCGAGCGGCTCAATCGCCTGATCGAGAACATCCTGCGGCTGTCGCGCCTCGAATCGGGCCTTATTCCCATCAACAAGGCCGACGTGGCCGTCACCGAGATTCTGCGCGAGGTGGTCGACGTCATCGCTCCCCAGGCCGCCAAGAAGGGCCTCGCGCTCGACGCCGATTTGGCCCCCGTCTTCTTCCGCGTCCACGGCGACCGCGACATGCTGAGCCAGGCGATTCTGAACGTCGCCTCCAACGCCGTCAAGTACACGGCCGAGGGGGGCTCCGTGCACATCGCCACGTTCCTGGACGACGGCGCCGTCGTCGTCGAGGTGGTCGATTCCGGCTACGGCATCCCGCCCGAGGAGATCGGGAAAATCTTCGAGAAGTTCTACCGCACGCGTTTGAGCGGCAAGGCCGCCCCCGGCACGGGGCTCGGCCTCCCCCTGGTCAAACACATCGTCGAGACGGTCCACGCCGGGCGCGTCGAGGTCGAGAGCCACGTGGGGCAGGGCACCACCTTCCGCCTCCACCTGCCGGCCGTCACCTGAACCGTCCGATCCCCGGGGGGCGGAGCATTGGATATGTCCAGAATACTTGTAGCGGACGACGAGGCCCCCATCGCCAACGTCGTCGCGCGCAAACTCTCCGGCGCCGGCTTCGACGTCGTCGTCGCCATGGACGGCGCCGAGGCCCTCGACCGGGCCCTCGAACACCCGCCCGACCTCCTGGTCACGGACCTCCAGATGCCGGGCCTCTCGGGCCTCGAGCTCTGCGCCCGGCTGGCCGAGGAGATCGAGGGCGGGGTGCCGGCGATCCTCCTGACGGCCAAGGGCTTCGAGCTCGGGCCGGACACGACCCGCGATCTGCCCGTCCGCCGCATCATGACCAAGCCCTTCAGCCCGCGCGAGCTTCTGGCGGCGGTGCGCGAGGAGCTGGCCACCGGTGCGTCCTCGTAGCCGCAAGGAGACCCCATGCCCCCCGTCCCCGTGGCCGTCGTCGATGTTGCCCGTGCCGAGGCCCTCGCGCGCCTCGCCGAGGCCGTGCGCGACGAGACCGGCGTTGCGGTGGCCCTCTACGCGCCCGACGGCGAGGCCGTCGCGGGACCGGACGCGCCGCCCTTGGCCGCGCTGGCGGCCGAGGTTGCTCGCGACGGCGCGGAGCGCGTCGAGACGATACCCGGCGGCGCGCGGGGGGCTTGGCGCGTCCGGCGGCGCGGGCGGACCGTCCTCGTGGCCGCCGCCACGGTCGAGGCCGAGTCCCCGCGCGACGCCCGCCGGCTCCTGGCGGCCGTCCGGGCCGTCGCGGCCGCGCGGGCGGCCCTGGACGAGGCCGAGGGGCAGGCGGGGGACGTGACCGACGCTCTCGCCCAGAGCTTCGAGGAAATCTCGCTCCTCCACGACCTCCACCGCCGCCTCCGCGTCACCCAGCCCGTCCCGGCGTTGCTCGACGGCCTCTGTCGCGACCTCGCCGAGACGATCGGCAGCGCGTCGGTGGCCGCCTGGCTCCCGGCGGAGGAGGAGGGCGGTGAGGACGTGACCGTCGTCGTCGGGCCGGTGGCGATGGAGGCGGCGACGCTCCCCGCGCTCGCCCGGGCGGCCCTCGAGGAAGAGAGGCACGCCGTCGTCCTTCGGAACCACGTCGCGGACGACCCGCATCTGGCGGCCCTCGCCCCGGAGCTGACGCGGCTGATCGTGGCCCCGGTGGCGGTGGATGAGGGCCGCCGCGGCGCGGTCGTCGCGGCCCGCCGCCAGGGACGCGAGTTCGACAGCCCCGACGCCAAGCTCGTCCGCTCCGTTGCCGGGTCGGTGGCCATGTTCATCGAGAACCGCCGCCTCTACCGCGACCTTCAGCAACTTATGCTGGATCTGGTGCGGGCCCTCGTATCGAGCATCGACGCGAAGGACCCGTATACCTCCGGCCACAGCGAGCGCGTCGCCCGCATCGCCCGCCTCATCGCCGACGAGCTCGGTCTCGACGAGGAGCACGCCGAGCACGTCTACCTGGCGGGCCTGCTGCACGACATCGGCAAGATCGGCACGCCCGAGGCCATTCTGCGGAAGCGCGGGCGCCTGGAGCCCGAGGAGCGGGAGGTCATCAACGAGCACCCCGCCACCGGGGCCCGCATCCTCGAAGACATCAAGCCTCTGGCGGTCATCCGCGAGGCCGTCCTCCACCATCACGAGCGGTTCTCCGGCGGCGGGTACCCGGAGGGCGTCGCGGGGAAGGGCGTCTCGCTCATCGCCCGGGTCGTCGGGCTGGCCGACGCGCTCGACGCCATGACGAGCAGCCGTCCCTATCGTCCCTCCCTGCCTCTGGACGTCGTCCGCCAGGAGATCGAGAAGAACAGCGGCATCCAGTTCGACCCGGATGCCGTGCGGGCCCTGACGGCCCTGGGCCTGGAGCGAGTCCTGGCCAAGGCCGGCCGCGATGCCCCGCACGCCGACGAGGGGAGCCCCTGACATGCCCACCCGCACGAGCACCTACGGCAGCATGACGGTCCTGGCGGTCGAGCCCGCCCTCACCGAGGACGAGGGCGAGGCGTTCCACGAGGCGGCCGAGGCCGCCATCCGGGCCGGCGGGCGGTGGTTCGTCCTCGACTTCGCCAAGGCCACCCGATTCGACAGCCGCGGCCTCGAAGACCTGCTCTGGCTCCACGACGAGGTCGACGAGGCGGGCGGCGTGGTCAAGGTCGCGGGCCTGAAGGGTCACTGCCGCACAATCTTCGAGATGGTCCGGTTCGATAAGCGATTCGAGGTCCACGAGACGGTCCACGAGGCCGTCCGCAGTCTCGAGTGAGGCCCCCGATGCCCACGGCCACCAACCGGCGCGACCGCCTCGGCGACCTGCTCGTCAAGCGGAACGTCATCACGCAGGACCAGCTCTCGCACGCGCTCGACGTCCAGCGGCGCGGCCGTCAGGAGAAGCTCGTCGGCGAGATCCTCGTCGATCTCGGCTACGCCAGCGCCGAGCAGGTCCTGGCCGCTGTGGCGGAGGGATGCGGCGTGCCGTTCGCACGGCTCGTGCCGCCCCTCGTGGACCCGAAGGCACGGTCGGCCCTGCCGGAGACGTTCATTCAGAAACACGGCGTCCTGCCGCTGTTTCGCGTTCGCGACGTCCTGACAGTGGCCGCAGCCGAGCCGGCGAATCTCTTTTTAGCCGATGAGATCGCCCAGACTTCGGGCCTCGTGGTCCAAGTCGTCGCCGCCTCCGGCGACAACATCTACGAGATGGTCGAGCAGACCCGCGCCGCCGCAGGCGCCGACGCCGAGGGCGCCGACCCGGACCTCCGCGTCCTCGACCACGAGATTCAGCCGGAGGACTACGAGTCGGCCTACGAATCCTGGCCGGCGGAAGAGGTGGCGGGCCTGCTGGTGCGCGAGGCTGTCCGGGCCCGCGCCGCCGCCATCCATCTCGAGCCTGAGGAGAAGGTTCTGCGCGTCCGGTTCCGCATCGACGGGGCGCTTCACGTGGTCATGCGGCCGCCGATGCGGCTGGCGGCGGGCCTGCTGGACGCCTTCCGCGCGATGCTCGACTTGGCCGGCGACGAGGCGTCCGGGCGCGCCCCGAGCGGCGGGGGACGCATCGCTCTCCAAGGGGCCGCCGCCCACCTCCACCTCGACACCCTCGGCGGGGCCTTCGGAACCCGGGCCGTCGTTCGCCTGGTCCGCGACGACGAGAGCCAGCGGCCTCTCGAGAAGCTCGGATGCGACTTCGACCTGCTGGCCGATTACATGGACCGCGTCGCGCGGCTGCGAGGGCTCTTCCTCGTCGCCGGGCCGGGCGACTGCGGCGCCACCACGACCCTCTACTCGACCCTCCATTACCTCGACCCCGTGCGCAGCAATATCTGCACCTACGAGGCCCGCATCGGGTACCGCATCTCCGGCATCAACCAGTTTTCCCCCGCCACGACCGGCCACGGGGACGCGGACGCGGCCTTCGACCGCCTCTGCGCCCAGCAGCCCGACGTCGTCATGCTCGACGACATGCTCGACGAGGCGCTGGCGCCGTCGGTCCTGCGCGCGGCCCGGGAGGGATGCTTCGTCCTGGCGCGGATGCGGGCCGTCGACGCCGCCGACGCCGCGGCGCGCCTGGCCGCCTGGACCGGTCCGGCGGAGGTGACGGAGGTACTGCGCGGTGTGCTGGGACAGCGCCTTGTGCGCATCGTGTGCCCGCACTGCAAGACCACCCACGAGCCCCCCGGCGCGCTTCGGCGCTCGATAGCCGAGACCTTTGGACGCGTCGAGGCCTATGTCAAGGGACGTGGGTGCGCGGCTTGTCGGCGGACGGGGTTCCTGGGGCGCATCGGATGCTTCGAGCTGCTGCCCGGCGACGGAGCCGTGGCCGAGGCCCTCCGCGCCGGCGGCGGCGCCGAGGCCTTGAGGAAAGCCGCGCGCGGCGACGCCCCGCATCCCCTCTGGGCCGACGGCATCCACAAGGTCCGCGCCGGGATCACCTCCCTCGCCGAAGCCGCCGACGTCCTCGCCACCTGCCCCGGCTTCGATCTTCCCACCCCGTAGCCCTTCCTGGCGGCACGGGACACGAAGAATCATCCCGGATGGATTTCCGTAAAAGTCCGTCTTCGCAGCCGGAGAGCCGATCCGGGAAATTCATGCGGGATGATTCCTCGGCACCGGGATGGTTTCTCGGCACGGCGCGAGCAGAGATGGGATCGCGGAGGGGCGGAGACCCGCCGTGCCAAGGAGGACCCGCTCGCCAAAGAGGACGCACGCGCAAAGAAACGGGCCCCGCCTGACGGGGCCCGCGATCGGCAATCTTCGCTCAGGACGACGCCGCGTTACTTGTCCCACGGCTTCTTCTTGTCATCGTCCTTATCCTTATCCTTGTCCCTTTTCTTGTCGTCCTTCTTGGGTTCGAGTCTCTCCTTGAGCTTGAGCATGGTCTTCTTGAGCTGCTCGTGCTCCTTCTTGTCGCGCTCCTCCTCGGGGATCTGCTGCCAGATGCCGACGTAGATGGCCAGGGCTTTCTTGTAGTCGGCGACGCTCTCGAACATCCCGGCCATGCGCACGAGGTTGGCCCGCCGGCGCATCTGGATACTCTGAAGGAGCATCCGGGCCTGGTTCGCCAAGGCCTCCTCCTCCGTCTTCTCGGCGCTCTCGACGGCCGCCGCCGCCTGCTTCTCCAGGGCGGCGTAGCGCGGCTCGACCCGGGCCAGCTGGCCGGCACAGGCCCGATAGAGGGTCCGGTACTCGTTCAGCTCCTTGTCATTCTTGCCCTTGGCGAGCTCCTGCTCGGCCTTGCCGGGCTTTTCGAGGCCCTCGTTGGCCTTGGCCTGGGCCTTGAGAATCTGCATGCTGAGTTCCATCTCGTCCTTCTGGAGGTTTTGGGACTTTTCTCGGGCGGCGTCAATCTGCTTCAGGAGGCGGGTGCGCACGGCCTCGGCGCGGGCCTCGGCCGCCGCGTTGTCCTCGGCGCGGGCAGTGCCGGCCGAGAGGAGCACACCAGCGAGGACGGCGAGCAGAAGACGGGGCAGCATTCGAGCGACCATGGAGACACCCCTTTCGCCGGGGTCGGACGGCAGGCCCGACACCCATAACCTATTATACCACAAGGCGGTCCGCAGGCAACGAAATCAGCCCTCGATTCCCGTGACCCGGACCGTCAGATATTTCTGGCGATGGCCGATGTGGCGGCGGGAGTTCTTGCGGCGGCGGACCTGGACGATCTCCAGCTTCGGGCCCTTGGTCGGGCCGACGACCTCGGCCGTGACCTTGGCGCCCTCGACGACGGGCTTGCCGACGCGGACCTCGCCGGCACCGCCGACGAGAAGGACCCGGTCGAACGTCATCTCGGCCCCGGGCTCGGCGTCGCGGAGGTCCACCTGGAGCGTCTCGCCTTCCTCGACCCGATACTGTCGCCCGCCGTCTTCGATAATGGCATACATGCCGTCTCTCCGTCCTCGTCCGTGCGAAGGGCAAAATTTTACCCCCGGTCCGAGACCGAATCAAGCGCAAACTGGGCGGGTGCGGGCGGGCCGACGCGGCCGCGCGCCCAAAACGCTTGCATCGCCCCGCCGGGCCGCGCTAGAATGTCATCCGGTGATCGGTCCCGATGGACCCCCCGGAGTCTGGCATGCCCGAGACCTCGACACCGTTCGACGCGTTCCAGCCGTATTACGACCTCCTCGTCGACTGGGAGAAGCGGCTCGCCCACGAGGCCCCTTTCTTCCAGCGGGTCTTCTCGAGCGTCTCGGCGCGGCGGGTGCTCGATTGCGCCTGCGGGACGGGCCACCACGCCCGCCTGTTCGCCCGGTGGGGTCTGGAGGTGGTGGCGAGCGACGTCTCCCCCGCCATGGTCGAGCAGGCCCGCCGCGACGCGCGCGTCGCCGGCGCCGACCTGCGGTTCGAGGTCGCGGACTTCACGGCCCTCCCCGGCCGCTTCGACGAGCCCTTCGACGCGGTCATCTGCACCGGCAACAGCCTGCCCCTGGCCGGGTCGGCCGAGCGGGTGCGGGAGGCGGTGCGCGGGATGGACGAGGTCCTCGCGCCGGGGGGCGTTGCCGTCATCCACGCCCTCAACTTCGCCGCCGTCCCCGAGGGCCGGAACCTCTACCGCGAGCCGCGCGTCCGCCACGTCGACGACCGCGAGGTCCTCTTCCTCAAGGTCTTGCGCAAGGTCCGGCGCCTGTGCGACATCGACATCGTGGTCCTCGAGAAGCGAGCCGGGGAGTGGACGAAGGTCGAGTCGCGGGCCCGGGCCCGGGCGGTCGAGCAGGCCGAGCTCGACTCGGTCGCCACCGGAGCCGGTTTCGTCCGTCTCCAATGGTATGGCGGCTACGAGCCGAAGCCCTTCGACCCCGCCACGAGCCGCGACCTCATCCTTGTGGGCCGAAAGCCGAAGTGAGGGACACCATGACGCCCGAGGAGAAGCTCCAGGAGCTGGGCTTGGAGCTCCCGCCCGCCCCCGAGCCCGTCGGGGCGTACGTCCCGTGCGTGCGGACGGGGAACCTGGTATTCGTCAGCGGCCAGCTTCCCACGAAGGACGGTCGCCTGATGGTCGAGGGCCACGTCGCGGCCGAGGTCTCGGTGGAGGCGGCCCGCCAGTGCGCCCGCCAGGCGGCTCTGAACGCCCTGGCCGTGGTGGCGGCGGAGATCGAGGGCCTCGCGAAGGTGCGACGGGTCGTGCGGCTGACGGGCCACGTCGCATCCTGCTCGGGCTTCGAGGACCAAGCCCGGGTCATGAACGCCGCCAGCGACCTGATGGTCGAGGTCTTCGGCGACGCCGGCCGGCACAGCCGCGCCGCCCTCGGCGCCGCCGAGCTGCCGCTCGGGTCACCGTTGGAGCTGGAGATGATCGTCGAGGTGGCGTAGCTACGAGCGATAGT
Organism: uncultured Anaerolineales bacterium; assembly: GCA_964461715.1. Classification (GTDB taxonomy): domain Bacteria; phylum Planctomycetota; class Phycisphaerae; order FEN-1346; family FEN-1346; genus CAYWVR01. The sequence continues at coordinate 23,629 of CAYWVR010000015.1, forward strand.
CCTTCCCCGCCCGGCTCCGCTCGCACGACGCCCGCCACGCCAGCAACGTCTTCGCCATCGACTGAACCACGTCGGGATGCTTCGAGGCGAGGTCGGCCGTCTCGCCGGGGTCGGCCCGGAGGTCGTAGAGCTGCCACGTCTTGCCCTCGTCGGTGCTCAGGAGCTTCCAGCGGTTGTCGGAGAGGGCGAGCTGGGCGCGCGACTCGAAGGCGATGGGGCGCGGCCGCTCGGTCATGCGCCCGTCGATGAGCGGCCCGAGGTCGATGCCGTCGATTGGCTCAGGTCTTCCGGTCCGCGGGTGCCCGAGGGCCGCCAAGACCGTCGGCAGGATGTCGCTCGAGCTGGCGGGAACCTCGGTTCGCCGCGCTTCCTTGATCCGCGCGGGCCACTCCAGGAGGCCCGGCACGCGCACGCCGCCTTCCCACAGGTCCCGTTTTCGCCCGCGGAACGGTCCGGCCGAGCCGGGGCCCTTCTTGTGCTCCGGCCCGTTGTCGGAGGAGAACCAGAGCATCGTGTCCCGGGCGACGCCGAGGTCCCGCAGCTCCTTCCGCAGGCGGCCCATCTGGGCGTCCATCGCCGAGAGGCACGCCCAGTAGTGCTGCTCCTTCGCGCTTGGGGCGCCGGCGTAGCGCTCGAGCCACGGGGGCCCGCCGACGACCGGCTCGTGCGGCGTGTGGAACCAGATGACCGCGAGGAACGGCCGCTCCGCCCGCGCGGCCCCGCGGATGAAGGGGATCGCCCGGTCCATGATGACGCGTGAGTCGTCGCCCTCGAGGTTCTCGGTCGCCTTCTCGCCCGGGCCGGTCCAGTATGCCGTGCCGTAAGGCTCGTTCGAGTTCGGCTTGGTCATCGGGTCCCACGTCGGGACCTTGGCTTCGGTGGAGAAACACGTGTCGAAGCCGCGATCCCACGGGGGGGCGTAGTGGGTCGCGCCCCCGGAGCTGCCGCGGTTCGAGTCCGGCTCCGTCCTTGTGAGCGTCCCGAGGTGCCACTTGCCGAAGTGCCCCGTCGCGTAGCCGCGCTCTCGCAGGGCCTCGGCCAGCGTGAACTCCTCCTTTGGCAGGTGCCCAACGTTGGCGAAGAAGATGCCGTAGCGGTACGGGTGGCGGCCGGTCAGACAGCTTCCCCGTGTCGGCGAGCAGACGGGGGCGGCGGCGTAGAAGCGGTCGAGTACGAGGCCGCCCGTGGCCATCGCGTCGAGGTGCGGCGTTTCGAGGTGCGGGTGCCCGTGGTACCCCGTGTCGCCCCACCCCTGGTCGTCGGTCATGCAGAGGATCACGTTCATGGGCTTATCCGGATTCACTGCCGCTAAGGTGCGAGGAGCCGTCCTGAGGCCGAGGGCGAGGCCCGCGGCACCCTGCGTCATTCTTGCCAGTGCCTCGCGACGGTTCATGCCGAGGCGCTCCGCCGCCGGCCCACCTCGCGCAGCGTCGCGTCGTCCTTCGTATGGATCGACCCGTCGGGCAGGGGCCCGGTATTGAGGAGCAGGTTCGCCTCCTCCTGCTTTCGGGCCGAGGTCAGTTGCTCCACCACCCAGTCCGCGCCTCGGTGCCGCGAGCCCTTCCAGTAGCCCCACCCCTTCGTCTGGAGCGTCGTGCAGATCTCGCGCGGTTTTCCTGCATTTCTTTTCCACGCCTCGGCGGCGGCCTTGTGCGAGGCGGGGTTGTCGGGAAAACGCTTCTTGACCTTCTCGGCGAACCCGTGGACCTCGTGCTCCGGGGCGACGAAGTCCTCCTTGCCACGGGCCCCCTGCTTGAACGAGATGAGGCACTGCGGCTGGAGCCGCCGCACCAGCGCGTACGTCTCGTCGATCGGAAACAGGTCCGGCCGCGCGTAGTACCCCATGATCGGGTCGAACCATATCCCGGCCAGCGGCCCGTACTGCGTGAGGAGCTCCCGGAGCTGGGCATGCACGAAAGCGATATACTTTTCGAAGTCCGCGTCCTTCTCGAACCGGTACTCCGGCTGCGGCTCGTCGTACGCCGGCCGCGCCTTGTCGAAGCCCGCCTCGCGGCCCATGAAGTACGGGTGCCGCCAGTCGAGGGCGTAGCTGTAGTAGAGGAAGAGGCCCAGGCCCTTCGCGCGGCAGGCCTCGGCCAGCTCACCCACCAAGTCCCGGCTCGCGGGCGCTTCGAGGCTCGTGAAGTCCGTCTCCCGCGTTCGGAAGAGGCAGAACGAGTCGTGGTGGCGGCTCGTCAGGTTGACATACTTCATCCCCGCGGCAAGGGCGAGGTCCGTGATCTTGTCGGCGTCGAACGCCGCTGCCGTGAACTTCGTTTGGAGCTTCGCGTACTCGGCGACGGGGATACGTTCCGTCAACTGGACCCACTCGCCCCGCCCGAGGACCGAGCTGACGCCGTAGTGCATGAAAAGGCCGAAGTCGGCGTCCCGGAACCACGCGAGCGACGCTGCCCGCGGGTCCGTCGCGTAGAGCGCTTCATATCCCTCCAGGTGCGGCGGTACGGCGGCCTGGGCGTCGGTCACGGTCTACCCTTTTCCTGCGGCAATCCCCGTGAGGAGTGCCGCCCCGGCCGGCCGGTCCCCCGCAGCTACTCGCGCCTGCCGACTCACCCCATCGGGGTCCTTTCGGATTGGCTTGCCCTTCGGTGCCGCCCAGTATAGATGCCGTCGCCGCCGGACGCAACCCCGCAAGTCGCGCGGCGTTCGCCTGGAGGGGGCTACCCGCAGAGGGAAACGCACGATGTTTCACGCCTGGCTCATGGGCTTGGGACTCGTTGGGGCGGGCGCTTGCCCGTGCGCGTGCGGCGGGTCACCAAGGGCGGCACGCCCATCGCGAAGTGGATGGACCCGGCCACGGGCGAGCCGAGCGCGGCCTGGCGGGAGCGCCTCGCGCCGGCGAGAACGAGGGCGGCGACGATCCAGGACTTTATCGGCGGTTCCTCCGGCAAGGCTCACGATGCACCCCGTGGAACCTGACGTGCAGGTTCCCGTTGCGCCGGCATTCCGTTTTCGCTTGAATCGGTCCCGGGGGCCGGTAGACTGGGACTCCGGACCGGGAGGAGACGCACCGATGGCCAACGTTTACCAGGGCCGACTGGTGGCGGGCGAGCACCGATTCGGGGTGATCGTCAGCCGGTTCAACGAGTTCATCACGTCGCGGCTGCTGGGGGGGTGCCTGGACGCCCTGGAGCGTCACGGGGCCGACCCGGACGCCGTGGACGTCTTCTGGACGCCGGGGTCGTTCGAGGTGCCCTTGATGGCCAAGCGGCTGGCCGAGAGCGGCCGGTACGACGCGGTCATCTGCCTCGGGGCGGTGATCCGCGGCTCCACGCCGCACTTCGACTACATCGCCGCCGAGGTCGCCAAGGGGGTGGCCCAGGCGGGAATGGCGACAGGCGTGCCCACGGTCTTCGGCATCATCACGTGCGACACGCTGGAACAGGCGGTGGAGCGGGCGGGCACGAAGAGCGGAAACAAGGGGGTGGACGCGGCCCGCAGCGCGATCGAGATGGCCAACCTGCTGGGGCACGTCCCCGCGACCAAATAGAAATAGGGCGATGAAGCGACGCGAACAGGGCCGCCAGATCGCCCTTCAGACCCTCTACCAGCTCGACGTGCGGGACGAGCCATTCGGCCCGGAGACCGTCGAGTTCCTCCGCGAGAGCACCCGCGACCCGGAGGTCTACTTCTTCGCCCGCGCGCTGGCCGACGGGGCTTGGGCCTGGCGCGACGAGGCCGACGCCCTCCTCGGCCGCGCCGCCGAGCATTGGACCCCCCGGCGCATGGCCGTCCTGGACCGCAACATCCTCCGCCTCGCGACCTACGAACTAGCGGAGCGGCCGGACGTGCCGGAGCGCGTCGTCCTGGACCAGGCCATCGAGCTGGCGAAACGGTTCAGCTCAGCCGAGTCCGGGGCGTTCGTCAACGGGGTACTGGACCACGTGTTGCGGCTCCTGAAGGCCGAGGGCAAGCGGCCCGCGGAACCCGAACACGACTGAAGGCATAGACGAATGGCACGTAAATGGCTGGGACGATTCACGCAGGGGCTCGCCAAAACGCGGTCGCGTCTCACGGACGGCCTCAAGGGCCTTTTCCGGGCCGGGCGCAAGATCGACCGGGAGTTCCTCGAGGAGCTCGAGGAGACGCTCATCCTCGCCGACGTCGGCGTCGCGACGACGCGGCACATCCTCGACGACCTCGAGGCGCGCTACGCCGGCCGCGAGATCGAAAAGGGCGAGGACTTGCTGGCCATCATCCGCCGCGACCTCGTCCAGAGCTTCGGGGACGCCGATCGGTCCGTCCGGTGGAATCCCGACGGTCCGACGGTCATCATGGTCGCGGGCGTTAACGGGTCCGGCAAGACGACGGCGTGCGCGCGGCTGGCGCGGCTCTTTCACACGGAAGGAAAGAGCGTCCTGCTGGCCGCGTGCGACACGTTCCGGGCGGCGGCGGACGAGCAGCTCGCCATCTGGTCCGAGCGCGTCGGCGTGCCCCTGGTGCGGCACCAGGCGGGGGCCGACCCGGCGGCGGTGGCCTACGACGCGGCGGAATCGGCCGTGGCCCGCGGGGCCGACGTCCTGATCGCCGACACGGCCGGGCGGCTCCACACCCAGGACCACCTGATGCGCGAGCTCGAGAAGATCCGGCGGGTGCTCGAGAAGAAGATCCCCGGCGCCCCGCATGAGGTGCTCCTGGTGCTCGACGCGACGACCGGCCAGAACGCGATCATCCAAGCCCGGGTCTTTCGCGGCGTGATCGACGTGACCGGGGTGTTTCTGGCGAAGCTCGACGGGACAGCCAAGGGCGGGATGGTGCTGACGGTCAAGAAGGAGTTGGGCATCCCCGTCAAATTCATCGGCATCGGCGAGGGGGCCGACGACGTCGCGCCGTTCGATCCGGAGACGTTCGTCGCGGCGCTGCTGGGCGAAGAGACGCCATAGGTGCACGATTCAAGGTTCAAAGTTCAAGGTGGCGGCAAACGGGGCGCGGGGCCACGTCCATGAACCGCGACCGCCTTCTCGACATCGCCCGCGAGGCCATGGCCGGCCGTAAGACCCACCGCGGCCGCGAGCGGGGGTTCGTGTTCCATCACGGGCGGCGGACGGCGCGGCTGGCTCTTTCGCTCCACGAGGCGCTCGGCCGGCCCGAGGGCCTCGACCCGGACGGCCTCTTTGCGGCCGGGCTCTTCCACGACGTCGGCAAGGGCGCGCCCGCCCATCACGAGGCGGGGGCCCGGGCCGCGCGGGCGCTCCTGGCGGGGGAGGTCGATGCGGAGGCGCTCGAGCGGATCGCCTTCCTCATCGAGAACCATTCCCATCGGGGCCGGCCGGAGCTGCCGCTCGATGTCCATGTCCTCCAGGACGCCGACCTCCTGGACCATTTCGGTGCCCCGATGATCTGGCTGCTCGTCTCCTTTGCCGCCAGTCACGGCCGCTCCCCGCGCGCGACGCTCGCGTACTACCACGGCGAGGTGCATCGACGTCACCTCGAAGGCTCGCGGGCGGCACTGAACCTCCCCGCCGCCCTCCGCGCCTTCGACGCCCGCCGCCGTCTCGAACTCGACTTCCTCGCCCGCCTGGAGGCCGAGGAGGACGGGGCGTTGTAGGACCGGGGCAGGGGCTCCCACGCCCGCGGCCGGAAGCGGTTTCGCTTTCTGCTTGACGGGGGCGGGGGGGGTGGTCGAGAATGGTCTCTAGGTACAGGCGCCTCGGCCCCGGGGGACGGATGCGCCACGCACACCAGGACCGCGAGGGAGAATCATGGCAAAGGCAAAGAAGAAGCAACCGGCTGCCGACAATCGCAAGAAGGTCATCGCCCTCTTGAACGAGGCCCGGGCCGCCGAGGTCACCGCCATCATGCAGTACATGACCCACCATTACGAGCTCGAGGACCGCGATTACGGCAAGCTCGCCAAGGTCATGAAGGACATCGCCATCCAGGAGATGAAGCACGCCGAGGCCCTCGCGGAGCGCGTCCTCTTCCTGGGCGGCGAGATCGTCAGTATGCCCGACGGCAAGATTCTGAAGGGCCAGTCGATCGAGCAGATGCTGGCCACGGACAAGGCCCTCGAGAGCGGGGCGATGGAGATGTATAACGATCATGCCCGCCGGTGCGTCGAGCTGGGCGATCACGTCTCGAAGGACGTCTTCGAGAAGCTGCTCGCCGAGGAAGAGGACCACTGGGACGAGTTCGACACGATCGAGGACCACGTCCAGAACCTGGGAGCGTCGTACCTCGCGACTCAGACGGGCGGCGACGCCGACTGACGCGCCGCACCGACGCTGCGTTTTCGAAGGCGCCGGCCGCCCCCTGCGCCGTGGGGGGCGGCCGGTCTACATACACAGGTTCGCGGATCAAAGTTCACGGTTCAAGGAAACGGCATCCGTCCATGTGGTCTTGAACCTTGAACTTCTCGCCGTCTCGGCTATGATGCGCGGTTGTCGCCGACCCGTGACCCCGCTTTCGGAGCTGCCGATGAAGATCAAGACCGACCTGACGCCCAAGGACCTCGCCCCCGCGCTCGAGCGGATGTGGGCCCTCTCGGGCGCGAAGATTCGGGCCCTCGATGAGCGCTACGACGTCGCCAAGGGATCGCCCGTCTTCACGGTCGAGGGCCTCTACACGACCCGAGGCTGGACGGAATGGACGCAGGGGTTCCAGTTCGGCTGCGCGATCCTCCAGTTCGACGCCACCGAGGAGCGGTGGTTTCTCGACTACGGCCGCGACCGGACCCGCACCGTCATGGCCCCGCACCTGACGCACACGGGCGTCCACGATCACGGGTTCAACAACGTCTCGACCTACGGGAACCTGCGGCGGCTGATGCTCGAAGGCCGCATCGAGGATGACCCGTGGGAGCGCGACTTCTACGAGGTGGCCCTGAAGTGCTCCGGGGCCGTCCAGGCCGCCCGGTGGACGAAGACAGCGTACGGCGGCGGGTTCATCCACAGCTTCAACGGTCCGCACAGCCTCTTCGTCGACACGATCCGCTCCTGCCGCGCCTTGGCCCTGGCGCATCGGCTGGGCCACGTGCTGATGGGCGAGAACGACAAGCGCATTTCGCTGCTGGAGCGCCTGATCCTCCACGGCCGGGCCACCGCCGAGTACAGCATCTACTACGGCGAGGGCCGCGATTCGTACGATGAATGGGGCCGCACCGTCCACGAGTGCATCTTCAACACGACCGACGGAAACTTCCGGTGCCCCTCCAGCCAGCAGGGCTATTCGCCCTTCACGACGTGGACGCGGGGCCTGGCGTGGGCCATGTGCGGGTTCCCGGAGGAGCTCGAGTTTCTCGCCACCCTCGACGACGCGGCGCTCGATCCGCTCGGGGGGCGCGCCGAGATCGAGGCCGTTTTCCTCAAGGCCGCCCGCGCCACCTGCGACTGGTACATCGACCACACGCCCGTCGACGGTGTGCCGTACTGGGACGGCGGGGCGCCGGGTCTGGCAAAGATGGGCGATTACCTCGCCCGGCCCGCCGACCCGTTCAACGATCATGAGCCGGTCGACGCGTCCGCCGCGGCCATCGGCGTCCAGGGCCTGCTTCGCCTGGGCGGATACCTGCGGACAAAAGGCGAGACCGAGGACGGCGACCGGTACATGAAGGCGGGCCTGACGGTCCTCGCAACGCTCCTGGCCGAGCCGTACCTCTCGACCGACGCCGGCCACGAGGGCCTCCTGCTGCACTCGGTCTACCATCGCCCCAACGGCTGGGACCACGTGCCCGAGGGCCGCAAGGTGCCGTGCGGCGAATCGAGCATGTGGGGCGACTATCACCTGCGGGAGGCGGCCCTGCTCGTGCAGCGCCTGGCGAAGGGGGCGCCGTACCTCGTGTTCTTCGGACCCGAAGCGTAAGGGGTGTCCTTATGATCATCAGCGACCTTTCGAAGATCGAGGGCCGCACCTACCCCGCTGGACGCCGCACCCGCAACCTCGTGGGCGGCCCGGCCCCCATCCAGTGCGCGCATTTCGCCATGGGCTACGTGACGCTCGATCCCGACGGTGGCCAGGTGCCCTGGCACAATCAGGACAGCGAGGAGGTCTACTTCCTCATCGAGGGCACGTGCGAGATGTGCCTCGGTCAGGAGCGCGAGACGCTGCGCGGCGGGCAGGCCGTGTTCATCCCGCCCGATACGTATCATCAGATCACGAACATCGGGTCCGAGCCGGCCGTCTTCCTCTACGTCTACGGGCCGGCGGGCGACGTGGACCACTGGCGCCAGGAGCTGGCCGGCACGCTCCCCAAGGCGGGCGTCGACGTGCCCCCCCTTCCCGAGGGCGCGCGGCCCCAGGTCACCGACGCGCGGGACCCCCGGGACGAGGGCCTCTCCCATGGCTGAGCTCCAGACGCACCATCTCGGCATCATCATGAACGGCGTCACCGGGCGCATGGGCACGAATCAGCATCTCATCCGCTCCATCTGCGCCATCATCGAGCAGGGGGGCGTGAAGATTGCGCCGGACGAGGTCATCCTGCCCGCGCCCCTCTTGGTGGGTCGGAACCCGGCGAAGCTCGAAACCTTGGCGCAGCTCACGGGCATCCAGGACTGGACCACGGACCTCGGCGAGGCCCTCGACGACGAGGCGTACTCGATCTACTTCGACGCCCTGACGACTTCGCTTCGACCCGAGAACGTCAAGCGGGCCCTCGCCGCCGGCAAGCACGTCTACTGCGAGAAGCCGACGGCCCTGACGGCCGACGAGGCCTACGAGCTCTATCGCCTCGCGAAGGAGGCCGGCGTCAGGCATGGCGTCGTCCAGGACAAGCTCTGGCTGCCCGGTCTCGTGAAGCTGCGGCGGCTCGTCGAGACGGGGTTCTTCGGGCGGATTCTGGCAATTCGCGGCGAGTTCGGGTACTGGGTCTTCACGGGCGAGCACGTGCCCGCCCAGCGGCCGAGCTGGAACTATCGGAAGCAGGAGGGCGGGTCTCTCATCACCGACATGTTCTGCCACTGGCGCTATGTCCTCGACAACCTCTTCGGCGAGGTCCGAAGCGTCTGCGCACGCGGTGCCCGCCACATCCCAAAACGCTGGGACGAGCGCGGCCGGCCCTACGACGCCGACGCCGACGATGCCGCCTACGCGCTGTTTGAGCTCGAAGGCGACGTCCTCGCCCAGTTCAACTCGTCCTGGTGCACGCGTGTGCGGCGGGATGACCTCTTGACGATCCACGTTGACGGGACCGAGGGATCGGCCGTCGCGGGCCTCCGGGAGTGTTGGGTCCAGCCCGCCGCCGCCACCCCGCGCCCCATCTGGAATCCGGATGTCGACCAGCCCATCGATTTCCGCGACGGCTGGCAGACCGTGCCCGACCAGGCCGGCGACCCGGGCAACGCCTTCAAGGTCCAGTGGGAACGGTTCCTGAAGCACCTCGTCAAGGACGAGCCGTTCCCCTGGGACCTCCGCGAGGGCGCCAAGGGCGTCCAGCTCGCCGAGGCCGCCTTTGAATCGTGGGAGAAGCGGCGGTGGGTGGATCTGACGCCGCTTGAGGCGTAGCCGCCCGTGGCCTTGGCCATGGGGGGGGATCGCCAGCGGACGGAGAAGTCGGGCACGAGCCTCGTGGCGGAACTCGACCCGTCGGCTACGGTTCAAGGCCAGGGAACGAGGACCCCGACGTGACCGATCCCATCACCCGCCGCGCGTTTCTGAAGGGCAGCGCCGTCGCGGCTGCGGCGACCGCCGTCACGGGCTTGCCCCGCGGCACGCGGGCCACGGCGGCCCCGAAGGCCATGCCCACGATCCACCTCGGGGACCTCGAAGTCTCGCGCCTGCTGCTCGGCTCCTACCCGTTCACCGGCCGGGGCCACCCGCGGTTTCTCGCCTGCCGAGCCATGTACGACTATTACAAGGACGAGGGCCGCCTCTTCGCTACGCTCGACGCCGCGGCCAAGGCGGGCATCACGGCGGTCGTCGCGCGGCCGGGCGGGGCGGTGCCCTGGCTAGAGATCTGGCCCCGCTATCGCGACGCGGGCGGGAAGCTTCGGCACTGGGTCGCCGAGTGCATTAACAAAGGCGACCAGGGCCGCGTCCTGCTCCGGGCCGCCCGGGCCGGGGCCGACGCCTGCTATATCCAGTCCGGGCGGGTTGACCCGTACGTCCTCGCCCGCGACTTCCACACCCTCCGCCACTGGCTGGAGACGGCCCGCGAGGCGGGTGTCCCGCTCGGGCTCGCGACGCACCGGGCCGACACGCTTCTGGAGTGCGAGCGGAATCATCTGCCCGTCGACTTCTACTTCCAGTCGCTCTACGACTGGACGCCGTTCCCGCCGGACGACCCCGCCGCCGCCTTCCGGCCCGCCGACCGCGAGAAGGCTCTCGCCGCCGTCCGGAAGGTCGCCAAGCCCGTCGTCGTCTTCAAGGTACTCGCCGCGGGCTACCACGAGCCGCGCCCGGCTTTCGAGCACACGCTCGCCCGCCTCGCCCCGAAGGACGGCCTGTGCGTGGGCGTCTTCACGAAGGACGACCCTGATCAGCCCGCCGAGAACGCGGCCCTGGTGCGCCAGCTGAGCCGGTAGGGAAGGGCGAGGGACGGGAGACGGGCGGCACGGGCAGCTTGCCTGCCCGTGCACGGGTCCAAGGCGCGAACACCGGCAGGAAAGCTGCCCGTGCCACCATCCTCGGCCATAGTGCCCCGCTAATCCCGCCGCGGCAGGAAGCGCCCCGCGATCGGCCCCGAGACGGGCTCCGAGCCGCATCGGCCCTTGAACGAGCCGGTGACGCGGGCGTGGCTGACGTCGGCCTCGATCTCGTAGGCGCAGGCGACGTGGGTCTGCGTCTCGTCGGTGTACGTCAGGCGGAGCGGTCCGCGCACCGTTCGGCCCTCGACCGCCAGCTTCGACGGGTTGAGCCGCCCGGGGCGACCGTCCAGCAGGATCGTCGCCGGTCGGAATGCGCCCTCCGCGCGGACGAGCGGCACGCGCGTGACGGGCTCGGCACGGACGGCCCCCTTCATCTCGATCACCAGGACAAAGTTCTCCATGTCACGAACGCTGCGCGCGGCCGGGCCGACCTCGCCGACGAAGCGACCCGTCTGGACAAGCGTGTCCTCGATGAACGTGCGGAACGTCCCGCCCGCGGCGGTCCCGATGACGTATCCCTCCAGCTCGAACCGGTGCGGGCCCCAGCTCGTGTTGTGGCCTTTGGTGCTTGTGACGAGGGTCCGGACGTCGGCGGCGAAGCGGGGCAGGTCGAGCCGCACGTCGGCCGATTCGAGCATCCCGTTCCAGCCGATGGACATGCGGTTCGGGATTCGCTGGTCGAACTCCGTGAACCGCCCGTCGCGCGTGCGGCCCTGGTCGAGGACGAAGCTGATGTACGCGCGATGGTGATAGCTGCCATCGTAGATGCCGACGAGCGCGTCCTCCAGCAGGAGATGCAGCCACGCCGGCTCCGGCGCGCCGCGGGTCTGAACGACGCCGCGCACCTTGCCCTCGCGCCGCCCCGCGCGGTACGTGCCCGCGACTTCGCCGCCCTCGATCCGCGCGTCGATCTCGGCGGCCCAGGGCGTCGGCGTCGCGACGACCCACGGGTCCGGGCTGAGCGTGACGTCGATCCGCCCGGCCAGGCGCCGGCCTTCGAGCTCGAGCGCCGAGGCGTCGACCGCGTGCGAGGACTTCGAGTAGTCTAGGGCCGTCGCGAAGGCGGCCTGCCACATCCCGCCGCGATGGTCGAGCCACACGGTCATCTCGGCGCCGCCGCCCATGGCATCGACGAGAACCAGGGCGTACGTGGCGTCTTCGGCCTCGGGCGGGGCCGACGCGCCGGCGGCGACCCGGCCGGCGGCGACGCGCGCGGCGAGGGCGGCTTCGACCGCTTCCTTCTTCCTGGTGACGACATGGGCGGTGATTCGCTCCGAAGCCTGCCGCGCGTCGGGTGTCCGAATCCGGGCGAGCGCGCCTTGCCAGAGGGCCACGTCCTCGTCCGGCGGCAACGCGTCGGCCTCGATGATTGCGGCATTGAGAAGCGCGACGACTTCCTCGCCGCCGATGTGCCCAAGGGCCTCGGCCGCCGCGCGGCGAACGGAGATCGGCGCCTCGGACCACGCGTGCGGGTCTTTGTACACGTCGCCGGGCTCGCGATGGTCCCGGGCGGCCGCGAGGATCGCCGGGGCCGCTTCCTCGCCCAAGGCCGCCAGCGCACGGACCGCGGTGGCGTGCACCTGTCGCGCGGCGTCGGCGTCGTCCGTCGCGCCCACCAGGGCCAGCAGGGCGGGCACGGCGCGCGCCGTGCCGTCCGCCGCGAGGACCTCGGCCACGGCCACGTGGACTTTCTCGTTGCGGGTGCGCCGCGCGGCCCGGAGGAGGGCATCGAAGGCGGGCGGCCCGGCTTCGATGAGCGCCGCCCGGGCAGTGTTTCGGACCTCGGCGTGCGGGTTGGCGAGCGCTTTCGCGAGCCCCGCCCGGGCTGCGTCCCCGCGCACGGCCGCGAGGGCTCGGACGGCGGCGACGCGGACGGCGGGGTCGGCGTCCTCGACGCGCTCGGCCAGCGTCCGCACGGCCGTCGGGTCGCCGAGGCGGGCGAGGGCGTCGGCCAAGGCCCGGCGGACGGCGGGGTCCGGCTCCTTCTCCATCCGGATTCGAAGGTCCATGACGAGGGAGGCGTCGCCGATCTGCCCCAGGGCCCACGCGCAGGCGGCTCGCACCTCGGGGTCCGGGTCTTTGAGGAACGGGGCGAGGTAGGGGACGGCGGCGGCGTCGCGGGCCTCGCCGAGACGACGCGCCGTCTCGGCCCGCCCGTCCTCGCGGAGCATGCGACGGCCGAAGCCGCTCGGGGCGGCGGGGCGGTCCGGTCGTCGCGGGGCGAAGGGAATCCCGACGATGAGGAAGAGCATGCCGAGTGCGAGCGGCACGCCGATGAAGACGACCATGAGCTTGCCGAGCCACTTCTCCATCGAGGCTCCATGAGGGGACCGTCGGCTCTCCCCGGGCTTGAACCCGCCAGGGCGGTGGCGGTATCGGCTGGGCTAGAGAAGGGGCCGGAGGATGGGCTCGAGAACGTCGGCCATGCGTGCGAAACCCAGGTCCGACGGGTGCGAGGCGTCGACCGTGCCGTCGCCGTCGTTGCCCAGAAGGTCCGCGCCTTCGACGTAATAGAGGTCCTGGATGCCGTGCGCTTCGAGGTTCTCGAAGGCGGTCCGGAGGGCGGCGCGGCGCTGGTCGTGCTGACGGCGCAGCTCGGCGTTGGTCCAAGCCGCGGCCCACGTCCGATCCTCCACGAGCACGATGGGCACATCCGGCTGCGCCTCGCGAAGCGTCAGCACGGCCGGCTCGGCCCGTTCGGCCACCTCCTCGGTGCCCATGTTCGGGAGGCAATCGACGACGAAGACGCGGGCGTGAATCTCGCCCAGGAGCTCGACGATCGGCGGGTCCATGCGTCCCTCGCCCGCCAGGCCGAGGTTCACCACCGGCACGTCGAGGCGGCGGCCGAGGATCGCCGGGTGGTTCATGCCCGGCCGCGTCGCCGAGAGCCCATGCACGATGCTCGTCCCGTAGAAGACGACCGGCCGGTCGGGGCGCGGCGGGACGGGCTCGAAGAGGCTTCCGCGCGGCACACCGACGGCGAGTTCCGTGCATCGCTCGTGGATAGGCAGGTAGAGCCGCCACCGGCGCCGCTCAGCGTCGAAGCGGTTGCGGCCGAGCTCGTCGAGGGCGACGGGGCGTATGAAGGGCAGCCCGATCCCTGCCCATCGCCAGCGTCTCTCGGCGTCGCGGCCATAGAGGTCGAGCCCGGCTCGCAGGAGGCCCGTCTGGCTGTAGACCGCCTGGGCCTCGTCGGGCAGTCGCCAGCGGGCCCAGAGGCGCGGGGCGTCCGTCTCGAAATGGACGCAGAGCCCCGCTCCCTGGCATCCGCACTCCCAGAGCCGCTCGCGGACGCGGTCCTTGACGCGAAGGGGCAGGCGGCCGAAGGGCCCTTCGGTGTCGGGCCAGGGTTGGCCCTCGCAGCCGATCTCGACGGCATCGTGCCAGACGAGGTCCGGGGCCTTGTCGCTCATAAGAGGATCTCCATTTTACGGGGAGAGCTTCGCCACTTCGAGGCCCGCGAGGATAAACGCCCCGGTCCCGTACTCCTTTTCGGTGTCGCGCGCCCGCTGGTCGGTGTACGGGCCGGGAGACGGCTCGTAGTGCGGCGGCTGGACGTGAAGGAGGCGGCCCTTCTCGTTCAGGCTGGAGGCGAGCGCCGCCCAGGCCCGCTCGACGACGGGCCCGTACGTCTCACGGTTCAAGAGCCCCCGGTTCACGCCCCACGCCAGGGCGTAGCAGAAGAGCCCTGTGCCGCTCGTCTCCGGGTGCGGAAAGGCGTTGGGGCGCCGCAGGTCCGTGCGCCAGAACCCGTCGGGCGATCGGCGCTGGACGAGGGCGGCGGCCATGTCTCGGAGCATCCGCTCGTAGCGCGGCCGGGCGGGGTCGTCGGCGGGGAGATACTGAAGCACCCGCACGAGGCCCCCCATCACCCACCCGTTGCCGCGCGCCCAGAAAATCTTCTTCCCCTCGCGATGTTCAAGGTCGGCGAAGGAGCCGTCGCGGAACCAGAGGTGCTCGTCGGTGTCGTAGAGGTGGGCGGCGGTGTCCCACCAGGCGCGGTGGAGGTAGGCGGCGTACTTCTGTTCACCGGTGACCGCCGCGAGGCGCGCGAGGACCGGCGGGGCCATAAAGAGGGCGTCGCACCAGTGCCAGCCGGTCCCGTCCCATCCGAGGCGGGAGTTCCGCCACTTCGGGTCGCGCTTGCGGCGCGGCTTGCGCACCGGCCGGCCGGGGCGCGGATAGGGCAGGGCGAGCATGGCGTCGACGTCGCGGCGAAGGGGGACGAGGCGGCCGGCGTCGCCCGTCGCCTCGTAGAGCTCGAGGTAGACCTGGCCGCAGAGCTGGTCGTTGGCGTCGCAGGCGAGGCGTCCGCGGTCCCAGTCCTGCCGCTCGGCCCATTCGGTGGCCCAGTCGCGGTAGACCTCCTCGCCCGTCTCGGCCCACGCCGTCGCCACCGCCGCGAACAGCGTGGCCGTTTCCCAGGAGTTCGGCCGCTGCATCGAGCGCGGCACCTGGTAGGCGGCGGCGCGTCGGACGAGGGCGAGGACGTCCTCGCGCGGCAGTTGGGGCGCATCGCGCCGCGCCCTTTCGCCGCACCCGATGGCCAGGCCCGCGACAACGAGGCCGAGGAGCCCCCCGGCGCGCCGCCTCGCTACACCTCCCATTGCGTCTCCTGCAGCAGCGTCTCGGCGCCCTTGAGCCAGTGGTGGGCGGGGTCGTCGAACGGGGCCATGTCGCGTCCCTCGCCGGCCATCAGCCACAGGTAGTACACCTGGTACCCCGGGGCTGCCGCCACCGGATGGTAGCCGCGCGGGAGGATGACCGTGTCGCCGTGCTCGACGGCGTAGCACTCGTCGAGGGACCGGTCGTCGGTGTAGAGCCGCTGGATGCCGAAGCCCTGCTGCGGCAGGACCTGGAAGTAGTAGACCTCTTCGAGGTTGACTTCGACGGGCGGGCGGTCCTTGTCGTGGCGGTGGGGCGGGTAGCTGGACCAGCAGCCCGTCCGGTTGAACGTCTCGCCCACCAGCAGATGGGCCCCGGCCAAACGCTTGTCGAGGATGTCGTGGACCTCCCGCTGCCAGTTGTGGACGCCCACCGTCTTCGGGTTGACCATGTCGGGCGTGATGACGGTGGGGACGGCGCCGTCGTCGGCCTTCGCCTGGCAGACGGCCAGACGCGTGGCCGGGGCCGACGCCGCCACCTTGCCCTTGAACCCGGGCGGCAGGTAGAGGGCCGAGGCGAGGCCGTCGAAGACGTGCTTGCGGGAGCCGAGGGGGCCCGCGGTCAGCTCGCGCCGCCCGTCGTAGGCCTGGACCGATCCGGACAGCACAACGACGCACCATTCGCTCCCGCCGGTCTCGACCTTCCAGCTCTTGCCGGCGTCGAGGTTGACGAGGCCGAAGCCGAGGTACGCGAGGCCGCCGTCGCCGGGCCGGACGAGCCGGGTGAAGCCGGCCTTGGGCTTTGTGGGGGCCTTGATGAGGAGGTCGGACACGGCGGTCTCCTTTGCTTTGCGCTTGAACGGTGTGCGGGCCCCGGTATTCTAAGCCCCCCGCGAGCCAATGCAAGCGCGCGCTTCGGTGACAAGGGCGGTGCCCCATGATTCGACTCTTCGAGGAGCATGTGACGCGGCCGGTGGTCGAGTTGGACGGGCTCTGGGATTTCGTCGCCGAACGCGACGCCGGCGATGCTCTCGATGCAGACGGTCTCCCGACCGCGTTCACGCATCGTCTGCCCGTGCCGGGTTGCTGGGAGAGCCACCCGGACTTCCGGTCCTACCGCGGCAAGGGATGGTATCGACGGCGAATCTACCAACCGGAGCGGGGGCCGATGCGGCTGGTGTTCAAGGGGGTCAGCCACACGGCCCGCGTCCTCCTGGACCGGCGGGAGGTGGGTGGCCACGATGGCGCGTACACGGCTTTCGAGGTGGCCCTGGCCCGCGTCGAGCCCGGCGAGCACGAGCTGCGGGTCGAGGTCGATAACTCCTTCGGCGAGCACTCCGCCCTTCACGTCGAGAACGATTACTACACCTACGGCGGCATTACGCGGCCCTGCGCGCTCGAGCTGATCGGGCCGCAATACCTGCGGCACGTGCACGTGACGCCTTCGCGCGGCAAGGACGGGACGTGGACCGCCCGGGTCCGGGCCGAGGTCGTCAACCTTGCGGACGAGGACGCGGAAGCGGCGGTGGACGTGGTGGCGGCCGAGGCGCGGATCGACCTGGGCCAGGCCACCGTGCCCGCCGGCGGGAGCGTCTGGTTCGAGGGGGAGGGGGCCTTCGCCAAGGTTGAGGCGTGGAGCCCCGAGCACCCGAGGCTCTACCACGTCCAGGCCCTCCTCCACGGGGCGGGCGGCGATGCGCCGGGCGACGATCTCATCGACCGCGTGGGCTTCCGCGAGATCGAGGTGGACGGCACGCGGCTGCTCCTGAACGGCGCCCCCGTGCGCCTGCGCGGCTTCAACCGGCACGAGGATCATCCGCACTTCGGATGCGCCATTCCCGTCGAGGCGATGATCTACGATCTCCAGCGGTTCGAGGACCTCGGGGCCAACTGCGACCGGACGTGCCACTACCCGAACGACGAGCGGTGGCTGGACCTGTGCGACGAGCGGGGCCTGCTGGTCTGGGAGGAGAACCACGCCCGGGGCCTGACGGGCGAGCGGTTCCGCCATCCGAAGCTGCGCGAGCAGGCCCTCGCGTGCACGCGGGAAATGGTCGAGCAGCACTTCAACCACCCCTCCATCATCCTGTGGGGCATCCTGAACGAGTGCGAGAGCTTCTCCCAGCAGGGCCGCGAGGTCTACGCCGAGGAGCTGGCGCTCCTGAAGGACCTCGACCCGAGCCGGCCCACGACCTTCGCCTCCTGCCACCAGGGCAAGGATATCTGCCTCGACCTGCCGGACGTCGTCGGCTTCAACATCTACACGGGCTGGTACCGCGACCCGGTCGAGGCGATCCCGGAGCGGCTCGAAGCCCTGATCGACTGGATCGAGGAGGCGGGCGGCAAGGGCAAGCCCATCATCCTGAGCGAATTCGGGGCCGGAGCCCTTTACGGGTACCGCTCCGACACCGGGGCGAAGTGGACCGAGGAGACGCAGGCGGCGGTGCTGGAAGGGTGCCTCGCGTGCTACCTCGCGCATCCGCGCCTCGCGGGGGCCATCATCTGGCAGTTCTGCGATTGTCGCGTCACGGAGGGATGGTTCGGCCATCGGCCGCGGACGTTCAACAACAAGGGTGTGGTCGACGAGTATAGGCGTCCGAAGCTCGCGTACCCGGTCGTCAAGCGGCTGTTGGGCAAGCCATCCTGACCAAGCCCGGGGTCTGAAGGCCCCGGACTTGAGAGGACGAGCTCATCCTCAGCCGCGTCCCCGCCGACTCGGGCGGCGTCGCGCGGGGCATCCGGCCCGGGCCGCGAGCTCGATTGTACCATGGAGCCGCGCGGCGAGGCATGAGTATCGCCTTGCGCATGAAGAACGGGCCCGCCGAACGCATCTCGGCAGGCCCGCGGCGTTTGATCGGTGTATCGACCGCCCTCAGCGTTTGCGGCGAAGCAGCACGCCCAGGCCGCCCACGGCCGCCAGGACCAGCGTCGCCGGTTCGGGGAGCACGTCGGCGAAGCTCGATCCGACCTTGACGAAGTTGAAGAAGCCCCAGTTGCCGTCCAGGCCGCTGCCCGTGATCTCGATCCCTTGGAAGTCGTAGGCTGCGTCGAAGATGAAGTTGCCGTTCGTGTCGATCAGCGTCGCGCTGCTCTCGTCGATGGGGTTGATCCAGAGCCGGACGTGCTCCTGGTCGATGTTGGCGGCGTTGTACTCGACGCAGAGGACGATCAGGTACTTCTCGTCCACCACGTAGTCGCCGGCGTCCACGATGAGGCCCCCCGGCCCTGAGACGCCGAACTTGCCCGACATCATCCCGAACTGCAGATCGTTGCTCCCGTTCCAATCGAGTGTCACCGTGAGGCTACCGTATTCCGCGCTGCCGGGCTCCTGGTCGGGACCCTCGTCGTCGCCGAGGACGGTGTCCTCCTTGACGAAGGCGTGCAGGCCGGCATAGAAGGTCGTCCCGTTGGTCACGAGGAACTCTTCGAAGGGGTTGCCGGGACTATGATCGGTGGCGGCCCAGGCGCTTCGGGCTCCAGCGTATGCATTGTCGCGGTCGTACTTGACGAACCCGCCCGGCACCACGTTCAGATGGGTACTGTCGCCGTCCCAGTTCCCCGTCATCCCGACGCCCGTGGCCGCTTGACCGTCAAGCGCACTGTAGGCGGTCATCCCGAGGAACCGTTCGTCGACGATGGGAGCCGCTTGAGCGGCAGCCGCGGCGAACAGACAGACCAACACCATTAGCGCAACACGCTTCATCCGATACGCCCTCCCCTGAATCGAATCCCCCGCGCCACCCCCATGGCGCGCGGAACCGAGTGCACGTATAGTATAACACGGGTTTCGCAGAATGCAAACCGCCTCCCGGGCAAAAACCGCGATTTCTGTACTGAGAACGGCGGGCACCGGGCTTTCGGATCGTTGTAAGTCCTTTTCAAATCACGTGTTATCGACGAACGGGGCCAAGTGCCGCCCCACGTGTCGCGCCAAGCCCTCTTCGTACGTCTCCTCGTGCCTCTTGAGGGCCTCCAGCAGCCGTCTCCGGAACGTGCGTCCCCCGTCGGCCGTCAACACCGACCCGAACGTCACGTGCAGCACCTGCCGCGCGTGGAACTCGTCCAGAAGGCCCGGCAGGGCTGCGTCCTCCAGCCCCGAGCCGTCCGGCACCATGGCCAACTCGGCCGAGACGTGGTAGGTGGCCCGGTCCTGATCGTACCGCGACCGGGCGAACGTCAGGATCTCCCGGAACAGCGTCGGCTCCTTCTCCGCCAGGACCCGCAGGGCCTCCAGGTAGCTGGTGCCGGCGGTCTTGACGTGGACACGGTGGCCCCCGTGGCGGGCGGCCATTTCATAGACGCTGAACTTGTCGGACCCGGAATGGAGGCTGATCTTGTAGTTCCCATAGCGGCGCGCAATGGCCAGGTGCTGGGTGAAGGTCTTCTCCAACTTCTCCAGACTTCCCAGATAATCGACGCCCTTCTCGAAACGCCCGACGAATCGCGGTGCCAGGCTGACCCAGCGGACGCCCAGCCGCTGGAGCTCCACGGCCACGAAAAGGTGCTCCTCGGGGGTCGTCGGCGAATCCGTCTCGTCGACCGAAACCTCCAGCTCGAAGTCCCCCTCGCCGCGCACCTCGACGAGATGCCGATAAAGGGCCGCCGTGTGGGCGACGGCCCGCCCGTACTTGGCCGCCGCCCGGTGGAGCGTCACCGGGTCGAACGCAAGGGTGACGTCGTTTAAGTCGAACGTCTGCCCGACGAAGCGGTGCGTCAGCTCGACGGGCTTCGTCTCGAGGGCGTCCCAGGGCAGCTCGGCGAAGCGGGTGGCCAGGGCCTCCGGGCCCAGGTTCTCCGCCTCGTCGTCGACATGGTCGCCGGGGTCGATGGTGTAGAAGGTGAAGCCGACGGCGGAGCAGCGGTCGATGTCGGCGGGAGACTTGAGGTGATCGGCGTCGGCCCCGAAGCCCTCGGCGAAGCCCGTCTGGAATACGCCCCACGTCGCGTCGTCCATCACGTCCTGCGGCGAGCGGTCCGTGCGGGTCATCTCGCGGATCGACTGCTGGGCGAGCATGGGCACGTAGCCCGTCCCGCGGACGGCCCGGACGTGGCCGGGCGTGGCGAGGCCCAGGCGGTCGCCGAGGCCGATCGAAGGCCGCTCGCCGATCCGTTGCGGCCCGGTCCAGGGCAGGGCGTCGCGAAGCGCCGCCGCGTTGATCATGTCGCGGGGCCCGTCCAGGAGGCCGCACGCCTGGCCCGGGAGGGTGGCCTCGCGCCTATCGCCGTTGAAGGCCCCCACGGTCTCGGGCGCCGCGCCCGGCCCGCCTGGCCACACGAGGACGAGCCGCTTCTGGAGACCCTGGCGAGCCAGGGCCGCCACGGAATCGGCCTCCGACGGGCCGAGACGGGCGACGGAGTCGGCATAGACGTACGCGTCGAGCACGGTGCCGAGGGCCTCGGCCAGCCGCGCGGCCGCCTTCTCGTCGGTGGGTCGCCCGTTCGCGGCAAAGATCAGGTCGTTCCAGGATGGGGCCATCTCTCGTCTCCTCTCTCGAAGCTCATTTCATCGATTCTATCGCGCCGCCGGGGGCCAGGGCCAGTGCGGGTTTACGGCAGCTCGCTCCCCCGGGCCGCGATGAAGATCGTGTACCACTGCTCGCGCGTCATCTCCAAGGCGTCGGCCTCCGTGGCCGCGCGGATGTGGTCCGGGTTCGTTGACCCGACGATGGGCACGATGCCCGACGGGTGCCGCATCAGCCACGCCAGCGTCACCGCCGCCCGGGTTGAATTGAGGGTCGCGGCCGTCTCGTCGAGGGTCTTGACGAGCCCCTCCAGCTTCTCCCGGCGCGGGTGGTCCTTGCGGACGGTCCCGCCGCCCGCGAAGAGGCCCTTTCCGAGCGGGCTCCAGGCGAGGGGCGTCAGGCCCTCCCGCAGGCACTGGTCGAGCGTCCCGTCGACGAACGGATCGAGCCGCCCGGGATGAATCTCGATCTGGTTGACCAGGAGAGGGGCGTCGAGGCCGCTCTGGAGCAGGGCCACTTGGGACGGCGTGAAGTTCGAGACGCCGAACCATCGGACCTTGCCCGCCCGGTGCAGCCCGTCGAAGGCCTCGGCCACCTCCGCCGGGTCCATCAGGACGTCCGGTCGGTGGAGCTGATAGAGGTCGATCGTCTCGACGCCGAGCCGCCGCAGGCTGCCCTCGCAGGAGGTGCGGATATAGTCGGCCGAGAAGTCGAACCGTTTCGGCTCGCCCGGTCCGGCGGGGAACCGGATGCCGCACTTCGTGGCCAGGACGATCGCCTTGCGCATCTCGGGGACCTCGGCGAGGACGGTGCCGAAGAGGGTCTCGCACTCGCCGTGGCAGTAGATGTCGGCGTGGTCGAAGAGGCGATAGCCGGCCTCCCACGCCGCCAGGACGGCCTCGCGGCCGGTCCGTCGATGCGCGTCCGTCACGGCGTCCGGCTTCCACCCGCCCGCGATCCGCATGCAGCCGTAGGCGAGGCGCGTCGTGGTCAAGTCGCTTCTTCCCAAAGCTTGCGTCTTCAAATCTCACCTTTCACTATTGCACGCTGTGATCCCGGCATCGGAAAATCCCGGGCTTGAGGTCGGCAAGCTTAACGAGCATATTGCTTCGCCCGCTCAAGGCAAGTAACTTTGCGTCCATGGGCGATCTTCTGATCCGGCGGTACCGCGATTCCGACCGGGCGGCGGTCTGGGACCTACACAACCGGGCCCTCCATGCCGCCGACGCCCACGGCGGCCACGGGCCTTGGGACGCGGACCTCCACGACGTGTCCGGCGTCTACGTCGAGACGGGCGGCGAGTTCCTCGTCGGCGAGGCCGACGGCCGCCTCGTTGCCATGGGGGCCCTCGACCGCACCGACGAGTACGCCGCCGAGATCCGCCGCATGCGCGTCGACCCCGCCGCCTGGCGCCGCGGGTACGGGCGGGCGATGCTGGAGGCCCTCCAGGCCCAGGCCCGCGACCTCGGCGTCCGGACGCTCTACCTCCAGACGACCGCGAGGCAGGAGCCCGCGCAAGCCCTCTACCGTGGGGCGGGGTACGACGAGACCCGCCGCTTCGACTGGCGCCGGTTCCGCGTCATCGAGATGGCCAAGGCCCTCGCCGAGCCGTGGGTCGTGGTCCGAAACGCCCGGCCGGAGGATGCGGCAGACCTCGCCCGCGTCAAGCCGACCGAGGCTCTCCATCGCGACCGCATTGCCGATGCCGAGAAGGGACGAACCCATTACCTCGTCGCCGACCGGCGGGGCGAGGCCGTCGGATGCGTCTTCTTCGTCCTGGAGACGCCCGACTGGGCGTACCGGGTCCGCTATGTCCCCATGCTCTTCGACATCATCGTCCGCGAGGACCTGCGGGGGCGCGGCATCGGGACGGCCCTCGTGCGGCGGGTCGAGGGCCGCTGCCGCGAGGCCGACCAGGCGACGCTGACCCTCCAGGTCGAGCCGGAATCGAACCCTCGGGCCCTCGCCCTCTAC
The DNA here is from genome assembly GCA_964461715.1 of uncultured Anaerolineales bacterium. Taxonomy (GTDB): domain Bacteria; phylum Planctomycetota; class Phycisphaerae; order FEN-1346; family FEN-1346; genus CAYWVR01. The sequence continues at coordinate 46,210 of CAYWVR010000015.1, forward strand.
CGCCGCCTCGGCTATACCCCCCTCCAGCGCTGCCCCTACAAGGACACGTGGCACTTTCGCGACTCCGGCGGCACGGTCCACGAGGGCACGGAGTGGATTGTGGATGTCCAGAAGCGGCTGTGAGGCGTTACGCCTCCGGCAGGGCCACCGCGTCGCCCGTGCGGGCCTGCCAGGTTTTGAGGCGCGCGACCATGTCGGCGACGCGGCCGCGGTGCTCGCCTCGGGCGACCCGGTCTTCGGTCTCGAGCGCGTCGCGCGAAATGTCGTAGAGCTCGTGGTCGCCGCGCGGGCTCCAGTTGAGCTTCCAGCCATCGGGGGCGATGAGCGTCCGGACCGGGTCGCGGACGGCCTCCTCGGCCTCCTCCATCGAGCAGACCTCGGCGAGGTAGTCGGGCAGGTTCGGCTCTCCGAGGGCGTCTCCGGTGATGCCGGAGTTCGGCCCGTTCCATTCGACGACGACGTCCCGCCCCGGCTCCTCGGCCCCCTCCAGGACCGGCCGCAGGCTCGCGCCTTCGAGCCCCTCCGTCTCGCTCTCGCCCAGCAGATCCAGCAGCGTGGGCACGAGGTCGATCTGGCTGACCGGCGCGGCCACGCGGCGGCGGTCGCGCTTCCCCGGAAGGCGGATCATGAGCGGCACCCGCACCGCTTCCTCGAACTGGACGCACTTGGCGAGCAGCCGGTGACTGCCCATCATGTCCCCGTGGTCCGAGGTATAGACGACGACGGTCCGCTCGTCCTGGCCGGTGGCGGCCAGGGCGGCCAGGATCGTTCCGACGTGGGTGTCGACGAGGCTCACGAGGCCCCAGTAGTGTGCGATGACCCGCCGCCAATCGCGTTCCGTGCGGAGCTCGAACGACCCGTGCCCCTTCTCGTGGTATGCCCGGTGGAAGAGGCGGGTCTTCAGGGGCTGGTCCTCGGTCGGCGGGCGGTCGAAGTTCCCGGGCAGGTCCACCACCGACGGGTCGTACTGGTCGTCGCGGGGGCCGTAGAAGGGCATGTGGGGCTCGAGGAAGTTGACGTAGAGGACCCACGGCCCGTGGCGATGGTCGCGGAGGAACCGCGACGCCTCCTCCGCGAGGTACGCCGGCTTGGAGTACGGCTCGGGTAGCCGGGCCGCCTCGTCCCGCGTGAAGGCCGTCCCGCCCGCCGGGGCGAAGCCGTGGCCGACGAGCCAGTGGTGATAGCTCGAGCGGGCCTCGCGGTCGTGCCGCTTGCGGTAGTAGCCGCGATAGCCGTCCTCGATGCTCCGCCAGTGGCGGAAGCCGTGCTGGGCGAAAATCTCGTCCCCGAGGTGCCACTTGCCGAAGTACCCCGTCTCCCAGACCCCCTTCGGCAACCGCTCCGCCAGCGTCGGCACGGCCTCATCGAGCGGCACGTTGTTCTCCGTGCAGCCCGAGGTGTGCGGCCACAGGCCCGTCAGGATCGAGCTTCGCGACGGCGTGCACACCGGCTGCGTCACATACGCCCGGTCGAAGACGACGCTCTCGGCGGCCAAGCGGTCGAGGTGCGGCGTCTGGATGCGGCGGTTGCCGTAGGCGCGGCAGGTGTCGGCCCGTTGCTCGTCGGTGAAGAGGAAGAGGAGGTTCGGCCGCATCGCGAGTCCCTACGTGAGGAGGCCCGTGGGGGCGGATTCGCCGGTCCGCTGTCTTACCAGGGCGTCCAGGATCAGGTAGACCGGAACGGCGGCCAGGGGCAGCAGGGCCGTCAGGACGATCTCGGCGCTGCGCGTCCCGTACTCGGCCCCGCCCGCGGCCGCGACGACCACGTGCGCGAGGCCGGCCAGGACGACGGCCGCCACGGCCGCCCACCGCCCCCGCAGGACGTAGGCCCCGCCGAGGGCCACCGCGGCCATGGGCAGGACGAAGGCCCCGGTCTCGGGATCGCCGAGGGCGTTTTCGCTGAGGGCGGCCATCCCCACGGCGGCCGCGGCGACCGTCCACGCCGGCGCCAGGCCCGCCAGTCCCTTCGCCCCCACCGCCAGCAGCGGCGGATGCGACGGCGGCCACACGAGGCCCGTCCATCCGAGGCCGGCCGCTCCCACCAGCAGCAGCCCCATCGCCCCGCCCACCGCCGCGGGCCAGGGCCATCCGCCGACCGTTCCCACGACCGGAACCGGCCGGGCATGGTGTGTGACGGCGATCATGGCTCCGGCCGCGAGGATGGTCCAGAGGGCGCTCGAAACCCGCCCGAACCACGTCACCAGGGCCGCTCCCAGGCCGATCCCCGCCGCGATGGCGAGGACCGTCCCGGCCCGCGCCAAGGGCTCGCTCTCGAAGACGAACCGATTCGCAAAGAGCGCGGCCGCCATCGTGAAGAGAAAGGGCAGCGAGAGATCGATCCGCCGGCACACGACCACCAGCGCGGCCGCCGCCGAGACGGGCAGCAGGCCGATCCGAAGCGTCTCCGCGTCGAACGCCGGATACCTCTCGGCCAGGATCGCAACGAGGATCGCGAGGCCGGCGAGCGCCCCCAGGATGACGAGGACGCGGACGAGGTGTCCGCTCGCGGGTCGCGGGGCGTCCGGCGCGCCGGTCGGATGGGGAACCATGGCCCGTACGATAGCGCGCCGCTCTCGCCGTCGCAAGCCCTTCGCGCTTGCCTTCGGCCGAGCGTACGTATAATAAGGCGCCCCGCCTGAAACAGGCAAAGGACCTGCACCGTGCCCACGCGTCTCATGCTGTTGACTCTGGCGACGCTGCTCGCCGCCTCTTGCGGCGAGGCGCCGGAGTCTCAAGACCCCGGGCCTCGGGCCCCGGAAGCCCCTCCCACCGTCCTCCTCGAAGGCGTCCCGCATCTGACGGAGACGGCCGCTTTCGCGGGGGAGGCGTGCGCGGCGATGTGGCTCGCGCATCTGGGGCACGCCTACACGCCCGGCGACGTGTTCAACGCGGCGGGGGTGGACCCGGCTTTCGGGCGGGGATGCGTGGCCCGGGAGTTGGCGGGGGCCCTGGAGCGGATCGGTTTCGAGGCCGGACCCGTGGGCGACCGCGTCCCGGCCGCCGACGGCGAGACGGGCATGAAGCGCCCCTGGGAGGCCCTGCGGGCGGACCTGGAGGCGGGCGTGCCGACGATCGTCTGCCTGAACCACGCGGGCGGGGAGGGAACCGGCGGCGGCCGGTTCCGCCTCGTTCTTGGCTACGACCCGGCCACCGACGAGGTCATCTACCACGACCCCGCCCTCGACGACGGGGCCTACGCCCGCATGCCGCGCGAGACACTCCTGGACGCGTGGCCGCTGACGTACGAGCCGGACCTGTGGCTGGCGGTTCGGCTGCGTCTGGCGGCCTGGGCCATCGCCTCGCCGCCCGCCCCCCTGGGTTCGACGCCGGCCGATTGGTGTCGCCATGTCCAGGACCTGCGGTCCCGGCTTCCGGAGGGGTTCACGATGGTGCTGGAGCCGCCGTTCGTGGTCCTGGGGGACGAGTCGCCGCGCCTTGTCCGGCTGCGGTCCGAGCAGACGGTCCGCTGGGCGGTCGAGCACCTGAAGGCCCTCTACTTCGAGCGGGACCCCGACGAGATCCTCGATATCTGGCTGTTCCACGGCCCCGCGAGCTACCAGAAGCACCAGCGGGAGCTTTTCGGGGTGGTCCGCGACACGCCCTTCGGCTACTACTGCTCGGCCCACCGGGCCCTCATCATGGACATCTCGACGGGCGGCGGGACGCTCGTCCACGAGATCGTCCACCCGTTCGTGCGGGCGAACTTCCCGACCTGCCCGGCGTGGTTCAACGAGGCCCTCGGGTCGCTCTACGAGCAGTCGTCGGCGCGGGACGGCCGGATCGTGGGCCTCACGAACTGGCGGCTGGCGGGCCTCCAGAAGGCCATCCGGTCGCGGCGGCTGCCGAGCTTCAAGGAACTGGTGACGCGAGGCGACGACTGGTTCTACGGTCCCGGCGCGGGCCTCCATTACGCCGAGGCCCGATACCTGGCCTACTGGCTCCAGGAGGAGGGCCTGCTGGTTCGGTACTGGCACGATTTCCGCCGCGCGGCCGGCGCCGACCCCACCGGCTGGGAGACCCTCCAGGCACTCCTCGGCCGCGACGAGCGGGGCATGGAGGTGTTTCAACAGGAATGGGAGGCGTGGGTGCTAACGCTCAGGTATCCGTAGGCCGCGCGCTCGCCACCGGGTATCGTGCCCACGGCGCGTCAACTGCCGCCGCGCCCGCGATGGTCGCGGTCGAGGGCCATGTTGATCCAGCTCGAGGTTCCTTCGAGAGACGGGTCCTTGGGGGGAACGAAGGTGTCGAGGAGGGCGTCGAGGTTGCCGGCGGCCTTGGCGCGGCGATAGACCTCGACCCAGGCGCACTCGCGGCCGGGACGGCCCTCGCAATCGCCTTCCGGCGTCGATCCGCCGCACGGACCGTTCGGCAGCTTCTTGGCGCACTCGTGCTGGATGCAGACGTAGCGGGTCTCCGGCAGCGTGCACGAGCCGCACCCCTCGCATCCGACGAGGGGCCACTTGCCCATCCGTTCCAGGAGGTACGCGAGCCTGGCCGTCCCGCGCGACCGCCCCGCCCGGGCCGCCAGCCGGCGGGCCCACCCGCCGGGCTCCATGGCGCGGCCGAAGAAGACGTCGTGGACGAGGTCCATGAAGCGGTACATGAGAGGCTTCGCGCCGGGCAGGGACCGGTCGGCGAGACGGTCGGAGTTGAGGCCTTCCGGACCCCGCTCCAAGAGGCGGAATACCCCGTCCGGGGCCATGCGGCAGGGCCGACCGTCTTCGAGCCGCCAGAGCTCCCGCCACCGGTGCCACCACGTCTCGATGCCGCCCCCGGCCGCCTCGATCTGGTCCACGAGATTCAGCAGGTCGCGGAGGGCCCCGGGGGTCTTGAAGCCGCCGACGTACATGCCGCCGTAGCCGAATGCGCGGGCCAGCAGGACGTGCAAGGCCAGCATCTCCTGCCGCATGGCCTTGCCCTTGTCGGGAGTGCGGGCCATCTCCTCCATCCTCCGGACCATGTCGGGGGTGAAGTCGACCCCCGCCACCTTCCCTGCCGCCGCGAACCGCGCAAAGCCTGGCGTCGGCCAGTAGGTTGCCGCCACAAGGGGCGTCTGGAGGCCCTCGCGGCGGGCCCAGAGGGGCAGCTCCTGGCACCGCGCCAGGTCGAAGCCCACTTGGTTGAAGACCGCGGCGGCCCCCTCGCGGAGCTTCGCCCGCAGCTTCAGGTACTGCATCATCTGCTGCGGCTCGGTGGGCTTGAAGCTCGAGACCGCCGCCGCCACCACGAAACGCGGGTCCGTCTCGCGCGCCAGGCGAATGGCCTGGACCGAGTCGACGTACCCGGCGGGGGCGGCCTCGATGGGCTCCGGAAGGTCGACGCGGGGCACGTCGCCGGTGACGAGAAGGACGTTCCAGAGTCCCCGCTCGGCGCACCGTTCGAGTTCGCAGCGGAGGGCGGCTTCCGTGCGGTCCTTGCCCGCGAGGTGTACCAGCGGCGTCTTGCCGCTCGCCTCGGCCGCCCGGGCCGCCAGGTCGACCGGATCGTGGGCCGTCATCGTCGGGACGCGGTCGGTGACGGCGATGGCGGCGACGCGGGGATCGGCCCCGGCGAACTCGGCCAGGGCATCGAGGGGATCGGCCGGCTCGGAGCGGTCCGGCGCGGCGTACTCGAGGGTGACGGCGAAGCGTTCGGTGGCGAGCGATTCGGCCAATGTGTTGTGCGTCGACATCGTGTCTCTGTTCGATGTAAGCTCATTCTGGGTAAGGGGTTAGAGGCTTCCGTCGCGCTCGGCCGACATGTAGGCCATGCCCATGGGGTCGCGGCCGAGGACAACCTCGGCAGCCCGCACCAGGGCCATCGTGCCCTCGACCGTCGGATCGATGATGACCGAGTCCATGCCGTGGACCATGGCCATCATGAGGTACGCCTGGTTGATCCAGCGGCGTTTGGGGAGGCCGTAGCTGGCGTTGGAGAGGCCGCCGGTGATGTGGATTTCGGGCCACGTGGCCCGAATCCATCGGAGGGCCTCCAGGACGTCCAGGCCCGCCCGTTCCTCGGTGTACAGGGTCAGGAAAGCCGGGTCGAGGTAAATCTCGTCGGGCGACTTGCCGGCGTCGTCCATCAGGGCCGTGACGAGCTGTTCGGCCCGCCGCTTGCGGTCGTCGACCCCCTTGGGGACGCCCTCATCGCTCATCAGGAGGGCCACCACGCCGCATTCGTGCTCCGCGACGAGGTCCAGATACGTCGCCATCCGCTCCCGCTCCAGCGTGATGGAGTTGACGAGGGGCTTGGTCCTGGCGAGCCGCTTGAGAGCCGCCCGGACAACCTCGGGACTTGAGCTGTCGACGGAGACGGGCGCGGGGGTCGTCTCCTGGACCAGATCCAGGAGCCAGTCCATGACCTCGGCCTCGCGGGTCGGGTGGCCGCCGTTGACGTCCAGGTAATCGGCTCCCGCGTTGACCTGTTCCAGGGCCAGGCCGCGGATGAAGGCGTCGTCGCCCGTCTCGATGGCCGCGGCGACGGCCTTGCGGGTGGCGTTGATTTTCTCTCCGATGACGATCATGGGCGTCTCCTTGCGGTTTCGGGCCGTGGGATTATAGTCCGGCGGCGTGGCGGGTGCACGGCTTTTCGCTTTACTTCGCGCCGCTTTGACCTAGCATGGCCGCCTCCATCGCCGCCGCGGTCGAAAGGGAAATGCGATGATCGACGTCGCCGCCGAACTGGGTGTTCAGAGCTACTGTTTCCGCCATTTCAAGGATCACGCCGAGGTGGCCGCAAAGGTCAAGGCGTGCGGCCTGGCCCGCATCGAGCTGTGTGGGGCCCACGTGGATTTCTCGAAGCCGGAGACCTTTGCGTCGGTCCTGGCGGCGTATCGCGAGGCGGGTGTCGCGGTGCCCTCGATCGGCGTCTGCCGCATCGGGGCCGACGAAGCCGCCGCCCGCGGGGCCTTCGAGTTCGCCCGGCAGGCGGACGCCGCGCTCATCGCCGTCGATTTCGTCCTGGACGAGGTCCCGGAGGCTTATCGCGTGGCCGAGCGGCTGGCCGAGGAGTACGACGTGCGCCTCGGCATCCACAACCACGGGGGGCGGCACTGGCTGGGCAATCCGGCCATGATCGACCACGTCCTTGCCCACTCCGACGATCGGCTGGGCCTTTGCCTGGACACCGCCTGGGCCCTCGACGCGGGGGCCGATCCGGTCGCCATGGTCGAGCGGTTCGGACCGCGGCTCTACGGCGTCCATTTCAAGGACTTCGTCTTCGACCGGGCACGAAGGCCCGAGGACGTGGTCGTGGGGACGGGGAACCTGGCCCTGGAGCGGCTGCGGGAGGCCTTGGAAAAGGCCGATTTCGCGGGTGCGGCGGTCCTGGAGTACGAGGGCGACGTCGAGAACCCGGTCCCCGCCCTTACGAAGTGCGTCGACGCGATCCGCGACGCCATGGCCGCGGGCGGAGCATAAAGGCCCCCATGCTCCCCACGAGCAGCAGGCCGATCGTCCCCGGCTCGGGAATGGGCTGTCCCATGCCCGGCAGGCCCGTACCGGCCCCCAGGACCTCCGTGTCGCGGCCCAGCCACAGGTTTCCTTCGCTCTGGATCCATCCGTCGATGACGCTGTCGCGGTCGACCTGGAGGCCGGCCAGGGTCAGGAAGGAGGCGTCGGCTTCGGTCGCGCGGCCCAGGTAGACCGATCCGCCCGCGTGGAACGTGACGGCCCCGTCGCCGATCCGCTCGATACGCACTCCGCGGTCCGTTGAGAGGGTCCCCGCCACGTTCACGACGACGTCCCCGGCGGCCGTATCGATGACGAGGGTCGAATCCCGGCCCACCCACAAGGAATCCAGTGCGTACGTCCCGGTGGCCAGTCTGACCGTGGCGTCGCGGTCGACGCTGACGCGCCCGTAAGCGGCCGGGTCGAGGGCCGTATCCGTGCCGCGCCCGCGATATTCGCTCCCCTGGCCCGTCGGGGCGAGGGTCGGGGCGTGGCGGAAGGCCGGGTCCCACGTATCGACGGAATGGATTCCCGGCCCGAGGGTCCCCCCGACGGTGGCCCGCGAGTCGACCCAGAACCCGGTCCCGTAGCTCGCGTCGCCGCCGATGACGGTGTCGCGGTCCACGTCCAGGCGTGTGCCGGCGACCACGTGCCCGTCGACCCGGACGTCGCGGGCGAGGCCCACGGAGCCCGTCGAGTGGATCGAATCGACGTGGGCGTCGCGGTCGAACCAGACCGGCCCGCCCGCCACGACGGGCCCGCCGAGGACGATGCCCTGGTCGCCTCCCACCCCAGCCCTCGAGAGCAACCCGTCGGTGATTCCGGTCCCGGCGCCGAGCCAGACGGCGTCCAAGGCCCCGGCGACACCTTCCACCGACACCCCCGCGTCGGTCGAGAGACGTCCGCCCGAGAGGACCGCGAACGAGGAGGCGGCGGGCTGCCAGACGCCGGCCTCGGCCGAGGCGGCGGCCAGCAGGACGGTGGCGGCGACGAGGGCGTGGGGGGCGATTCGCTTCGGCATCGGGCTTTCCTCTCTTCTCCGGCAGGCCGCCCGGTCCCCATAGCACAGGGCCCGCAGCGAGTGCGGGCCGGGGGGAATGGGTGGCCTTCGATCGGCCGTTCTGTGCTTACCTTTGAGCATAAGCGCATTCGGGACCGAGGCAAACGGAAGCCGCCGATGAAGCAGGGGATGGCCCGTAAGATGTTGTTCAGAATAGACTTACGCGACGCCTGAGGGGTCGCGTTTGTCGGCCCGGCGTGCGCTCAAGTCCCCGAAAACGCCGGAAAAAAGGGGGGCGCGCCGCTGGTCCCGGCCCCGCCGGGGCGCCTACAATCCCGGACCGAAAGGAGACCGCAGCCATGGACGAGCCGACCCGAACCGATCCCTGTGTCGCCGGGCCCCCGAAGAAGCACCCGTGCCCCGATTGTCGCATGTGCCAGGGGTGCTCCGACCGCCGGTGCAACCTCTGCCGGGGATGGTTGGTCGGCTCGCGTGGGCAGGAAACGCCCGCCGGGGGCCAGGAAGACGTCCGAGGCCCCCCTTCGGCGCAAAGAAGACGGGTCGGCCGGCCAGGCCGTCCCGTGTAGGATTCACCTTGGGTTAGCCTGTTCGCTCTGGCGGGCGTGGCCTTGCCCCGACGTCCCCCGGCCCGCACCGGCACCGCTCACCGGCCTCCCGGCCCCGACATGAGCATCAACGACAGAAAGACGGCTTCCAGGGCCGAGCCCCAACGGGACCCCGTTCATCCCCTTTCCGGACGTGATCAATCCGGGTGAGCGAACCGCGTGTTCGCCCGTCCCGGCCGCGCCAGGTCCGGGGCGAACAGGTCCTCCGGCTCCAGCGGGACCAGCGTCCCGCACTGGCTGCACCGGACCCGTTCGTGGTCGTGGATCTGGTCCAGGGTGACCGTCAGTTCGCTCGAGCACATGGGACAGCTTGCCGGCACCAGCACATTGAACCGCCGCTGCATGGCAGGACCCTTTCCCCCCAGCGATGCTCGCACCCCTCAGACCTGTACCCCTCAAACTACCGCGCCGGCCCGGCCCGTGCAAGAAAAAGCCCGGCCCGAAACGTCGACGGGCGTCCGACCCCGGACCGCGCCCGCCCCCCCCGCCCGCTTGGCGCGCTATTGTTGTTGCCGCGCGGCGCATGGACCCCTATAATCCCGCTTTCGATTCCACCAGAGCAGGGACAAGGGCGATGAACGTCTCGTACGAGTGGCTGCGCGAGTACGTCCGGACCGACCTTCCGCCGGCCGAGGTCGCCGACGTCCTCACGCGCATCGGCCTGAACGTCGACGCCATGGCCGAACGGCCGGGCGGCGACGTCTGCTTCGACGTCGAGGTCACCAGCAATCGGCCCGACTGTCTCGGCCACGTCGGCGTGGCCCGCGAGCTGGCCGCGGCGCTGGAGACCGAGCTGGTTCTTCCGGAGATCGATCTCTCGGAAGGCGACGAGGCCGCCGAAGACCTCTGCGCCGTCGAAGTGGCCGAGCCCGACCTTTGCCCGCTCTACACCGCCCGCGTCATTCGCGGCGTCCGGCCCGGCGAAAGCCCCGACTGGATGAAGGCCCGGCTCGAAGCGGTCGGGGTGCGGCCGGTCGCAAATATTGTCGATGTGACGAACTATGTGATGATGGAGATCGGCCAGCCGCTCCACAGCTTCGACTATGCCCCCCTGGCCGAGCACCGCATCGTCGTCCGCCGCGCGCGAAAGGGCGAGCACTTCGTCGCCATCGACCATTCCGAGCACACCCTCTCGACGGAGCGGCTCGTCATCGCCGACGGCCGGCGCGCGGTGGCCCTGGCCGGGGTGATGGGCGGCGTGGAGACCGAGATCGGCCGCGGCACCCGCGACGTCCTCATGGAGGCCGCCGTCTTCGATCCCCTCTCGGTCCGCACGACCGCCCGGGCCCTCGCCATGGGCAGCGAATCGAGCTACCGTTTCGAACGCCGCGTCGATCCCCACTGGACCGACTGGGCCGCCCGACGCGCGTGCGCCCTGGTGACCCGGGTGGCGGGCGGGACGGTGGCGCGAGGCGTGGTGGTCGACGGCAAACCCTTGCCGGAGCCGCGCGAGGTCGAGATGCGCCTCGCGCGGCTCCCCGTGATGCTCGGCATCGACGTGCCCGCGGAAGCCGCCGCCGCGATCCTCGCGCGGCTGGAGTGCGAGATTCTCGAGACCACCGGCGAGCGGCTCCGTGTCCGCGTCCCCTCGCACCGGCCCGACCTCGAGCGCGAAGTGGACCTGGTGGAGGAGGTTGCGCGGCACTGGGGGTACGACAAGGTCCCGGAGTCGGACCACATCCGCATCACCTATGCCGCGCCGAGCCGGGCCGAGCGGGTCCGCAGGCTTCTGGACGAGGTCCTGACCGCTGCCGGCTACTGTGAGGCCGTCACGTTCAGTTTCACCTCGGCCGAGAAGGCGACGCGCCTCGCGCCGAAGACCGACGGTGAGCCGCTCGCCCTTCGCGGGGCGCCGCTCGTGCTGCGCCAGTCGGTCCTGCCGGGTCTGATGGACTCGATGCGCGTCAATCGCAACGCGGGGCACACCGAGGTCCGCCTTTTCGAGGTTGCCCGCCGCTTCCTCCCGCAGCCCGGCGCCGACCTGCCGCACGAGGACCCGATGCTCGGTCTCGTCTCCACCGACGGGTTCGAGGCGGTCAAGGGCGTGGTGGAGGCGCTGCTTCGGCGGTTGCGGATCGCCGGGCGGGCCGGGTTCCGGCCGCTGGGGGACCGTCGCGCGGACCTCGATGAGGCGGAGGCGGCCCAGATCGTGCTCGACGATATGCCGATCGGGGTCCTCGGCCGCGCGACCGCCGAGGCCGCCGGGGTGTTCGATCTGGCCGAGCCGCCCGTCGTCGCGGAGCTGGTGATGGAGCGGCTGCGGGAGGCGGCCGACCTTTCGCCCACGTACGAGCCGCTGCCCCAGTTCCCGCCCATCACGCGGGACCTCGCGCTGGTGGTCGACGAGGAGACCCGATGGGAGGCCATCGTCAAGGCCGTCCGCGGCGCCGGCATCCCGGAGGTCGAGTCCATCGAGCCGCTCGACGTCTATCGCGGCAGCCAGGTGCCCGCCGGCAAGAAGAGCGTCGCCTGCCGCCTCGTCCTCCGCCGCTCAAGCGGCACGCTTACCCACGACGAAGCCGACGCCATGGTCTCGAAGCTTCTTTCGTCCCTCGCCGCCACCGTCGGCGCGACGCTCCGGAGCTGACCGTTCGATCCGGCGCGCTTCTCTGACGACGCGGGTTGCTTGGCGCCCTGTGGGGACGCCCTCTACCTGTTCCCGAAGCGGTCCCGGTACAGGCCGCACAGGGCTTGGATGAAGGCATCGTAGTGCAGGGGATCGCCGACGGGGGGGGCGGGGGGCCGCGTCGCGAAGTGCGTCTCGGCCAGGTGAACATTGTCCATCTCGACCACGATGACGGCCTTGGCGTCGAGGCCGATCCCGTCGGGCGTGGACCGCTGGGCGATGCTCCGCATCTGGGCGACGCAATGCTCCAACCGTTTGCGCGGGTCGGCGTGCTCGGTGAGTTCCTTGCGTAGCGGCGACCTGAACCGGGCCGCCTGATTCACCACGAACACGCCGCCGGCGATGGCGCGGGCGTGGTAGCGGTGGACGTGCTCGTGATGGGCCTCAAGATCGCGCTTGCGATTGCGGACGGCCTTCTGGTGCTCGGTCATGATGCTCTTGAGCTCGACGGCCGCCTCGACGGTCGAGGGGAGCGTGCGTCGGATGGGCGTGTCGGCCGGGGGCGGCTCGACCCGCGGCGGCGGCGCGCCGAGGACCAGGTCCACGTTCCAGTCGGATGTCCCCACGTTGATCGTGAAGTTGAGGTCGTAGACGAGGCGCCCCGCGCGGGCCTTCGCCGCCATGGCCGGACACGTGGCCATCAGGTCGCCGACGATGGCTTCGGCCAAGGCGTTCGAATGCTTGTCGGAGCGCGGGTGATACCCCTCGCGCACGAGATGGTCGAGGAAGGACTCAGGATTCGGGGTCATGGAAGTGGATGTCCGCGTGGAGGTGTTGTTGGCCGAGGCGGGTGCGCGCCATCGCCAGATACGAGGGCTCGATCTCGAACCCCAGCGACGATCGGCACGCGTCGATGGCCGCGAGGGTCGTGTTGCCCAGTCCCCAGAACGGGTCGAGCACCGTGTCGCCGACGAACGAGAACATGGAGATAAGGCGGAGCGCGATCTCCTTCGGGAACGGCGCCGGGTGGCCGCGCTGGAGGTCGCCCGGCACGTCCTCCCACACCTGCCGGAACCAGCGGTTGTAGTCGTCCTTGTCGATGACCGAGAGGTCGCGCTGGCGCCGCGTGGGATGACGATACCCGCCGGGCTTCCGGAACATGAGGATGTATTCGAGATCGTTCTTGATGATCGCGTTCGGCTCGTAGGGCTTGCCGAGGAAGCCGCTTCCGTTGCCCGCGACCTCCGTCTGCATGTTCGCGATCTTCTTCCAGAGGATCGGCGCCAGCGGGTCGAACCCCAGCGTCTGGCACTCGATGAGCAGATACGCGTGGAGCGGATCCACGAGGTGGCGGCCGTGGCGGCGGCGCGAGCGGCACACGTCGCCCACGACGACGCACAGCCGACCCCCCGGCACGAGCAGGTCGAAGCACCGCTGCCACACCTTGTTCAGTTCGTCCAGGAACCGGCGGCGGTCGTCGATGTGACCGAGCTGCGCCCCGTCGCGATCGTCGGCGTAGTCCTTCAGGTTCCAGTAGGGCGGCGAGGTGACGACCAAGTGGATTCGCGTCTCCGGATCCAGGCCCGGCATGGTTCGGGCATCGCCGAGCACGATCCGATGTGTCGTGCGAAGCGACCCGCCCGCCGCCTCCCACGCCCGCTCCTTGGCCTCGAACTTCTCCTCGATCTTCGCTTCGGTTGCGCGCGGCGCGGCCTGCGGGCGAACGGGTTTGGGCGCGCGGCCGGCGCGCGTCACGGCCCGTTTCTCGCTCTCACCCGCCTGCGGCATGGCTCCCTCACCGGCCTTCCGAAGCAAGGGTACCACGCGGCCTCCCCCAAGGCAAGCCCGTCAAGTCCCGCCGCGGCACGCCTGCGCTGGCGGGCCGGGGGCGACGAGGCTACAATGCCCCCATGCTCACCCTCGTCAACACGAACCGCATGCGGCCGCTTGTGGCGCCGATCGGGCTGGATTACGTGGGGGCGGCGGTGCGGGGGGCGGGGATCGAGGTGGCGCTGGTGGACCTCGCCCTCGCCGAGGACCCGGGCGCGGCCCTCGCGGCCCATTTCGCCGCGACCTCGCCGCGCCTCGTCGGCGTCACGATCCGAAACGTCGACGATTGCTTCTGGCCGAGCGGCGCGTACTTTGTGCCGGAGATCGCGGCGACCATCGACCGGTTGCGCACGCTGACCGACGCCCCGATCGTTGTGGGCGGCGTGGGGTATTCGATCTTCGCGGAGGCCGTGCTCGAGCGGACGGGGGCGGATTTCGGCGTGCGCGGCGACGGGGAAGGGGCCCTGGTCGCCCTCTACCGCCATCTGGACGGAGGCCGCCGCCGCCTCGACCGCGTGCCGGGCCTCCTGTGGCACGCCGACGGCGGGGTCCGCGCGAACGATCCCGCCTATCCGAATCCCCCCCGGGTTCCGACGGACCGCAACCTCGTCGACCATGCCGCCTATTTCCGTCTCGGCGGTCAGGGGGCCGTCGAGACGAAGCGCGGGTGCCCGCGCACGTGCGCCTACTGCGCCGACTTCCTCGCCAAAGGCCGGGCCGCGCGCCTACGCCCGCCCGAGGACGTGGCCGAGGAGATGGCGTGCCTCGCGTCGCGCGGCATCGACGTCCTGCATCTCGCGGACGCGGAGTTCAACGTGCCGATCGCGCACGCCCGGGCGGTGTGCGACGCCCTTATCGATCGGGGCCTCGGGGAGCGGGTCCGCTGGTACGCGTACCTTGCGACCGTCCCGTTCGACGAGGACCTGGCGGAGCGGATGCGGCGGGCCGGCTGCGTCGGCATGAACTTCACGGGCGATTCGGCCGCCCCCGCCATGCTCCGGGCCTACGGCCAGCCGCATGCGCCGGCCGACCTCGCCGAGAACGTGCGCCTCGGCCGCGAGAACGGCCTCGCCGTGATGATCGACCTGCTCCTCGGCGGACCGGGCGAGACGCCCGAGACGGTGGGCGAGACGATCCGCTTCCTGAAGGCGGTCGGGCCGGACGCCGTCGGGGCCCCGCTGGGCCTTCGGCTCTATCCGGGGACGGCGATGGCCGCCCGGGTGGCGGCGGAGGGTTCGCTGGAGACGAACCCGGGGCTTTGCCGACACTACGACGGGCCGGTGGACCTGACGCGGCCGACGTTCTATATCGCCCCGGCGCTCGGGCCGCGCCCGGCGCGGCTGGTGAACGACCTGATTGGCGGCGACCCGCGGTTCTTCGCCCCCATGGACGAGTCGCCCTACGCGGCCGCCACCGACCATAACTACAACGCGAACGCGGCCCTCGAAAGGGCCATCGCCGCCGGCGCCCGCGGGGCGTACTGGCATATTCTCAGGGGCGGGGGACGGTGATCCCTCGTGCCGACCGACGTGGGAACCGAGCGAAAGGAGACATCGCATGAAGTACGTGGTGACGATAAGTCTGGCCGTGCTGGCCGTCGCGGGGTGGTTGGTTGCAGGGGAGGCGACGCAGCGGCTCCCGTCGACGTACGTGGACACGACGTACGGGTTCCGGGTCCAGGCCCCGCCGTTCGGCCCCGCCCCGGCCGGGGGGAACGTGGTGCCGGTGATGCTCCTCGGGCCGGCCAAGGACGGCTTCTCGCCGAACCTCAACGTCATGATCCAATTGACCAAGACGACGCGCGACGCCTTCCGCAAGCTCTCCCTCGACCAATTCAAGCAGATGGGCTTCACCGTCCACAAGGTCGAGGAGCGGCAGGTCGGCGGCAAGGACGCCCTGCTGATCGAGTACCTGGGCAAGCAGCAGGGGCGCGAGTTGCGGTGGCTGGCCCTGGCCGTCATCGACACCGACCGCGTCTACCTCGCCACGTGCACGGCCCTGGCGTCGGCGTTCGAGGCCTCGCGGCCGGGCTTTGCGGCGTGTCTCGATTCGTTCGCGCTGACGACGCCGGGCGCGGCCCGGTGACGCCCCGCCGCCCCGCGTCTCGCGCAGGCGTTTGACCGGGGGCCGAACGGGCGGTATGCTGGGGTAGCAGCGCCGAGCCATTCGCCTTCGGAGGATGCCATGAAGGACAAGGTCGAGAAGGCCCGCGAAGCCCTGGGCAAGGTCGTTAAGGAGTTCGAGCCCGCCGCCGACCACGCCGTCGGGGCGGGCCGGGAGTTGCTCCTGGCGATCCGGGCGGCGGTTGACGCCGAGCTGAACCTCCTGGACAAGGCCGCCCAGCGGTGCAAGGGCGCCGGACGCCCCAAGCCCCCGCCCGAGGAACCGCCCGAGGCCGAGCCGATCAACCCGAGCTGACGCTGTGCCCGAGAAGGGCCGGGCGCTTTCGTGCGACGGGGGGCGCTACGCACCCGCGACCCGATCCAGGATCGCGTCGGCCAAAGCCCGCTTCGTAACCTTCGCGAGAGTGTCCATATCTCCCGATGAAGGGATGAGCAGGGCCTCCTGGGTCTCGGCGTCGATGGCGGCGGGGGTGTTGGCGACGACAAGGTCGAGGCCCTTCGCCTCGCGCTTGGCGCGGGCTCGGGCCTCGAGGTGGTCCGTTTCGAGGCAGAAGCCCACGAGCCGCTGTGCCTTGCGGCGGCGGGCCATCCGGCCAAGGATGTCCTCGGTCCGCTCGAGCTCGACCGAGAGGCGCTCGGGGCCCTTCTTGATCTTCTCCGCCCGCGTCCGCACGGGCCGATAGTCGGCGACCGCGGCGGCGGCGATGAAGACGTCGCAGGCGTCGAAGCGGGCCTCGACGGCCTCGAACATCTCCCGGGCCGTCACGACGCGCACGACCCCGGCCCCCGCGGGCGGCCGGGCCGGGCAGGGCCCCATCACGAGCGTCACCTGATGCCCCCGCGCCAGGCCCGCCTCGGCCAGCGCGACGCCCATGCGGCCACTGGAAGCGTTGGAGAGGTAGCGGACGGGATCGAGGGGCTCGCGGGTGGGGCCGGCGGTGATTAAAAGGTTCATGCCGCTATGTACCATAGAGGGCCAGGCCGCAAGCGGCTGCCTTACGATGCCCGGCCCAGGGCATCCAGGACGGCGCGATAGATCGTCTCCGGCTCGGCCATGCGGCCGTGGGCCTCGGTGCCGCAGGCCAGCCAGCCGGACTCGGGGCCGACGAGGCGGACGTGGCGGGTGCGGAGGGTCTCGACGTTCGCCTCGACGGCCGGATGCTGCCACATGTTGATGTTCATCGCGGGGGCGAGGACGAGCGGCACGTCGATCGCCAACAGGACCGTCGAGACGAGGTCGTCGCCGATGCCGCACGCCAGCTTGCCGATCAGGTTCGCCGTGGCCGGGGCGATGACGACGAGGTGGGCCCGGTCGGCCAGCGCGATGTGCTCGGTGCGCGGCATCTCGGCGGCTTGCCAGAGACTGGTGTGGACGGGCCGGCCGGTCAGGGCTTGGAACGTCAGGGGCCCGACGAAGCGGGTCGCGTGCTCGGTCATCATGACGCTCGTGCCGGCCCCGGCCTGGACGAGGCGGGAGACGAGGGCGGCGGTCTTGTAGGCGGCGATGCCGCCCGTGACGCCGACGAGGACCTCGCGGCCGGCGAGGGGGCGATCGGGCGTGGGGGACATGTCGGGACCTCCGTTGACCTTGCGCACGGGGCTGTTTCGCCGGGCCGCTTGCGGCCTGATTTGATGCCATCGGGCATCGAGCGGGGCCGACCTTCAGGCCGCAGAAAGCGCCCCGCGGGCGGGGCGGGGAAACGGGCCCGGCGGCCGGCGCACACCCGGGGAAGTACGCACGGGCCGGCAAACGGCCCGCGCCACCCCCCCTCCTAGTCCTCCTCGTCCTCGGCCTCCGCCTCTCCGGCGGACTCGGGGACGCCGAGGATGTCGAAGGCGTCGGCGTCCGGGGGCGGGCCCTGTTCGAGGGTGATCTTGCCCTCGAGAATCTCCTGGACCACGGCCTCCATCAGCGTCATCTCGCCGCGCTCCACCAGCAGCGGCGCGCCGAACGTCACGTCGACGAGGCGTTTCTGAATCAGCACAGCCAGCTTGAACCGTCCGCCGACCTTGTCCACGACGTCGTCGCTCTTTAGGGCCTCAATCACGCGTGTTCCTCCCGGCGTCCCGCGCGGGGACGCGACTCATGCGGTTTCCTGAATTCGTTCCTGAACGAGGGCGACGACCTCGGCCACGGCCTGCTCGAGATCGTCGTTGACCACTTCATGATCGTACGCCGCGGCCTCGCGGGCCATGCGAATCTCATTCTGCGCCTCCGCGAAACGCCGCGCCACCTCCGCCTCCGTCTCCGTGCCGCGCTTCGAAAGACGCTCCCGAAGCACCTCCGGGCCGGGGGGCAGGATGAGGACCGCGAGGGCCTCCGGGTACCGCGTCTTGATCTGGAGCCCGCCCTGGACGTCGATCTCCAGCAGCAGCATGCGGCCCCGGGCCCGGGCCCGCTCCAGCTCCTCGACGGGTGTGCCGTAGAGGCGACCGAAGACCTTGGCGTGCTCGACGAACCGCCCCTCGGCCACGCGCCGCTCGAACTCCGCGCGGTCCAGGAAGTGGTAATCGACGCCGTCGGTCTCGCCCGTGCGGCGCGGGCGGGTGGTGGCAGAGGTCGAGATGTGAAGGTCCAGCCGGCCGGCGAGCTCGCGGCAGACGGTCGTCTTGCCGGCGCCCGAGGGGCCGGAGACGACGACGAGATGGCGTCCGGTCAGGGGTTCGGCCATGGCGTTTCGGGTTACTCGACGTTCTGGGCCTGCTCGCGGAGGCGGTCGACGCGGAGTTTCATGTCAACGACGGCGCGGCCGATGTCGGGGTCGTTGGCCTTGGAGCCGATGGTGTTGACCTCGCGATACATTTCCTGGGCCAGAAACTCGAACTTTCGGCCCGCGGGACCGGGGCTCGCCAGGAGCTCGCGGAACTGGGCCAGGTGGCTCGCCAGCCTCGCGCACTCCTCGCTCGTGTCGCTCCGCTCGGCGAAGAAGGCGACCTCCCGCACGAGCGTCTGATGGTCGGCGGCGAGCTCCGCCCCTTCCATCAGCGTCTCGGCCCGTTCCTTGAGCCGCTTCGCGTACTCCTCGACGACGGCGGGCACGCGCTGCTGGACGGTTGCGAGGCCGGCCGAGAGCTCCGCCAGGGCGGCCCGCATGTCCTCGGCGGTGGCTTGGCCCTCGGCGGCGCGCATCGCGTCGAGGCGCTCGAGCGCCTCGCCCACCGTCGCCAGGACCCGTGCCTGGAGGGCTTCCGGGTCGGCGCCCGGGCGGGCGGCCTCGTCGACGACGCCGGGCAGGGCCACGAGGCCCTCGATCGAGGGAGGCGGGGCCCCGAGGTCCCGGGCCGCGCCGGCCAGCGCCTTCCAGTACGCGGCCAGGACGTCGGCGTCGACGGGGGCCCGGGCCGCCTCGCCGCGCAGCTCCAGGTCCACGGCCAGGAGCACCGTCCCGCGGGTGAGGTGCTCGCGCACCAGCTTCTCGATGGGAATCTCCGCCCCGAGGAACCCCTCGGGCAGGCGGGGGCTGATCTTGAGGCCGCGGTTGTTGACGGTCCGCACCTCGACGGCGATGCGGACCGTCCCGTCCTCGTGCTCGGCGCGGCCGTAGCCGGTCATGCTCCGGATCACGGGCCGTCTCCCTTCGTCGGCGCGCGGCTGCCGGGCTTGACGAGGGGCGTGCCCTGGCGGCACAAGGGGCACTCGGCGGGCGGCCACGTGGGGACGTCGAGCTTGAGGAGGCTCGCGACCGGCATGCCGAAGCCGGGGTTGCGCCCGCTCGTGCGATCGACAAGGCACGCGACGGCGGCGATCTCGGCCCCGGCGGCCTTGACCACCTCGGCCCCCTCGCGCAGGCTCCCGCCGGTGGTCATGACGTCCTCGACGAGAAGGACCCGCTCCCCCGGCTCCAGGGCGAACCCCCGCCTGAGCGTCATCCGCCCCTCGACGCGTTCCGAGAAGATGCCCCGCACGCCCAGGGCCCGGGCCAGTTCGTACGCGACGGTCACGGCCCCGAGCGCCGGGCCGAGGACGACGTTGATCCCGGTCCCCTGGAAGCGCGCGGCCAGGTCGCGGCAAAGGCGTTCGGCGAGGTCCGGATGCTGGAGGACGAGGGCGCACTGGAGGTACCGCGGGCTGTGGAGGCCGCTGGAGAGGAGGAAGTGCCCCTCCAGAAGGGCTCCGGCGTCGCGGAAGGCCTGGAGGGTGGCATCGGGGTCAGTCGGCGGCATCGGGCGCTCCGGGCTCGTCGGCGTCGGTCGTCTCGGGCGGGGCGGGCTCGGCGGCCTCGCCGGGCCCGGCCGGGGGCAGCGGCGCGGGGGGCAGCGCCTCGGCGGGGTCGACCGGGGCCGTTTCGGCGGGCGGGGCCTCCAGCAGCGTATCCCGCTCGCCGGCCTGCATGAACTTGGCGGTCAGGATGGCCAGCAGGAAGAAGGCGGCCCCGAGTCCCGCGGTGACCTTCGTGAAGACGTCGGCGGTCTTGGTGCCGAAGGCGCTGTGTCCGCCGGGTCCGCCGAAGGCCCCGGCCAGGCCCCCGCCGCGCCCCTTCTGGATGAGCACCAAGAGCATCAGCAGGAGCGCCGTCAGGAGGAAGAGGACGAGCAATACGGTGGCCACGGTTCCGGTCTCCTCAGTGGGCTGGGGGGCGTTTCCGGTTCATCGGTTTTTCCGTATACGCGCTCGCCGGCGGCGTCGCGGCCGGATGTTGTTTGGGTATGTACATTTAGTGGGTTTTCGCCTTGGCGCCTTCGGTGATGAGGGTGCGGAACGAGTCGGCCTTGAGGCTGGCCCCGCCGACGAGGGCCCCGTCGATGTCCTTCCGGCTCATCAGGTCGGCGACGTTCTCCGGCTTGACGCTGCCGCCGTACTGAATGCGGACGGCGTCGGCGAGGTCGGCGTCGTAGAGGTCCGCGAGGAGCGTGCGGATGAAGGCATGGACTTCCTGGGCCTGGTCGGGGGTGGCGGTCTCGCCGGTTCCGATGGCCCAGACGGGCTCGTAGGCGATGACGACGACGTGGGCTTGGTGGGCCCCGAGCCCTTCGAGGCCGCGCGTCACGTGCCGCCGGACGACGTCCTCGGTCTTGCCGGCCCGTCGCTCCTCAATCAACTCGCCGACGCAGAGGATAGGCCGGAGGTCGAACTCGAAAGCGGCCTTCACCTTCTTGGCGATCCGCTCGTCGGATTCGCCGAACACGTGCCGCCGCTCGCTGTGGCCGAGGATGACGTGGGTGGCCCCGAGGTCGCGGATCATGGGTCCGGCGATCTCGCCGGTGAAGGCCCCGGAGGGCTCGGCGCCCATATTCTGGGCGCCGACGATGAGTCTGGTGCCGGCGGCGGCCCCGAGGACGGCCTCGAGGTAGCACGCGGGCGGGCAGACGCCGACGTCGGCCGAGGGGGTCTCGGAGGCGGCCTGGGCGGTGGCCGCGGCGAGGGCGACGGCGGAGGCGCGGTCGAGGTTCATCTTCCAGTTGCCGCAGATGAAAGGTCGGCGCATCGATGACTCCTTGGCTGGGGTAGCCTTGCGGATACCAATCGCTCGCCCCGGCAAGCCGGGACGTCGCGGCTAAGACGGGCTCCTAAGCGGGACGACTCTGTTGGGCGTCATAGTTCGCGTCCGATGGTTGTGGCGATGGGGATCAGTTCATCCATCATCGCTCGGAAGGCGTCGGGGGCGAGCTGCTGGCCCGCGTCCGAGAGGGCGTCCTCCGGGTGGGCGTGGACCTCGACGAGAAGGCCGTGGCACCCCGCCGCCACTGCCGCCAGCGCCATGGGCGCCACCAGGTCGCGGCGGCCCGTGGCGTGGCTCGGGTCAACGACCACCGGCAGGTGCGAGAGGCTCTGGAGGTTCGGGACGGCGGAGATGTCGAGGGTGTAGCGGGTCGACTTCTCGAACCCCCGCACGCCGCGCTCGCACAGCATCACCGCGCGGTTCCCGCCGCTGAGGATGTACTCGGCGCTCATGAGCAGCTCCTCGATGGTGGCCGCGGGGCTGCGCTTCAGGAGCACCGGTTTCTCGACCTGGCCCACCTCCTGGAGCAGGCGGAAATTCTGCATGTTTCGAGCGCCGACCTGGAGGACGTCGGCGTAGCGGAGCACGAGGTCGAGGTCGCGGACGTCGACGATCTCGGTGACGGTCGGAAGGCCCGTCTCGCCGCCGACGGTCTGGAGAATCTTGAGTCCGTCCTCGCCGAGGCCCTGGAAGCTGTAGGGGCTGGTGCGGGGCTTGAAGGCCCCGCCGCGAAGGAGTCCGCCCCCCGCCGCGGCGACGGCTTGGGCGCTCTGGCGGAGTTGGTCCTCGGTCTCGATGGAGCAGGGGCCCGCGATGACCGCCAGATGGTTGCCGCCGATCTTGCGGCCCCCGATCTCCAGGACCGTGTCTAGGGCGTGGAAGTCGCGGGAGGCCAGCTTGTAGGGTTTCATGATGGGCATGACGGACTCGACGCCCGCCATGCTGCCGAAGAACTCGGGGCGAAGGAGCGTCTCGTCGCCGATGGCCCCGACGATGGTGCGGAACTCGCCCTCCGAGACGTGGGGCTTGAGGCCCAGGTCCTCGATGCGGCGAACGACCGCCTCGAGCTGCTCGGGCTCGGCGCCGGATTGCAGGACGATGATCATGGGCGGCTTCCTAGCACGCCGAGACGGCCACGGGAAACGAGCCGAGCGTCTCGATCTGGCGACAGTGCGGACGGGCCTCGGCCAGGGCCCCCTTCAGGGGGTCCGTCTCGGCATGGCCCTCCACGTCCACGAAGAAATAGTATTCCCACTGCTTCGTCGGCGACGGGTGCGACTCGATCTTCGTCATGTTGACGCCGTAGCGACGCAAAATCTCCAGCACCTCCACCAGGGCCCCCGCCTTGTGGACGGTGGAGAACAGGAGGCACGTCTTGTCGCGCCCCGTCGGGGCGCAGCTCTCGCGGCCCAGGACGAGGAAGCGCGTCTGGTTCTGCGGGTTGTCCTCGATGGCCGCCGCCAGCACCGACAGGTCGTAGAGTTCGGCCGCCATGCTCGAAGCGATGGCCGCGGTGGCGTCGATGCGGCTGGCCAGCAGGGCCGCCTCCGTCGTCGACCCGACGGCCACACGGTCGGCGTGCGGGACGTTCTGAGTGAGCCAGTTGCGGCACTGGTCGAAGACCTGGGGCTTGGAGTAGACCTTGCCGACCTTCGCGAGGTCGCACTTGGCGAGGAGGTTGTGATGGATGGGCAACGCCATCTCGGCCCGGATTTTGACGGGCCCGTGGACCCACAGGAAACACTCCATCGTGTCGCGGACCGCCCCGCCGGTGGTGTTCTCGTAGGGGACGAGGCCGTAGTCGGCGGCGGCCCGGGCCACTTGGTCGAAGACGCTGGCGATGTCCCGCACGGGCACCAGCTCGACGCTCCGGCCGAACTTCTCGATGGCCGCCAGGTGCGAGAAGCTGCCCTCCGGCCCGAGATAGGCGACCTGAAGGGACTTTTCCAGCGAGAGACTCCCGCTCATCAGCTCCTTCCAGATCGCCAGGAGGCTCTGGTCCTTCAGGGGCCCCGCGTTGGCCGCCAGGACCCGCTCCAGGACCTCGCGCTCGCGTTCCGGGGCGTAGACGCCGGCCTGGCCCGTCTCGCGCTTCACGCGCCCGATCTCGACGGCGCACCGGGCCCGCTCGTTGAGGAGTCGGACGAGGTCGGCGTCGATCTCGTCGATGCGCTTTCTGAGGTCATCCAGTGCCATAGTGGCTGCCTGAGGCAAGCCCGTTGATCCTCGGACCCGCAGGCCCGGGCCTTTACGTTGACAGGCGCAGTCTCTCCGCCGAAACGCCAGACTCTACCGGCGGACGCGCCCGAGGTCAACCCTAAAAGGGCCACGCCCGGCTCGACCGGACGCTTTCCATTTGCCTCCGGCCCGCCGCGTCGGCATACTGCGGCCCATGGATCGAAGGGCCCATGCTCGCGCCGAGGAGGTGCGGCACGCGAGGTTCGGCGGGCGCGATGCGAACGCAAACGGATCGCAACGCGGCTTCCAGCGCAGTTTTTCATGGTTCCGCGGCCGCGGACGGCCGATGCCTGCTAAAGGAAGCGCGGCTTCGTAGGGGGATAATCTGCGCGTGGATCCGCGACTGATCACTTATAACACCGTCGACGTGGCCGTCATCGGGGCCGGCCCGGCGGGCCTGATGGCCGGCGTCGCCGCCGCCGAGGAGGGCGCCCAGGTCGTCGTCTTCGAGCAGGGCCGCCAGGCCGCGGCCAAGCTCGCCGCGACGGGCGGCGGCGGATGCACCCTCGCCCCGACCTGCGACTCCGCCACGCTCATGGCCCGCTTCGGACGCGAGGGCCGCTTCATGGAGCCCGCCCTCGACGTCCTCGACACCGCCGGCCTCTGCGCCTTCATGGCCGAGCTCGGCGTCGCGACGTACACGCCGGACGGGCGCGGCATCGAAGCGAAGTCGGAGTCGGCCGAGCAGGTGCGGGCGGCCATGCTCCGGCGCGTCGAGGAGCTCCTCGGCGTCACCCTCCGCCTCGGCACCCGCGTCACGGGCCTCCGCCTCGAGGACGGCCGCCTCGGCGGACTCACCACCGACGGCGGAAGCTTCCGCGTGCCGCGCGTCGTCCTCGCCACCGGCGGCCGGGCCTGCCCCCAACTCGGGGCCACGGGAAGCGGCTACGCCCTGGCCGCCCAGGCCGGGCACACCATCGTCGAGCCGCGCCCCGCGCTCGTGCCGCTGTTGGTGAAGGAGACGTGGGTCCACGCCTGCGCGGGCGTCTCGCTCTCGCCGGCCCGGGTGTGGATCGACCTTCCGGGCGAGCCGAACGCGGGCGAGACCGGCGACCTCTTCTTCACGCACATGGGCCTCTCGGGCCCGGCCGTGCTCGACCTCTCGGGGGCCGTGGGGGCACGTCTGGCGCGCGACCCGGCCGTGCCGCTTCGGCTGGCCGTCACGCCCGACGAGAACGCCGACGCCCACCTCGCCCGCTTCGAGGCGTGGGAGACCGAGGCGCCGCGAAAGACCGTGCGCAACCTCCTGGACGGGAGGCTCCCCGACTCGCTCGCCTCGGCCCTGGTGGAGGCCGCGGGCCTTGCCCCGGACGCGACCATCTCCCAGACCAGCCACGAGCGCCGCCGCGCACTGGCCGGGATGCTTGCCGGGGCCCGCCTGACCGTGACCGGCACCGAAGGGTTCGCGAAAGCGTGGGTGACGCGGGGCGGCGTGCGCCTCAAGGACGTCGACCCGGAGACCCTCCAGAGCCGCCTCGTCGAGGGGCTTTACTTCGCCGGCGAGGTCCTGGACCTCGACGGTCCCTGCGGCGGATACAACCTCCAGTGGGCCTTCTCGAGCGGCCGGCTGGCGGGGCTGGCGGCGGGACAGGTGTAGGAGTTCAAGGTCGGCCCTGCGTGGCCCGCTTCCGCGGGCGGAGCAGGGCTCAAGGGGTAAGGTTCAAGGTGAACGGCAACGGCACCCGTCGTGCCCATTCATTCGCACGGTGGCGCGTTTCGCCGCCCCGCTTGCGGGGCGCTTTCAGGGCAGCAGGCGCCCGAGGGCCCCCGAGGGCCCCCGAGGGCCCGGCGCGCGAAGGCGGGCAAGCAAGCGGCCCGGATGAAGCGCACGCCGGGAGGGGTCGACCTTCCATTCGCATGCCGTTGGCTTGAACCGTGAACCTTGAGAGGATCCGATGGACGATCGCGACGCGCGCCTGCCGGCCCACGCCGGGCCGCCCCTCGGCGTCATGGACGCCGTTTCGATGGGCTGGGAACTCCTCGCCTCCGACTTCTGGACGCTCATGCTCATGGGCGTCCTCATTATGCTCATGCAGGGGGTCGCCGGACCGGCGTCGCTCATCGTCGGGCCGCCCATGATGGCCGGGCTCTATCGCCTGCTCGGCCGCCGCATCGACGGCGAGACGACCCAGTTCGGCGATCTCTTCGACGGGTTCCGCGAGCGGTTCGGCGCCTCGGTGGTGGCGGCCCTGGTGCCGTTCCTGGCGACCCTCGCCCCGGCGCTGCTGTGGGGGGTGACCTGGCTCCTTTTCGTGTTCGGGATGGCCGCCGTCGACGCGGCGCCGGACGAGGTGGCCGCGATCGCGGCGCCGGACGAGGCGGCCGCGACCGCGACGGCGTTCGTCTGCGCCGGTATCGGGCTCTGGGTCGTCGTGGTCCTGGCCGTCTTCGTCGTCCAGATGCTTTTCCTCTTCGCCGTCTGCGCGGTGTGGGATTACCCGGCCTCGGGCTGGGAGGCGGCCAAGGCCTCGGTGCGGTTGGCCCGGGGTCGGTTCGGGTCCGTCCTCGGTCTCAGTCTTCTGTTCGCCGCCATCTGGGTCGGCGCGTACGTCCTGGGCCTCCTCCTCTGCATCTTCGGCGTCTTGTTCACCTTCGGCGCCGTCCTCGTCTGGCACAGCGCGACGGTGCTTTACCTGTATCGTAGCTGGACGGGGCGAGGCGCGGTCCGTCCCGCGATGTGAAAGGAACGGCCTCGCTGTTTCCGCATGGCCAAGGAGCCACCGAATGCGCCTCCTCGTCTTCCTCGCTCTCTCGACGATTGCCGTGCCCGTCCTCGCCGCCGACCCCGCCGACCCGGACCTTATCCCGGAGGCCCGCCGCGTCCTGGATTATCTTGAATCGATCTATGGCAAAAAGACTCTCGGCGGCATGTCGAGCTACGGCGGGTGGCGCCCGGTGTACGAGATGACCGGCCGCGCCCCGGCCATCCACGGCGTCGACGCCTTCGGCTGGAACAAGCCCAAATGGGGCGACTCGTTCCGCAAGGTCACCCGGCGGGCTGTGGACCGCACGCGCACATGGTGGCAGACAAAAGGCGGCATCCCGCAGATGCAGTGGCACTGGGGCAAGCCCGGCGACCCCCGCGGCTCCGCATGGGTCCGCGGGCGCGGCGGAAAGGGCACCGGCCCGGTCGACGTCGGCGCCACGGTCACCCCCGGAACGCCCGAGCACCGCGCCGCGATGGAGGACCTGGAGAAAACCGCCGACTACCTGGCCCCGCTCGCCGAGGCCCGCGTGCCGGTCCTCTGGCGGCCGCTCCACGAGATCGACGGCGGATGGTTCTGGTGGACCGACAAGACCGAACCCGAGCACACCGCCGCCCTCTGGCGGATGATCTTCGATTACTTCGTCAAGGAAAGGAAGCTCCATAACCTGATCTGGGTCTACAGTGCCGCCCTTCGGGCCGGGGGCCTCGAAAAGGACGCCTCCCGCGAGGCCGAGATCGCCTTTCGCCGCCGGTACTATCCCGGCCCGGCGTACGTCGACCTCGCGGGCATCGACATCTATCCGAACTCCGCCGCCGGCTGGGGACCGCCGACCGAGGACACCTATCCCCGGGCGTTCGCCCTGATGGCCGAGGTCTGCCCCGGCAAGAGGCTTGCCCTCTGCGAGGGGGCCGCCATTCCCCACCCGGACCTCCTGGCCGCGAAGGGCCCCCCGTGGCTCTATTCGTTGCCGTGGTTCGTCGGCGGGGCGAACCCGCCCGCGTGGATTCGCAAGACCCTTACGCATGAGCATATCGTGACGCTCGACGAGCTCCCCGCCCTCGTCGGCCATAACGTCGGCCCGGACGTGCGCATCGAGGCGCCCGCCGACGGGGCCGCGCTCCACGCCGGGACGGTGCGCGTCGGCGTCCGGGCCGCCGACCGCGACGGAAACCTCGCGAGCGTCGCCCTGCGCGTCCTCGCGGGGCCGTGGAAAAACTGGGCTCTGCGGGACGAAACGGACCTGGCCGAGGCCCTCGAAACCGCCCCGGCGGTGGGCGAGGCGCGGCCCGGGGCAGACGCGGCGTGCACGATCGCGTGGCCGGCGCCCGAGGCGGGCTTTTACAGCTTGGTCGCCGTCGCGACCGACGCCGAGGGGGCCCGAACCCTCTCGAACGTGGCCCGCGTCACGGTGGGCATGACGGACCTGGCGCGCGGCCGCCCGGCGACCGCCTCGGCGAAGACCGACGAGGCCGCGCAGGCCGTGGACGGCGACCTCTTCACCGCCTGGTCCGGCCCGAAGGAGGGCGAGCCCTGGATCGCCGTCGACTCGGGCGCGCCCGCGCCCGTCGCCGCCGTCGCCGTCACCTGGTGGAAGGCCTACGCAAAGGCCTACCGCGTCGAGGTCTCCGCCGACTCCAAGACCTGGCACGGGGTCGCCACCGTCTCCGCCAAACGCGACCGCCACGGCGACACCGACCTGCTGCGCTTCGCCCCCCGCGAGGCCCGTCACGTGCGCCTCGTCTGCTTCGAACGCGGCGCCCCCTGGGGCGGCTACGCGGTCCGGGACTTGCGGGTGTATGCAGAACAATAACGCACCTCGAATACGGAACGCCGAATCAGGAAGGATCGCCGGGCGGCATGGCCACGCGGTTCCGCGTGACCATACGCGCTCGGGACGTCACCGTCCCGCCGCCGAGGCGCGGCCAAACCGCTTGTGGACGTTTTCGAGGGCCTCCCGGAACCGCTTTCCCTCGGCCCGGTCCCGCACGGGCGTCGCGCGCAGGAGGTCCAGAATCGGCTTGTCGACGCGCCGCGCGACGCGAGAGTGGGAGCGGTCGACCGCGCCCCACGTATCTGAATGCGATGTGTTCCATACGCCCCGGCGCCTCCGCTTTCCACCCATGCGTCACGGGCTTCACGGATTGCGCCTCGGGCGACCCCGGCTGCACGGGCGGGGACAGTGGGAAGGACGTGCATGAGACCCTGAACGCAAGGCGCCGGCTTGTCGCAAGAACGGAAAGATGGTGACGCAAAAACGTACAATTCGAACGCGGGAAGGGACGAAAAGGGAGTCCAGTTCGTGCAAGAAGGGGGGAAAAAGGGGCGACTTCCCCCCTGATACCCCCCGCTACCCCCCAAAAAAGTCGCAATAAGTGTGTCGCTTAGGGATAACCCGTTTCGCGAATCCCGCCAAACGGGCCGATCTTGACGCACAGACTGAAACGGCGACGGGTTTGCGTCACGCGGTCGCGGGAACGCCGGCAATCTTGCCTATCTTACCAGCGGGGCCTTTGACACGGCGGGGGGCGCGCGGGTACGGTGGAGGCTCGTGGAAGATCGGACATCCGGAAAGGACGGAACATGGAGTTCCTGGCGGAGATGGTGGGCGGCGAGGCGGACCTGGGGGCGGCGGGCGTGGGGGCGGCCATCGTCTTCGCCCTCCGCGTGTTGGATATGAGTATCGATACGTTTCGCGTCATGTCCCTCGTCCGGGGGCACCGCGTCCGGGCCGCCATTTTCGGATTCCTGGAGGCCGGAATCTTCATCGTGGCCATTGCCCAGGTCCTCCGGCCGCCCGTCCATTGGATGCAGATGCTGGGCTACGCGTCCGGATTCGCGGTCGGAACGTATATCGGCACGGTCCTGGCCCACTGGGTCAGCTCGGAGCACGTACTGCTTAGAATCTTGAGCCGCCCCCACGGAAAAACGATTTGTCACACCCTCCGCGACCGGGGTTTCGCCGTCACGGAGGTGATGGGCGAGGGACGCGACGGGCCCGTGCCGGTGCTGTTCAGCGTCGTGGACCGCGCCCACGGGCGGGAGGTGCTGGAGCTGGTCCGGGGGGTGGACGAGAAGGCGTTCGTGCTGGCCGATCCGGTGCGACGCCCGAAAGGAGGGTTTATTCCGCGGCCGTTCCGGCCGTGGGTGTCGGTGCGAAGATAGGGTCTGGCGCGGGTGCCTGGGCCGATTTCGCGAGAATTCGAGTGACGAGGAGGCAGGGGTGATGCGGCATATTCCTTGGGTCGTGGCGGCAGGGATGGCACTGGGGTGGGCGGCGGGGTGCGGCGGCGACGCGACGCGGTGCGAGATCGTCGACGAGCTGGTGGCGGCCCGGGAGGAAGGGGGCCTGATCGCGCCCCTGACAAGCACGTACGGGCGCTTCACCGTGAGCGAGGCGTACCTCATCCAGGACGCCCTGACCGCCCGGCTCGTGCTCGCGCGGGGTGACCCCGTGGCCGGGTACAAGATCGGATACGCCTCCAAGGCCTCCCAGCAGGCTTGGGGCATCGACGAACCGGCCTACGGGCGGCTCTTCGAGAGCCAGCGGGTGCCGGACGGCGGGACCATCCGGGCGGATGAGTTTAACGGGTTTCACATCGAGACGGAGGTGGCTTTTATCATCGGAAAGCGCATTTCCAGGCCCGTAGAGACGATTGAGGAGCTGAGGAAACACGTCCGGGGCGTGGCCGTCGGCTTCGATATTCCGGATGCCCGCTATGACGAGACCCGGGCCCCGCAGACCGTCGCGGACATCGTGGCCGCGGGCGTGGGGGCCCACCGGTTCGTCCTCGGGCCGAGGAAGGACCCGGAGACGGTAAACCTTGACGAAGTGGTCGGGAAGGTGCTCTACGAGGGCAAAGTCGTGTACGAAGGGGCGGCGACGAACGTGATGGGGAGCCCATGGGAGGCCCTCAAATGGCTCGCGAACGCCCTGGTGGCCCGCGGGTTCGCCCTCGAAAAGGGCGACGTGGTCCTTTCCGGGGCCCTCGATAAGGCCTACGGCGGCCCGAAAGACGCGATTCCGGGAACCTACGTGGGGACGGCGGGGAAACTGGGGAAGGTGAAGGTTAACGTCGTCGAGTGAAAACGGTTCAGGGCTCCGGGGTCCCCCCTTCGCCAAGGCTACGGAGGGCAAGCATGGCTCTGGATGAGGCGGCCGTCGGGCAGCGTGGCGCCCACCGGCGGACGCACCTCCAGGACGCCTTCGGCAGTGTAGTCGCGGGCCAGGGCGGCATGGGTGAAACCGCTGGCCAGGAGGACCCCGAGAACCGCCAGAATCGCAGCCGGACCGCGTATCGGCGCCATGGACGGCCCCTTTCGCATCAGGGAGACGTGTGGCACTCGATCCAGCGATTGGATGGGCCGCGGGCAAGCCTAAGCCGCCCTGTGGCCCGGTGGGCGCGGGGAAATCCGAATGAGCTTGCGTGAGGCCGCCGCGGGCGCTAGAATCCGGCCACCGCACGTTGCGAGCCTGGGAGGCGCTGCCCGCATGCAATCCATCCGCGTCGAGTGCCGCACGCTGCCCGAGGCCTGGGAGGAGGCCGTCTGCCGGACCTGGGCCGAGGGGGCCCGGTTCCGCACCGAGTACGACAAGCCCGGCGACCCGGAGAGCCGGGACGTGGCGTGCCTGATCCACGTGGCCGAGCCGTTCGGGGAGCCGCGTATCCACAAGGCGTTCCCCGGGGGGCTGGAGGACCTGGAGATGTACCGGGCGGAGGTCCTTTACGGCGTCCACGACCACTGGATCGCCCCCGAGGAGGGCAAGTGGGAGTACACGTACCACGAACGGCTCTTCGCGTATCGCGTGCCGGGCCTGGAGGAGCCCATCGACCAGGTGGCCGCGGTGGTGGCGAAGCTGAAGGAAGTGCCGCACACGCGTCGGGCCCAGGCGGTGACGTGGCAGGCGTGGCAGGACATCGGGATCACCGACCCGGCGTGCCTCCAGCGGATGTGGTTCCGGGTGGAGCCGGACCCCGGCGGTGGGGGCGGGGACCGGCTGAACCTGCACATCCACATCCGCTCCAACGACGCCTTCAAGGCCGCCTTCATGAACATGTATGCGTTCACGGAGCTCCAGCGTGAGGTGGCGGGCGAGCTGGGCGTCGAACCGGGCGAATACCTCCATTTCGCGGACAGTTTCCACATCTACGGGTCGTACTTTGAGGAGTTCGAGGGATTTTTGGCTCTGCGGGAGCGTCGGCCTGACCGATATTTCACTACGGACTTCGCGCGCCCGATGTTCGCCGACGGGGCCCGCCGCATCCTGGCCGAGGAGGACCTCCCGGCCGCCATGCGGGCCACGATGGGCGAGCGGCTGGCCGAGCTCGACGGGGGGAAGTGAGGGCGGTTCGTGGGCATACGCCACGACGACCGGCGAGAATACCGCCGCCTGGAGACCGAGCCCTATTACCAGTCGGCTTTTACGGTCGGGGGCCGCCTGCGCAGCTTCCGCCATGCCGCCAACGGTATGAAATTCGTCCTCCGCAGCCAGCATAACGCGTGGCTGCACGCCGTGGTGACGGCCCTGGCCCTGGTGCTGGGGGCCGTGGTGCGGCTGACGTTGGACGAATGGTGCACGCTGGTGCTGGCCATCGCGATCGTGTGGGTCTCGGAGGCCTTCAATACGGGCCTGGAGGTCCTGGCCGACGCCGCCGTCCCGGAGCGTCACCCGACGGTCAAGATCGCCAAGGACGTGGCCGCCGGGGCGGTCCTGATGAGCTCGCTCGGGGCCCTCGTCGTGGGCACGATCCTTTTCGTCCCGCCGCTCTGGGCGATTGTCGAGAAGCTGTGGCAGTAGGGGCGGTCCGGGTCGCCGGCCCAGCCTCTCTCTTACGCAACCCCCCTCCACTGGAAGTCCGTCCGCTCGGTGGCCCTCAACCGTCCGGAGAGCAGGGCGGGGGGCGTGTGCACGTCGGTGTTGCGGCCCTTCTACTCGAAGGCGAGATAGTGCTTGGCCATGACGCCAATCGTGGATTCGGGCCCGGCGGCCCGGGCGATCTCCCGCAGGTAGTCGGCCGCCCCCGGCGCCAGCGCAATGCCCTTGCCGGTGAAAATCTTCTCGAACTGGAGGTGCCAGCGCTTGCGGACGGCGACGGCCTCTTCGTCCGGGAGGACGGCTGCGAGGCGCTTGGCGGCGGCATCGGCGCCGGCGAACTGTCGGACGCAGAGGTCGCCGTACACACGGGCCAGCGACGGGTCCGTGCGGGCCAGCTCGTGACAGACCTGAATCTGGCGCATCATGTGCTGCTCGATCAGGCGTTTCAGGCCGGTCGAGATGCCCTTCGTTTCCAGGGCCTCGGCGAACCGGTGACCGTTGGCCGCGTCGATGGCTGCGGCCACGTTCCGGTCAACGCCCGGCGGGCGGTAAAGGAAAGGTGCGAACACGGTCGCGGACCGCCGGAAGCAGTCCGTCGACAGGGCCACTTCCTCCGGCCGGATCGTGTGGCCGCGCCCCCGGGTGACGAGGAACAGGATGTCCGGACAGGTGCCGGGCCGGGCGTCGGTCAGGTTGGCGGCAGTCTGGCGGGTCATGTAGCGGAGCAGGCCGGGGGCCATGCGTTCCTCCCCGTCGCCCATCGCGCGGAACCAACTGGCGGGCCGAGCGGTCCGCTCCGTCCCGGCGTTCAGAGACGCCCCGAAGACGTTGACGTGCGAGAAGGGCCAGTCCGCACTCGGCGCCGCGGCGCGGACGCCATGGGCCTTGAACCACGCGCCGGCGGGGCTGCCGCCCGCCGAGAACGCGGTCAGGGCCCCGCGCCCCACCGCCACGGGGTAGTCGGCCATCACCTGACGCACCGCCCCGCGCGCGGCGGCGGCCTTGCCGGCCGCATCCTGGTGGGGATTGCCGTCGGTGTACTCCATGTTGATGCCGATGCAGCGGCCCGCGGTTAGATATGGCTTCCACAGGGCGAAGCTGCGGGCCATCGCCTGGCCGCCCAGGCCGTGAAAGAAGACATGAATCCCGGCCGGGGCGTCGGGCGTGAAGTCGCCCATGACGCAGACGTAGTAGTTGTAGCCCGGGCGGCTGCTGGTGACGCGGTAGACGCCCTTGCGGCCCCGGTTGACGCTCGGCGAAGGCAGTCCCGTCGACGGCGCGGGATCGCGAGGTCGTGCCGCGATTGCCGCGTCGGCCGCCAACGACACGAGGACGCTCGCCCCCATCATGCACACGCCCGCCAGTGCGCCTGCCCACCCATCCCTCATGCGGTATGCCTCCGACCGTCCGAGTTCCTCTCGGTGCATCCCCGCTCGGGTCGGTGCCGGAGCGGGCGCGCAACGTGTTCTTGTACGATTGCCACCGGCGGGCCAGCAGGGCTTTGGCGGAGCGTGGGCCGACCGGTTTGGGGTCGTCGCCGGTCGGGAAAAGACTTGGGGGAACGCCGGCTCAGAGGCCGGGAAACGTGGCGAACAAGGTCCTGCTGGATGCGTACAACGGCGTGCCGGCGATCTGGCGGGCCTTCTGCTCCGTTCGCAACGTGTCCGACTTCAAGACCAACTCGCCGATCCGGCCGAGCATCGTCGGCTCCCTCGAACAGGTCGCCCACGGCGGCGAAATGAAGCACGGCACGGTGGGCGAGTCCGTGGCCGAGTTCGGCATCGACGCCCGGCAACACATCTCCCGCGCTCCGACGCTGACGAGGCTCTCGATCACCCCCAGCCATTCATCCAGCGGCGCCAGCGTCCCGTTGCCGCATCCTCCGGGGGGGGGAGAAGGACGCCTTCGCGGCGTCCGTGCGGAGCTGCAGGCCCAACTCGTAGACCCGTTGGCGGAATCGCTCCATGGCAGACGTGGGAGCATCGCCCGGACGCGCTTCGCGACAAGATGGGCAAGCGGGGCGGGATGGGCGTCTTGTGTAATG